>NZ_QLTA01000004.1 GCF_003269065.1 Paracidovorax anthurii
AGCCCAGCATGTGGGCTACCAGTGGCCACAGCGGCCCATCGGGATCGAGCTTGGCCGCAGGGCGTGTTGCTCGGCGTCGCGCCACACAGGCCGCTTGTGCCGTCTTCCATGCGTAGCCGCCATCGTGCTGGTTGCGCCGCAATTCACGGCTCAGGCTCGCCGCGCTGCGTCCCAAGCTCCGGCCGATGAATCGCACGCTCCGTCCTTGCTCTTTCAGCGTCTGCAGCATCACCCGCTCTTCAGGCTGCAACTGCTGGAATCTTCTCGTCATCTTCACACCCTACCTCATGGGCCAGGTGTTGCATTTCAGATTTGAGACCGCCTTCCATAACCAAAGCAATCATAGGTTGATTTTCCCTTTATCGGGCCTGCCTTAGCTGCTTTCTCGCTTCCAATCTTGCATACCAGTCCTGCCCTTTCGACCCCGTCCTATCACGAATGCTGGTCTTAAGGTCATGAGTTTTTGCATTAAGGTCTTTTACCTTGGCTTCAAACTGATTTCGCTGGACTTCTATTTCATCCCTATCACCGAACAGCTTTGCCCTCAATTCTTGAAGGCTTGATATTTCAGCCTGAATTTCAGACTTCTCACCAAAATCCCTAGATACCCTTTTCTTAGAAAAGAGTAGATCCAATTGCTCTTTTGTTTTTCTAATAGCTTCGCCTATTTTCCTTTGCGATACTCGTGCATCTTTTAGGAGTGAATATGCTTGGTCAGCAACCTTCATGCACGAAAAATGCATGTCGACGAGCACTTTGAAGTCGTATGAATTTCTGGCATCAGATAAGTGATTCTGAATCTGATTTTCATGCCACTCAATGCTCCGCTTAACCTCTTCCCGCTTTGACCGCCATCGTTCTCTTTCTGCTCCGGCTTGCTCTTGAAGCTCGTTGTAAATCCATACCCCAGCCCCAATGAGAGCCAATCCCGCTATTATTGGTAGCATAAATTATTGGCCGCCGTCGCTAAAGGTCAGTATCAACTCACTGCGAGGCATAGCCTCAAGAGCCTTCTGAGTGTTCTTCGCTATCAAATCTAATTTGACTATACTTTGCTCTCCAATATTCTTGAGTGACTCCGTGAACATCGCTATTGTTGTGTGCGAAAGCTGCTTTTCCTCAAGGGAAAGATCTGGATCCGATATATTCTTCACCAAATTATCAATGCAATCCAGAATTCTTTTCTTTTCAAGGTGTGAATTTTCCAAATCTCTACTAACAACCTGAAGAGCCATATGCAAAGCCACTCGCCGCTCTTCTAGCAATTGAAGCCCGGCACGTAGGGCGGCATCAATTTGGTGATGCCTAATTCCCGCTTCAGCCTCAATTCGCTCTTGTTCTGTCTCCAGGATTTTTACCTGGTGCTTGTAATAGACAAGCTGGGCAATTGTTTCAGATGCGAATTGCAAAGGATTTAGGCTTTTCATGAAGCCCATAAATCCGTTTCTATCAAATTCAAGTGGCTTGCTCTCTTTCACCTCTTGAATTAGCTTTCCGGGAAGTTTTTCTTGTTTCTGCGGAAGGTTCTTGCTCTTCATGTAAATTATCCTCTGATGGTTGGCTTGACATAAGAAGCGTATCAAAGTCCAGTTTCTGTGTCTGCTAACTATTCCTCGTTCACTTGCCACCCAACTTGATGAGTAGGGTTCCCACCTCTGCCGTAGGGTCGCCGTTCCTGAGACTCACATGCACCGTGCTTGTTCGTGGGAGTACGGTAGACTGCCTGTAGCACCTTCTAGGGCAGGGGGTGTAGCACTTTTTCTGTTGTTTTTCGTCCGCTCTGATTGGAAAACTCTTTTATAAACAATGGCTTGGCAACAATCTGGATTTACTCCCATCAGCCACCCCAGATCAGCAAAGGCGCTGCAACTTCCAAGGTTGCAGCGCCTTTTGTCTTTCATGCGTTGAAACAGCCTGGAGCGGGCAAGGTGCGGGGCATCGGCGGTCCCCGAAGGCCTGGCCGGCCCTGAGGCAGGCAAAGCTCCGCATCCTGGCCGCACAGACGGAGCGCCCGATGCTTGCCCATTCGCAGGGGAATGCACATGGCGTTCGGGCGCACCCTGCGGGATGCCTGCCATGCAGGACAGGGGCTTACAGCCTGTACCCGGTATGTCCCACTCCTGACAGAAGGCCTCGGGCTCCTAATAAAGCCCGAGGCCTTTCCATTTCATGAAAGCAGGAGTCCGCGATGCACGCCTATCCGTTTCTGTCCATGGCCATTCCTCCCGCGGAGCCTGCAGAGCAGGGCGGCATCCAGATGGGGCAGCACGACGTTCCCCTGGGGCCGATGCAGGCGGGCGATCGCGACCCTTGCCCCGACATGGGAGACATCCCGGACGGCCTGGAAAGATCGGATGTGCAGTTGTGCGATGCGGAGATCTTGATGACCCGCCAGTCGATGGGCTGAGGAGGGCGTGGGGCCGCCCTGCCGGAATCTTTTGATGCGGGAGGGCCTGCGTGGCGTGGCAGTGTGGCCTGCCCGGAGGGACTCGAACCCCCGACCTATTGCTTAGAAGGCAATTGCTCTATCCAGTTGAGCTACGGGCAGACGGCGTGGATGCGCGCCACGAAACGGCATCCATCGGCTGAGGCGGCGCTTGCCTTCCGTGCCGCGAAGGCCGCGGAGCGGTGCAGCGCCTCGATGCCCCGCCACTGCGGCAGGCATCGTGCTCAGGGGCTGAATCATACCCGGGCCACCACCGACCCAAGCGCGTGCCGCACTTTGCACGATGCCACCGCTTGCGGTTATAACGGGGTGGCCCGCCCTTGCCCGCGCTCCGTGCGCTGTCTGCCAAAGCCCCTTCTTTGACATGCCCCACAGCGTCTCCCTCATCCACACCATCGCCGTAGGCCTCGGGCTTGCGCTTGCCCTGGGTTTTCTCGCGACCCGGCTCCGCCTGCCCGCGCTGGTCGGCTACCTGCTGGCGGGCGTGGCGATCGGGCCCTACACCCCGGGCTTCGTGGCCGATGGCGCGATGGCCAGCCAATTGGCCGAGATCGGGGTGATGCTGCTCATGTTCGGCGTCGGGCTGCATTTCTCATTGGGGGATCTGCTGGCGGTGCGAAAGATCGCCTTGCCGGGCGCGATCGTGCAGATGGCCGTGGCGACGCTGCTCGGCATGGGGCTGGCTTCCTGGTGGGGCTGGGGCCTGGGGGGGGCCCTGGTGTTCGGCCTCTCGCTCTCGGTGGCCAGCACCGTGGTGCTGCTGCGCGCTCTGGAGTCGCTCGGCATCCTGGATTCGTACACCGGGCGCATCGCGGTCGGATGGCTGGTCGTGGAAGACCTGGCGATGGTGCTCGTGCTGGTGCTCCTGCCACCGCTGGCCGGATGGCTGGGCGGCACGGCTGCGGGTCAGGTCGTGGCGGGGCCTGCGCTCTGGAAGACCCTGGGCTGGACCCTGGCGCAGGTCGGAGGGTTCGTGGCGGTGATGCTGCTCGTGGGGCGCCGGGTGTTCCCCTGGCTGCTGTGGCAGGTCGCGCGCACCGGCTCGCGCGAGCTCTTCACGCTGTGCGTGGTGGCGGCGGCAGTGGGGATCGCCTTCGGCTCCGCGGCGCTGTTCGGGGTGTCCTTCGCGCTGGGGGCTTTCTTCGCAGGCATGGTGATGCGCGAGTCGGAGTTCAGCCACCGCGCCGCACAGGAATCGCTGCCGCTGCGCGATGCATTCGCGGTGCTGTTCTTCGTGTCGGTGGGCATGCTCTTCGATCCCTGGGTGCTGGTCCAGCGGCCGTTCCAGGTGCTGGCCGTGGTGGCCATCATCATCCTGGGCAAGACGTTCGCGGCCGCCGCGCTGGTGCTGGCGTTCCGGTATCCGCTGAACACGGCGCTGACGGTGTCGGCCAGCCTGGCGCAGATCGGCGAGTTCTCCTTCATCCTGGTCGGGCTGGGGGCTTCCCTGGGCATGCTGCCGCCCGAGGGCGCGAGCCTGGTGCTGGCCGGGGCGCTGATCTCCATCGCGCTCAATCCCGTGCTGTTCCGCGCGATCGCGCCCTTGCAGGACTGGCTGCGGGCCCGCTCGGCCTGGGCCCGCAAGCTGGAGCAGCGCGACGACCCGCTGGCGGAGCTGCCGGTCAGCACGCACCAGCGCTATCTGGCGCGCCAGGTGGTGCTGGTGGGCTACGGCCGGGTGGGGCGCCGGATCGCGGCGGCGCTCTCGGCCCGCGACATCCCCTTCGTGGTGGCCGAGCAGAACCGCGAAATCGTCGAATCGCTGCGGGAGGCCGGCATGGCCGCCGTCGCCGGGGACGCCGTGGACCCCGCCGTGCTGATCCAGGCGCACATCGCCCGCGCGCACATGCTGGTGATCGCCACCCCGGACACGCTGGACGTGCGGCAGATCGTGGAGACGGCGCGCACGCTCAATCCGGCGATCGAAACCGTGGTGCGCAGCCACAACGAGGAAGAGGCCCAATTGCTCGAAAAAGAGGGCGTGGGCAAGGTCTTCCTGGGCGAGGAGGCGCTGGCGGTGGCCATGACCTCGCACGTGGTGGCTGTGGCCGGATCGCAGGAGCGGTGGGGCACGACGGCGCCGGGCGCGCTGGATGAGCACCACGCGTCGGTCTGATCCGGAGCTGCCTCCGATCGGGTGCCGCCAGGGATCGCTGCGCCGTTGCGCTGGAAGGGCGCCCGGAATGGCCCTGGGGCATCTCGGGTGCCCTTTTCTTGGTCAAATCCGCTTCATGTCGCCGGATTTTCTACATAGTTCGCTATATTTTTAGGAGCATTGGGCTTCGCCTGCTTCCGGCGGGGGCTTGAGGGGCCACCGCCCGCGTGCGCCGTCGGCCCGGCCCGGGGCCGGGCCGTGGTGCCCTGCGCGGCGTCATGCCTGGCGGAAGGGCATCAATCGGGTTCCTCGAAGACCAGCGCCGGCGTGGACATCACCCGCGCGGTGTCGGCAAGGCCTTCGATGATCCGGTTCGCGAAATAGCTGTTCTGCGTGTCGGGTTCGAGTGCGGCCACGGCGAGGTTCGCGAGCGGCTGGTTGAGCGGCACGTAGTAGCTGCCCGCCGGCGCATCGATGGCGGTGCGCACGGGGGCGACCTGCACCCGCACGATGTCGGCCGGGCCGGCCACCGTGCCGCGCACGTCCTGGCGCGGGGCGGTGTCCCGCGCGGTTTCGCGGAAGGTGTCGGCCAGCAGGGAGCCCTGCTCGGCCACGCGCATCACCTGCAGGCCCAGCAGCCGCAGCCGCTCCACGGCGGTGGTGGCCGTGGGCGCGAGCCAGTAGCCGCAAGGGCGGGGCCGGGCGGAGAGCGTGCGCAGCTCCAGGGAGGAGTTCCAGTCCACGCGCACGGTCTTGTCCGCGCCCGTCTCGGGGTCGAGCATGAGCAGGTCGCGCTGGGTGGCGGTGGGGCCGGCTTCGATGGTGACCTCGCCGCGGCAGGCCTGGGCGGCGGTGTCGCGCGCCACGAAGGAGCGCACCTGCTCCAGGTTGGGCGCGCGCTCGGCCGTGCTGCGCAGCGCGCTCGTGACGGCGGTCACCTGCGTGTGCACGCGCCGCTGAATGTGCAGCCGGTCGATGCCCACGCCCCGGGTTTCGATGAGCAGGCTCACGGCGTTCTTGAGGCCATTGACGTTGCGGCCGGTGTCGGGCTGGGTGCCGCCCATGGACACGCGCCGGTCGGCCGGGTCGGTAGACGTGGTGTAGTACCACTCGCTGGTCAGGCCCTGGCCTTGCAGGGCCGCCACCATGGGCTGGTGGTACCACTCGCGCGAGGCCTTGGTGAGGAACTCGGGCATGTTGGCCGTGGTGGCGTATTGCAGCAGGGCGTCGTAGCGCTGGATGGCGCCGAACTTTTCAAGGAAGCGGCCCGCCACGGTGTATTCGTGCGCGTCGATGATGGCGATGGGGCGGTAGTCGCGCACCAGCCGCGCCAGCGCCTGGGCCTCCGGCGTGGAGAGCAGCAGGTGGTCGCGGTTCATGTCGGTGCCGTTGGCCGTCACCCGCGTGCCGGCTTCCGCGCCGTCCGGATTTGCACGCGGCACGACCACGACGTTGATGCGGTCGAGCAGGGGTTCGAGCAGGCCCTGGGTCAACTCGCGCGCGATGACCAGCAGCGCCTCGGCGCCCGCGGGCTCGTCGCCGTGCTGCTGGCCGATCAGCACCACGGTGGGGCGGCCGTTCGCATCCAGGTCCGCCAGTGCCGTGCCGGCGCCGTGCGTGGCGACCAGTGCCTCCAGGGGAGCCCCGCGCTGCGAGCGGCCCAGCTCGATCACGCTGGCCTTGGTGGCTCCACCCGTCGCCTGGGATGCCAGGCGGTGCAGCCACTGGGAGGCCTCGGCGTTGGTGGTGAAGGCGCGGCGGCCCTCCGCGAGGCCCGGGGTGTCGTAGCGCACGGCCGGATCGGGAAAGCGCGCGGCGACGGCGGCGCTGTAGGGCAGGGGGCCGGCGGGCGGCTGGGCCGCGGGAGCCGGCGCGGCGGCCGGTTGAGGGAGAAGGGGGCTGGACGTCACCGGCGAGGTGACGACCTCGGCGCGCGTGGTGCCCAGCGGGGGCGGCACGGCCCGCTCCTGCGCGGCGCGGGGAGCAGGCTGTGTGCCGGATGGCACCGGCGTGGGCGCGGTGGCGGGCCATGGAGGCAGCGGCGTGCTGCCGCAACCCGCCACCAGCACGGCGATGGCCAGTGCCATGCCCGCCCAGGCGCCGGGTCTGGCGGCGAGTGCGGAAGGCAGGAAGGGGCGGAGGGCAACGAGGGGCTGGTTCATGGGAATCGGGGCCGCATTCGGCCGGCTGTGGCGGGCGGGGCCGATGTTACCCGGCGTTGCAGCCGGTGCCTGTCGGCGGGAATCCCGCACGGGCCCATGGCCCGCGTGGCGGGGGATGTCCGACCGCCGCCGTGCGGGCCGGATCGATGCGGGGCACCCCGGAATGCACAACGGCGCGGTGCCGGCGGGTGAGCACCGATACCGCGCCGTGGGGCGCCACAGGTTGGACGGCCTGCAGACCGTTGCGTGAGATCAGCGGCCGAAAGAGCCGCCGCCGCGGGGGCCGCGTCCACCGCCGCCTCCGCCGCCGCTGCGGCCACCACCGTAGCCGCCACCACCACCGCCGCCGCTGCGGAAGCCGCCGCCGCGCCGGCCGCGGTCGGCCATGCTGTCCACGCTGGTGCGCATGGGGTCGGGCTGGCCTCCACCGCTGCCCTGGCGGCTGGGGCCGAGGTGCGTGCCGAGCTGGGTGCCCAGGTGTGCATTCTCGCGGCGCGGCTGCATGTCGTCGGAGCGGTAGCCACCGCCACCGCCTTCACTCCGGGCGGGGCGGTTGCCGCGCCCGGCGGGGGCGCCGCCGTTGCCGCGGGGCGGATGACCGCCATTGCCCGATCGCGCGGGGGCGCCGTTGGCATTCGCGTGGCCCTGCGGGCCGCCGCGGCCGCGCTGGGATTTGCCGCCGCCACCTGCGTTGCCACCATCACCCTGCGGGCCGCGCTGGCCGCCGGCCTTGCCGCCGCCCGAGCGTTCGCCCTGGGCGGCCTTGTTGGTGCGGATGCGCTCCATCATCTCGGTGCGCGCGGCCTTGGCGGCCGCCTGCATGACCTCGCGGCTCGGCGGCTTGCCGGCGCCGCCCCAGATGGTCTGGCGGCCCATGGCGATGGGCTCGGCCTTCTCGTCGGGCTCGGGGCCGAAGCCGTCGAGCAGCTGCACGGGGATCTCCTGCTTGGTGAAGCGCTCGATCTCCATCATGAAGCCTTCCTCGTCCATGCAGACCAGGCTCACGGCCTCGCCGCTCGCGCCCGCGCGGCCGGTGCGGCCGATGCGGTGCACGTAGTCTTCGGGCACGTTGGGGATTTCGTAGTTGACGACGTGCGGCAGCTCGTCGATGTCGATGCCGCGCGCGGCGATGTCGGTGGCCACCAGGGCGCGGATGTCGCCGGTCTTGAAGCCCGAGAGGGCCTGCGTGCGGGCGCTCTGGCTCTTGTTGCCGTGCAGCGCCATGGCGGTGACGCCGTTCTTGGTGAGGAACTCGGCCACGTTGTTGGCGCCGAACTTGGTGCGCGTGAACACCAGCACCTGGCTCCAGTTGTGCTGCTGGATGATGTGCAGCAGCACCTGCTTTTTCTTGCCGCGGCCCACGGGGTGGATCACCTGGGTGATGCGCTGCACCGTGGTGTTGCGCGGCGTGACCTGGATGCTCTGCGGATTGCGCAGCAGGCTGTTGGCGAGTTCGCGGATCTCATCGCTGAACGTGGCCGAGAACAGCAGGCTCTGCTTGTCGCGCGGCACCAGGGCCAGCACCTTCTTCACGTCGTGGATGAAGCCCATGTCCAGCATGCGGTCGGCTTCGTCCAGCACCAGGATCTCGACGGTGGACAGGTCCAGGAAGCCTTGCTGCTGCAGGTCCAGCAGGCGGCCGGGGGTGGCCACCAGCACGTCCACGCCGCGCTTGATGCGGTCGATCTGCGGGTTCATGCCGACGCCGCCGAAGACCACGGTGGAGTGGATGTCGAGGTACTTGCCGTAGGCGCGCACGGATTCCTCGACCTGGGCGGCCAGCTCGCGCGTGGGGGTCAGCACCAGCGCGCGGATGCCCTTGCCGCCGAACTTGGACCGGGGCACCGTGCCCTGCGAGAGGCGGTGCAGCATGGGCAGCGTGAAGGCGGCGGTCTTGCCGGTGCCGGTCTGGGCGCCGGCGAGCAGGTCGTGCCCTTCGAGGACCGCGGGGATGGCCTGTGCCTGGATGGGCGTGGGATTCTCGTAGCCCTGCTCATGCACGGCTTTCAGAATGGCGGGGGCCAGATTCAGTTCGTCAAAAGTCATTCAAGGAAACGCCCTCTCCGGGCGCGGGGGGCATCGGCCTGTCGCAAGGCCCGGAGGGATTGCGTCCAGTCAAGGCAGATGGGATTCACGAACGGGAGCCAGAACACCGCGTGGCGGCTTCCTCGTCCCCAGCAGGTTGCTGAGGCCGCCGGTCACTGGAGCCGACGGCTGGGTCGCTATTGTGGCATGAGATGTGATGCGTCGCAGAGCTTGGCCGCATGCATCGCTCGGCTGCCGCGCAGGGCCGAGGCAGGGGGGCGTAGACTGGCGCCTCGAATGAAACGATGTGGCGGGGCGGCGCCATCGGGGTTTTCCCGGCGCCATTCCGCCTGTGAGAACGGATCAAAAAAGATGTCTTCTGCGGAATCGAGCCCGGCACCCGGAGGCCAGGGCGGGGCACTCCATCTGGAGATCGCCCACATGGAGGGGCTGGTGTGGGCCGGGCCCGTGCGCGTGGCGAGCCTGCCGGGCACCGAGGGGGCGTTCGGCGTGCTGCGCGGCCACACGCCGCTGCTCACACGGCTGCGCGAGGGGTTCGTGCACATCGAAACGGCGGGTGGCGAGCATGTGCAGGTGTTCGTCTCGGGCGGCTATGCCGAGATCCAGCCCTCCCGCGTGACCGTGCTGGCGGATACCGCCGTGCGCAGCGCCGACCTCGATGCCGCGCGCGCGGAGGCGGCGCGGCAGGGGGCCGCAAGCATGCTGGGCGGCGAGCTGGCCCGGATCGACCATGCGCTGCTGCATGCCGAGCTGGCGCGCGCCGCCGCGCAGTGGACCCACGAAGCCCGCAAGCTCTCCGGGCGCTAGAGCGGCCGCCCGCCCCGGGGCCCGCGCCGGCCGACGCGGGCGAGGCAAAGCATCCGATAATCGTTGGTGACGCGCCCGCCGCGCGGCCCTCTGCCGGCCGCCCCGCGCACCGGCGGCGCAACCCCATCCCTAGGAAAGAAAGCCAATGGCCCAGTACGTTTATTCGATGAACCGTGTCAGCAAGACCGTGCCCCCGAAGCGGCAGATCTTGAAGGACATCTCCCTCTCTTTCTTCCCCGGCGCCAAGATCGGCGTGCTGGGCCTCAACGGCTCGGGCAAGTCCACCCTGCTGAAGATCATGGCCGGCGTGGACAAGGAGATCGAGGGCGAGGCCATCCCCATGCCGGGCCTGAAGATCGGTTATCTGCCGCAGGAGCCGCAGCTCAACCCGGACCACACCGTGCGCGCAAGCGTCGAGGAAGCCATGGGCGAGGTCTTCGAGGCCAAGGCCAAGCTCGAGGACGTGTATGCCGCCTATGCCGAGCCCGACGCCGATTTCGACGCGCTGGCCGCCGAGCAGGCCCGTCTCGAAGCCATCATCGCCACGGCCGGCACCGACTCCGAGCACCAGCTTGAAATCGCCGCCGACGCGCTGCGCCTGCCGCCCTGGGAAGCCACCGTGGGCGTGCTCTCCGGTGGTGAGAAGCGCCGCATCGCGCTGTGCCGCCTGCTGCTGTCCAAGCCCGACATGCTGCTGCTCGACGAGCCCACCAACCACCTGGACGCCGAAAGCGTGGACTGGCTGGAGCAGTTCCTGCACCGCTTCCCGGGCACCGTCGTGGCCATCACCCACGACCGCTACTTCCTCGACAACGCGGCCGAGTGGATCCTGGAACTGGACCGTGGCCACGGCATCCCCTACAAGGGCAACTACAGCACCTGGCTGGACCAGAAGCAGGCCCGCCTGGAGTCCGAGCAGAAGGGCGAGGAGGCCCGCGCCAAGGCCCTGAAGAAGGAACTGGAGTGGGTGCGCCAGAACGCCAAGGGCCGGCAGGCCAAGAGCAAGGCGCGTATCGCCCGCTTCGAGGAACTGAGCGACTTCGAATACCAGAAGCGCAACGAGACGCAGGAAATCTTCATCCCCGTCGCCGACCGCCTGGGCACGCAGGTCATCGAGTTCAAGAACGTCACCAAGTCGTTCGGCGACCGCGTGCTGATCGACAACCTCTCGATGAACATCCCGGCCGGCGCCATCGTCGGCATCATCGGCCCGAACGGGGCCGGCAAGTCCACGCTGTTCAAGCTGATCGCCGGCCGCGAGCAGCCCGACAGTGGCGACGTGGTGATCGGCTCCACGGTCAAGATGGCCTACGTCGACCAGAGCCGCGACGCGCTCTCGGACGAGAAGACCGTGTGGGAGGACATCTCCGGCGGCCTGGACATCATCAACATCGGCAAGTTCCAGATGGCGAGCCGGGCTTATGCGGGCCGCTTCAACTTCAACGGCGGCGACCAGCAAAAGCGCGTGGGCAGCCTGTCGGGCGGCGAGCGCGGCCGGCTGCACCTGGCCAAGACGCTGATCGCGGGCGGCAACGTGCTGCTGCTCGATGAACCCTCGAACGACCTGGACGTGGAAACCCTGCGCGCGCTGGAAGACGCGCTGCTCGAATACGCGGGCACCGTGCTGGTCATCAGCCACGACCGCTGGTTCCTCGACCGTATCGCGACGCACATCCTGGCCGCCGAAGGCGATAGCCAATGGGTGTTTTTCGATGGAAACTACCAGGAATACGAGGCCGACAAGAAGAAGCGCCTGGGCGAGGAGGGAGCCAAGCCCAAGCGGGTGCGCTACAAGGCACTGAAGTGAGCGCCGGCCGCCGCCGTTGACCTCCCCACCGTCCGATAGCGCCGCCACCTCCCTCCACCGCGCCATGTCCGCTCCCGCCTCCAGCGCCAAATCGGCGTTCCGTGCCTGTGTCGTCGCGGCCATCCGCGACGGCGAGACGCTGATGGGGGCGCTGCTCGACGCCACGCAGGCGGCGCTGGGCGCGCAGGAGTCGACCGCGCGCGATCTGCGGCGGCGCGACGCGCTGGCCGATGCGCAGCGCCTGCTCAAGCAGCAGGCCGCCGCCCTCGCCAAGGCGTACCCGATGGCGCTGCTGGAAATCTTCGCCGAAGGCCCCGCCACCGCGCGGCCGCGCCCGGTGGATGCCTCGGGCCTGGATTTCGGCGAGCTGTCGCTGATGGACGAGGCCGAGGTGCTGGCCCAGGTGGAGCTGTCGCGGGCGCAGCAGGCCGCGTTGCACGCCACGGAAGGCGTGCTGGCGGAGCTCAACACGCTGGTGAGCGCGGCTCAGGGCCTGCGCAGCGTGCAGCCCGACCGCAACCCGCTGCGGCCGGAGAACTACATCCGCGCACTGCAGCGGGTGGTGGGCGACACGGGCGTGGCGCCCGAGATGCGCGCGATCTGGATGGCGCCGATGCGCGATGCGCTCGGCACGTTGCTGCAGGGCGCCTACCGCCGCGCGGTGGAGCGCCTGCGCGAGGACGGGGTGCAGCCGGTGGGATACGCCGTCGCCGGCGGGGCCGGCACGGGCCGGGGCGAGGCATCGCGCTGGCAAGGCGCGCAGGCCAGGTACGACGCCGACATGCCGACACAGGCCGCCGCGTGGGACGGCCATGGCGTGGGGGCGGGCTGGAGCGCAGCGGCGGGCGCGTCCCTGCCGATGCCCCTGGCACCCGAAGCCGAAGAGGCCTTGCTCACCGTGGCGATGCTGCGGCAGATGCTGGTACAGCCGGTGTCCATGCCGGTGCCACTGGGCGTGATGGCGCGCGCGGCGCTGGCATCGCGGCCGGGGCCGCTGCCCTCAGGGGGCGCAGCCCCGGGCATGGCGCTGCCGCAGGGCGGCCATCTCATCGCTGCGGCGGCCGAGGCCATGGAAGACATCGCGGAGCTGGAGCGGATCGTGGGCCGCCTCTCCGGCAGTCTGCCGGCGCCGCTGGGCGCACCCGACAGCACCGGCATCGGTCCCGTGTCCATGCCGCAGGTCGCCGCTGCGCCCGGCGAGCCGGCCGCCCCCGCCCCCGCGCGGGCGCGCTCCCGCACGGCCAGCGAGGTGGTGAGCCGGATGATGGACAACATCTCGCGGGACGACCGGCTGCTGCCGCCCGTGCAGCGCGCATTGCAGAACCTGCGGCCCGCGCTCCAGCGGCTGGTGCGCCATGACCGCCGCTTCTTCACCGACGACCAGCACCCGGCGCGGCGGCTGCTCGATGCATTGACGCAGCGCGCGCTGTCCTTCGATTCGGAGGACACGGACGGCTTCAGCGGATTCGCGCGGCTCATGGAAATGGCCGTGGACCACCTGGCCAATGGCGACACGCGCCAGGCCGAGGCTTTCGAGGTGACCCTGGCGGGGCTGGAGGCCGGCTGGGCCGAGCAGGACCGCAAGCGCCGCGAGCGCGAGGAGGCCGCCCGCGCCGTGGCGCTGGAGCTGACCCGCCGCGAGGCCCTGGCGCGGCGCGTGGCCGCCGACATCCGCGCGCTGGCCGAGACGGACGACGTGCCCGCCGACATCGTGGATTTCGCGGCGGGCCCCTGGGCCGACGTCATCGCGCGCGCGCAGATGGCGCAGGCCGCCGGCACCCAGGGCGCGGAGCGAAGCGATCCGGGCGGCTATCTGGCGATGGTGCCCGAACTGTTCTGGCTCGCGCAGCCGGCCCTGGCGGCCCGCGACCCCGAGCGCCTCGCGGAGACCGCCCCGCGCATGCTGGGTACGCTGCGCCAGGGACTGGACAGCGTGGGCCACGCCGAAGACATGACCCAGGCCATCCTGGAGCGGGTGGCCGCAATGCACCAGTCGGCCGCCGACCATGCCGTGCGCCATGCGGCGGTGCCGGATTTCGGGCCCGACACGGGCGAAACCCTGTACGGGCCGGGTGCGGAGCCCGGCGAGGCGGAGCAAGGCTCCACGTCCGATGCCCCCGATGCCTCCGACGATTCCAGCGGCACGGCCCTGGCGCTGGGGACCTGGGTGGAGCTGGTCACCAACCACCGCGCGGTGCAGACGCAGCTCACCTGGGCCAGCCCGCACAACACGCTCTTCCTCTTCACGGCGCCCGATGGCAGCACGCAGTCGATGACGCGCCGCATGCGCGACAAGCTCATGGGCGAGGGGGCGCTGAAGGTGCTGCCCGGGCCGCCGCCATCGCTGCGCGGCAGGGGCGGCAAGGGCGGCAAGCCGCGTTGATGCCGAAAGGCATCGGGCGGCCGCTCGCCTGACTCTGGCCGCATTGGCATCCGGTGGCCTTGGCGTGGCCATCCCCACTCGCGGGGGATGCTGCGGCCCGGCGGGCTTGCGGGCGCCAGCCGGCCCTTACTGGGGATGGGGCTCGATGGCGCGCCGGGGCCGGTGCGCATGCACGCAAAGCAGCACGCTGGCCACCACGCAGCCCATGGCCAGCAACTCCCAGCGGGTGGGCAGGCGTTGCTCCCACAGGAAGCCGTACAGCAGCGCGAACAGCGTCTCGAACAGGATCATCTGCCCCACCATGGTCAGGGGCAGCAGCCGGCTCATGCGGTTCCAGAAGGCATTGCCGGCGATGGAGGCGGCCAGCGCCACGCCCGTCACCACCGCGGCCAGCCGCCACCACTCCGCCGCGGCATGGGTGGCGCTGTCCGTCAGCAGGGCGAGGGGCAGCAGCAGCAGCGCCTGGGCGCCGGTGACCACGCCGGTGGCGAGGTTCCAGTCCTGCACGGACACCTGGGGCAGGCGCGCCAGCTGGCGGCTGTTGCCCACGGCATAGCAGGTCCACGAGGCCAGCGCGCCGACCGCGCACAGCAGGCCCGCGAGCCCCCCGCCCGGTGCGTCGCCGCCCAGCGACTGCCAGGCAATGCACGCGATGCCGACCAGCCCGCACAGCAGCGAAGGCGCGAGCCGGCGCAGCGCGACGGCATGCTGCTCGCGGCTGCCGATCACGGTCACCGCCACCGGCAGGAAGCCGATCACCAGCGAGGTCATCGCGATGCCGCCGCGCTGCACGGCGCTGGCCAGCAGCACGTAGTACAGGGTGTTGCCCAGCAGGCTCAGCCGGCACAGCGTCCACCAGTCGCGGCGGCCCAGCCGGGACGAAAGCACCCTCCAGCGCGGCACCAGCAGCGCGGCGGCGAACAGGCCATAGGCCAGGAATCGCCCCACCGCCAGTTGCAGCGGCGTGAAGCCGCGCGCCAGCTCCGGCATGAGGAACACCAGGCCCCAGAGCGCGCCGGCGGCGACGCCGCAGCCGATGCCGACCAGGGTGCGGCGGTCCGTCGCCGCCGGGGAAACTGCAAGAGGGGTCATGTCCATAGTGTTGCCGCGCGGCCCGCCGGGCGTCTCGGCCCGGGCTGCCGTGTTTTAGGCCCGGTCTCTTGCCCGGCGCCGCCAGGCGGCCGGGGTCAGGCCGGTGGTGCGCCGCATCGCGCGGGTCAGCGCGTTCTGGTCGGAATAGCCGGCCGCCAGCGCCAGCTCGGCGATCGGGCGGTCGGTGGTGGACAGCCATTCGCGCACGCGCTGCAGCCGCAGCTGCGACAGCCAGGCCGCGGGCGTGGTGTCCAGCTCGGCGCGGAACAGCGCGTGCAGCCGGCTCACGCTCAGGCATGCTTCGCGCGCCATGTCCTCGTTCGTCCAGGGGCGCGCCGGGTCCGCCTGCATCCGCGCCATCAGCGCCGCCAGCCGCGTCTGCGGCCGGGGCGCCTCGCCGGCCAGCGCATCCAGCATCAGCGGTATCCAGTGCCGGGCCTGCCCGGCCGCGGCCGGGCCCGCCTGCAGCGTCAACCCCATGTAATCGATCAGCCGCTGCGCGGCCGGCGATACCGCCAGGAAGGGGCGGGCCGCCATGCGCTCGGCGTAGGCGCCGGGCAACTCCGTGCCGTCCAGGTCCAGCACCAGCGCGCGGTTGGCACCCTGGCCGGCCTGCGAGTGGCGCATGCCGGGCTCGACGAAGGCCGCGTGCCCTTGCTGCAGCAGCCCCTCGCGCCCGCCGATGTCCAGCTGCAGCCGCCCCGCCAGCGGCAGCACCAGCTGCGCGAAATCGTGGCGGTGCTCGTCAACCTGCGCGGCATAGCTGCGCAGGTTCAGGGCGAACGGGGGGCGGGAAGGCGGCATGGGCAAGATATAGCACAGGCCGGCGGCCGTGGTCTGCCGGGGAGGGCGGCAGCCTTTCAGATCATGAACACGTTCTCAGGCCCGTGCGGATGTGCTTCGCAGGTTTTCCGTGTCGCCGCTGACCAGCCAGTGGGCGCAATCGCTCCCCAACTCGGCCACGGCACGCCGTTCGTAGCGCTGGCTGGCTTCCGGCGGGAGGGTGCCGCGCCACCGCCCGTTCTGTCCTTGGTGGAAGAAGGCCTTGCCCCCGTCTTTCCAGAGGCCCGTACCCTGCGGAACATATCTGGCCGCATTTTCCTTCATGTATTGGAAACCGCAGTGCGACAGGATGCTGTCCCGCCGGGATTCTTCGATGGGGGTGCCGATGAATTCCGCGATTTTCCGGACTTCACCCGGCAAATCGTCGAGAAGGCGCGAGAAGTGGATGAATAGCACGTTGGGCAGATCACGGATGGCCCACCATGAACGGATATTTTCCCAGAAGGGCCAGAATGGATGCCCATTCTTTTCCAGCCAGTCATCGAAGTATTCGACGACGGAGGATGACGGGGGCTGAATGACCCGCAGGCGACCCGAGGGGTTTCCATCTTTGTCCAGCGTGGCCTGGGCATTCTGGCTGAGCGCCAGTTGGTGGGCGTACAGGCTCCACGCGATGTCGCGCCCGTCGCGGCCGATGTAGAGATACTTCGCCTGGCCGGAGAACACCAGGGACTCCGCGGGGAGGTGCGTCTTGATGAAGCGCCGGTGGTCCTGGGATTCGAAAAGCCGGATCTTGGTCGCCTTGTCCGGGTGCACGGAATCGAGCCAGGGCGATATTTTCGAGACGTCGATCTCCTCGGCCCCGTTGAATATCAACTGGGAGACGATCTGCTGCAAGAGCGTGGTTCCGGCCTTGGCATAACTGGCAATCACGATGTCGCCATCGCGGTATTTGAAATCATTCCAGGCGGTGGAGTCGAAGAATCGATTCTCATATTCCCGAAGCTTTCGGGGGAGATGGGTGCGGGTCATGGGGATTTCCTGCTGGGATGGGAGGGGCGATCGCCGGTCGTTGTGGGGAGGAGGGCCGAACCTGGGGAGTCAAGGCCTGGGGGTGACCCGTATTTGCACGCCCAGGGGGCGCAGGACCAGCGCCGGATAGGGGCGAACCTGCGTTCCGGGCTCCAGTTCCAGGCGGAAGGAATGGACGATGGCGGCAACGACCATGGTCATCTGGTGCATGGAGAAATGGTCCCCGATGCATTTCCGGGACCCGCTCCCGAATGGAAGGTAGGCATATCGCGATGACTCCTCCAGGCCGCCGTCCAGCCAGCGGTCCGGCAGGAACTCATCGGGATCGTGGAAGAACCGTGGGTCCCGGTGGGTCGCCCAGGGGCTGATGGTGAGCGTCGTACCCTTGGGTATGCGGAATCCGCCGAGCCGATCCTCGCGGATCGCAATCCGCCCGGTCATCCATGCCGGGGGGTACAGCCGCAGGGCCTCCTTCATGACCGCGTTCGCGCAGGCCAGCCGAGAAACGTCGAGGGCCGGGACGGAGAACGTGTCGCCCGCCGCCGCGCGGACCTCGTCGGCCAGTTTCTGCTGGGTGCCGGCATGGAGCGCAAGCAGGTAGAAAACCCAGGTCAATGCATCGGCCATCGGCTCCAGCCCCGACATGATCATGGTGGCCAATTCGTCGCGGAGCCATCCCGACCTTCCGCTGGCGTCGTGTTCCAGCAGGGTGCCCAGAAGGCAGGGCTGGTGGGGGGGCGGCATCGCGGTATCGCGCAATGATCCGGTCCATGGCCCGGTCCAGGTCGAGGCGTGCGCGGCGCAGGCGAAGGTTGTCGGGCGTGGGAACGAACGACGGGAACCTGATCTGGCTGCGCGTCAGGGCCATGATGGCGTCCACCGTTTGCACGACCTGGAGGGCCTCGCCCTCCTCGATCTGCGCTCCGAGCAGAAAAGTGCTGCCGGTCTTCATGCACAGGCGCTGCATCTCCTGCCGCATGTCGAGGCCAGGAGGCTCCTGGCGCCAGGCGTGGATGAACGAATGCAGCACGGCCGCCGTGCGTCCGATGCCGTCGTTGACCGGCGTTTTATGGAAGACCGGCTGCAGCGCGCGCTTCTTGTCTTGCCAGTCCGTGCCCGAACTGTTCATCACCGAGGCGGGAAATGCCGAATGGTTCTTGTGCCTGTCGCCGGGATCTGTCTTTTCGTAGGTGCCATCCTTGTTGTGGAGCACCTGCCGGATGAGGTCGGGGTGATTGACCAGATAGGCATCCTTGGACATCCGCACCACGTCGCCATATTCCCGCGAGCATTTCAGCAGGAATTTCAGCGGGTCCTCGGTGAACTCCACGATGTTGCCAATGAAGGGCTGGCCTTTGGGCCCTGGCGGAATATTCTTGTCGTTCTCCATGGGGCCATGGTCCCGCCGCGTTGTCGGGAGCGGAGATTTCTCGGAATCTTCAAGGAGGTTGCGGAGTGCCACGCAAGGGAATTGCGAAGAACTGGTAATGGTGTGCCCCAGGGGAAGTAATCTTCCCCTGGGTGGGCGAATATCAGTAGGTGTAGATATAGCCCATCTTGTTGCCGCGCAGGACGCGGGCCAGCTTGGCCAGCGTATAGATCATGGTCTTCATATTGAGTCCCTCGTGTGATTGAAATATGCGGATATGGCGCCAATGACGACGCCGCCGCGAGGCTACCACGGAGGTCGGTGGATTCAAGGTGTGGAGCTTTCCCCGCGGGCATGGGGTGATCAATAAGAATTTCTTGCTGATATAAATGAAAATTATCTGAACACACTGCGGGTTTGCATATTATTTTCCCCTCTCAATCGGACCATGAATGTCAAAGAGGGTTGAATCTTGCAGATTTCTCAAAAGGCCGGATACGATTCATTCGCGGATTTCTACGATGCCTGGCACGACCGGGCCCCCCAGAAAACCAAGGCCGATTGCGTGGAGATGCTCGCGGAGATCGCCGGGGACGGCCCCGCCCTGGAATTGGCGATCGGCACCGGCAGGATCGCGTTGCCCTTGGCCATGAAAGGCGTGCGGGTCTCCGGGGTCGATAACTCCCCTGGCATGCTCGAAAAGCTCCATGCAAAGCCCGGCGCCGACCAATTGACCACGACGGTGTGCGGGAATTTCGCGGATGTTCCCCTGGAGGGCCCCTTTGGCCTCATCTACGCGGTGTTCTCGTTCGGCTATCTGCTGACGCAGGCGGAGCAGGTGCGCTGTTTCATGAATGTGAAAAAGCGGCTGGCGCGCGGCGGGGCATTCGTGATCCAGACGGCCGTGCCCGGCGCCCGGATCTTCAGCGGATCGAGCAACGTGGACAACATCTTCGATGTGCCCTCCATGGAGGAGAGCGCGGGCCAGGACGCCACCGTGCTCCAGTGCTCGAAAGCGGATCTGGTCCAGCAGATCATCGACCAGCGGATGATCGTCCTGGGCGACGGGATGCCGAAGATCCACACCGATCGATGGAGGTACGTGTGGCCTTCGGAGCTGGACTTGATGGCACAGATCGCCGGGCTGACACTGCATGCCCGCTGGGGGGGATGGACGCGGGAGCCATTCACGTCGAAGAGCCCGACCCAGGTGTCCGTCTACCAGCGCCTGGACGCCTGAGCGGCATGACCCTGGAAATCATCGGCGCCGGCCTGGGACGCACCGGCACGCTGTCGCTGAAGCTGGCGCTGGAGCATCTGGGCTTCGGCCCCTGCTACCACGCCATGGAGGTCGCGGCCACCGCGAGGCGGTCCGTTCCGCTGTGGAATGGTGCGATACGCGGCACGCCCGATTGGGACGCTCTTTTCGACGGCTATGCGGCCACCGTCGATTACCCGGGCTGCTGCTTCTGGCGCGAATTGCTGGACCACTGTCCGCAGGCCCGGGTGATCCTGTCGGTGCGCGATCCGGACGACTGGTTCGATTCGGTGAGCGAGACGATCTTTTCCCAGGTGCGCGGCAATCCGCTGCTGGGCGAGCAGGGGGCGGAAATCAGCAGGTTCCTGAGGCGCGATTTCGGAGACCGCATCGGTGACCGTGCATTCATGACCCGCTATTTCGAGCGCTGGAACCAGGCGGTGATCGAGGCCGTCCCGGCGGGGCGCCTGCTGGTCTTCTCGGCGGGAGAGGGGTGGGAGCCCCTGTGCCGCTTTCTCGGGGTGCCGGTGCCCGGCGTGCCCTATCCCCGCGAGCACGCGCGCGGCGCAGCGAGCGGCGGCGACCGCCGCGTGCCATCGGACCCGGCCGAACTGGAAGTGCGCATGCGCGGCTATCTCGATCGGCTGAGCCACAGCGCCTTCGGTTGATCCGGCCCGGCCCGGTGCGCTATGCCCCTTCCCGGGCACCGGCTGCGGCCGGTGGCGGATCGGACACCCCGCCGGCTGCCGTGGCGGATGTGGCGGACGCTTTGGCCTGGAGCTTCTGCCGCACGATCTGCACGTGGTGCCTGAGCGCATACAGCTCGTCCGCATACGACAGCGGCACGCTCACCTTCTCCACCTGCGCTTCGAGCCGGTCGAGCTGGGCGTGCAGCTCCTGCGGCGGCGTGCTGCCGACTTCCATTTCGTCCTCGATCTCGCGCAGGCGGCCATACCAGCGGAAGACGCGCGAGCGCACGCGGAACTGGTAGAGCGGCGGCACCACGCGCGAGAGCGGCAGCATCGCGGCCAGCAGCACGCCCAGCACCAGCCACATGCGCTCGACGAGGTTGGCGATCCAGAAGGGCAGGTAGCGCTGCAGCAGCGGCGGCTGGCCGTTGATGGCGCGCTCGCCCTCGGCGGCGATGGGCAGCTCGCTGTGGCGCGTGTTCGGAAAATCCCGCGCGCGGTTGAACCAGCCGGCGCCGCCGTGCAGCGTCTGCGCGTTCTGCGCGAAGAGCTGCAGCAGCGCGGGGTGCGTACCCTCGCGCGCCAGCAGCGAGGTGGTGGAGGCGACGAGGCGCACGTCGGCGGGCGGCACGTTGGCCGCCAGATCGGCCACGCCGCGCGGCAGCGTCACGGGCGTGAGGAACGTGAAGAGCCGGCCATAGGCCTCGTTCTGCGGAAAGTCCAGCAGCCGCACGCCGGGGGTCTGCAGCAGCATCTGCACCATCAGCGATTCGGGCGCGGAGGCGAACACCAGCGCATCGAGCCGGCCCGCGAGGAACTCGACCGTGGCCGGCGTCTGGCCGAGCCGCGTGAGCGTGAGCTGGCGCGGCTCCAGATGGTTGGCTTCGAGCAGCTTTTCCATGAGCGTGGGCAGGCCGCTGCCCGGCGTGCCCACGTTCACGCGCAGGCCGCGCAGCTGGCCCAGGCCGTCTAGCCGCGCGCGGCCCGCGTGGCGGTGCACGGCGTCGGCGCGGTAGAAGATCCACACGGGTTCCACGAACAGGCTGCCCAGCGATACCAGGGCCTCGGCATCGCCCTCGCGCAGCTCGCCCGTGCCGCCCTGCACGAAGGCCAGATCGGCCTGGCCGTCGCGCAGCAACTGCAGATTGGCCGACGAGCCCTCGCTCTCCAGCAGCACCACCTCGATGCCCTCGGCCGCCAGCGCCGCCCGATAGCGCTGGCCGAATTCGGCATACGCGCTCTGCGCCGGCCCCGTGGCCAGCGTGACCCGGCGCGGCGGGTTGGGCTGCAGCCACCCATAGGCCAGCACCACCAACCCCACGGCCAGGAAGGCGAGCGGCCCGGCCGACAGCAGCAGGTCGCGCACGTTCAGCAAGGCGGTGCGCACGCGCCGGGCCGCGGTGCGCGACCGCGCGGCAAGCATGACGTTCATGGCCAGCCCGCTCCCCACGGCGCCGTGCCGGCCAGATCGGCCGCGCAGGGCAGGTGCAGCCCCTCGGGCGTGGTGAGCGCCCGGGCCGCCAGCACCGCGCGCAGCGTGGCGCGCGCCGTGGCCTCGGCCGCCATGGTGGCCAGCACCATCATGCCCAGCGGCTTGCCCGCGAGCCCCGTGCCCAGCGCAAAGAGCGTGTCGCCATCCGAGAGCGTGTGTACCGGGTTGATGGCCCGCGCCAGCCCGTCGTGCGCGCACACGGCCAGCCGCCGCGCCTGCGCCTTGGTGATGACGGCATCGGTGGCCACCACGCCGATGGTGGTGTTGGTGCCGGCCAGCAGCGGGTGCGGCGCTTCCCCGGCCAGCAGGGCGCGGCGCGTGTCGCGCAACTGCCGGCCATCGGCCGTGCGCGCGCCCGCCACGGGGCGGCCCGTCTCCGGGTCCACCACGTCGCCCACCGCGTTGCAGGCCACCAGCGCGCCCACCGTCACGCCATCCACCGTGACCGACGCGCTGCCGATACCGCCTTTCATCGCATGCGGCATTCCGAAGAGCTTGCCCACCGCCGCCCCGGCGCCCGCACCCACGCAGCCCTCGGCCACCGCCGCGCGCGACGCGGCCTCGCAGGCCGCATAGCCTGCCGCCGCATCGGGCCGGATGCGCGCATCGCCCACATGCAGGTCGAACAGCACCGCCGCCGGCACCAGCGGCACGCGCGCCGCGCCCACGTCGAAGCCCACCCCGCGCTCCTCCAGCCACCGCACCGCGCCCGTGGCCGCGTCCAGCCCGAAGGCGCTGCCCCCGGCCAGCACCACGGCATGGATGCGGTCCACGAGGTGCGTGGGCTCCAGCAGATCGGTCTCGCGCGTGCCGGGGGCCGCGCCGCGCACGTCCACGCCGGCCACGGCGCCCGCGCGTGCGATGACGACGGTGCAGCCGGTGGGGCGGTGGGGGGAGGTGGCGTGGCCGACTTCGATGCCGGCGACGCGGGTGAGGGAGCCGGGGTCTGGGGAGACGGTGGCAGGGGGCAGGGCGGGCATGCGGAGGTCAGCGGGTGGCTGGGCGAACGGGCGAGCGGGCGAGGGTGTCACCATAGCGCATGAATGAATGGGTGAGCGGCGCATGCGGAAGGGCGGGGCGCAAGGTGGCTGGATTCCGCCACGGTCCGAGGCCGTCATCGTGGCTCTTGGCTTGATCGGGTCATGGCGGCTTACTTCGGGGTTGCAGCGCAGCGTGGTTTTGTCGGGGGCTTCTGTTCGTCACCTCGGAATCTGCCATGAGGTGTATGCAGTTAGGACGGCTTTACGCCTCGCTGCAGTCGCTCAAGATGCCAGTGGCTACAACGGCTTTGCAGCGTTTGCTGACGATGGATGTAGCTAAGCGCACTGACGCTGCATGCTAGAAAACGGCTGTTTGGTTCGGAGCCCGGGGCTGGCTGTCAACGACGGCTGTCCGGTGTACTGCGGGTCACAGGGCTTCCGCGACTCAAAGTGTGTACGCCATCGACCGCGCTCCCATCGCCTGTACTGGCGGTTTCGACCCAGAGCAGTTGTTCACAATACCCCGGTGAACGCCTGCAGTGCGCTAGGAGAGGACACTCGCCGGAGCCTCGTTTGCAATAAATGGGCTGTCAGTTTAACCAGTTTTATATAGGAGGAAGATTTGAAAAGAATTAAAAGAGAGTACGGATTGGAGCTTGATCCATTTGCTTGTTATAAAATGGAATTTCTCCATAATAAATCAAAAGAAAATTTTGAGTCGACTGAGAAATGGCTTTATCTTGGCGCCAATGATAGAGATCGTGCATTTGCCAAGGTAGGTATAACCATGGGAAATCTAACGACACGCTCATCCAGCTCGGAGAGCCCAGGTTATTATCTGTTTTGTGCTTTTAAGTGCGTAAACAATATAACCAAAAATCAGCTGGAATCTATAGAGGAAGATGCTTTAAGCCATCTTGAAGGAGTATTTCGGCACTCTGATGGTTCGATTAAGCGAGCTTTGCATTATGAATCGGAGTACATCTCAGAATGTTTTTTTGAAGTTGATTTTCTGGATTTTTTTCGCGCACTCCATTACCACCTGTACAAGAATCATCGCAATGATTTCATGCCTTGTGGGTTTGAAAATGATGAGGGTGAATTCTTGGATTGCGAATTTAATCCGCGCATCTCACGCGATGAAATCAATAGATACATAAGAATGATTCTCCAATAGTGCCATTAGAGCGTGTTATGAAACTTGCTCCGTGAGAGCGAGGCCGTGGGTAGAGTTTGCGAATGTCACGCAAGCCCCACCCGATGGACTTCAGCGATAAAGAATGGAGCTTCGCTGCGCCCTACCTGAGACCCTGATGGACCAGCATGCTCCACAGCGCGAGCACGATCTGCGCGAATTCTTTTCAACGCCCTGCGCTGGCTGGTGTGCGCGGGGAGCGCCCAGGCGGACGTTGCCCAACGATCGGCCGCCTTGGGAGGCGGTCTCACCAGCAGAGCCGCCGCTGGCTGGATGCAGGCTACTTCGAAGCGATGGTCTCGGATCTGCGCTCCATCATTCACGTGACACAAGGTCGCCAGGCCCAGCCTAACGCCGCAGTGATGGATGGGCGTACTCGCGAGGGCTGCCCGCGTGCCGGCTACGACGGCTACAAGCGCGGCATCCTTAGCGGCGCGCTTGCCAGAGGTTGATGAGCGACCGCTTTGATCGCACAGCCGCCGCTTGAACCTTCCACACTGAGAGTCGGTAACCAGCCTAAAACGGTCACATAGCACTGGGAGGGGACCGAAGACCTTGACCGATCAATCTGTCTGACTGACATCGGCCTTTCCTGAGGAGTGCTTTCAGACACAAGCCGTACCCCTTCATGGGACTGGCTTATCGCACTGGAAGGATTTGATACTTTCTCCCTCGATGCGGAGGACAGTCAGGCCGACGAAATTGCTGTCTCCCTGCGTCTGCGTGACGGAGTATTGAATCCCCCAACCTCAAACATGAGCGAGTCAGCCGCTACGTCTTCTGACAGGCAATGGCTGGCCGCAAGGATGTCGCCCAACGAGCCGGGAGCCATAGCACGGAGTACAGCGGCACGCGTGTTCACCAAGGCTCCCGTTCCCATTCAAGACCCGCAGTTTCACCACTGGCCGAAGGTGCATCGATGCGTTCTGGCGGCGAGAAGATTCAACGCGCCTGCGCGCGCTGGATGACGGGCTGGGAGCCATCAGGCCGAATCGTGATGGCGCTGATCTCGGGCTCTTCCGTGCCGTTGAAACAGGACGCGGGATTCTCGAACTCGGTTGCGGGAAGAATCTTCTTGCCGTTGAAGAAGATGGTGACCTCGCCGGTAATCCGTGCCCCGCATTGCCCCTGAAGGTTTGCGTTGAACACCACTGGCTTGAGGTGGTAGGTGAACACCCCGTGCGCCTTATGGCACGAGAGTTTCCTGGAAAGAAGCGCCGTGACATAGCAAGGGCCATTGTCGGGGCACTGCTTCGGTCTCAGGAGGCTCCACAAATCCACAGCATGCGCTCGGGCCTGCTTCGATTCTCTGTCCGTGAAGTACCTCACCGTCATGTTCTCGTTCGTGGCACCGCAGTCGAGCGTCACGGCTTGAGCGAAGGCAGTCTTTGACAGGAAGAGGAGCGTTGCCGCAACCCAGGCTCGGTAATGGATCATGCGGCCGATTCTGCCAAACGCTTCGCAACGGCCCGCGTTTCCGAGCCGGGTGAGGGATGGCGCGGCACCGCGTTTGGGCACCGGCGTCAGGAGCAGCGCTGCCAGCCGGTGGCATTGCGGTGCGCCTGGATGCGATGGCGCCCCCGCGGCGGCCCCGCCGACCGCCCCGGCCGTGTCAGGCCATCACCCACACCTTGCGCACCGTCTCGATCGTGCGCCACGTGCCCACGTACCCCGGCTTCATGATGAAGCAGTCGCCGGCCTTGAAGAGCTTCGGCCCATGGCCCTTTTCGGTGATCTCCACCACGCCGGAAAGGATCAGGCAGAACTCCCAGGTCTCGCCCTTGATGGAGTGGTTGAGGCCTGGCGTGGATTCCCACACGCCCGCGCGAACGGCGCCGTCCTTGGCGCTGTCGATGTCCCAGTTGCGGCAGACGATGTCGCCCTCGATCACGCGGTCGGCTGGGGGGCGGTATTCGCGCGCCTCGCCGAGCTGGTCGAAGGGGAAGGAAACGAGCAAGTCGGACATGGCGCAAGACCCGGCAAGGGAAGAGTGTTGGAGGAGGCTCCGATGCTAGGCGCGCACGCCGCCGGTGCGGTGCCGAAAAGGCCGGCGCGAACGGGCGCACATGCGCTATTGGGGCCGCGCCCCGGCGCAATCTGCCGCTGTGGGCGTGGGGCGCGCGGCGGCACGCGTCATGCGCGTCATGCGGGGGCCTTGCCGGCCTGCGCGGGGTAGCTCGTGAACACGCGGGTGCTGCCGTCGCGCGCGACGAGCAGCACGTCGTAGGCGTCGCGGCGGCCGCCATAGATCGCGCCGTCCATGCCGGGCGAGCCCACGGGCATGCCGGGCACGGCCAGGCCCAGGGCCTGGGGCTTTTCGCGCAGCAGGCGCCGCACGTCGGCGGCGGGTACGTGGCCTTCGATGAGGTAGCCGCCGACGAGGGCCGTGTGGCACGAGCCCAGGCGGTCGGGCAGGCCCAGGCGCTTGCGCACGGCGGTGTTGCCCGTTTCGTGCACGGTGGGCGCGAAGCCGTTGGCGCGCAGGTGGTCCACCCAGTCCTGGCAGCAGCCGCAGCTCGGGTCTTTCCAGACTTCGAGCGGGGTGGGCGGGGCGCTGGCCTGGGCCCGGGCGGGCAGGGCGGTGGCGGCGGCACTGGCCGCCGCGGCGGCGAGCAGGGCGCGGCGGCGCAGGGGGGCGGAATGCGGGGTGGTTTGGTGCATGGCAGGGCTCCTGGAAAGGTGCGGGATGGCGGGTGCGCGGCGGGCCGGGGGGAAGGGCTCGCCCTGCCCAGGAGGCCGCCAGAGGGCTCCCAGGGCGTGGATAGGTGATGAAAAGTCTTCCATGTCGCCGTATTTGCTATGGAGTTTGCTATTTATTTCGTAGCGATTGCGGGCTGGCCCGCCCGTTCAGTGGTGGGCATGGCCGGGCTTGCGCACGTTGGCGCGGTCGGTAGCGCGGTCCGGGGCGGAAGGCGCGGCGCCTGTGGGCGGGTGGGCGTGCGCGGGGGGCAGGCCGGCCGGTTCGCCCTGCCATTCGCGCGCCACGGTGCCGGGCGGATGCGCGTAGTCGCCGGGGTCGCGCCAGTCGCCGCGCGCCAGGCCCTCGCGCACCTTGAGCACGCTGAACATGCCGCCCATCTCCAGCGGGCCGAAGGGGCCGGTGCCGGCCATCATGGGCAGGGTGTTGTCGGGCAGGGGCATTTCCATGGCGCCCATGTCGGCCATGCCGCGTTCGCCCATGGCCATGTAGTCGGGCACGATCTTGCGGATCTTTCCCGCGAGGTCCTCATGCTGAACGCCGATCATGGTGGGCACGTCGTGGCCCATGGCGCCCATGGTGTGGTGGCTCTTGTGGCAGTGCACGGCCCAGTCGCCCGGCTCGTCGGCGATAAATTCGATCTGCCGCATCTGGCCCACGGCGATGTCGGTGGTCACCTCGGGCCAGCGGGCCGAGGGGGGCACGGTGCCGCCGTCGGTGCCCGTCACCTCGAACTCGTGGCCGTGCACATGGATGGGGTGGTTGGTCATGGTGAGGTTGCCCACGCGCAGCCGCACGCGTTCGCCGCGCCCGGCCACGATGGGGTCGATGCCGGGGAAGACGCGGCTGTTCCACGACCAGATGTTGAAGTCGGTCATCTCATTCACGCGCGGCGTGCGGCTGCCGGGCTCCACCGCGAAGGCGCCCAGCAGGAAGGCGACGTCGCGGTGCGCCGTGGCGATCTGCGGGTGCCGGCCGCGCGCGTCCAGGCGCGGGTGGGTGATCCACAGGCCCATGAGGCCCATGGCCATCTGCACCATCTCGTCGGCGTGCGGGTGGTACATGAAGGTGCCGGGCCGCCGCGCGGTGAACTCGTAGACGAAGGTCTTGCCGGCGGGAATGGCCGGCTGGGTGAGGCCCGAGACGCCGTCCATGCCGCAGGGCAGGCGCTGGCCGTGCCAGTGCACGCTGGTGTGCTCGGGCAGGCGGTTGGTGACGAAGATGCGCACGCGGTCGCCCTCGACCACCTCGATGGTGGGGCCGGGGCTCTGCCCGTTGTAGCCCCAGAGGTTGACGCTGAAGCCGGGTGCGAACTCGCGCACCACGGGCTCGGCGACGAGGTGGAATTCCTTGACGCCGTCGTTCATGCGCCAGGGCAGGCTCCAGCCGTTGAGGGTGACCACGGGGTGGAAGGGCCGGCCGTCGGGGGGCGGCGGCGGCACCCGGGTGCCCGGGCCCTGCTGGCTGGCGGCCTCGGGCAGGGCGGCGAGGGCGGCGCGGCCCACGGAGGCGGCCGAGAGCGCGGCCACGGCCGTGGCCGCGCCGGCGAAGAAGTTTCTGCGTTGCATGGTCAGTGGCCCGCGCCGGCCGGGGCCGCGCTGGCGAGGGAGGGGTTGGACGGGGAGGCGATCGCGGCGCCGGGCGATGCGGCGGCGAGCGCGAATTGCAGGTCGGTGTCCGCGAGCCAGAAGTCGCGCCGCGCCGCCACGGCGTCGGCCACGGCCTGGGTGCTCTGCCGCGCCTCGGCGAGCAGCTCCCAGACGCTGGCGAGCATGCCGTTGTAGCGCAGCAGGGTCTCGTCCTGGATCAGGCGGCGCAGGGGCACCACGGTGTCCGACTGCTCGCGCGCCAGCTCCCAGGCGGTGCGGTAGGCGAGCCAGCGCGTGCGCACCTCGGCGCGCGCCTGCAGGGCCGTCTGCTGCAGCAGCGCGGCGTTCTCGCGCACCAGCGCCTGCGCGCGGGCGTTGGCCGCGCCGCCCGCGTCGAAGAGCGGCAGGGGCAGCTCCAGCTCCCAGCCGCGCTGCACCTCGGCGTGGCCGCCGGTGCCGTTGGTGCCGCGCCCGGTGGTGGTGTTGCGCTGGTAGCCCAGGCCGATCTCGCCGAACACCTGGCCGGCGCGGGCGAAGCCCTGCTGGTCGGCCACGCGGTCCAGCGCGAGCCGGGCGGCGCGCACGTCCAGGCGCTCGCGCAGCGCCTGCCGCTCCAGCGCGTCGGCCTCCATCGGCGCGCCGGGCGGATCGGGCAGGCGCGCGGGCAGCGCGATGGCCGCGGCCTGGGCGCCCCAGAGGCCGAGCGTGAGCGCGAGCGTTTCGCGCGCCGTGGCATCGGCCAGCCGCGCCTGGGCGAGCCGCGCGCGCGCATCGGCCAGCACGGCCTGCTCGCGCGCCTGCTGCAGCCGGCTCCAGTGGCCGACGCGGGCCATGCGGCGGGCCAGCTCGGCGCCGGCCTCGGCGGCCTCGTGCATGCGCTCGTGCGCGGCCAGCGTCTCCTGCGCGGCCACGGCGCGCAGCCAGGCGCGCCGCGCGTCGCTGGCCAGCCGCGCGGCATCGGTGGCGGCGGCCAGGGTGTCCTGCTCGCGTTCGCTGCCCTGCCAGCGGCCGCGCCAGGGCAGGGTGACGAGGTCGATCAGCCCGAAGGTGATCGAGCGCTCGATCTCGCGCTCGTGCGGTTTGGTGAGTCGGCCGAGCATCAGCACCGGGTTGGCCGGGGTGAGCGCCTGCACGCGCTCCGCGTCCCGCACGCCGAGCCGGGCCAGGCGGGCCTGCAGGCCGGGATTGCGCAGCAGGGCGATGCGCACGGCCGCATCCTGCGTGAGCGGCGCGGCCAGCCAGCGCGCGACGGCGTCGTCGGCCGCCTGCCGCGCGGCCGGGTCGGGCGAGGGCAGTTGCGCGCCGTCGGCGCCGGCGGCGCGGCCCTGCAGCGCGGCCTGCACGCCACCGCGCAGGCCGTCGGGCGAGACGCTGGCGCAGCCCGCGAGCAGCAGGGCGGTGGCGGCGAGGGCGCAGCGGCGCAGGGCGGTGGGCGGCTTCGGGGTCGTGCGGGTCATGGCTGGTGCCCTCCGTGCGGATCGGGGGCGCTGTCCAGGGCGGTGCCGTGGCTGGCATGGCCGGCATGGCCCTGATGAGCGCCGTGGCTGCCATGGCCGCCCAGGCGCGGCGCGGATGGCTGTTCGGCCGGGGTGTCAGGGGCGGCGCCGGCGTGTCCGTGCGGGGCCGCGTCCAAGGCTGCGTGGGCGGCGCGCCAGTCCACGGGAGGGCCCTCGGCGGGCCAGGCGGGCAGCGCCGCATGGCGCGGCGCGGGGCTGGGCGCATCCGCCCGGGCGGCATCGGGCGCGGGCTGCTGCGCCAGCGCCGGGAGGGGCGCCAGCAGCGCGGCGGCGAACGGGAGAGTGGCGGCGAAAGAAAAAAGGGAACGTAAGGAACGGGCTGGGGGCCACGGCGTGCGCATGGTGGCATCTCCTGGTCTCGGGGAACGGAACGCGGCCGCGGGCGCGCGCCGCCTGCAAGGGGCGGCTCGGCCGGCGCGGACGCACTTCGGGCGTCGAGGCTCAGGCGATGGGGGGCTTGGTGGCCCGCGCGGGCAGCGCGCTCGCGAAGCGGGTGGCGGCCAGGGCCCGGGGGCCGCCGCCGTGGGGGGGGGCGCCGATGGCGGCCGGGGGTGGGGTGATGACCGCGGTGTGGCAGATCTCGCAGTCGGCGCAGGCCGCGTGCGGCGCGTGGGCCGTGTGGGTATCGCAGTCCGGCGCGGAGAGCGCGCCGCCGGCCGTGTGGCAGGCGGGCAGGCCCGCTCCGGCATCGGTATCGGCATGGTGGCCGCCATGCCCTTCGCCGTGGTGCGCCTGTGCGGCGGCGCCGTGCGCCGGGGCGGCCGGCTGCCCGTGCGCCATGCCCACGGCCATCTGCGTCGCCATGGCCGGGCCCACGAGGCCGCGCAGGGCCACGAGCACGATCAGGGCAAGGAAGACGACGGAGCGGCGCATGGGCGGCAATGATACGGGGGGAGCGTCTTGACCTTTCGCGGCGGCGGGGCGATGCGGCCCCGCCGGCTCAAACGGCCATGTACCGCCCGGGCCGGTGGTTCATCGCCAGCACGAGGTTGAGCACCACCGCGCCCACGATGGACCACAGCACGCGCCCGGGCTCCACGGTGAACAGCGCGAGCAGCACGATGGCGCAGTCCACGCCCATCTGCACCTTGCCCGCGCGCCAGCCGTGGCGGTCCTGCAGGTACAGCGCCAGGATGCCCACGCCGCCCAGGCTGCAGCGGTGGCGGAACAGCACCAGGAAGCCGGTGCCGGTGATGATCCCGCCCGCCACGGCCGCGTAGAGCGGCTGCAGCGCCGAGAGCTGCAGGAAGCGCGACTGCGCCTCGGTCAGCACCGACAGCAGCAGCACCGCCGCGAAGGTCTTGAGCGTGAAGGCCCGGCCCATCCTGCGCCACGCCAGCCAGTAGAAGGGCAGGTTCAGCAGGAAGAACCACTTGCCGAAGCCCGTGCCCGTGGCGTAGTGCAGCAGGAAGGCCAGCCCCGCCGTGCCGCCCGTGAGCAGCCCGGCGCTGGTGAAGAAGGCCACGCCGATCGAGATCAGCAGCACGCCCGAGAAGAGGGCCAGGGTGTCTTCGGTGGCGGTGTGCGGAACCATGGGCGGTGCGGGCGGTGGGCTGAGGGTCTGGCTCATGGCAGGGTGGAGACAAGGGGTGGCAGGGACGGGCGCGGCGCCAGGCGCGCAGCCCGCGATTGCACCATGCAGGCCCCGGAGGGGGATTGTGGTGCATCAAGCCGGCTCCGGCATGCGGGAGTGCGATGCTCTGCTTTTGATAGCGAACTACGTAGAAAATACGCCGACATGGACCGGATTTTAGGGTAAGCCCTGATCTCTGGGCGTGGGCGGAGGCGGTTTCCGGGGCGCGGCATGCCCCGGGGCCCTGCAAGACCCGCGCCAGCCGCGCGGGGCGGGCAGGGCGGGCAGGGCGGGTGGCGTCAGCGCTTCGCGCCGCCCTGGGCCCCGCGCAGCATGCGCAGCCCGTTGGCCACCACCAGCAGGCTGGCGCCCATGTCGGCGAACACGGCCATCCACATCGTGGCCTGCCCGAACAGCGCGAGGACGAAGAACACCGACTTGATGCCCAGCGCCAGCGCGATGTTCTGCCACAGCACGGCGTGCGTGCGGCGCGAGAGGCGCACCGTCTCGGCCACGCGGCGCAGGTCGTCGTTCATGATGACCACGTCGGCGGTCTCCATCGCCACGTCGGTGCCGGCCGCGCCCATGGCGAAGCCGATGTCGGCCTTGGCGAGCGCGGGCGCATCGTTGATGCCGTCGCCCGCCATGGCCGTCATGCCGTGCTTTTGCTGCAGCGCGGCGATGGCCGAGAGCTTCTGCTCGGGCAGCAGGCCGGCCTGCACCTCGTCGATGCCGGCCTCGCGCGCGGCGGCCTGCGCGGCGGCGGCATGGTCGCCGGTCAGCATCACGGGGGTGATGCCCAGTGCGCGCAGGTCGGCCACGGCCTCGGCGGCCTGGGGGCGCAGTGTGTCGGCCACGGCGAAGAGCGCGTGCACGGCCTCGCCGTTGCCCAGCAGCGTCACGCTGCGGCCCTGGGCCTCGTGGGCGCTGGCGGCGGCCTCCACCGCGTCGGTCCACAGGCCGCGCTCCTGCGCGAGGCGGCGGTTGCCCAGGAACCAGGGGGCGCCGTTCACGCGCGCTTCCACGCCGCGGCCGGGCAGGGCGGCGAAGTCCTGCACGACGGGCAGGTCCGTCGGGGCATCGCCGAGGCCGGCCGCGATGGCCTTGGAGACGGGGTGGTCCGAGCGGCCCGCGAGCGCCGCCGCCACGTCGGGCGCGCCGTCGCCGCCGAAGCGCTCGCGGCCCACCAGCACCGGGCGGCCGGCCGTCACCGTGCCCGTCTTGTCGAAGGCCACGGCGCGCACGCCGCGCGCCAGCTCCAGCCAGTTGCCGCCCTTGATGAGGATGCCGCGCCGCGCGCCGGCCGCCAGGCCGCTCACCACCGTCACCGGCGTGGCGATGACCAGGGCGCAGGGGCAGGCGATCACCAGCAGCACCAGCGCGCGGTAGATGGCGTCCAGCCACGCCCAGCCGAGCAGCAGCGGGGCGCCCACGGCCACGGCGGCTGCGACCACGAAGACGGCGGGCGTATAGATGGCGGCGAAGCGGTCCACGAAGCGCTGCATGGGTGCGCGCGCGCCCTGGGCCTCCTCCACCGCCCGGATGATGCGGTCCAGCGTGGTGTGGCCGGCGGCGGCGGTCACGCGCAGCTGCAGCTCGGACTGGGCGTTGAGCGTGCCCGCGTAGAGGCTGTCGCCGGGGGCCTTGTCCACGGCCAGGCTCTCGCCCGTCACGCTGGATTCGTCCACCGCGCCGCGGCCCTCCAGCACCACGCCGTCCAGCGGCACGCGCGCGCCGGGGCGCAGGCGCAGCACGGCGCCCACCGGCACCTCTGCCGCGGGCACCGTGCGCCAGCGGCCGTCCTCGCCGCGCAGCTCGGCCTGGTCGGGGCTCAGCGCCAGCAGCGCGCCGATGGCGTCGCGCGCGCGGCCCACGGCGCGGTCCTCGATGCGCTCGGCCAGCGCATAGAGCGCCATCACCATGGCCGCCTCGGGCCACTGCCCGATCAGGAAGGCGCCGGTCACGGCCACGGACATCAGCGCGGTGATGCCGAGCTGGCCGCGCATCAGCGCGCGCAGGCCGCTGCGGTACACGCCCAGCCCGGCCAGCAGGATCGCCACCGCCGCCAGGGCCATGCCGCCGATCTCCCAGGGCAGGGTGGCGGGTGCCAGCAGGTCCAGCAGCTCCGCGCCGAAGGCGGCCGCCAGCGAGGCGCCGAGCCGCCCCCAGCCGGGCAGCACGCCGTGGTCATGGTCGTGGCCGTGGCTGTCGCCACCGGCGGCGGCGCGCGGCGCGCCGGCGCGGTCGGAACCATGGTCGTGGTCGTGATCGTGGCTGGTGGAGGGGGCTTCGGTGCGCGCGGCGCCGGGTTCGGGGGCGCAGCTTCCCGCGCCGCAGCCGCACGCGACATCGATGCGCGGGCGGTTCGCCGGGATGGGGTTCGTGGAGGCAGGCTGTGCCATGGCTTTTTCCTTCGAGATGGGCAATTTCCGACAGACCCCGTGGCGGGGCCGTGCCATGATTGAAAACCTTCAAGCCGCTTCAAGGTCAAGCCGTGTCCGCCGCAAGCCCCTACCACCGTATCGGCGATGCCGCCCGCCTCTCGGGCGTGCCCGCCGCCAACATCCGCTATTACGAGAAGGAAGGCCTGCTGCCCGCCCAGGCGCGCGCCGACAACCGCTACCGCCTCTACAGCGACGACGAGGTCCACCGCCTGCGCTTCATCCGCCTGTGCCGCGCCATGGACATGTCGCTCGACGAGGTGCGCACCCTGCTCGCGCTCGGCCAGGGCCCGGGCGCGGCCGCCGACCATGCCGCCTGCGCCACGGTGGACGGGCACCTGCTGCACGTGCGCACCCGCCTGCAGGAGCTGCAGGCGCTGGAGGCCCAGCTCATCTCGCTGCGCGGCCGCTGCGACGGCACGGACGGCAGCCGCTGCCACGTGATCGACGCCCTGCACGCGCGGGCCGACGCCGAGCCCCTGCCGCTGCCCGATCCGCCGCACCGCCGCCACGTGTGAATCAGGAGCATGTTTGCTATTGAATGCATAGCTGAAGAGATAGAGGAATCAACGACGTGGCCCTTGTTTCATGCATGGCGTGCGGATGCGTCACTATGATGGGCGCATGATGGCCGGCCCCCGCCTGCAGAGCCCCCCCGCGCTCCCCGACCGCCTCTGGCGCGCCGCGCGCGGCTGGGCGGTGGCGTGGTGGCGCATCGTCCACCTGGGCGCGGTGGCGGCGGTGCTCATGCTCTCGCCCTCCAGCTACGGGCGCGCCACGCGCGCGCGGCTCGCGCGGCACATGTACCTGGACACGGCGCCGATCCTGCCGGGCTTCACCGCGCTGGTCGCGCTCATCTGCCTGGTCGTCACGCGCATCGTCGTCGTCACCGCCCTGAGCTACGGGCTGTCGCGCTATGCGCTGGAGATGGTCATCCGCGTGCTCGTGCTGGAACTCATCCCGCTCATGGCCGCGCTCTTCGTGGCCCTGCGCGCCACCATTCCCAACGGCACCCGGCTCGCGCTCATGCGCCAGTCCGGGCACTGGGAGGCCCTGCGCGCGCGCGGCGCCGACCCGGTGCGCGTGGAACTGCTGCCCCGCGTGGTGGCGGGCATCTACGCCAGCATCACGCTGGCGGCGCTGTCCTGCGTGGTGGCGCTGGCCATGGCCTACCTGGGCGTGTACGGCCTGAGCGCGGCGGGCGTGTCCGCCTACACCCGCATGTTCGGGCAGGTCTTCACGCCGCCCGTCACCCTGCTGTTCGTGCTCAAGACGCTGCTCTTCAGCCTGGCGGTGGCGCTCATCCCCATGGCCTCGGGCCTGCATGCGGCGGACCGGGCGGGCGGGGGCTCCGAACTCGGCGGCCTCGCGCGCATGTTCGCCGTCCTGCTGCTGATCGAGATCGCCTCGCTCCTGGGCAACTACTACTGACCCGAACCCCATCGGGCCCCCCGCGATGAACGATTCCCTTCCCCCTCCGCCTCCGCCTCCGCCTCCGCCGGACGCGGCCGACCCGTCCGAGGCGCTGCTGCGCCCCGTGGCCCACCTGGAGCGCAAGGCCGCGGCCCTGCTGCTCTTCACGCTGGCGCTCATCGTCGGCTCGGGGCTCTACCTGCTCTATGCGCGCGGCGTGTTCGAGCCCACGCAGCAGCTCGTGCTCACGGCCGACGACTCCGAAGGCGTGGTCGCGGGCATGGACATGACCTTCTCGGGCTTTCCCATCGGCCGCGTGCGCCGCACCGAGCTGGCCGAGGACGGCAATGTGCGCATCCTCATCGACGTGCCGCGCAAGGATGCGCACTGGCTGCGCGAATCCAGCGTGTTCACCCTGGTGCGCGGCATCGTGGGCGGCACCACCATCAAGGCCTACAGCGGCATCCTGACCGACCCGCCCCTGCCGGACGGCGCCGTGCGCCCGGTGCTGCGCGGCGACGCCACGGCCGAGATCCCGCAGCTCATGGCCGCCGCGCGCGAGCTGCTCTCCAACCTGCAGGCGCTCACGGCTCAGGACGCCGCCCTGGGCGGCACGCTCGCCAACGTGCGCACGCTCACCGAGCGGCTCAATGCCCCGGGCGGGGCGCTCGGCGTGCTCATGGGCAGCGAGGCCGAGGCGAAGAAGATCACCACCACGCTCGACCGTACCAACCAGCTCCTCGCGCGCATCGACGGCATGGCCGCGAAGGCCGACCGGCAGGTGTTCGGCGCGGGCGGCGAGGCGGGCCTCGTGGCCGACGTGCGCGCCACCGTCACCCAGCTCAACGGCCTGCTCGCCGACACCCGCCGCAGCCTCGCCAAGGTGGACGCCGTGCTGGCCGAGGCCCAGGCCATCGGCGCCAACGCCCGCGAGGCCACCACCGACCTCGGCGCCCTGCGTGCCGACGTGGAAAGCAACCTGCGCAAGGTCGAGAGCCTGGTCAACGAGATCCAGCGCAAATGGCCCTTCGCGCGCGACACCGACATCCGGCTGCCATGACGCAAGACACACCCTCCCAGGCCCCGCGCCCGGCCCGCTTCCGCCGCATGGCGGGGCTGGCCGCCACGGCCATCGCCGCCGCGCTGCTCGCGGGTTGCGCCCGGCAGCCCCCCGTGCCCGACTGGCGCCTGAACGCCCACGACGCCGCCACCCGGGCCACCGAGGCCTACCTGTCCGGCGCCGACCGCGTGGCCGCCCAGGAATGGAGCCGCGCCCGCGCGGAGGTCGCGCGCACCGCCCGGCCCGACCTGCTCGCGCGCACCGTCCTGCTGGAATGCGCCGCGCGCGTCGCCAGCCTGGACGCCACCGGGTGCCCGGCCTTCGAGCCGCTGCGCGCGGACGCCGCCGACGCGGAGCGGGCCTATGCGGACTACCTGGAAGGCCGCGCCGGGCCTGCGGCGGCGCAGCAGTTGCCGCCGGCGCAGCGCGCGGTCCTGGCGGGCGGCGCCCCGGCCCTGGCGGGGGTGGAAGACCCGCTCGCGCGCCTGGTGGCGGCGGGGGCCCTGGTGCGCCGGGGGGGCGGCACGGCCGAGGTGGCCCGGGTGGCGATCGACACCGCATCCGCCCAGGGCTGGCGCCGCCCGCTCATGGCGTGGCTGCTGCATGCCTCGGCGCTGGCGGCCGGGCGGGGCGATACGGTGGAGGCCGAGGCGCTACGGCGGCGCCTGGCGGTGCTGGAACGTGGAGGAGAGCCCCGCTGATCCGGGGGCGAGGCGTTGTCGGGGCCTGCCGGTTTCGGGGCGGAAGGCCCCGGCGGACGGTGATCAGGGCGCGAAGGCGTCGGACGGCAGGATCTGGTTCAGGTGTTCCGGGATGCTCACCAGCGAGTCGGCCGCCTGCACGGCCTCGTCGGGCACCAGGGTCATGGCCGTGGCGGCGACCGCCAGCAACACCGTGGCGGTGAAGGCCGCGAACGCGCGGGGGCCGGTAAAACGGTTGCGTTGCATGGCAGGGTCCTTGGAGCGGTTGGGAGGGGTGGGCCGGTGCGGAGATGCCCTTGGCCGCGATTACACCTCGGCCCGAAGATTCCGTCTGTCGGACAGGAGCGCATGGACGTGTGTTGCAACGGGGGTTACCCTTTGTTTCGTCTGTCGGAATTTTGTGGGCGAGCCCACCTGCCCAAGCGGCGGCCCGGAGCCGGCGGTCAGCCCGGCGCAAGCCGCCGCGCAAGGGCCGAAGCCGTCAGGGTTTCGCCCTCGGGCCAGCGGTCGGCCGCGAGGCCGTGGGCGTGGCAGGCCGCCAGGGCGGCCTCCAGGCCCGCCTGGGGCGCGGACCCTCGGGCCGCCCAGTACGCCCCCAGCAGCCCCGCGAGCACGTCGCCCGTCCCGCCGGTCGCCAGGCGCGCATTGCCGGTCGGATTGATCCACGCGGCCCCATCCGGCGCCGCGACGATGCTGCCCGACCCCTTGAGCACCACGGTGCAGCCGGAGTGTTCGGCCAGCCGCCGGGCCGCGCCGAGCCGGTCCGCCTGGACGGCCGCCGTCGTGGTGCCGAGCAGCCGGGCCGCTTCCAGGGGGTGGGGCGTGAGCACGGAGGGCAGGCCGCCATGCCCGCGTGCCCGAAGCTGCGCCGCCAGTGCCGCGTCGGCAGCCACCGCGTTCAGGCCGTCGGCGTCCAGCACCAGCCGGGGCGCCGCCGCCAGCACGCGCGGCAGCACGCCGCGAACCGCCTCCCCGCCGCCGCAGCCGCACACCACGGTGGCGTCGCCGAGCGGCAACGCCTCGAAGCGGCGCAGCATGCACTCGGGCTGCGCCGGGTCCACCGCCAGCCCGTCGCCATCGCCCTCCAGCAGCGCCACCATGACCCGCCCGGCGCCGCCATGCAGCGCGGCCGAGGCGGCCAGCAGCGCGGCCCCGGTCATGCCCATGCCGCGGGCGCTTTTCGCCTCGCCGCCCACCACCGCGACATCGCCATGGCTGCCCTTGTGGCTCGCGTGGGCACGCGGCGGCCGCTGAGCGGGGGCGGCGAGCCGGGCCGTCGCCGTCTCGCCGTGCGCATCTGCCTCCACCCCCAGGTCGTCCAGCCACACGGTGCCGGCCGCGTCACGCCCCAGTCCGGTGAACCAGCCGGGCTTGGCCGTGAGCAGTGCCAGGGTGTGGCGCGCCGCTGGGGCAGTGGTGGTCGGGGAGGGCTCCAGCCCCGGCAGGTACTGCCCGGTGTCGGCCAGCAGGCCCGACGGGCCGTCCACGCAGAGCAGCGGAGCCGGGCTCTCCCGCAGCACCGCCAGCAGCGCCGCCAGCCGGGCATCGGGCGGCTGCCCGGCGCCCGGCCGGGGCGCCAGGCCGATGCCCAGCAGCGCATCGATGCAAAGGTCGCCGGGGCCCAGGCCCGGCGGTGGCCCGCCCGTGAAGGGCACACCCGCCGCAACCGCGCGCTCCCAGGCGCGGCGGGCGTCCCTGGGGGCCTTGCCTAGCGTGCCGAGCCAGGTCACCTGCACCGCGCGGCCCTGGCGGTGCAGGTGCAGCGCGGCTTCCAGCCCGTCGCCACCGTTGTTGCCCGCCCCGCAGGCGATCCAGGTGCGCCGCGCATGGGGCGCAAGGGCCAGCGCCAGGCGGGCCACGGCCCGGCCCGCGCGCTCCATCAGCGTGCCGGGAGGCAGCGCCTCCAGGGCGGCGCGCTCGATGCGGCGCGTCGCGGCGGTATCGAAGAGGGCGTGGGGGGCGTCGGGGGTGATGCGGTGCATGGGGCGGAACGCGCGGTGGCCGGGGCCGGCCATTGTGGCGCGCCCGCCACCCGTCCCTGCGGGGTCAGAACCGCCGCAACCCCAGGGGCTGGACATCCACGCCCGGGGCGCGGTGGGCGATGAGGTCCCCCAGCACCCGCGCGCTCCCGCAGGCCAGCGCCCAACCGCAGGCCCCGTGCCCGGCATTGATCCAGAGGCCCGGCACGCCGCTGGCGCCCACCACGGGAACGCCGTCCGGCAGCATCGGGCGGGCGCCGCGCCAGGTCTGCACCTGGGGCGAGGACCACTGCGCACCGCCCGGGAACCATCCGGAGGCCGCGTTGTAGAGCGTTTGCAGCGTGGGGGCGTGCGGAGTGCCGTTGCCCGCGCCCAGCTCGGCGCCGCCGGCCACGCGCACCCGCTGCCCCTGCCGCGAGATGGTCAGCCCGTGCACCGGGTCGATGACGGTGCCTTGCGGAGCATGCGTTTCTTCCCGCAGGGGCGCGCTGATGGTGTAGCCGTGCAGCGCAGCGATGGGCAGCGGCACGCCCAGGGGGCGCAGCAGCGCGCTGCCGGCCAGCCCCGCGCACACCACGACCGCATCGAAGCGGCGCGCGTCGCCCTCGCCGGCCAGCTGCACGCCCGCGGGCGCGCCGCGCAATGCCGCTACTTGTGCCTGGAAGACGAATTGCGCCCCTCGCTCCTGCGCCGCATAGCGCAGCATCTGCGCGAACAGCCGGCAGTTGCCCGCCTCGCCGCCGGGCACGTGCAGCGCGCCGGCGAGCGGATTGTCCGAAGCGAGGCCCGGTTCGACGAGGTGGGCCGTGTCGGCATCCACGTCCAGCACGTTCACGCCCAGGTCGCGCAGGATCCGCAGGGCGGGCTGGATCCGCTCCACGTCGGCCGCCGAGCGCAGCGGCACGAGCACGCCCCGGCTGGTTTCCGGATCGAGTTCCAGGGCCTCGGCCACCTGCCGCGTGCGGGCCAGGCTGTATTCGCCGAACCGGGCGAGGGTGGCGATGGCGAGCGGGGCCGCGGGGCTTTTACCCGCGCGCCGGCGGCGCCAGAGCCATCGCAGATCGGAGACGCCGGCGCCCTGGGCGAGCCGCAGCGCCGCCTGGGGGCCCCAGAGCCGCTGGCGCGCCGCGCCTCCGATGCCGGGCGCGGCCCAGGGGATCAGGGGGGCGGGCGACAGCAGGCCCGCATTCGCGAAGCTCGCTTCCTCGGCCGCGGCGCCGCGCTGCTCGAAAACCGTGACCTCATGGCCGTCGCTGGCCAGTTCGTAGGCGGTGGCGGTGCCGATGATTCCGGCACCGACGATGGCGATATGCATGGTGGATTGGAAGGACCGCCAGCCCCGCAGGGACATCCTGGGGCGGGCTCGGGCGGCCATGGGTTCTTGTCGTGTTCCGGAGGCGCGCGGAACGCCTTCAGGCATTCGGGGGAGGGCGCGCGACTCGATATGCTAGAATCTCGGGGTTTTGCTGGTTATGGGCGCCTCGTGGGCGCAAATTCTGGCGAAATCAATCGCAAACCGGCCTTTTCAAGGTGCTGCCTCCAAAAAATGCGGGGCGGTTAGCGGGGCCGGATTTTAGACCCAACCTTCGGAGAATTCTCATGTCCGTCACCATGCGCGAAATGCTGGAAGCCGGTGTCCACTTCGGTCACCAAACCCGCTTCTGGAACCCCAAGATGGCCCCCTACATCTTCGGCCATCGCAACAAGATCCACATCATCAACCTGGAAAAGTCGCTGCCGCTGTTCCAGGAGGCGCAGAAGTTCGCCAAGCAGCTCACCGCCAACCGCGGCACCATCCTGATGGTCGGCACCAAGCGCCAGGCCCGCGAGATCCTGGCCACCGAGGCGCAGCGCGCCGGCGTGCCCTACGTCGACCAGCGCTGGCTGGGCGGCATGCTCACCAACTTCAAGACCGTCAAGACCTCCATCAAGCGCCTCAAGGACATGAAGGCCCAGCAGGAAGCCGGCCTCGAATCCATGAGCAAGAAGGAACAGCTCACCTTCACCCGCGAGATCGAGAAGCTCGAAAAGGACATCGGCGGCATCCAGGACATGACGGCCCTGCCTGACGCCATCTTCATCATCGACGTCGGCTTCCACAAGATCGCCGTCGCCGAAGCCAAGAAGCTGGGCATCCCGCTGATCGGCGTGGTGGACTCCAACCATTCGCCCGAAGGCATCGACTACGTGATCCCCGGCAACGACGACTCGGCCAAGGCCGTGGCGCTGTATGCCCGCGGCATCGCCGACGCGATCCTCGAAGGCCGCGCCAATGCCGTGAACGAGGTGGTCAAGGCTGTTGCCACCGAAGGCTCGGACGAATTCGTGGAAGTGGAAGAAACCGCTGCCTGATGGCCCGGCCGCGCGACCTGTCGCGAATGAAAGAGGGGCTCCTGGTTAGCCCCCTTTTTTTTAGCCTTGAATCTTGTAACGAACTGAACTGAGACTGGAGAACTACCGATGGCTGCTATTACCGCAAGCATGGTCGCCGAACTGCGCGCCAAGACCGATGCCCCCATGATGGAATGCAAGAAGGCCCTGACCGAGGCCGAGGGCGATCTGGCCAAGGCGGAAGAGCTGCTGCGCGTCAAGCTGGGTACCAAGGCTGGCAAGGCGGCCGCGCGCATCACCGCCGAAGGCGTGGTGGCGAGCTTCATCGACGGCACCACGGGTGGCCTGATCGAAGTCAACAGCGAAACCGATTTCGTCAGCAAGAACGACAGTTTCATCGCCCTGGCCAAGGCCGCGGCCGAGCTGGTCGCCAAGCACAACCCCGCCAATGTGGAAGCCCTGGGCGCGTTGTCCTATAGCCAGGACGGCTTCGGTCCCACGCTGGAAGACGTGCGCAAGGGCCTGATCGGCAAGATCGGCGAGAACATGACCTTCCGCCGCTTCAAGCATTTCGGCGGCGCTGGCAAGCTGGCCTCGTACCTGCACGGCACGCGCATCGGCGTGGTGGTGGAATTCGACGGCGACGAAACCGCCGCCAAGGACGTGGCGATGCACATCGCCGCCATGAAGCCCGTGGCCCTGACCAGCGCCGAAGTGCCCGCCGACCTGATCGAGAAGGAACGCTCGGTCGCCGCCGCCAAGGCCGCCGAAGACAAGGCCAAGGCCGAGGCCGAAGGCAAGCCGGTGCAGTCCGACGAGATCGTTGCCAAGCGCATCGAAGGCGGCGTGCAGAAGTACCTGAAGGAAGTGTCCCTGTTCAACCAGGCCTTCGTGAAGAATGACAAGCAGACCGTCGAGCAGATGCTCAAGGCTGCCGGCACCACGGTGAAGGGCTTCACGCTGTACGTCGTGGGCGAAGGCATCGAGAAGAAGGTGGACGACTTCGCTGCCGAAGTGGCTGCCCAGGTGGCTGCCGCCAAGGCCGCAGCCTGATCCTCCGCGCCATCACCGCCCCCACAACCATTCCTTCCGGAGAAATGCCCATGACCCTCGCCGCTCCAGCCCACAAGCGCATCCTGCTCAAGTTGTCTGGAGAAGCTCTCATGGGCGATGACGCCTTCGGCATCAACCGGACCACCATCGTGCGCATGGTGGAGGAGATCGCCGAGGTGACGCGCCTGGGGGTGCAGGTCGCGGTGGTGATCGGCGGGGGCAACATCTTCCGCGGCGTGGCGGGCGGCTCCGTCGGAATGGACCGCGCCACGGCCGATTACATGGGCATGCTCGCCACGGTGATGAACGCCCTGGCGCTGGCCGATGCCATGGACAAGCAGGGCCTCATCGCCCGCGTCATGTCCGCGATCGGCATCGAGCAGGTGGTCGAGCCCTATGTCCGGCCCAAGGCGCTGCAGTACCTCGAAGAGGGCAAGGTGGTGGTTTTCGCGGCCGGCACCGGCAATCCCTTCTTCACGACGGATACCGCCGCGGCCCTGAGAGGCGCAGAGATCGGCGCCGAGGTCGTGCTCAAGGCCACCAAGGTGGATGGCGTGTATACCGCCGATCCCAAGAAGGACCCCACGGCGACGCGCTATGCCCAGCTCACGTTCGACGAGGCCATGGCACGCAATCTGGGCATCCTGGATGCCACGGCCTTCGCGCTCTGCCGCGACCAGAAGCTGCCCATCCGCGTCTTCTCCATCGTGAAGCACGGCGCCCTCAAGCGCGTGGTGATGGGCGAGGACGAGGGCACGCTGGTGTACGCTTGAAGGCTGGCTGACTGCGGCCATGGGTTGAACCATGGATCGACAATCCAGCGGGCCTGCACAGGAGAACACATGACCATTGCCGACATCAAGAAAAATACCGAAACCAAGATGGATCAGTCCATCGTGGCCTTCAAGAACAACCTCTCCAAGATCCGCACGGGGCGTGCCAATCCGGCACTGCTGGATGCCGTGCAGGTCGAGTATTACGGCTCCATGGTGCCTTTGTCGCAGGTGGCCAACGTGTCGCTGCTCGACGCGCGCACCATCAGCGTGCAGCCCTGGGAAAAGGGCATGGGCGCGAAGATCGAGAAGGCCATCCGCGAAAGCGATCTGGGTTTGAACCCCGCCTCCATGGGCGACCTCATCCGGGTTCCGATGCCTCCGATGAGCGAAGAGCGCCGCAAGGAAATGACCAAGCTGGCGCGCAACGAGAGCGAAGGCGCGAAGGTCGCCGTGCGCAACCTGCGCCGCGATGCCAACGAAGCCGTCAAGAAGCTTGTCAAGGACAAGCTGGCCTCGGAGGATGAGCAAAAGCGCGCAGAGGCCGATATCCAGAAGGTGACCGACAAGCACATCGCCGAGGTGGACACGCTCGTGGCCGCCAAGGAACAGGAAATCATGGCGGTCTGATCGTCCCCGTCACGCACGGGCTCGATCGATGCTTTCCATGTCCACCCCCTTCTCCGTTCCGCACCATATCGCCATCGTCATGGATGGCAATGGACGCTGGGCCACGCGCCGGTTCCTGCCGCGCCTTGCGGGGCACAAGCAGGGCGTGGACGCGCTGCGGCGTTGCGCGCGCGACTGCGTGGAACGTGGCGTGGCCGTGCTGACGGTGTTCGCTTTCTCCTCCGAGAATTGGAACCGTCCCGCCGAAGAAGTGTCGGGCCTGATGGATCTGCTGGCCAAGGCGTTGGCGCGCGAAGTTCCGCAATTGCAGAAGGACGGTGTCCGCCTGCATTTCGTGGGCGAGAAGACCACGCTCTCGGACAAGGTCCGGGCGGGCCTGCTCCAGGCGGAGGAGGCCACGGCGCGAAACAGCCGGCTGGTGCTCAACGTGTGTTTCAACTATGGTGGCCGGTGGGATATCGCACAGGCCGCCGCCACCCTCGCTGCGCGCGGAGAGGTGATCACCGAGGCCAGTTTGCACACTGCCATGGGGCTGGCCCATGTTCCGGATCCGGATCTCGTGATCCGTACCGGGGGTGAGATGCGCATCAGCAATTTCCTGCTCTGGCAATGCGCCTATTCAGAGCTCTACTTCAGCGACCGACTCTGGCCTGATTTCGATGCGAAGGCCCTGGACGAGGCCATTGCCGCCTATGGAGCGCGGGAGCGCCGTTTCGGCAAGACCTCCGAGCAGTTGCTGCCGAAGGCGGCATCCATCTCACCGTTGCGTGCCTGAAGGGGCTTCTTCCATGCTGGTACAGCGCATCCTCACCGCCATCGTGCTGCTGGCCATCCTGCTGCCCGCGCTTTTCGCACCCTCTCCCGTGCCTTTCACGGGGGTCGTGCTGGTCCTGATGGCGGCGGGGGCCTGGGAATGGGGGCGCCTACAGGGCTATGGCAACCTGGGGGCGATGGCCGTGGGCGGCGTCTGCGTTGTGCTTTGCGGGCTCAGTTGGTCACTGGGATGGACGCACAGGCCCCAGCCGTGGCTCTGGAGCGTCGCGGGTGCCCTGTGGGTGCTGTGCGGCGGCTGGCTTCTGCGCAGCGGTGTGGCGGGCTGGCCGCGCATTCCCCATGCCGTGCGGCTGGTGGGGGGCGTGCTGGCCCTCTGGGTGGCCTGGCTGGCGGTGGTGCAGGCCCGCGCGATCGGGATCAATTTTCTTTTGTCCATCCTGGTGCTGGTATGGGTGGCCGATGTGTTCGCCTATTTCGCCGGGCGTGCGTTCGGGCTGCGTTTCACGAAGGCCAAGCTGGCTCCGTCCATCAGCCCTGGCAAGAGCTGGGAGGGTGTCTGGGGAGGCATGGCGGGTGTTGCCGTTCTGGCCGTGGCCTGGGTGGCGGCCGATGCCGCGTGGCAGGCCGCCGTGCCCAGCTTCTATGCGCGGCTTGCCGCTCAGGGATGGTGGTTGCTGGCCATTGGCGCGGCGTTCATGGCCGCCATGAGCGTGGTGGGCGATCTGGTCGAATCGCTGGTCAAGCGCAGTGTCGGCGTCAAGGACAGCAGTGGTCTGCTGCCGGGGCATGGCGGCGTGCTCGATCGGGTCGATGCGCTTTTGCCGACGCTGCCCCTGGCCATGATGCTGACCTCTTTCGCTTCGCCATGAAACAACGCATTACCGTCCTGGGCTCCACGGGGTCCATCGGAACCAGCACGCTGGACGTCGTCTCGCGGCATCCGGATCGCTACGAAGTCTTTGCGCTCAGCGCCGCGACCCAGGTGGACGCGATGGTGGCGCAATGCCAGCGTTTTCTTCCGCGGTTCGCGGTCATGGCCAGCAGTGCCCACGCGCGCCTCCTGCGTGAGCGGCTCCAGGCGCATGGCGTGCCGACCCAGGTCCTGGATACGCCGGATGCCCTGGACACCATCGCGTCGCATGCCGAGGTGGATGCCGTGATGGCGGCCATCGTCGGGGCCGCGGGCTTGAGGCCCTGCCTGGCGGCCGCGCGTGCCGGCAAGCGGTTGTTGCTGGCGAACAAAGAGGCGCTCGTGGTGGGCGGCGAGGTCTTCATGGCCGCGGTCCGCGAAGGCGGTGCCACGCTGCTGCCCATCGACAGCGAACACTCCGCGATCTTCCAATGCCTGCCGGAAGATGCGGCTTCGTGGCCGCGGCGCGTGGATCACATCCTTTTGACGGCCTCGGGCGGGCCTTTCCGCACCCGCGAGCCCGCCACGCTGCGCGATGTGACGCCCGAACAGGCATGCGCCCACCCCAATTTCTCCATGGGCCGCAAGATCTCCGTGGATTCGGCCACGATGATGAACAAGGCCCTGGAGGTGATCGAGGCCCGGTGGCTTTTCAATCTTGCCCCCGAGCAGATCAAGGTGGTCATCCATCCGCAGCAGATCATCCACTCGATGGTGCAGTTCAAGGATGCCTCCGTGCTGGCGCAGCTCGGAACGCCCGACATGCGCGTGCCCATCGCCTGCGGCCTCGCGTGGCCCGAGCGCATCGAAAGCGGAACGCCGAAACTCGATTTCGGCAGCCTCGCCGCACTGACGTTCGAGGAAGCCGACGCGGTGCGCTTTCCAGGGCTGCACCTGTCCTGGCAGGCCTTGCGCGCCGCACCCGGCACCACCGCGGTGCTCAATGCGGCGAACGAGGTGGCGGTGGCTTCTTTCCTGGAGCGGCGCATCCGCTTCGATCAAATCCATCGGCTGAATCTTGCAACTTTGGAGGCGGTGGCTCCCTCCAATCCCGATTCGCTGGGTGCGCTGCTGGATCTGGATGCCCGGGCACGTTCCGTGGCCCGCCACAGCGCGGAACGTCTCGCGGCCTGACCCGCGCGCCATCTCCTCAGCACAGGAGTGCCTCATGCTTCTCACGATCGTTGCCTTCATCGTCGCCCTCGGGTTGCTCATCGCGGTGCACGAATATGGCCATTACCGCGTCGCGGTGGCTTGCGGCGTCAAGGTGCTGCGTTTCTCGGTGGGCTTCGGCAAGCCGTTGCTGCGCTGGCAGCCGAAGGGCTCGCCCACCGAATTCGTCATCGGCGCGTTTCCGCTGGGCGGGTATGTGCGCATGCTCGACGAGCGCGAGGCCCCGGTGGACGATGCCGAGCGGCATCTGGCCTTCAATTACCAGCCGCTGCGTTCGCGCGCGGCCATTGTCGCGGCCGGCCCGATCGCCAACCTGCTGCTGGCGATCCTGCTGTATGCGGTGGTGAACTGGGTGGGAGTGGAAGAGCCCAGGGCCGTCCTGGCCAGCCCCGCGGCAGGGTCGGTTGCGTACCAGGCCGGACTGCGCGGAGGGGAACTCGTGGTGGCCGGGGCCATGGGAGCGGAAGAGTCCGAGCCCGTTCGTTCCTTCGAGGATCTGCGCTGGATGCTCACGCGGGGCGCGCTCGACAACCAGGACGTGCGCCTGCAGATCGAACCCGTGCCGGGCGCGCCGCGCCGGGAGCTGGTGCTGGCGCTGAGGGATTTCGACGCACGGCAGGCCGATGCGCAGCTGTTTCGCAAGATCGGCGTGCTGGGGCCCTGGACACGGCCCGTGATCGGCGAGGTGGTGGCGGGAGGCGCGGCCCAGCGGTCGGGTCTGCGTGAAGGAGATACCGTTCTGCAGGTGGGCCAGACCGCCGTGGTGGATGGTCTGCAGTTGCGCGAACTGATCCGTGCCTCGGTGCGCAACGGTGTCGCGCTGACCCAGCCGTGGCGCGTGGAGCGCGCGGGCCAGGTGCTTTCGCTGGATGTCACGCCCGAGGTCGTGCGCCAGGAGGGCGCGGCGCCTGCCGGGCGCGTGGGGGCCTACGTGGGCGCCTTGCCGGAGATGGTCACGGTCCGGCATGGGCCGCTCGAAGGGTTGTGGAGCGGCGTGGTCAGGACCTGGGAGGTGTCTGCGATCACGCTGCGCATGATGGGGCGCATGCTGGTGGGCGAGGCATCGCTCAAGAACCTGAGCGGGCCGCTCACCATCGCGGACTACGCGGGCCGCTCGGCCAGCATGGGCTTGACCCAGTATCTCGTGTTCCTGGCCCTGATCAGCGTGAGCCTGGGGGTGCTGAACCTGCTGCCGCTGCCGGTCCTCGATGGCGGGCACCTGATGTATTATCTTTGGGAAGGCGTGACCGGCAAGGGCGTTTCCGACGCCTGGATGGAGCGATTGCAAAGGGGCGGCGTTGCATTGCTCCTGGTCATGATGTCCATCGCCCTCTTCAACGATGTCACCCGGCTTTTTGGCTAACCTTTCGCCGCATGGATCCGCCATGTCGGCATCAGCTTCACTCATGAAAAAACACATCAATCGCCTGGGCGTGCGCACGGCATGCGCCGTGGCCGCCATGGTTTTCGTCGCGCAGGCGGCCTGGGCCCTTGAACCTTTCAAGGTCCAGGACATCCGGGTGGAAGGTCTGCAACGCGTGGAGCCGGGCACCGTCTTCGCTTCCATGCCGCTGCGTGTGGGCGACGACTACAACGATGAAAAGGGCGCAGCCGCCATCCGCGCGCTTTTCGCGCTGGGGCTGTTCAAGGATATTCGGCTGGAGGCCAGCGGCAATGTGCTGGTCGTCGTGGTGGAAGAGCGTCCCACCATCGCCGATGTCGATTTCGCCGGCACGCGCGAGTTCGACAAGGACACGCTCAAGAAGGCCATGCGGGACGTGGGCCTGACCGAGGGCCGCCCCTATGACAAGGCGCTGACCGACCGGGCCGAGCAGGAACTCAAGCGCCAGTACATCAACAAGAGCCTCTACGGCGCCGAGGTGGTGACCACGGTCACGCCCATCGAGCGCAATCGCGTCAACCTCACTTTCACGGTGACCGAGGGCGAGCCCGCCAAGATCAAGGAAATCCACGTCGTCGGTGCCAAGGCCTTCAGCGAGTCCACGCTCAAGGGCCTGTTCGACCAGGACACCGGCGGCTGGCTGAGCTGGTACACCAAGTCCGACCGCTACTCCCGCACCAAGCTGAATGCCGACCTGGAGACGCTGCGTTCCTACTACCTCGCGCGCGGGTATCTGGAGTTCCGCATCGACTCCACGCAGGTGGCCATCTCGCCGGACAAGCAGGACATCACGATCACCGTGAACGTCACCGAAGGCGAGCGCTACGTGGTGTCGGGCGTCAAGCTGGAAGGCAATTACCTGGAGCGCGATGACGAGTTCAAGTCGCTCATCACGATCCAGCCGGGCGAGCCCTACAACGCCGACCGGGTGACCGAGACCACCAAGGCTTTCACGGACCACTTCGGCAATTTCGGCTTCGCCTTCGCGCGCGTGGAGGCGGTGCCCGAAATCGACCGCGAGAACAACCGCGTGGCGCTGGTGCTGCGCGCGGAGCCCTCGCGCCGCGCCTACGTGCGCCGCATTGCGGTGAGCGGCAACAACCGCACGCGCGACGAAGTCGTCCGCCGCGAATTCCGCCAGTACGAGGCCTCCTGGTATGACGGCGACAAGATCCGCCTGTCCCGCGACCGCGTGGACCGCCTGGGCTTCTTCACCGAGGTGAACGTCGAGACGCAGGAAGTGCCGGGCTCGCCCGACCAGGTCGATCTGGTGGTGAACGTGGCCGAGAAGCCCACGGGTTCGCTGCAACTGGGGGCCGGCTTCTCCAGCGCCGAGAAGGTGTCGGTCTCCTTCAGCATCAAGCAGGAGAACGTGTTCGGTTCGGGCAACTACCTGGGTGTGGACGTGAACACGAGCAAGTACCGCCGCACGCTCGTGTTCAGCACGACCAATCCCTACTTCACCCAGGACGGCATCTCCCGCACGCTGGACCTGTACTACCGCACCGACAAACCTTACGAGGACCAGGGCGGCAACTACGAGCTGATCACCGCCGGCACGAGCGTGCGTTTCGGCATTCCCTTCAGCGAGACCGACACCGTGTTCTTCGGCGGTGGGCTGGAGCAGACCCGCATCAAGCTGGGCACCAACATCCCCGCGGCGTACCTGTCCTATGCGACGACCTACGGCGCCAGCAGCACGGCCATTCCCCTGACCATCGGCTGGTCGCGGGATGACCGCGACAGCGCGCTGGCACCCAATTCGGGCCGCTACCAGCGCCTGAATTCGGACTGGTCGGTGGCGGGCGATGCGCGCTACGTGCGGGCCAACTACCAGTTCCAGCAGTACGTGCCGCTGAACAAGAAGTTCACCGTGGCGTTCAATTCCGAGTTCGGCTGGGGCAAGGGCCTGAATGGCCGGCCTTTCCCGGTGTTCAAGAACTTCTACTCCGGCGGCCTGGGCTCGGTGCGCGGTTTCGACCAGGGCACGCTGGGTCCGCGCGATGTCACGGGCGCGTCCCTGGGGGGACCGAAGAAGGTCACGCTCAATGCAGAGCTCATCGCGCCGTTCCCGGGCGCGGGCAACGACCGTACGCTGCGTGTGTTCACCTTCGTGGATGCGGGCAACGTCTACGGCGAAGACGAAAAGGTGACTTTCAGTGACATGCGTGTCTCTGCGGGTCTGGGCCTGAGCTGGATTTCCCCGCTCGGCCCGCTTCGCCTCGCTTTTGCGCAACCGGTGCGCAAGTTCGCCGGCGATAGAATCCAGAAACTGCAATTCCAGATCGGAACGTCTTTCTAATGAAATCCCTTTCCCGCCATATTCCCCTGGTCCTTCTGCTCGGCACGCTCTGCGCCGCCGTGCCCGCTCAGGCACAGGAGTTCAAGGCCGGCTTCGTCAACACCGACCGCATCTTCCGCGAGGCCAGCACGGCCAAGGCTGCGCAGGCCAAGCTGGAGCAGGAGTTTTCCAAGCGCGAAAAAGACCTGATCGATCAGGGCAACGCGCTCAAGTCCGCGACCGAGAAGTTCGAGCGCGAGGCACCCACGATGGCCGAGAGCCAGCGCACCGCACGCCAGCGCCAGTTGTCTGACCAGGACCGTGATTTCCAGCGCAAGCGCCGTGAGTTCCAGGACGATCTGGCCGCGCGCAAGAACGAGGAACTGGGCCAGGTGCTGGAGCGCGCCAACAAGGCCGTCAAGCAGGTGGCCGAGGCCGAGAAGTACGACGTGATCCTTCAGGAAGCCGTCTACATCAATCCCAAGCACGACATCACCGACAAGGTGATCAAGGCGCTCAATGCCACTGCGGGCGCTGGTGCCAAGTGATCGCGGCTGCCGCAGCACCATGGTTCGCGCGGGGCGCATCTCGTGAGTTTGCGTCTCCGGCAGATTGTTGAGGCGCTGGGCGGCACGATCGAAGGCGGTGACCAGGATGTGGAGATCCTTCGCATCGCGCCGCTGGAATCCGCGGGGCCGGGAGACCTCTCCTTCCTGAGCAACCCGCGCTACCAGCAGCAACTGGCCGCCTCCCGGGCGGCCTGTGTCATTGTGGCCCCCGCATTGCGCGAGGCCGCCGTGGCGCGGGGTGCGTGCATCGTGGCGGACGACCCCTATGCGTACTTCGCGCGCGTCACGCAGTTGTGGAAGCGGCAGCATCGCCGGGTCGCCGCGCCTGGGGTGCATCCGTCCGCCGTGGTGGACCCGGAGGCCTTTGTGCATCCTTCCGCCACGGTCGGTCCCTTGTGCGTGGTGGAGCGGGGCGCCCATGTCGGCGCGGGTTCCGTGCTCGCATCGCGCGTCACGATCGGGCAGGATTGCCGCATCGGCGACCGCTGCCTGCTGCATCCCGGCGTGGTGATCGGCGCCGATGGCTTCGGGTTCGCCCCCGAGGCGGGTGCATGGGTCAAGATCGAGCAACTGGGGGCCGTGCGCATCGGCAACGATGTCGAGATCGGGGCCAACACCTGCATCGACCGCGGGGCGCTGGACGACACGGTCATCGAGGACGGCGTGAAGCTCGACAACCTCATCCAGATCGGCCACAACGTGCGCATCGGCAAGCACACGGCCATGGCGGGCTGCTCGGGCGTGGCCGGCAGCGCCCGGATCGGCGCGCATTGCACCGTGGGCGGTGGCGCCATCGTGCTGGGCCACCTGGAGCTGGCCGACCGGGTCCACGTGTCCGCTGCCACCGTCGTCACGCGGTCCATCACGCGGCCGGGCGTGTACACCGGCATGTTCCCCATCGACGAGAATGCGAAGTGGGAAAAGAACGCGGCCACGCTCAAGCAGTTGCACTCGCTGCGCGAACGCATCAAAGCCCTCGAAGAACAGATACAGAAAAACGGTCAGACCGCTCAATTCCAATGATGGACATCCACCAAATCCTCAAGCTTTTGCCGCACCGCTACCCCTTCCTGCTGGTGGACCGAGTGGTCGAGCTCGAGAGAGGCCAACGCATCCAGGCGATCAAGAACGTCACCATCAACGAGCCCTTCTTCACGGGGCATTTCCCGAACCGTCCGGTGATGCCGGGCGTGCTGATGCTGGAAGCGCTCGCGCAGGCCGCCGGCCTGCTGTCCTTTGACATGATGGGCGAGGCGCCCGGCGACGACAAGGTCTTCTATTTCGTCGGCATCGACGGCGCGCGCTTCAAGCGCCCCGTGGAGCCGGGCGACCAGCTCATCCTCGATGTGCGCCTCGATCGCACCAAAGGCGGCATCTACAAGTTCACCGGAGTCGCGCGCGTGGGCGACAACGTGGCTTGCGAGGCCGAGATCATGTGCACCATGCGCACGGTGGGCTGAGTGCCGGGGATTTCGCAGCGGAACCGGCCAGGGCAGGGCGGCAAGCGATGACGGCGATCACCACCACGCCCGCGCAGGCGGGCAGCGGCATCCACCCCACGGCGGTCGTGCATCCGGAGGCGCGGATCGATGCGTCCGCAGGCATCGGCCCGTACGCGGTCATCGGGCCGCACGTCACGATCGGCCCCGGCACCAGCGTGGGCGCGCATTGCGTGATCGAGGGCCGGACCACGATCGGCCGCGACAACCGGATCTTCCAGTTCGCGTCGCTCGGCGCGGCGCCGCAGGACAAGAAGCACGCGGGCGAGCCCACGCGGCTGGAGATCGGCGACCGCAACACGATCCGCGAGTTCTGCACCTTCAACACCGGCACGGTACAGGACCGGGGCGTGACCACCATCGGTGACGACAACTGGATCATGGCCTATGTGCACATCGCGCACGACTGCGTGGTGGGCAACCAGACCATCCTGGCCAACAACGCCACGCTCGCGGGCCATGTGCACCTGGGCGATCTGGCCATCATCGGCGGCCTGACCGGCATCCACCAGTTCACGAAGGTGGGCGCGCATGCGATGGCCGGTTTCGCCAGCCACATCTCGCAGGACGTGCCGCCCTTCATGATGGTGGACGGCAATCCGCTGGCCGTGCGCGGGCTCAACCTGGAGGGGCTGCGGCGCCGCGGGTTCTCCCAGGAGCGGATGGCCGCGCTCAAGCAGGCCCACCGGCTGCTGTACCGCCAGGGGCTGACGCTGGAGGCCGCGCGCGCCGAGATCGCGGCCTTGCCAGAGGCCTATCCCGAAGGGGCCGGCGACATCGCGCTGCTGCTCGACTTCATCGCTTCCTCCACGCGCGGGCTCGCGCGCTGATGCCCGTGCCTGGAGAGCCGATCGGATCGGGTGCGCAGCGGGACGGGCGTGCCCTGCGGGTGGCCATGGTGGCGGGCGAAACCTCCGGCGACCTGCTGGCCGGCCTGCTGCTCGATGGACTGCAGGCGCGCTGGCCGCAAGTGGACGGCACCGGCATCGGCGGGCCGCAGATGCAGCGGCGCGGCTTCGATGCCTGGTGGCCGAGCGAGCGGCTCGCGGTCCATGGCTACAGCCTGGAGCTGGTCCGCAAGCTCTGGGGCATCGTGCGCATCCGCCAGCAGTTGCGCGAGCGGTTGCTGGCCGCGCGCCCCGACGTGTTCATCGGCGTGGATGCGCCGGATTTCAACCTGGGGCTGGAAGCGGACCTGCGCGCCGCGGGCATCCCGACGGTGCACTTCGTCTGTCCCTCCATCTGGGCATGGCGCGCGGAGCGCGTGGAGAAGATCCGCCGCAGCGCCGGGCACGTGCTGTGCATTTTTCCGTTCGAGCCGGCGCTGCTCGCCAGCCATGGCATCGATGCGACCTATGTGGGCCATCCGCTCGCCAACGTGATCCCGCTCGTTCCCGACCGCGAGGCCGCGCGGGCACGGCTGGGCCTGGAGCCGGGCGACGAGGTGCTCGCGATCCTGCCGGGGAGCCGCTCGGCGGAGATTTCGTACATCGCCCGTCCGTTCTTCGAGGCGGCGGCCCTGCTGAAGAAGGCCCGGCCGGCCCTCAGGATGGTGGTGCCGGCCGTTCCGGCCCTGCGCTCCCGCATCGAGGCGGCGGTGCGGGATGCCGGCCTGCAGGGCGCGGTGACGGTGGTGGACGGGCAGTCGCACGCGGTGCTCGCGGCTTGCGATTGCACGCTGATCGCCAGCGGCACGGCCACGCTGGAGGCCGCGCTTTTCAAGCGGCCCATGGTGATCGCCTACCACATGCACCCGATCAGCTGGCGGCTCATGCGGCGCAAGCAGTTGCAGCCCTGGGTGGGCCTGCCCAATATCCTGAGCGGCGAATTCGTGGTGCCCGAATTGATCCAGGATGCCGCCACGCCGTCCGCCCTGGCCGCCGCCGTGCTGCAGTGGCTGGACGCACCGGCCGCCACGCGCGAGGCGCTGTCGCAGCGCTTCACCGCGCTGCATGAAGAGTTGCGCCGCGACACCCCCCGATTGGCCGCCGATGCGATCCAGAAAATCCTTGCCCGCTGAGCAGGCCCAGACCCCGTTGCCCTGGCATCCACCGGGCCTCGTCGCCGGCGTGGACGAGGCGGGCCGCGGCCCGCTGGCCGGGCCGGTCGTGGCCGCCGCGGTGATCCTGGACGATCTCCAGCCCATCGCGGGGCTGGCGGATTCCAAGACCCTCACGGCCGCGCGCCGCGAGGCGCTCTACGACGAGATCCGCGCCAAGGCCCTGTGCTGCAGCATCGCCGAGGCCAGCGTCGAGGAGATCGACCAGCTGAACATCCTGCAGGCCACGATGCTCGCCATGCGCCGCGCCGTGCTGGGGCTGCGCCTCAAGCCCGTGCGGGTGCTCGTCGATGGCAACCGGCTGCCCGCGCTGGACGTGCCGGCCGAGGCCATCGTGAAGGGCGATGCCCTGGTGCAGGCGATCTCGGCGGCATCGATCCTTGCGAAGGTGACCCGCGACCGCTGGTGCGCGCAGCTGCACGAGCAGTACCCGCTCTACGGCTTTGCCGCGCACAAGGGCTACGGCACGGCCGAGCACATGGCGGCGCTGCGCGCGCATGGCGTCTGCCCGCAGCATCGCCGCTCGTTCGCGCCCGTGGCGGCCGCCGCCCGTTCCCATGCGCCGCAGGCCCAGGGGGTGCCGGCATGACGGAGCCGCGCCATCCCGCGCCGGCCGCCCCACCGCCGCCCACCTTCATCCAGTCGCGCGACAACGCCTTCGTCAAGGACCTGCGCCGCCTCGCGCAGGACAGCGCCGCCTACCGCCGGCAGGGCCGCATCTGGCTCGAAGGCGATCACCTCTGCCGTGCGGCGCTCGACCGGGGCATCCGGCCGGCCATCGGGGTGTATTCCGAGTCTTTCTGGCCGCATGTCGCTGAAGAATGGACATCTTCTGCTATCAAAAACATAGTGATCGCGGATGCCCTCTGGGTGGATCTGAGCGGCCTGGAGTCGCCCGCGCGCATGGGCTTCGTGGTGCCGGCCCCGGAGGCCGGCGCGCTGCGGCCGGATGCGCCCACGGTGGTCCTGGACCGCCTGCAGGATGCCGGCAATGTCGGCTCCATCCTGCGCAGCGCCTCGGCCTTCGGCTTCCGGCAGGTGGCGGCGCTCAAGGGCACGGCGGCCCTGTGGAGCCCGAAGGTGCTGCGCGCCGGCATGGGCGCGCATTTCGCGCTGCACCTCGTGGAGGGGCTGGCCGTGGAGGACATCGACACGCTGTCGGTGCCGCTGCTGGCCACCAGCTCGCACGAGGGCGATTTCCTGCACCGGGCGGCTCTGCCCTGGCCGTGCGGCTGGATCATGGGCCACGAGGGGCAGGGCGTGTCGGCGGAGTTGCAGCGGCGTGCCCGGCGCCACATCCGTATCGCCCAGCCCGGGGGCGAGGAGTCGCTCAACGTGGGCGCCGCCGCGGCGATCTGCCTGCATGCCAGCGCGGCAGCAGCGGGCGCAGGCCCGGCCGCTTGACGTAGACAACGGCCCGTAGCGCTCCGGGCCCGGTGGGGCTTCTGCTGCACGGGCCTGCCAGTCCCCGCGCGCCTCTGCGCAAGCCAAGAAAAAGGCCCCGCCGTGCGGGGCCTCGTGCCGTGGGCCGAGCGTTCTCCAGAGGCGCCCGGCGTGGCGCGCCGCCGGTCAGGGCTGCGCGGGCAGGCTGTAGGCGATCACGTAGTCGCCACGGTCGGGCGAGTTGCGCGCGCCGCCCGCGGACACCACGACGTACTGCTTGCCCGTGCCGGGTGCCTTGTAGCTGATCGGGGTGCCCTGGCTGCCGACGGGCAGGCGGGCTTTCCAGGCCTCCTCGCCGGTGCGGCTGTCGTAGGCGCGCAGGTAATAGTCCTGGGTGGCGGCGATGAACACCAGCCCGCCCTGGGTGGCGAGCGTGCCGCCGATCGTGGGCATGCCCACGGGAATGGGCAGGCGCATCTTGATGCCCATGGGGCCGGTGTCCTGCACGGTGCCCACGGGCACCTGCCAGGCGATCTGGCGCGTGCGCAGGTCCACGGCCGTGAGCGTGCCGAAGGGGGGCTTCTGGCAGGGGATGTCCAGCGCCGACATGAAGCGCAGCTTGGCATTGATGGCGTAGGGCGTGCCTTCCAGCGGCACGGCGCTGGCGATGTTGGCGGCCTCGCCGCCGTCGTTTTTCGCGCCGCCGGCCTTGGGGGCCTGCGGCATGAGCTGCACCTCCAGGCCCACGCGCATGTCGTTCACGAAGAGGGTCTGCGTGGCGGGGTCCACCGACAGGCCGCCCCAGTTCATGCCGCCCAGGGAGCCCGGCAGGTTGAGCGACGGGTCGGTGCCGGGCGGCGTGAAGAGGCCGGTGTAGCGCATCGACTTGAACTTGATGCGGCACAGCAGCTGGTCGAACGGCGTCGCGCCCCACATGTCGGATTCGACCAGGTCGCTGGCGCCGATCTGCGGCATGCCGACCGAGAAGGGCTGCGTGGGCGCATAGGTCTCGCCCGGGATGTTGCCGGCGGGAACGGGGCGCTCCTCCACCTGCGTGAGCGGCTGGCCGGTCTGCCGGTCGAGCACGAAGAGCTGGCCGGCCTTGGTGCCGAAGACCAGGGCGGGCGTGGTGCCGCCGCCTTCGCGGGGGAAGTCCACGAAGGTGGGCTGCATGGGCACGTCGTAGTCCCACAGGTCGTTGTGCACCGTCTGGTAGACCCATTTCTCGCGCCCGGTCGTGGCGTCCAGCGCCAGCAGGGAGGCGCCGTACTTGCGGTCCAGGGCCGTGTGCTTCACGCCCCAGAGATCGATCGCGGCGCTGCCCACGGGCAGGAAGACGGTGTTCGATGCGGGGTCGTAGGACATCGGGGCCCAGACGTTGGGCGTGGAGCGCGTGTAGGTGCGGCCCGCCAGGGGCAGCAGCGTGGTCTCCGGCGCGCCGGGATCGAAGGCCCAGCGCAGCTCGCCGGTGACCACGTCGAAGCCGCGCAGCACGCCGCCGGGCATGTCGGTGCTCACGTTGTCGGCCACGCGGCCGCCCACGACGATGGTCGTGCCCGCGAGCGTCGGCGCCGAGGTCAGCGAATACTGGCCCTTGTCCACGCCCTTGCCGATGTCCTTCTTCAGGTCCACGCGGCCGTGGCTGCCGAAATCGGGGCAGAAGGCGCCGGTGCCGGCATCGAGGGCGATGAGCTCGGCCTCGATGGTGTTCATGAGGATGCGCTGCTGGCACGGCGCGCCGGGCGGCACCGCGGGGGCCTTCACGGGCGTCGCGCCCGCCACCGTGGGCTGGGCGATGGGCCGCGTGGCATCGAAATAGGCGAGCCCGCGGCAGCGCATCCACTTCTTCTGCTTGGCGTTGATCTCGGTTTTCCAGACTTCCCGGCCCGTGGCTGCGTCCAGCGCGATCACGTTGTTGTGCGGCGTGCAGAGGAACACGCGGTCACCCACCTGCAGCGGCGTGAGCTGGTCCTCGGCGCCGTTGCCGCCGGGGCTCTCGGGTACGTCGCCCGTACGGTAGGTCCAGGCGACCTGCAGGGTGTCCACGTTGGCGCGGTTGATCTGGTCCAGGGCCACGAAGCGGGAGCCGCCGGGCGTGTTGCCGTAGTGCTCCCAGTTGGCGGCCTCCGGCGTGGCAGCGGCCGCCGGTGCGGCTGGCGCGGCCGGTGCGCCGCTGGCGGCCCGCGCCGCGACGGTGGGGTGGGGCACGAACATGCCCAGCACGATGCCGGCCGTGGCGACGGCCAGCAGGCCGGCCAGCGCGAACGGCGGGCCGCGCCGTGGCGCCTGGCCGCCCGCGCGCCGCATCAGCGGATAGGAGAGCGCCACCAGCATCGCCACGCCCGTGGGCAGCAGCAGGCGCGAGACCTGGGGCCAGAATTCGAGGCCGGCATCCCAGAGCGCCCAGGCCACGGTGGCGGCGAAGGCCACGGCGAAGATCAGCCCGCCCGAGGCGCGGGCGCGCAGGATCTGGATGCCCGAGAGTGCGAGCGGCACGCCGGCCGCCACGAAGTAGAGGCTGCCGCCGAGCCGTGCGAGCTGCACGCCGTAATAGAGGAAGAAGGCGCCGGCGGCCAGGAGGGCCAGCCCCAGGAGGGTGAGCCACAGCCGGGCGGGCAGCGAGAGCGATGGAGGAGGGTTACGCGGTTCCATAGACGGTCGGAAATGAGCAGTGCGCGCGATGCGAACGCATTGGCATGGCCCCGGCGAAGCGTTGCCCGCGCACGCTGTGGCCAGGGCGCACGGTGCAGGCTTTTTCGGGGGAGGGCATCGTAGGAGATGGAATGCGGGCCCCGGCACAGCGGTGGTGCGGGGTCCAGGGAACGGAGACTGTAATGAAAAAACCCCTGACTCTTTCGAATCAGGGGTTTTTCATTTTGGTGCCGGAGAGATGAATCGAACACCCGACCTTCTCATTACGAATGAGCTGCTCTACCGACTGAGCTACACCGGCGAAGAATTGAATTATATACCGGAATAGTAGCCCGTCACGCGATCCACTTCATTTTTCGAACCCAGGATCACGCTGACGCGTTCGTGCAGCTGCTTCGGCGGGATGTCGAGGATGCGCTCGCGGCCGTTGGTGGCCGCGCCGCCGGCCTGCTCGATGAGCCACGCCATCGGGTTGGCCTCGTACATCAGGCGCAGCTTGCCGGGCTTGTTCGGTTCGCGCTTGTCCCAGGGGTAGAGGAAGATGCCGCCGCGCGTGAGGATGCGGTGCACGTCGGCCACCATGCTCGCGATCCAGCGCATGTTGAAGTCCTTGCCGCGCGGGCCTTCGGTGCCGGCGAGGCATTCGCCGATGTAGCGCGTCACGGGCGCGTCCCAGTGGCGCATGTTGCTCATGTTGATGGCGAATTCCTTGGTGTCGGCGGGAATGCGCACGTTCTCCTGCACCAGCACGAAGGAGCCCTGCTCGCGGTCGAGCGTGAACATCGCCACGCCGTCGCCCACCGTGAGCACCAGCGTGGTCTGCGGGCCGTAGATGCAGTAGCCCGCCGCGACCTGCTTGCTGCCGGCCTGCAGGAAGTCCTCGGTGGTCACGCCGGGGTGGCCCTCGGGCTTCTTGAGCACGCTGAAGATGGTGCCGATGCTCACGTTCACGTCGATGTTGGAGGAGCCGTCGAGCGGATCGAACATCAGCAGGTATTCGCCCTGCGGATAGCGGTTGGGCACGACGTAGATGCTGTCCATCTCCTCCGAGGCCATGGCGGCGAGGTGGCCGCCCCATTCGTTGGCCTCGATGAGCACCTCGTTGGCGATGATGTCGAGCTTCTTCTGGATTTCGCCCTGCACGTTCTCGCTTTCGGCCGAACCGAGCACGCCGCCGAGCGCGCCCTTGTTGACGGCCTGGCTGATGCTCTTGCAGGCACGGGCCACGACTTCGAGCAGCAGCCGCAGCTGCGAGGGAATGAGCCCGTCGACGCGTTGCTGCTCGACGAGGTAGCGGGTGAGGCTGATGCGTTGTGCCATGGGGTGGGCGTCTCTCTGGTCTTGCGTGGGGGAGGCGTGGGCTTCAGTCGGCCAGCGCGCGGCTGACGACTTCGCGCACGTCGTTGGACAGGTCGGGCTTGGCGGCCACGCGGGCGATGGCCTCGCGCGCGGCCGTGCGGTAGGGCTCGGCGAGCTTGCTCCAGCGGTCGAGCGCGCGCGCCAGGCGCGCGGCCACCTGCGGGTTGATGGCGTCGAGTTCGATCACGCGGTCGGCCCAGAACACGTAGCCCGCCGCGTCCCGGCGGTGGAAGGCGCCGGGGTTGGCGCTGCAGTAGCTGAAGATCAGGCTGCGCGCGCGGTTGGGGTTGCGGATGCTGAAGTCCGGGTGCTTCATGAGCTGCTTCACCGCGGGCAGCACGTCGCCGCCGCGGTCGGGCGTGCCGGCCTGCAGCGCGAACCACTTGTCGAGCACCAGGGCCTCGTGCTTGAAGAGCGCATGGAAGCGCGCGAGCGCCTGCGCGCCCAGAGGCTGGCCGCTCGCGACCAGGGCGCTGAGCGCGTTGAAGCGGTCGGTCATGTTGCCCGCGTCCTTGAAGCGCTGGTAGGCCTTGCCCGGCCACACGGTGTCGCCCGAGCTGCGCGCCGCCAGGCACAGCATGGCCAGGGCCATGCCCGCGAGTGCGCGGCGCCCGGCGGACACGGCGTCGGGCCGGTAGCCGCCCGTGTCGTGGTGCTGCTCCCAGGTCCATTCCCAGTCGGGCTGCAGCGCCGTGGCGAGCTGGCCGCGCATGGCTTCGCGCACGGCGTGGATGCGCTGCGGATCGACCACGTCGAGCTGCTCGGCGATGTAGCCCTCGGAGGGCAGGGCGAGGACCAGCTCCTTGAAGGCCGCGTCCAGCGTGGGGTGGCGCAGCACGTCGCGCATGGCCGCCACGAAGCTGTCCGGCAGGATGTTCTGCTCGGAGGGGGCGCTTGTCGCCGTGTTTTCTGCATTGTTTGCTATGTTGTTGATAGCAATGCGCAGCGCGAGGCGCTGGCCGGCCTCCCAGCGGTTGAACGGGTCGGTGTCGTGCGCGAGCAGGACGAGCAGCTCCTCGTCGGTGCTGTCGATGTCCAGCAGCACGGGGGCGCTGAAGCCGCGCAGCAGCGAGGGCACGGGCGCCGAGGGCACGTTCACGAAGGTGTAGGCGTGGCGCGGCTCGGTGAGCACGACAGTGCGGTCCGTGCCGCCGGCCTGGGCTTCGCCTTCGAGCTGCAGCGGCAGCGCGCCGCCATCGGCGCCCAGCAGGCCCAGGGCCACGGGGATCACCATGGGTTCTTTCACGGGCTGGCCCGGCGTGGGCGCGAGGCTCTGCTCCAGCGTGAGGGTGTAGGTGCGGGCGGCGGCGTCGTAGGTGCCGGCCGCGCGCACGCGCGGCGTGCCGGCCTGGGCGTACCAGCGCTTGAACTGCGGCAGCCGCCGCGCGAGGTCGCTGTCCGGATTGGCGTCGGCGATGGCCTGGGCGAAGTCGTCGCAGGTCACGGCCTGGCCGTCGTGGCGCTCGAAGTAGAGCTTCATGCCCCGGGCGAAACCGTCGCGGCCGACCAGCGTGTGCATCATGCGCACGACCTCGGCGCCCTTCTCGTAGATGGTGACGGTGTAGAAGTTGTTGATCTCGACGTAGCTGTCGGGCCGCACCGGGTGGGCCATCGGGCCCGCGTCCTCGGGGAACTGCGCGGTGCGCAGCACGCGCACGTCCTCGATGCGCTTGACGGCGCGCGCCGAGGGGCTGCCCGAGAGGTCCTGGCTGAATTCCTGGTCGCGGAAGACCGTGAGGCCCTCCTTCAGCGAGAGCTGGAACCAGTCGCGGCAGGTGACGCGGTTGCCGGTCCAGTTGTGGAAGTATTCATGCCCCACCACGCTCTCGATGTTGGCGAAATCGGCATCGGTGGCCGTGGCCTGGCTCGCCAGCACGTACTTCGTGTTGAAGATGTTCAGGCCCTTGTTCTCCATCGCGCCCATGTTGAAGTCGCTGGTGGCGACGATCATGAAGCGCTCCAGGTCGAGCGGCAGGCCGAAGCGCGCCTCGTCCCAGGCGATGCTGGCCATGAGCGAATCCATCGCGTGCTCGGTCTTCTCCAGGTCGCCCGGGCGCACGAAGATCTGCAGCAGGTGGTCGTTGCCCGAACGCGCGCGGATGCGCTGCTCGCGCGCCACGAGCTTGCCGGCAACCAGCGCGAACAGGTAGCAGGGCTTGCGGTGCGGATCGGCCCACTTGGCGAAGTGCCGGCCGTCGCCCAGATCGCCCTGGTCCACGAGGTTGCCGTTGGACAGCAGCACCGGGTACTCGGCCTTGTCGGCCCGCAGCGTGACGGTGTAGCTCGCCATCACATCCGGGCGGTCGAGGAAGTAGGTGATGCGGCGGAAGCCCTCGGCCTCGCACTGCGTGAAGAACGTGCCCTGGCTCACGTAGAGGCCCGAGAGCTGGGTGTTCTTCACGGGCGCGCAGGTGGTGAAGATCTCCAGGTCGAAGGGCTCGTGGCCCTCGGGCAGGTTCTCCAGCACGAGCTGGCTGCCTTCGAGCTTGAAGGACGTGCCCGCCCCGTTGACGAGCACCCGCGCGAGGTTCAGCTCCTGGCCGTCCAGGCGCAGCGGCGCGGCCGGCACGTCGGCATTGCGGCGCACGCGCAGGCGGCTCAGCACGCGGGTCTTGGCGGGATCGAGATCGAACGTGAGGTCCACGGTGTCGATCCAGAACGCGGGGGCGGTGTAGTCGGCACGGTGGATGGCGGCGGGTTGTCCTTCACGCATGGGGCGTAATCTCCAGGTTGGGCGCAAGCCGTCTCACGGCGGGCAGGGGGGGCATAAGAATCATTGGACGAGGTTCAATACCGCGCGACTGAGGCGCTGGAAACTCGGCGAATGTTGTCCGAGGTAGGTCAGATTCAGTTGGGACGCTATTTTTGCCTGATGCGTCGTGGGTTTGTACGCCATGCCCTTGGGCTGCGCGGCGGAAAGCCAGCCTTTGGCATCTCTCACGCTTTCCGGGTCGGCAGGGAAAACCGTTTCTGGCGGTATGGCTGGAAGGGCCGATCGCGTGGTCGCTTCGTCGCATAAAAAAAGCGACTCGAATTCCTTCACGATGAAGCAGGCCTCGAAAGGGTAATCGGTCCGGATACCCCGGGCCATGGATTTGAGGTTCCGCTCTTCCTGCTCCACGTCGAGGCACCATTCGCAGTCGAAGTCCAGCACGCACAGCACGGCGGCGTTTTCCAGCATGGCGGCCTCGAAGAAACGGGCGAAATTGGCCTTCACCTTGGGCAACTCGCCCCGACGCTGCGGCTTCAACACCTGCACGTCATAGCGGCCATGGTGTTCCAGAATGTGCCGCAGCAGCACGGGCACCGCGCGCTCGTCGCCCTCTCCTTCCACGATGGCCAGCAGGCGCTGGCGGATCGCCGTCATTGAGCGTCTTCCGGCTGGAGACCTTCCGCCGCCATGAATTCACCCAGCGTCATGAGGCCGCGCTGCACGGCCTCGCGCTGCGACGCCTTGATGGGGGCGATGTGCGTCACTCCTTCCTGCATGGTGACGATGCGGATGTCGCTTGGCTCGAAGTGCTCGATGAGCTGTGGGCTGTGCGTGGTGACGATGATCTGCGTCACTTCCGCCACTTCTTTGAAGGCTTCTGCGAGCATTGACAGAACCGCGGGGTGGACCGTTTGCTCGGGCTCTTCGATCACGATGAGCGACGGCGTCGGCGTCTGGTAAAGCGTGAGCAGGATGCCCAGGATGCGTAGCGTGCCGTCGGAAAGCTGGGCGGGGTCGAACTGCCTCTGCGCCTGCCCTTCCTGGCCGAAGCGGAAAAAGGGGATGAGGTAGCTGCCCACGGGTGTGACCGCCACGTCCATGAAGTCGGGCAGCACGACGCGCATCATCTCGTAGATGCGCTCCAGCATCTGGCGGCCTTCTTCCGTGCGTTGCGCGGAGCGAATGACGGACACCCAGTTGCTGCCGTCTTCGCGCAGGCTCGTGTCTGCGTGTAGGGTAGTGACTTGCCGCAGGATGTTGGGATAGAGCGAGGAAAATCTCCAGCGCAGGATGTGACGCTCCAGCGGCTTTCCTAATTCATCGAATCCGAACATCCTGGTCTCTCCCAGCAGGGCGCCTAGCGCTAGGCGCTGCGGATCTTCGATAGTGAAGGGTGTGTTGGGGGAGATGTTCTTCCTCAGGATCTGCCCTGTTCCGTCCCGAGTGAAACCGAATTCGAACACTTCCCAGGCCCATCCTTGCTGCCGCCCGTCCCGCGGAACGAGTTCTTCGTGGTGGTAGTTTGCATCCTCGCTGGCCACGCGGTAGTTGCCATCGGCGGCGCTGTCGATTTTCAGCACATAGTGCGCGGGCTGATTCGCGTGCTCCCTGAGAGACTGCGTGGCATGGATACCGATTTCCACCGAACCGGGCACGTCCGCTTCTCCGCTGTGCTGGCGCAGGCGACCGATACCGCCGCGCGCCGCGACGGCATGGTCCAGTCCATCGCGCACGGCATCGCGCAGGAACTCCAGCGTGCGCACGAAGTTGGTCTTGCCGGTCGCGTTGGGGCCCACCAGCACCGTCACGCCTGGAGACAGGTCCACACGCACGTCTTCCAGGCTGAAACAATGATGTGCCTCCACGCGGGTCAGTTTCATCGTCGTCTCACACGCCCTGCTTGAGGGAGGCTTCGATGAACACGTCGAGGTCGCCGTCCAGCACCTTCTGGGTGGCGGAGATCTCGACGTTGGTGCGCAGGTCCTTGATGCGGCTGTTGTCCAGCACGTAGCTGCGGATCTGGTGGCCCCAGCCGACGTCGGTCTTGGTGTCTTCCAGTTTCTGCTGCTCTTCCATGCGCTTGCGCATCTCGAAGTCGTAGAGGCGCGAGCGCAGGCGCTGCCAGGCGACGTCGCGGTTGCTGTGCTGGCTGCGGCCGTCCTGGCACTGCACGACGATGCCGGTCGGGATGTGCGTGAGGCGCACGGCCGAGTCGGTCTTGTTGATGTGCTGGCCGCCGGCGCCGGAGGCGCGGAAGGTGTCGGTGCGCACGTCGGCCGGGTTGATGTTGATCTCGATGGAATCGTCGATCTCGGGATAGACGAAGAGCGACGCGAAGCTCGTGTGGCGGCCGCCCGAGGAGTCGAACGGGCTCTTGCGCACGAGGCGGTGCACGCCGGTCTCGGTGCGCAGCAGGCCGTAGGCGTATTCGCCCTCGATCTTGATCGTGGCGCTCTTGATGCCGGCCACGTCGCCCGGGGTCTCGTCTTCCACGGTGGTCTTGAAGCCCTTGCGCTCGGCGTACTTGAGGTACTGGCGCAGCAGCATGCCGGCCCAGTCGCAGGCCTCGGTGCCGCCGGCGCCGGCCTGGATGTCCACGAAGCAGTTGAGCGGATCGGCCTCGTTGCTGAACATGCGGCGGAATTCCAGCTCTTCGATGAGCGGGCGCAGCTTGGCGGTCTCGGCCTCGATGGTGAGCAGGCCGGCCTCGTCGCCTTCTTCCTTGCTCATCTCGTACAGCTCGGCGTTGTCGGCCAGCTCGCGCGTGAGCTTGTCGAGCGTGAGCACCACGCCGTCGAGGGATTTCTTTTCCTTGCCCAGCTCCTGGGCGCGCTTGGGGTCGTTCCAGACCGCGGGGTCTTCGAGCGAGGCGTTTACCGTGCGCAGGCGTTCGAACTTGGCATCGAAGTCAAAGATACCTCCGTAACTCTTGCGTGCGCTGGGCGAGGTCTTCAAGGGTGGTGCCGATGAGGTTGATGCGTTCTGCGTCCATGGGGTGTCCTGTCCTGGGTGTGTGGTGTGGAGTAACCGGCGATTTTCTCATGCGCGGGCCCGGGCACCGCCCAATGCCCCTTCGGGTCCGGGCACGGGCCGCGGTGCCTCGCGCCGGCAGGAAGATTGCTATCGAAAGTGTAGCTATCCATGCAGTCGATACGCCGACATGGAGGCGGAAAGACTCTGGAAAAGGGTCAGGAGGCGCCCAGGAAGTCCTCGATGAGCCGCGCCACGGCCGCGGGCTGGTCGTGGTGCAGCATGTGGCCCGCGTCCTGCACGTGCGCGGTGCGGCAGTCGGGAACGTGCCGCAGGCGCGCGTGGTAGTCGTCCAGCGAGTAGCGCCCGCTCCACCAGAGGCCCAGGCTGTCGTCGCTGGCCTCCACGGAGAGCACGGGCGCGGCGATCCGGGCATACAGCGCGAGCGTCTCCTCCACGCGGTAGAGCTGAGGACTGACGAGCCTGTGCGCCGCATCGCCCAGGATGCGCCAGGCACCCCCGGCATCGGGCCGGGCCCATTGCCGCGCGAGCCAGCCGGCGCGGGCGCGGTCCAGGCGCGGATTGGTCTTCATGAGCCGCTCCGCGACCGCGTCGGCGCTGCCGTAGGGCTTGAGGTCCGAGCCGTCCTGGCCGAAATCGCGCAGCTCGTCGAGCCATTGGGCGTAGCGCTCGGGGGCCTTGTCGGGCGCGGCGGCGGGCAGGCCGAAGCCTTCGAGGTTGACGAGCCGCCGGATGCGCTGCGGGCGCACGCCGGCATAGGCCATCGCCACGTTGCCGCCCATGCTGTGGCCCACGAGGTCCACGGGCTGGCCGGGGGCGTAGTGGTCCAGCAGCCGGTCCAGGTCGGCGAGGTAGTCGGCGAAGGGGTAGTGGTCGCACGGCGCGGGCGGCATGCTGAGGCCGAAGCCGCGCCAGTCCGGCGCGACGATGCGGCGCGCGGCGGCGAAGGCATCGCCGAAGGCGTCCACGACGAACTGCCAGGAGGCGCCCACGTCCATCCAGCCGTGGAGCATGACCAGGGGCGGCGCGGCGCTGGCGCGGGCCGTGTCGCCTTCCCAGACGCGGACGTGGTAGTCGAGGGTGCGGATCGGCAGGCGCTCGCTGCGCGGGGCTCGGGCGGGCTGGTACATGGGGCGATTATTTCCGTGGGGGCGGCCCGGGCGCGGTCAAGGCCGGGACAGGCGGCGCGCGGAGCACGGGCCAGGCGGCTGCAGCGCGCGGAAAAATCCATTATTCTGGACCGCTGCCCACGGAGGGTGTTCGGCCCTCCGTCTTCCTCTCTTTCTTCACCTTCCTCCTTCCCTTCCCATGCAAAAAGTCACGTTGGGCGCGAGCGCGCTCCAGGTCACTCCCATCTGCCTCGGCACCATGACCTTCGGCGAGCAGGTGGGCGAGAACGACGCGCACGCCATCCTCGACCGCTCGCTGGCGGCCGGCGTCAACTTCATCGACACCGCCGAGATGTATTCGGTGCCCGCGCGCGCCGAGACCTACGGCGCGACCGAGGCCATCATCGGCCGCTGGTTCGCGAAGAACCCGGGCGCGCGCGGCCAGGTGGTGCTGGCCACGAAGGTGGCCGGCCCCTCGCGCGGCATGCCCTGGGTGCGCGAGGGCCAGGGCATGGCGGCGGCCGACATCGTGGCCTCGTGCGAGGGCAGCCTGCGCCGGCTGCAGACCGACGTGATCGACCTCTACCAGATCCACTGGCCCGAGCGCCACGTGCCGGCCTTCGGCACCATGTACTACGACCCCGCCAAGGAGACGTCCGCCACGCCCATCCGCGAGCAACTGGAGACGCTCGCCGGGCTGGTGAAGGCGGGCAAGGTGCGCTACGTGGGCCTGTCCAACGAAACCCCCTACGGCGTGCACGAATTCGTGCGCCTGGCCGAGGCGCACGGCCTGCCGCGCGTGGCCACGGTGCAGAACCCCTATTGCCTCGTCAACCGCACCTGGGAGAACGCGATGGACGAGAGCTGCCACCGCCTGGGCGTGTCGCTGCTGGCCTACTCGCCCCTGGCCTTCGGCCTGCTCACGGGCAAGTACGACGAGAGCGGCATCACCGGCCCGGGCGCGCCGCAGGGCGCGCGCATCGCCGCCTACGAGTCGGTGCGCAAGCAGCGCTGGGGCCGTCCCGCGTCGCTGGAGGCCGCGCGCCGCTACAACCGGCTCGCGCGCGACAACGGCCTCACGCCCACGCAGATGGCGCTGGCCTTCTGCTACCGCCAGTGGCGCGTGGCCAGCACCATCATCGGCGTGACGTCCATCGCCCAGCTGGAGGAGGACATCGCCGCGTGGAACACCACGCTCTCGCCCGAGCTGCTGGCGGCCATCGACGCGATCCGCTGGGACATCCGGGACCCGGCCCTGTGAGCCGCAAGGACCGGGCGGCCGCCCACGCCGGCGAGACGCCCGCCACCCAGTTCCTGCGCCGCCACGGCGTGGCGTTCACCGAGCACCCCTACGAATACGTGGAGCACGGCGGCACGGCCCACAGCGCCGCGAGCCTGGGCCTGGACGAGCACACGGTGGTCAAGACGCTGGTGATGCAGGACCAGGACGCGAAACCGCTGATCGTGCTCATGCACGGCGACCGCAAGGTGTCCACCAAGAACCTCGCGCGGCAGATCGGCGCCAAGTCGGTCGAGCCCTGCCGGCCCGAGGTGGCGAACCGCCACAGCGGCTACCTCGTGGGCGGCACCTCGCCGTTCGGCACGCGGCGCGAGATGCCGGTGTATGCCGAGGAGACCATCCTCGCGCTGCCGCGCATCGCCATCAACGGCGGCCGGCGCGGCTTCCTGGTGCAGCTCGACCCGCGCGCGGGCCTGGAGCTGCTGGGCGCGGTGCCCGTGCGGTGCGCGCTGGCAGAATAGCCGGCCCGCCGCGCGCCACACCGGCCGCCGCGCGCCCCGTTTCCACCACAAGGACCGAAGATCTTGACCGCCGTGTATTCCCTCCTGGCCACCGTGGCCGCCTATCTGCTGGGCTCGCTGTCCTTCGCCGTGATCGTGAGCCGCGCGATGGGGCTGAACGACCCGCGCACCTACGGCAGCAAGAACCCCGGCGCCACCAACGTGCTGCGCTCGGGCAGCAAGGCCGCGGCGGTGGTCACGCTGCTGTTCGACGCGCTCAAGGGCTGGCTGCCCGTGGTGCTGGTGCAGGCCTATGGCCGGCCCTACGGGCTGGAGGAGGGCACCGTCGCCCTCGTGGGCCTGGCGGCGTTCCTGGGGCACCTGTGGCCGGTGTTCTTCCGCTTCGAGGGCGGCAAGGGCGTGGCCACGGCGCTGGGCGTGCTGATGGGCGTGAGCGGCTGGCTCGGCCTCGCCACGCTGCTCACCTGGATCATCATCGCCTTCTTCTTCCGCTATTCGTCGCTGGCCTCGCTGGCGGCGGCCCTGTTCGCGCCGCTCTACTACGTGCTGGCCGGCGGCGTGGCGTGGGATGCCGAGGCGCCCGTGGGCGTGTCGATCGCCGTGATGTCGGGGCTGCTCGTCTGGCGCCACCGCGAGAACATTCGCCGCCTCATGGCGGGCACCGAGTCCCGCCTGGGCCGCAAGCCCAAGCACTGAAGCCTGCGCGCGCTCAATACATCGACCGGGGCGTGCCCGGCGCATTGACCAGCCGCGAGAGCCCGCGGTAGTGCTGCGCGGCGTACAGCCCCAGGCGCACCAGCATGCGGTGGTCCAGGTCCACCTGCACGGCCGAGCGCGCGAGCGCCGACTGGATGCGCGGGCGGCCCGTGGCGGTCTGGTGCAGTGCGGGCTGGCGGCGGTGTTCGCCGTTGCGGTCGAGCAGGCTCGCCACCAGGGGCGAGTTCACCTTGTCGCTGCGGCGCAGCACGAGGGCGGTTTCGCCGTTGTCGAGCTTCACGAAGGTGCCCGGAGGGCACAGCCCCACCGAGCGCACGAGGGTGAAGGTCACCTCGTCGCGCCGCTCGTCGTCCTGCCCGACGATGGCGCGCACCGAGTCGGTGGCGCTGCGGCCGGCGCGGGATTTGCGCGGGCTGATCATGGCCGCGTAGCGGTCGATGGTGCCCAGGATGCGGGTGAGCCGGTCGGCGGCGGGCAGGATCGAGAGGGGGCGGGTGCCGCTCTCGGGCGCCGGGGCGTGGTGGTGGTCCACGACCTCCAGCCACAGCGGGTCCCGCACGCCCAGCCGCTCCAGCAGCACGCGGCCGTGGCGCGGATGCTCCTCGATGGCCTTCTGCTGGGCCGGCGTCGGGCGCTCGCGCTGGTTGGCCAGCTCGTCCTGCAGCGCGGTCATGCCGATGTTCATGGTCATCGCCGCGCGCACGAGGCTGTCGCGCTCCGCGGGGGCCACCTCCAGGTCGTGCGCGAGGATGTGGCAGAGCGTGGCGCACACCAGCGCGTGGGAAGCGCTGTAGCCCGCGCTGGAGGTCGCCGCGAGCTGGAACATGAGGTAGAGCGCCGCATCGGTGTCGTGCGCCACGAGGTCCTGCAGCCAGCGGTCGCACTGGCGCACCTTGGCGCCGAAATCCAGGGCCTGCAGGGGCCGCGCGAGCAGCACCGACAGGGCCGACTCCAGGTCGGACCACAGCCCGAGCAGGTCCTCGTACTCGCTGTCGGGCGATTCGGCGTGCGGGGTGGAGGAGGGCGGTGGCATGGCGAGGGGCCGCGGGCGGAGGGGCCGGGCAGGGCTCAGTGGCGCTTTTCCAGCACGAGCTGGTCGTTGAGCCGGGTCATCTGGAATTCGTTGAGGAAGCTGTTGCCCAGCAGCACGTAGGGCATGCCCTGCGGCGTGACCACCGCCTCCACGCCGAACACCTCGACATCGCCGAGCCGCACGGAGTCGAGCTTCACGCGCCAGCCCCGGGCCGTGCCGTTGGCCGTGCCCATCATCACCGGCGGGCCGTTGCGGTAGTCGAGGCCCATGCGCTCGGCGTCGGGCTGGCCGATGGCGACCACGCTGGCACCCGTGTCCACGAGGTACTGCATGGACCGGCCGTTGATGGTGCCGGTGTTCACGAAGTGGCCCCGGCTGTCGGCCGTGAGCACCACGCGCCGGCCGGTGCCGGCGCCCCGGCCGCCCACGCTCACCGGGGCCTCGCCCAGCACCAGCGTGCGGCGCGCGCCGGCGGTCTCCACCACGGCCTCGTCGCGCCCGACCGACAGCACCTTCACGCCCTGGTGGGTTTCTCCGGCGGCCACCGCGCGCGGCGCCGAGCCGTTCACCACCAGCAGCGCCTTGCTGCCCAGGATGCCCGTGAGCGCCACCGCCTGGGCGCACGCGAGCGCGGGCGCCAGCGCGAGCACGCAGGCACCGGCCGCGCGCAGCATGCGCAGGGCGGACGGGGCGAGGGGGGCGGCGTGCATTGGGAGGAGGGGCGTGCTCAGTCGCGGAAGTTGTCGAACGACAGCGGCACGTCGGTGACATCCTTGCGGATCAGTGCCATGGCGGTCTGCAGGTCGTCGCGCTTGGCGCCGGTCACGCGCACCTTGTCCTCCTGGATGGCTCCCTGCACCTTGAGCTTGCTTTCCTTCAGCAGCTTCTGGATCTTCTTGGCCAGCTCGCTCTCGATGCCGTTGCGCACCTTGATGACCTGCTTGACCTTGTCGCCGCCGATCTTCTGCACGGCGCCCTTGTCGAGGAAGCGCACGTCCACGTTGCGCTTGGTGAGCTTGGCCCGCAGGATGTCCTCGACCTGCTGGAGCTGGAAATCGGCATCGCCGAAGAGGGTGATCTCCTTGTCCTTGATCTCGATCGAGGCGGAGGTGCCCTTGAAGTCGAAGCGGGTGCCGATTTCCTTGGCCGAGTTCTCCACGGCGTTCTTCACTTCAACGAGGTTGGCTTCACAGACGGTATCAAAAGAAGGCATGGCTTCACTCTCGGTATCTCGGGGGGAGCCGGCCCCCGCGCGGGGCCGGATGCGACAATCCGGTGGATGTTAGTCGAGAAAAACGTCCCCCTGCAGGCTTGCAACACCTTCGGCATCGTGGCGCGGGCCCACACCCTGGTGCGCGCGCGCTCCGCGGAAGACGTGCGGGCGCTGGTGGCGGATTCCCGGCTCGGCGGCGGCCCCCTGTTCGTGCTGGGCGGGGGCAGCAACATCGTGCTCACGGGCGACGTGAAACCCACGGTGCTCAAGATGGAGATCCGCGGCATCCGCCTCGTGGAGGAAACCCCGCGCGCCTGGATCGTCGAGGCCGGCGCGGGCGAGCGCTGGCACGACGCCGTCGCCTGGACGCTGGAGCACGGCTTTCCGGGGCTGGAGAACCTGGCGCTCATCCCTGGCACCGTGGGCGCCGCGCCGGTGCAGAACATCGGCGCCTACGGCGTGGAGCTGCAGGACCGCTTCGACTCGCTGGACGCCGTCGATCTGGCCACCGGCCGGCCCTTCACGCTCGATGCCTCGCAGTGCGCCTTCGGCTACCGCGATTCCGTCTTCAAGCACGCCCCCTCGGCCGCCGGGGTGCCCGAGGGCCTGCCGCGCGGCATGGGCCTCGCGGGGCGCGCCGCCATCACGCATGTGCGCTTTCGCCTGCCCAAACCCTGGAAGCCCGAGCTGGGCTACCTGGACCTGGAGCGCAGGCGCGCCGAGGCCGGTGTGGAGGCGCCCACGGCGCGGCAGATCTTCGACTGGGTGTGCGAGGTGCGTCGCGCCAAGCTGCCCGACCCGGCCGTGCTGGGCAATGCCGGCAGCTTCTTCAAGAACCCCACGGTGACGCCCGAGCAGTGCTCGGACATCATCGCGCGCGACCCCAAGATCGTGCACTACCCCATGCCCGACGGCACCATCAAGCTCGCGGCGGGCTGGCTCATCGATGCCTGCGGCTGGAAGGGCAAGACCGTGGGCAAGGCCGGCGTCTATGAAAAGCAGGCCCTGGTGCTCGTGAACCGGGGCCAGGGCGCCGACAGCGTGACCGGCGGCGAGGTGATGACCCTGGCCAAGGCCATCCAGACCAGCGTGTACGAGCGCTTCGGCATCCGGCTGGAGCCCGAGCCGGTCGTGGTTTGACGCGGACGGCTGCGGCAGAAAAGAGGCAAGGCGCGGGGCCGCTGGGGCGCGTGCGCCTTGCAGGGGCGCCTCACCAGGCCATCTCGCCCTTGTTGACCTTCGCGCCCAGTTCCAGCGAGGAACCCTCTCCGAGCTGCGGATAGGCCTCCCCCACCGCGCGGATCACGCCGGCGCTGTCCTTCGACTGCTGCAGCGCGGATTCGAACTTCACCAGATAGCCGCGCGTGAAGTCGATGGAGCCGGCGTCCAGCGGCGTGCCGGGCGCCATGTGGCCGGGCACCACCACGCGGGGCTTGAGGGTCTTCATCTCGTCGAGCTGCGCGATCCAGGCCTGGCGCTCGGCGGGCTTTTGCGTGTCGGCCGTCCACACGTGCATGTTCCCGAAGATGCCCACGTTGCCCAGGATGGCGTGCAGCGAGGGCACCCACACGTACGGCCGGTGGGCCAGCGGGCCGCTGGTGCCGCGCACCTCGATAGCCTCGCCGTCCACGGTGAGCGTGGTGCCGGCGATGGCGTCGGGCACGATCGGCTGCGTGGGGGCGTTCGCGCCCATCTTGGGGCCCCAGAACGCCACCTTGGCGGGCAGCTTGGCGACGATCTTCTCGCGCACGGCGGGCGTGGTCTGCACCTTGGCCTGCGGGAACAGGGCCTTGAGCACCTCGGCACCGAAGTAGTAATCCGGGTCGGCGTTGCTCACGAAGATGGTGGTGAGCGTCTTGCCGCTGTCGAGCACGTTGGCGGCGATGCGGTAGGCGTCGGCGCGCGTGAAACCGGCGTCGATCACCACGGCCTCCTTCGGGCCCGTGATGAGTGCGGAATTCACCAGGAAGCTGCTGGCGGGAGCGTTGTACACCTTCAGCTCCAGCGGCTGCGCGGCCGATGCCGCGCCGCAGGCGACGGCCAGGGCGGCGGCGAGGGTGGTGGTGCGAAGGGCGAAAAGCGGAGAGATCGGGGTCATGGTCGTTTCCAGAAAGGGATTCGGGTCAGCCATGGACTGTATTTGCCTGGACCGATCGAATAAACGCCTCAGAATGCCCTTATTTGTTGCACGAACCGATCAAATACCATGGACAGACTCACCGCCATGCAGGTGTTCACGGACGTGGCCGCCACCGGCAGCTTCACGGCCAGCGCGCAGCGGCTGCAGATGTCGCGCGCCATGGTCACGCGCTACGTGGCCGAGATGGAGCGCTGGCTGGGCGCGCGGCTGCTGCAGCGCACGACCCGCAGCGTCACGCTCACCGACGCGGGCGAGCAGTGCCTGCGCCGCTGCCTGCAGATGCTCGACATCGCGCAGCAGGCCGAGGAGGAAACCACGCCCGCCGGCGGAACCCTGCGCGGCCAGCTCCGCCTCACCTGCAGCGTGTCGTTCGGGTATGCGCAGCTCGCGGCCGCGCTGGGCGAATTCCTGGAGCGGCATCCGCACCTCAAGGTGGACCTGGACGCGGGCGAGGGCACCGTGAACCTGGTGGCCTCGCGCATCGACCTCGCGATCCGCATCAGCAGCGACCCCGATCCGGCCCTGATCGCGCGGCCGCTGGCGGCCTGCGAGTCGGTGCTGGTGGCCGCCCCGGACTACCTGCGCCGCGCGGGCCGGCCCGCGCACCCGTCCGAGCTGGCCGGGCATGCCTGCCTGGGGCACGCGACCTTCGGGCGCAGCCGCTGGCGCTTCACGGCCGGGCCGGACGGCGGCGCGGAGCCCGTGGAGGTGCCGGTGCCCACGCGGTTCACGGCCAACGACGCGGTGGTGCTGCTCGCGGCCGCCGAGGCGGGCGCCGGCATCGCGCTGCAGCCCACCTACCTCGCACGCCCCCGCGTCGCGGCGGGGGCGCTGGAGGTGCTGCTGCCGCACTGGCACCCGCCCGAGCTCACCGTGTACGCGCTCTACCCCTCGCGCAAGCACCTGTCGGCGGCGCTGCGGGCGCTGCTGGACTTCCTGGTGGAGCGCTTCGCCGGCGCGCGTTGGTAGGTGCTGGCGCGGCGCCATCCGGTATGAAAAAGGCCCCCACGCTCCCTCGCTGCGCGGGGTCGCTGCCCCCCAAGGGGACGTTTTTCATCTTGGGACGGCCCGGCAATGAAAAATGTCCGCTGTCAAGCTACTTCAGCGGGCGCTGCGCGATGCGCGATGACGGCATGGGATTCAGTCTGGTGCCGTGGCGGCCGGTGATCAAACAGCGGCTGGGGCGGCAGCTCGCCGCGACGGCGCGGGGCGGCGGGGTGCCGTGGGAGATTGGGCGGATTCGCGGTCCCGCTATCGGTCGATCAGGCGTCGAGGTTTCGCTCCGGGCTTGTCCACAGAAGCTGGAAACACCCGCGCGCACAGGAAGTCCACCAACGCCCGGACCTTCGGCGAGGGGTGCTTGCTCGCGGGCCACAGCACGTGAAAGACGCCGCTGCGCTGCACATGGTCGGCCAGGATTGGCTTGAGCCGGCCATCGGCCAAGGGCTCCCGGATGGCGAAGTCCGGCAGGTAGGCGATCCCCAGTCCTTGCAGCGCGAAACACACGCGCGTCTCGATGTTGTTGCAGATCATCGAGGTGGGCAATTGCAGTTCCGGCGCGCCGGGTTCCTGTCGCAACGCCCAGGTCTCCAGCTTGCCGCTGTTGGGGAAGCGGTAATGCAAACAGATGTGTTCCAGCAGATCGGCCGGTGCTTTGGGCGTACCTCGCCGCGCCAGATAGTCGGGTGAGGCGACCAACATCGAACGGAAGGTTCCCAGCCGGCGCGCAGTGAGGCGAGAGTCGGTCGGCTCGCCCGTGCGTACCACCGCGTCGAAACCTTCCTCGATCACATCGACCATCCGGTCGGTGAAATCCAGGTCCAACTCGATCTCGGGGTACTCGCGCATGAACTCGCCGAGCACCGGCAGCACCAGCGAGCTGACCAGCGGAAGACTCACGCGCAAGCGTCCACGGGGCGCCGTGCTGGCTTGCGACAGCTCCAGTTCCGCCGCTTCGATCTCGGCCAGGATGCGGCGGCTGCGCTCCAGGAACAGCGTGCCCTCGGCGGTCAGCGTGACGCTGCGCGTACTGCGGTGGAACAGGCGCACCCCCAGCTTCTCCTCGAGGCGCGCCACGCTCTTGCCCACGGCCGAGGCCGACACGCCCAGCAGCCGGCCGGCTGCGACGAAGCTGCGCGTCTCGGCCACCTGCACGAACACCACGAAGCCGTTCAGGCTGTCCATCCTGTACCTCAATTGCGGAAATTAAGGTCCGCACAAAAATGAACTGTAGCCTACTTTTTCTTTAATCGCAGGATTTCTATCGTCAAGGCTTCACCCATTGAATCGAGCGACTTGCCATGACGAATCCTCCACTTTTCCTGCGCCAAGGCGTTCCGCCGGCGCACCTCGGTACGCGCATTCACAGCACCGTTCAGCAGGCGCTCGACGACCAGCGGCTGGTCGGTGCCGTCATCCTCGTGGCGCGCGACGGCGAACTGATCCACCAGCAGGCCGCCGGCTTCGCCGACCGCGAAAGCGGGCGGCCGATGACCGCCGAAACGGTGTTCCGCTTGGCCTCGGTGAGCAAGCCCATCGTCTCCACTGCGGCACTGGCGCTGGTGGCGCAAGGCCAACTCGACCTGGACGCGGGCATCGAGCGCTGGCTGCCGGAATTCCAGCCGCGGCTGGCCAACGGCCGCCCGGCACGCATCACCGTGCGGCAACTGCTCAGCCATACGGCCGGTCTCGGCTACCGCTTCTTCGAGGCCGATGCAGCCTGCCCCTGCGCACGGGCCGGCGTGTCGGACGGCATGGATGCGTCCGGCATCAGCCTGGAGGAAAACCTGCGCCGCCTCGCCAGCGTGCCGCTGCTGTACGAACCGGGCACGGCCTGGGGCTATTCATTGGCGACGGACGTGCTGGGCGCGCTGATCGCGCGCGTCCACGGCACGCCGCTGGACGAGGCGGTGCGCCAACTCGTGACTGGCCCGCTGGGCATGGTCGATACGGGCTTTGCCGCTCGCGATCCCCAGCGCGTGGCGACCGTCTATGTGAACGACACGCCGCAGCCGCATCGGCTGGCCGAGGGTGAGACGGTCTCGGCCTTCGAGGGCACCGTGGGCATCACCTACAGCCCATCCCGCATCTTCGATCCGCAGGCATTTCCCTCGGGCGGTGCCGGCATGGCGGGGACGGCGGAAGACCTGCTGCGCCTGCTGGAAGCCTTGCGCCAGGGCTGCGGTGCGTTCCTGCCCAACGAATGGATCGCGGAGATGGCTCGGGATCAAACGGAGGGTCGGGCACTGCCCGATGCGCCGGGCTTCGGCTTCGGACTGGGGTTCTCGGTCCTGCGCGACCCTCGGCTGGCCAATTCGCCGGAATCGGCCGGCACCTGGCGCTGGGGCGGCGCCTACGGCCATTCCTGGTTCGTGGATCGGGCGCAGGGCCTGAGCGTCGTCGCCTTCACCAACACGCTGTACGAAGGCATGTCCGGCCGCTTCGTCACCGACCTGCGCGATGCCGTCTATGGCGCGCTGGAGGTGCGGTGATGACAACGATTCCTGCACGCATGGCGGCCATCGCATTTCGCTGCGGTTCCACGCTGGACGATCCAGACTGCCTGACAGACATCGAAACCGATTGTCCCGAGCCGGGGCCGCACGACTTGCGCGTCGTGGTTCATGCCGTCTCGGTCAATCCGGTGGACACCAAGATCCGGGCCGGCCGGGTCGCAGTGCCTGCTGCCGTCCGCTCGCTGGGATGGGATGCCGCTGGAATCGTCGAAGCCGTCGGCGAAGCGGTCACACTGTTTCGGCCGGGTCAGAAGGTCTACTACGCCGGCTCCTTCGACCGCAGCGGCAGCAATGCCCAGTTCCACCTGGTGGACGAGCGCATCGTCGGTCGCATGCCACAGGCCCTGGGTTTCGCCGAGGCGGCAGCGCTGCCGCTGACGTCGCTGACTTCCTGGCAACTGCTGTTCGACCGCCTGGGCGTGGCGCCCGGCAAGCCGGCCGATGCCGGCAGCCTGCTGGTGTTGGGCGGCGCGGGTGGCGTCGGTTCGATGCTGATCCAGCTCACCCGGCGGTTGACCGGCCTGACGGTGACCGCGACGGCCTCGCGCGGAGAAAGCCGCGACTGGTGCCTCGCCCTGGGTGCCGACCACGTCATCGACCATCGGCTGCCGCTGACGGCACAGATCGGCGCGCTGCCGGTGCCGCCCGTCACCCACATCGCAGCGCTGTCGCATACCGCCGAGCATCTGCGCGAGCTGGCGGAACTGATCGCGCCGCAGGGCCGGCTGGCCATCATCACAGACCACGACACGCTTGATGCCGCGCCGTTCAAGGCCAAAAGCGTCTCGCTGCATTGGGAGATGGTGTTCACGCGCCCGCTGTACCGAACCCCGGACATGGTCGCGCAGCACCGCATCCTCGACGAAGTGGCCGCGCTGGTGGATGCGGGCGTGCTGCGCTCGACCGCCAGCCGCGTGCTGTATCCGCTGGACGCAACCCGCCTGATCCAGGCCCATCGACTGGTGGAAGGCGGTGGCATTGCCGGCAAGGTGGTCGTGGCCCGCACGCTGGACGACACGGCGCAACCCGCGCGGGAGGCCCGACGATGAGCGCGGTTGCCCATGACCGCCTGCCGCTGGCGTCGTTGCTGGCACTGGCGATGGCGGCCTTCATCACCATCCTGACCGAAGCGCTGCCGGCAGGACTCCTGCCGCAGATGGCGCAGGGCCTGGCGGTGTCCGAGGCCTGGGTCGGCCAGACCGTGACCATCTACGCCATCGGTTCGCTGGTGGCCGCGATTCCGCTGACCGCCGCCACGCAGGGCGTGCGCCGCCGCCCGCTGCTGCTGGCGGCCATCGCCGGTTTCTTCGTCGCCAATACCGTCACGACGTTTTCCGGCAGCTATGCCCTGACGATGGTGGCGCGCTTCCTGGCGGGTGTGTCGGCCGGGCTGCTATGGGCGCTGCTGGCGGGCTATGCCGCGCGCATGGTGCCCGAGCACCAGAAGGGGCGCGCCATCGCCATTGCGATGGTCGGTACGCCGCTGGCGCTGTCGCTGGGCGTGCCGGCCGGCACCTTCCTCGGCAATCTGCTGGGCTGGCGGATGTGCTTTGGCGTCATGGGTGTGCTGGCGCTGGCGCTCATGGTGTGGGTGCGCACCAAGCTGCCGGACTTCGCCGGGCAGGCGGCGGGCCAGCGGCTGCCACTGGGCCGGGTGTGCACCATCGCGGGGGTACGCCCGGTGCTGTGCGTGGTGCTGGCCTTCGTGCTGGCGCACAACATCCTCTATACCTACATCGCGCCGTTCCTGGCGGCGGCGGGCATGGCCGAACGGACGGACTGGGTACTGCTGGTGTTCGGCATCACGTCCTTGCCGGGCATCTGGATCGTCGGCGTGCTGATCGACCGCCATCTGCGCGCGCTGACGCTCGCCAGCACCGCCGTGTTCGGCCTGTCCGCGCTGGCGCTGGGCGTCGCGGGTGATGCGCCTGTCGTGGTCTATGCAGCGGTGGCCGCCTGGGGCCTGGCCTTCGGTGGTGCGGCGACGCTGTTCCAGACGGCGCTGGCCAAGACGGCGGGCGAAGCGGCGGACGTCGCCCAATCCATGCTGGTCACGGCCTGGAACACGGCGATTGCCGGTGGCGGCATTGTCGGCGGCGTGCTGCTCGAACGGCTGGGCGTCGGCGCTTTCGCCCCGGCCTTGCTGGTGCTGCTGGCAGCGACGCTGGGGGTGGTGTGGGCGGCCAGGCGGCACGGCTTTCCCGCTCCGGTGGGTGCGGCCGGGTCATGCCTAGCAACGACACCCGATCAACAGACAGAGGCGCAGCCATGAACGGCGCGCGCACACTGTTCTTCATCGCACTGGGGCTGTTCGGTCTGTATGCCGTCGAGTTCGGCGTGGTCGGCATTCTGCCGGCCATCGTCCAGCGCCATGGCGTCAGCGTGGCCCAGGCCGGCTGGCTGGTCGCGCTGTTCGCGGGCGTGGTCGCGATGTGCGGGCCGGCCATGGTGCTGTGGCTGTCGCGCTTCGACCGGCGCAAGGTGTTGGCCGGCTCGCTGCTGGTCTTCAGCCTGTGCAGCCTGCCGTCGGCCTGGGCGCCCAGTTTCGGGGTGCTGATGGCGCTGCGCGTGCCGTCGGCCCTGCTGCACCCGGTGTTCTTCTCGGTGGCCTTCGCTGCGGCCGTGTCGTTGTACCCGCCGGAACGTGCCGCGCACGCCACCTCGATGGCATTCCTCGGCACCACGCTGGGGCTGGTGCTGGGTGTGCCGCTGGCGACCTGGATCGAGGCCAGAGTGTCCTACGAGGCGGCGTTCTACTTCTGCGCGGCGGTGAGCCTGGCCGCCGCCGGGCTCTGGATCATGCTGCCATCCAGGCCCGAGGCGCAGGCGGCCATGCCGGGACGTCCGCTGGCCGTCCTGCGCAGACCCACGGTCTGGCTGTCGATCGCAACGGCGGTGTGCGTGTTCGCCGCGATGTTCTCCGTCTACAGCTATGCCGCCGAATACCTGGCGCGGCAGGCGCGCCTGGGCGGCGAGGCGATCAGCGTGCTGCTGGGGGCCTTCGGCGTGGGCGGCGTGCTGGGCAACCTCCTGGCCGGGTGGGCGCTGGGACGCCGGCTCGCCCGGACCGTACTGGCCTATCCCGTGGTGCTGGCGGCCGCCTATGGGGTGCTGCTGGTGTTCGCTTCGCCGTCTTTCGCGGCCATGCTGCCGATCTGCCTGCTATGGGGCGCGGCGCACACCAGCGGTTTGATCGTCAGCCAGATGTGGATGACCTCGGCGGCGCCGGAGGTGCCCGAGTTCGCCACCAGCCTCTATGTCTCGGCGGCCAACCTCGGCGTGGTGCTGGGGGCGTCGGCTGGTGGCAGTTTCATCGATGCAGTGGGGGTGCAGGGAACGGTCTGGAGCGGCTGGCTGTTCGCGGCGTTGGCGGTGGCTGCCGTGCTGGCCAGAAAGCCCTGGCGGGCCAGCGAGGCCGCGTGAACGACGCAACGCTGGCAAAGCACCCCTCGGATGCCACGACTGTTCAGCCCGTCTGGCGGGTTTGGGCGGCGATGCGGCGGATGACGGTGGCGTTCATGCGGGTCGTGGCAGCGGGCTCTCTGGCCGACGTGCCTGAACTGGCGCATGGCGCCACCGCATTCGCCGTCGTGCGGGGGCTGTGGCCCGTGTCGGTGGATCATGGATCTCCCGGCCGTTGACGGAACGGCCTGAGTCACAGGGAACGAGGGAGGGGTGGCGCTTGGAACTGCGCCATCTTCGCTGCTTTCTGGCCGTGGCCGAAGAACTTCACTTCGCCCGAGCAGTTGAGCGACTGCGCAGCGAACAGTCGCCGTTGTCGCGTGCCATCAAGGAACTGTATGGCCTTGCCCCAAGGGGACGTTTTTCATCTGGGGGCGGCCCGGCGATGAAAAAGCCGCCCGGCTGGCAGCGGGGCGGCTTGCATGGGTGAGTGCTATTGTTTTAGTAGCTACTCATGTAGATTCGACGGCGACCTCGTGCCTCCAGGGCCTGCAAACAGGCCTCAGGGCGCCTTGCCGTCGTCCGAAAGCTGCGCCAGCGCGGCGCCGCCGCCGAGCGACAGCAGGCCGGCGCGCGAATACACGCCCAGCTTGTCGCGCGTGTCGGTGATGTCGAGGTTGCGCATCGTGAGCTGGCCGATGCGGTCCGCGGGCGAGAACGGCGCGTTCTCGACCTTCTCCATCGACAGCCGCTCGGGCGCGTAGGTCAGGTTGGGCGACTCGGTGTCGAGCAGCGAGTAGTCGTTGCCGCGGCGCAGCTCCAGCGTCACCGTGCCGGTGACGGCGCGGGCCACCCAGCGCTGCGCCGTCTCGCGCAGCATGATGGCCTGCGGGTCGAACCAGCGGCCCTGGTAGAGCAGGCGGCCGAGCTTGAGGCCGTTCATGCGGTACTGCTCGATCGTGTCCTCGTTGTGGATGCCGGTCACGAGGCGCTCGTAGGCGATGTGCAGTAGCGCGAGGCCGGGGGCCTCGTAGATGCCGCGGCTCTTGGCCTCGATGATGCGGTTCTCGATCTGGTCGCTCATTCCCAGGCCGTGGCGGCCGCCGATGCGGTTGGCCTCCAGGAACAGTTCCACGGGGTCGGTGAACTCGCGGCCGTTGAGGGCCACGGGCTGGCCTTCCTCGAAGCGAACGGACACCTCTTCGGCCTTCACCGGCACGTCGTCCTTCCAGAACGCCACGCCCATGATGGGGTTCACGATGCGGATGCCGGAGTTCAGGTGCTCCAGGTCCTTGGCTTCGTGCGTGGCGCCCAGCATGTTGCTGTCGGTGGAATAGGCCTTCTCGGCGCTCATCTTGTAGCCGAAGCCGGCCTTGGTCATGAACGCCGACATCTCGGCGCGGCCGCCCAGCTCGTCGATGAAGGTCTGGTCGAGCCAGGGCTTGTAGATCTTGAGCGAGGGGTTGGTGAGCAGGCCGTAGCGGTAGAAGCGCTCGATGTCGTTGCCCTTGAAGGTCGAGCCGTCGCCCCAGATGTTGACGTCGTCCTCCTTCATGGCCGCCACGAGCATCGTGCCCGTCACGGCGCGGCCCAGCGGCGTGGTGTTGAAGTAGGTGATGCCGGCCGTGCTGATGTGGAACGCGCCGGCCTGCAGCGCGGCGATGCCCTCGTGCGCGAGCTGCTTGCGGCAGTCGATCAGGCGGGCCTTCTCGGCGCCGTATTCCATCGCCTTGCGCGGGATGGCGTCGTAGTCGGGCTCGTCGGGCTGGCCCAGGTTGGCGGTGTAGGCGTAGGGGACGGCGCCCTTGAGCTTCATCCAGTGCAGCGCGGCGCTGGTGTCGAGGCCGCCGGAGAAGGCGATGCCGACCTTCTGGCCGGCGGGCAGGTTCTGGAGGATGGTGGCCATGGAAGATTCTTCTTTCGCTTCAGCCGAAATGGCAGATGTAGTGGTAGGCCTCGGTCACGCGGATCTCGAACTTGGAGTTGCCGGGCACGCTGAATTTCTCGCCCTCGCCGGACTTCACCCAGGTGTCGCTGCCGTCCAGCTTGTATTCGCAGGCGCCGCCCACGCATTCCATGATTTCCGGGGCACCGGTGTTGAAGGTGAGCGTGGCGGGCAGGACCACGCCGACCGATTTCTTCGTGCCGTCGGGAAAGGCGATGCCGTGGCTCACGCACTTGCCGTCGAAGTACACATTGGCTCGGGTGGTGACGGACACGCCGTCGATCTTTTCGGTCGTCATGGATGCGCTGCTCAGGGAAGGTGGAAAGAAAAGGAGAGGGCGAAACCGAAGATTCTAGGTCGATTCCCTGCGTGCCTTCCCGTGGCCCGCGGCACCGGGGTGCGGGTCCGCCGGCCCATGAAAAAAGGAGCCCGGAGGGCTCCTTGGAGGCGGATGCCGCCGCGCCGCGCGGCGGCGGGGTCTCATCAGCGCCAGTAGGGATCACGCGGCGGCGAGTACGGACGGCCGTAGGCATCGCGGTACTCGATCACCGTGGCGGCCGGCGGGGTCATGTAGGCCGCCGGGCCGGGCACGGTGGAGACGACCACGCCGGGCTGGACATAGGTCGTGGTGCTGCTGTAGGCGGGCGCGCGCGGCTGGCTGGCCAGCGGCTGCACGCTCAGCGGAATCCAGGCGCCCGGATCGTGCTGGGTGCGCGTGGTGTACTGCCGGCCTGCGTATTCGTACAGCACGTCGTAGCCCACGACGCGGTTCTCGTAGTTCGTCTGGTTGGTGCAGCGCGTCACGTTCTGGTATTCGGGGCGCCCGCCGCCCTCGATGTTGTTGCCGAGCACCGCGCCGCCGATCAGGCCCAACGCCGTGGCGGCGGCCCGCCCGCTGCCCTTGCCGATCGCATTGCCGGCTGCGCCACCGGCGACGGCCCCTAGCAGGGCGCCCGCACCCGTGGGGCGGGATTCGGAATAAATCGTTTCGTTGCCGCACAGTTGCTGGGGCACGGCCACCTGCTGGGTGATGGGGGTGGCGGAGAGCACGCGGCCCTGTTCCTGGGCGCTCGCACCCGCGGCGAGGGCGGCGAGGGCGGTCAACACGATGATCTTTTTCATGGAGAAGCTCCTTTCGGTCGGCATATAACGCTCCGGCCTGCAGAAAAGTTTAGGCACCCGGTGTGAATCCCCCTGGGAGGCTCCGTAAAACTCCGTAAAGTTTCCTCTCCGGATGCAGGTGGGCGCCGGGTTCAGGGTTTGGATGCGGCGGCCAGCCGTTCGTTCCATCGCGCGTCCTGGAAGCCCACGGTCACCTCGCCGGCGGCATCGCCCGACCATTCCACCACGGGCCGCTTGATGGCGCTGGGCTGGGCCTGCAACAGCGCCGCCGCGCTGGCCGCATCACGCACCGAGGCCTGCGCGGCGGGGTCGATCTTGCGCCAGGTGGTGCCCTGGCGGTTCACGAGGGCCTCCCAGCCCGCCGAGGCCATCCAGGCCGCCAGCCGGTCGGCCGGGACGCCTTGCTTCTTGAAGTCGTGGAAGCGGTATTCGATGCCGCGCTCCGCGAGCCAGGCCCGGGCCTTCTTGACCGTGTCGCAGTTGGGAATGCCGTAAACAATCGGATGGAGGGTACTCATGGCCGCGATCATCGGGCATGGCGGGCTCGGCGACAATCCAGGGCTCTATGCAAACCACTTTCGATACCCTGGACGGCTGGCTGGCCCATTGCGAGCGCATCCACCCCAAGACCATCGACATGGGGCTGGACCGCGTCCGGGAGGTGGCCCAGCGCCTGGAACTGCGCTTCGACTGCCCCGTGATCACGGTGGCCGGCACCAACGGCAAAGGCTCCACCTGCGCGATGCTGGAGGCGGTGGCCCTGCAGTCGGGCTACCGCACCGGCGTCTACACGTCGCCCCACCTAGTGCGCTTCGAGGAGCGCTGCCGGATCCGGGGCGAGAGTGCCGATGCGCCGGCGCTGATGGCGGAATTTGCTGCGGTGGAGGCGGCCCGCACCCGGGGCGGGCAGGAAGTCTCGCTGTCCTACTTCGAGTTCACCACCCTGGCCATCCTGCGGCTCATGAGCCGCGCCGGGCTGGATGTCGCGATCCTGGAGGTGGGGCTTGGGGGGCGGCTGGACGCCACGAACGTCATCGACGCGGACTGCGCCGTCATCACCAGTATCGACATCGACCACACCGAATTTCTCGGCCCCGATCGCGAATCCATCGGCCGCGAGAAGGCCGGCATCATGCGCCCGGGCCGCCCGGTCGTGGTGAGCGACCCCATGGCGCCGCAGAGCGTGATCGATCATGCACGGGCCATCGGCGCGGATCTCTGGCGGTTCGGCCAGGATTTCAACTTTTCCGGCGACAAGCAGCAGTGGGGCTGGGCGGGCCGGGGGCGGCGCTATGCCGGGCTGGCGTATCCGGCGCTGCGCGGGGCCAACCAGCTGGTGAACGCTTCCGGCGTGCTGGCCGCGCTGGAGGCGCTGCGCGACCGGCTGCCGATCACCGCCCAGGCGGTGCGCACCGGCCTCGCCATGGTGGAGCTGCCCGGGCGTTTCCAGATCGTGCCGGGCCAGCCCACGCTGGTGCTGGACGTGGCGCACAACCCGCACTCCGTGGCGGCCCTGGCGGCCAACCTGGATGCGATGGGTTTCTTCCCCACCACCCATGCCGTTTTCGGCGCCATGGCCGACAAGGACCTGTCGCCCATGCTCGCCAAGGTCGGGCCCCTGGTGGACCGCTGGTACTTCACCGACCTGCCCACGCCGCGCGCCGAGACGGCGGCGGTTTTGCAGCAGAAATGGAATGCGCTGCAGATCGTGGCGGGCGGGCGGCGGCAGGTGGCCACCAGCCTGCACGCGGACCCGCAGCAGGCACTCGATGCGGCCGTCGCTGCGGCAGAGCCGGCTGATAGAATTGTGGTCTTTGGCTCTTTCTACACGGTAGGCGGCGTGCTGCTCCACGGGACGCCCCGCCTGCACGCCAAGCATCTGGGCGCTTGAGAGTTCCATCACCAGCGCACGAGTCCGCACCGCACCCATGGCATTTTTCAAGTTTCGTTGGCCCGGCCGCAAGGAGCAGCCCGAAAAGCCCGCCAAGCGGTCGCGCAGCAGCAGCGGCGCCCAGGCCGAGAGCATCGAGGTGATGCGGCGGCGCGCCCGCCACCGCCTCATCGGCGCGGCCGTGCTGGTGCTGGTCGGCATCGTCGGCTTCCCGATGCTCTTCGACACGCAGCCCCGGCCCATTCCGGTGGATATCCCCATCGACATCCCCGATCGCAACAAGGTTGCGCCTCTCGTGGTGCCCGAGTCCGCGCCCGCAACCCCGTCGGCGGCGGCGTCTGCCGCCCCCTCCGGTTCCGGATCGCCGTCGGCCGGCTTGTCCGATGGCGAGGAGGTCGTGCCGCCTTCCCGGTCCGCAGCCGTCGCCACGCCCCACAAGCCCGAGGTGCACGCCGACAGCCGCCCGGCGGCGCCGAAGGTGGCGGAACCCAAGCCCGCCGCCAAGCCCGCGCATGAATCCCGGCCGGAACCGAAGCCCGAGCCGAAACCGGCTCCCGCTGCGGAGTCCAGGCCACAGACTCAGCCCGCTGCGCCCCGCGACGATGCGGCGCGTGCCCGCGCCCTGCTCGAAGGGCGCGACGGCTCCGCAGCGCCCGCCGCTGCCGCGAAGTCCGAGGACCTCCGCCTGATCGTGCAGGTCGGGGCTTTCGCGGATGCCGACAAGGCGCGCGAGGTGCGCCAGTCGCTGGAGCGCTCCGGGCTCAAGACCTACACGCAGGTCGTGGATACCAAGGACGGCAAGCGCACGCGCGTGCGGGTCGGGCCGTTCTCGACCAAGGCCGAGGCCGACAAGGCCGCGGCGCGCATCAAGGGCCTGGGACTGTCGGCCTCGGTGCTCACGCTGTAGCGCCATCGGCTCGGGCTTGCGGCATGGCGGCGCTGGACTGGATCTTCGTGGCGGCGCTGCTGGCATCGCTGCTGCTGGGCGCGTGGCGCGGGCTGGTGTACGAGGTGCTTTCGCTGGCGGGGTGGGTGCTTGCATTCTTCGTGGCGCAGTGGTGGGCCGCCGACGCGGCGGCGTGGCTGCCCATCGGCGAATCGGGGGGCTCCATCCGCCATGCGGCGGGATTTCTGGTGGTGTTCGTTGGCACGGTGTTCGCATGCGGGTTTCTCGCATGGCTGGCCAAGAAGCTCATCGAGGCGGTGGGGCTGCGGCCCGCCGACCGGACGCTGGGGGCGGCTTTCGGCCTGCTGCGCGGGCTGATCCTGCTGCTGGCGGCCACCCTCGTGGCGCTGTGGACACCGATCCACGAGGCCGTATGGTGGAAAGAGTCCGCGATGGTCCCCATATGGACCGAGATGCTGGCCACATTGAAGCCGGCGATCCCGGAGGCGCTCGGGCGGCACCTGCCCGGATGAATGCTGTTGTTTCGTACGCGTGGCGGCCATCCCGCAAGGGGGCCGCGGCGGGTTTTTGGGGTATTGCGGGCCGGGCCCGCCTTTGGATGGAACGCTAACTATGTGTGGAATCGTCGGTGTGGTCAGCTCGGCTCCCGTCAACCAGCTGATCTATGACGCCTTGCTGCTGCTGCAGCACCGGGGGCAGGATGCCGCGGGCATCGTCACGCAGCAGGAACGCAAGTTCTTCATGCACAAGGCCAAGGGCATGGTGCGCGACGTGTTCCGCACCCGCAACATGCGGGCGCTGCCGGGCACGGTCGGCCTGGGGCAGGTCCGCTATCCCACGGCGGGCAATGCCTACAGCGAGGAAGAGGCGCAGCCCTTCTATGTGAATGCGCCGTTCGGCATCGTGCTGGTGCACAACGGCAACCTCACCAATGCCCAGTCCCTGCGGTCCGAGCTGTTTTCCACGGACCATCGCCACACCAACACCGAGAGCGACTCCGAGGTTTTGCTCAACGTGTTCGCTCACGAACTGGAGCGCGCGACGCGTGGCGTGCCGCTGCAGGTCGAGGATGTGTTCTCGGCGGTGCGGGCCGTCCACCAGCGTGTGAAGGGCTCCTATGCCGTGATCGCGCTCATCGCGGGCCATGGCCTGCTTGCCTTCCGCGATCCCCATGGCATCCGCCCCCTGTGCATGGGCCGCAGCAGCGATGGCACGGTGATGGTGGGCAGCGAGTCGGTGGCGCTGGAGGGCACGAACCACGCCTTCGAGCGCGACATCCAGCCAGGCGAGGCGGTGTTCATCACGCCCGACGGCAAGGTGCATTCCAAGCAGTGTGCGCAGGCGCCGCAGCTCAACCCGTGCATCTTCGAGTTCGTCTATCTCGCCCGTCCCGATTCCGTGCTGGATGGCATCTCGGTCTACCAGGCCCGCATGAACCTGGGCGAAGCGCTGGCCAAGCGCGTGGTGTCCACCGTGCCTCCGAGCGAGATCGATGTGATCATCCCGATCCCCGAATCCAGCCGCCCGAGCGCCACGCAGCTCGCGCACCTGCTGGGCATTCCCTACCGCGAGGGCTTCGTGAAGAACCGCTACGTGGGCCGGACCTTCATCATGCCGGGGCAGGGCGTGCGCAAGAAGTCCGTGCGCCAGAAGCTCAACGTGATCGGGAGCGAATTCAAGGGCCGCAGCGTGCTGCTGGTGGACGACTCCATCGTGCGCGGCACGACCTCGCGCGAGATCGTCCAGATGGCCCGCGATGCCGGTGCGCGCAAGGTGTATCTCGCCAGCGCCGCGCCGCCCGTGCGCTATCCCAACGTCTATGGCATCGACATGCCCACGAGCAGCGAGCTCGTGGCCCATGGCCGCACGGTGGAAGAGGTGCGGCAGGCCATCGGCTGCGATGCGCTCATCTACCAGGACGTAAACGCGATGAAGAAGGCCGTGGGCTCGCTCAACGTCAGCATCGAAGGGTTCGATGCATCGTGCTTCGACGGCGTGTACGTGACGGGCGACATCACCGCGCAGGACATTGCGCGGCTGAATGAAGGCCGTGTCGGCGTCGAAGAGCAGGAAGAGGACACGTCCCGCCTGGCATTGCCCAATGCGCAGGACGCTTGAGAGGGGTGGCAGCCATGGATTCTGATTCCAACGTCGAGCGGGCGGGCCTGCCGCAAGGCCTGCATCCCGACACGCTCGCGGTGCGGGAGTCCATCCCGCGCAGCCAGTACGGCGAGCATTCGGAGGCCTTGTACCTCAGCAGCAGCTTCGTGCAGCCCGATGCCGAGACCGCCGCCCGCCGATTCGCCGGCGAGGAGGAGGGCTATACCTACACGCGCACCAGCAACCCCACGGTGACCGCGTTCGAGCGCCGCCTCGCGGCCATGGAGGGTACCGAGACCGCCATCGGCACGGCCACCGGCATGTCCGCCATCCTGCTGATGTGTCTCGCGCTGCTCAAGGCGGGCGACCACGTGGTCTGCTCGCAGTCCATGTTCGGCTCCACCATCAAGCTGATCGGCGGTGAGCTGTCGAGGTTCGGCGTGCAGACCACCTTCGTGCCGCAGACCGATGCCTTCGCCTGGAAGTCTGCCCTGCGTCCTGAGACGCGGCTCATGTTCGCCGAGACGCCGACCAATCCGCTCACCGACCTGTGCGACATCGCCGCGCTCTCGGCCATCGCGCGGGAGGCGGGCGTGCTGCTGGCCGTGGACAACTGCTTCGCCTCGCCCGCGCTGCAGCAGCCCGCGAAGTGGGGTGCCGACCTCGTCATCCATTCGGGCACCAAGTTCATCGACGGGCAGGGGCGGGTCATGGCGGGTGCCGTGTGCGGCCCGCGCTCGCTTATCGACGAGAAGCTCGGCCCGATGATCCGCAGCGCCGGCATGAACCTCTCGCCGTTCAACGCCTGGGTGGTGCTCAAGGGGCTGGAGACGCTCTCCATCCGCGTCAAGGCGCAGGCCGACAACGCGCTGCGTTTGGCAGCGTGGCTGGAATCGCATCCATCGGTGGCCAGGGTGTATTACCCGGGCCTGGCGTCCCATCCGCAGCATGCGCTGGCGATGCGCCAGCAATCGGGCCTGGGCGGCGCGGTGCTGTCCTTCGACGTGAAGTCCGCCGGCGTGGACGCGGCGCGCCAGTGCGCGTTCCACGTGATCGACAGCACGCGCGTTTGCAGCATCACGGCCAACCTCGGCGACGTGAAGACCACCATCACCCATCCCGCGAGCACGTCGCACGGGCGGCTCAGCGAAGACCAGCGGCAGGCCGCGGGCATCGGCCAGGGGCTGATCCGCGTCGCCGTGGGCCTGGAACATATCGAAGACCTGAAGGCCGACCTCGCGCGCGGCCTGGATACCCTGCAATGAGCCAAAGCCATTCTCCCGACACCGCCGCGGCGGGCGCGCTGCGCGTGCGCACGCGATTCGCGCCTTCGCCCACGGGCTTCATCCACCTCGGCAACATCCGCTCCGCGCTCTACCCCTGGGCGTTCGCCCGCGCCACGGGCGGCGACTTCATCCTGCGCATCGAAGACACCGACGTGGAGCGTTCCAGCCAGGCGGCCGTGGACGTGATCCTGGAGGGCATGCAGTGGCTGGGCATGGACCCCGACGAAGGTCCGTTCTACCAGATGCAGCGCATGGACCGCTACAAGGCTGTCCTGGCGCAGATGCAGGCGCAGGGGCTGGTCTATCCGTGCTACATGAGCGTGGCGGAACTCGACGCACTGCGCGAGCGGCAGATGCAGGCCAAGCAGAAGCCCCGCTATGACGGCACCTGGCGCCCCGAGCCGGGCAAGACGCTGCCGCCGGTGCCGGCGGGCGTGCAGCCTGTGCTGCGGTTCCGCAATCCGATCGGTGGATCGGTGGTTTGGGAGGACAAGGTCAAGGGCCGCATCGAGATCAGCAACGACGAGCTGGATGACCTCGTCATCGCGCGCCCCGACGGTACGCCCACGTACAACTTCTGCGTGGTGGTGGACGACATCGACATGGACATCACCCACGTGATCCGCGGCGACGACCACGTGAACAACACGCCGCGCCAGATCAACATCTTCCGCGCGCTGGGCAAGGAGCCTCCGGTCTATGCCCATCTGCCCACCGTGCTCAACGAGCAGGGCGAGAAGATGAGCAAGCGCAACGGCGCCAAGGCCGTCACGCAGTACCGCGACGAAGGCTATCTGCCCGAGGCGATGGTGAACTACCTCGCGCGCCTGGGCTGGAGCCACGGAGACGACGAAATCTTCTCGCGCGAGCAGTTCCTCGCCTGGTTCGACCTGGACCACCTGGGCCGCAGCGCGGCGCAGTTCGACGAGGCCAAGCTGCGCTGGGTGAATGCACAGCATCTGAAGGCAACGCCCGACGAGCGGCTGGCCGAATGGATCGCCCCGCGCCTGCAGGCCCGCGGCATTCCTGCGGGGGAACTCGGCGACGGCCGCCTGCCGCGCATCTGTGCGCTGTTCAAGGACCGCTGCGACACCCTGGTGGCACTGGCCGACTGGGCCCACGTGTTCTATGGCGAGGTGGCACCGAACGAGGAAGAGCGCGCCAAGCACGTGGTGGATGCCGTGAAGCCGGCCATCGAGGCCTTGTCTACGGCATTGGCCACATGCGCCTGGGACAAGGCCGCTATCGCCGCCGCGTTCAAGGAAGTGCTGGCGGCCCATGGCCTCAAGATGCCCCAACTGGCGATGCCGGTGCGCGTGCTGACGGTGGGAACGGCGCACACGCCGTCCGTGGATGCGGTGCTGGAACTGCTCGGGCGCGAAAAAATTGCTGCGAGATTGCGAAACGCCTGAAAAGCTGTCTATAATTCAAGGCTCAGGAGATGACGGCGATAAATAAATATCGCGGTTATCGAAGTGGGGGTATAGCTCAGCTGGGAGAGCGCTTGCATGGCATGCAAGAGGTCAGCAGTTCGATCCTGCTTACCTCCACCAAACTGAAAAGAGAACGGTAAATCGGTTCCAAGGTTTTGACCCTATCGTCTAGAGGCCTAGGACATCACCCTTTCACGGTGAGTACCGGGGTTCGAATCCCCGTAGGGTCGCCAAGTTTGTAGCACTTGGCTTGCATGAATATGCAAGCAAAAGCTGCCTGCCAGGAGTGGTAGTTCAGTTGGTTAGAATACCGGCCTGTCACGCCGGGGGTCGCGGGTTCGAGTCCCGTCCACTCCGCCAGTTATTCAGCCTTTGCAGGTAGTTCGCGCAAAGGCCGGTATTTTGGCAAATGCCAGGATATTCGGGGGTATAGCTCAGCTGGGAGAGCGCTTGCATGGCATGCAAGAGGTCAGCAGTTCGATCCTGCTTACCTCCACCAAACTAAAACGGTAAATCGGTTCCGAGGTTTTGACCCTATCGTCTAGAGGCCTAGGACATCACCCTTTCACGGTGAGTACCGGGGTTCGAATCCCCGTAGGGTCGCCAAGTTCGTGGCACTTGGCTTGCATGGATATGCAAGCGAACGCTGCCTGCCAGGAGTGGTAGTTCAGTTGGTTAGAATACCGGCCTGTCACGCCGGGGGTCGCGGGTTCGAGTCCCGTCCACTCCGCCATTCGGTCGAGATTCGATCGGATCGGGATCAGCAAGATTAAAAACATTGAAAGCGCTGTAGCGGTCAAAACGCTATGGCGCTTTTGTTTTTTCCGCTCGGGTTTTTGGATTGCGCTTTGCTCTTTCACGCCATTCGGTTGTCCATGTCATCTGCGTCTTCCCCTCCAGTCTTGTCCGCCGCGCCACGCCTGCAATCGATCGATGCGCTGCGCGGGCTGGTGATCCTGTTCATGCTGTTGGACCATGTGCGGGAGACGTTCTTCCTGCATCAGCAGGTGATGGACCCGATGGTGGTGGCCGACACGTCGCCCGCGGTGTTCTTCAGCCGGATGCTGGCGCATGTCTGCGCCCCGGTGTTCGTGTTCCTGACGGGGCTGTCGGCGTTCCTCTATGGTGCGAGGCAGGCCGACCCCCGCAGCGCGGCCATGGCCTTCCTGTTCAAGCGGGGGCTGTTCCTGGTGCTGCTGGAGGTCACGCTGGTCAATTTCGCGTGGACGTTCCAGTTCCCGCCGAAGGTGGTGTACCTGCAGGTGATCTGGGCGATCGGCCTGAGCATGCTGGCGCTGGCACTGCTGCTCTGGCTGCCCCGGGGCGCGCTGGTGGCGCTGGGCATCGCGCTGGTAGCGGGGCACAACCTGCTCGACGGGCTGCATTTTCCGCAGGGGCATGCGCTGCACGTGCCATGGGCGATCCTGCACGACCGGGGATGGATCGGTTCGGAGGATGTCTTGCGCCTGCGCACTTCCTATCCCGTGCTGCCGTGGATCGGCGTGATCGCGCTGGGCTATGCCGCGGGCCCGTGGTTCCGCGCGTCGCAGGACGCTGCGGCGCGCCAGCGGCGGCTGGCGGGCTGGGCGCTGGCCCTGCTGGCGGGTTTCGTGGCGCTGCGCTGGGTGAACGTGTACGGCGACAAGGCCTGGGCGGCGGGCGAGACGCCGCTCCTCACGCTGATGGGTTTCCTGAACGTGACGAAGTACCCGCCCTCGCTGCTCTTCGTGGCGCTGACGCTGGGCATCGGGCTGTGGCTGCTGCGGGCTTTCGAGCGGGCCCGGCCCGCGCCGTGGCTGGCGGTGCTGGCTGTCTTCGGCGCGGCCCCCATGTTCTTCTATGTGCTCCATCTGTATGTGCTGAAGGCGCTCTATCTCTCGGCCCAGTCCGTGTGGGGCAACAACCAGGGGCGGTATTTCGGTTTCGATGCCATGTGGCAGATCTGGCTGTGCACGGCGGTGCTGGCCGTGCTGCTGTACAGGCCGGTGCGCGCGTTCGGTGCCTTCAAGGCGCGGCGCAAGGACCTCGCCTGGCTCAAGTACCTGTAGCGCTGCCGCACATGCCGCAGCGTGCCCGTGGGATGAGGGTCCTGGCGACAATGCGGTGATGTCTTCGCCTTCCTCGCCATTCCTGCGCATGGCCCTCGTGCTGGGGCTGCTCTCGGCCATCGGGCCCTTCGCCATCGACATGTACCTGCCGGCGCTGCCGGAGATCGGGCGCGGCCTGGGCGCGCAGGTCGGCGCGGTGCAGTGGAGCCTCACGGTCTTTTTCGTTTCGCTGGGTGCCGGGCAACTGCTCTACGGCCCGGTGTCGGACCGGGTGGGGCGCAAGCCGCCGCTGTTCTTCGGTCTGGGCCTGTTCACGCTGGCCAGCGTGGGCTGCGCCCTGGCGACGAACATCGAGACGCTGCTGGCGCTGCGCTTCCTGCAGGGGCTGGGTGCGGCGGCGGGCATGGTGGTGCCGCGCGCGGTCGTGCGGGATCTGCACACGGGGCACGAGGCCGCGCGGCTGATGTCGCTGCTGATGCTGGTGTTCAGCGTTTCGCCGCTGCTGGCGCCGCTGGCGGGCAGCGGGGTGATCGCGCTCGCGGGGTGGCGGGGCGTTTTCTGGGTGGTGGCGGGCGCGGCGCTGGCCGGGCTGGTGCTGGTGCGCTCGGCGCTGCCCGAGACGCTGCCGCCCTCCGACCGGGCGCGGGGCCATCTCGCCGATGTGCTGCGGGCCTATGCGCAGTTGCTGCGCGACGGGCATTACCTGGGGCTGGTGTTCATCGGCGGTTGCGCGATGTCGGGGTTTTTCGTCTATCTCGCGGGCTCGCCGTTCGTGCTCATCAACCACTACGGTTTCACGCCCACGCAGTACAGCCTGGCGTTTTCCTTCAACGCGGCCGCGTTCTTCGCGATGGCGCAGTTCAACGGCGTGCTCAGCAAACGCTTCGGCCTGGCGCCGATCGTGAAGGTGGCGGCCACCGCCAGCGGCCTGGTGATGGCCGTGCTGCTGGCCTACTACCTCGCGGGCGGCGACCGGCTGGCGGTGCTGATCGGGCTGTATTTCATGGCCAGCGCGCTGATGGGGCTGGTGATCCCCACGACCTCGGTGCTGGCGCTGGAGGAGCACGGCGCGATCGCCGGCACCGCCTCGGCGCTGATGGGCACGCTGCAGATGCTGGCGGGGGCCGTGGCGATGGGGCTGGTGGGCCTGTTCGCGGACGGCCGGCCCCTGCCGATGGTGGTGGGCATGGCGGCCGGGGCGTTCCTGGGCACGGTGCTCTGCTGGGCCACGCTCGGGCGCGCCAGGGCCGCTGGCGCCGGGCCGGGAGCGCGCGGATGAAGCGGCTCCCCGCCGAACCGCTGTCCGTGCCGGCCCTGCAGGTCGGCCCCCGGGGCCCCGGCGATGGCGCGCCGCCGGACGGGCTCGCGCAGCCGGCGCGCGGGCGCGCGATGCTGGTGATCATCCTGGGCATCGCGGTGGCGGTGCTGGACGGCAGCATCGTCAACCTCGCGCTGCCCGCGATCGCCCGTGAGCTCGGCGCCAGCGCGCCGCAGGCGATCTGGGTGGTGAACGCCTACCAGATCGCCACGCTGGGCATGCTGCTGCCGCTGGCGGCGCTGGGCGAGCGCATCGGCTACCGGCGCGTGTACCTGCTGGGGATGCTGTTGTTCGCGGTGTCGTCCATCGGCGCGATGCTGGCCTCGTCGCTCGCGACCCTGGTGGCGGCGCGGGCCGTGCAGGGGCTGGGGGCGGCGGGGATCATGAGCGTGAACGCGGCACTGGTGCGGCTGACCTATCCGCGCGCGCAACTGGGCCAGGGCCTGGCGATCAATTCGCTGGTGGTGGCGGCCTCGTCGGTGGCGGGCCCCTCGGTGGCCGCGGCGATCCTGTCGGTGTCGTCCTGGCCCATGCTGTTCGCGATCAACCTGCCGCTGGGGCTGGCCACGCTCTGGCTGGGGCGGCGCGCGCTGCCCTTCAATCCACCGGCGCCGGCGCGGGCCGGCCACGGCGGCGGCGCGAGGCTCTCGCCGCTGGACGTGCTGCTCAACATGCTGATGTTCGCCCTGGTGTTCGTGGGCGGGGACCAGCTCGGCGTGCGGGAGGAGGGCGGCGGCACCCCCCTGGCGGGTGCGCTGACGCTGCTGGCCGGCGTGGCCGTCGGCGTGGTGTACCTGCGCCGGCAGGTGCGGCTGGAGCGCCGGCACGCGACGCCGCTCTTTCCCGTGGACCTGATGCGTATCCCGGTGTTCGCGCTGTCGATGGGGGCGTCGGTGGCGGCGTTCTGCGCGCAGATGCTGGCCTTCCTGTCGCTGCCGTTCCTGCTGCTGGAGGCCCACGGCCGCTCGCACGTGGAGGCGGGGCTGCTGATCACGCCGTGGCCGCTGGCCATCGTGCTCGTGGCGCCGCTCGCCGGGCGGCTGATCGGGCGGGTGTCCGACGGGGTGCTGGGCGGCGTGGGCATGGCCGTGCTGGCGGCGGGCCTGCTGGCGCTGGCGATGCTGCCCGCCGATCCCGGCGCGCTGGGCGTGGCCTGGCGCATGGCACTGTGCGGCGCGGGGTTCGCGCTGTTCCAGTCGCCCAACAACCACACCATCGTGACCTCGGCGCCGATCCACCGCGCGGGCGCGGCGGGGGGCATGCTGAGCACGGCGCGCCTCACGGGGCAGACCCTGGGGGCCGTGCTGCTGGCGGTGATCTTCGCGCTGTGGGGCACGCGGGGCGGCCAGGCCGAGACGGTGGCGCTGTGGATCGCCGCGGGCTGCGCGGTGCTGGCGGGCGTGTGCAGCATGCTGCGGATGCGCCAGACGCCGCCTTCAGGGCAGGTTGGGCACTGAAACCGCTCCATGTCGCCGTATCTTCTACATTGTTTGCTATTGAAAATGTAGCTAACGGGGTGCCGCGGCGGAGCCCTGCGGCTGCAGCGCCACCACCCGGTCGGCCAGCGTGCGGAGGGTGAGCGGCGCGCACCCCTCCGCGTGGTTGCTGATGGCGACGAAGGCGTTCTGCCCCGCGCCGGTGACGCCGGCGAGCGTGCGGGCCAGCACCGCATGCACTTCGGGCGCGGGGTGGACGATGCGGTCGAACGGGCTGTAGAGGGCTTCCGCGTCCTTGTAGCCGTGGGCGCCGTGCACGGGGTTCAGGTTCCAGCGGCAGACGAGCGGCCCGGGCCAGAGCCGCCGCAGCAGCGGCAGCTGCTCTTCGAGCGGTGGCATCCTGGCGTGCAGCCCCAGGCAGTAGGTGGCGCCGGCCGAGCGCAGGGCCTCGGCGAAGAGCGGCAGATATTCCGGCCACAGCCACTGCGGGTCGCGCACCTCCACGGCCAGCACGCCGTCGGGCGCGGCGGAGGCGAGCGGCGGCATGGCGCGCAGCAGGGCGCCCAGGCGGTCGATGGCCTCGGGCAGCCGGTCGAGCTGCGCGATGGGCAGCGGGCTGAGCTGGAACACCAGCGCGCCGGTCTTGCGGCCCAGGCCCTGCAGCGCGGGCTCGACGAATTCCCGCGCGGCCAGCGTCGCATCCAGGAAGGCCGGGTTGGGCGCGCGGCCGCGTCCGTCCTCGGCGCGCACGAGCGCATCGGTGACGAGGCTGGGCGCCTTCACGATGAAGCGGAAATCGTCGGGCACCTGGGCGGCATAGTGCTCGTATTCGGTGGCCGTGAGCGCGCGGTAGAACCCCCGGTCGATGCTCACGGTGCGCAGCAGCGGGTGCTGCGCGTAGGCGAAGAGGCCGTTGCGCGCCAGGGCCTGCGCGGAGTGCTCGCTCTCCCAGACCAGCCCCTTCCAGCCGGGGTAGCTCCAGGAGGAGCCGCCGAGCCGCAGCGTGGGGGGCAGGGCGGCGGCCAGGGCGATCAGGTCCTCGCCGGGCGTGATCGGCACGATGCCCTGGCGGCGCTTGCCCGGGGCAGGGGCTTCTGGCGCTTCCGGCGGTTTGCCGGGGGCGGGCGGAGGCGGTGGTGGCGGCGGCGGGAGGTCGTCGCCGAACAGGGATTCTTGCATGGGGCGGAACTATCGCCGATGCGGCCCCGCCGCGCGGCCTTCGCGCGGAGGGAAAACCGTGGTCCGGCCGGAGGGGACTGGCGACGACGACGGGGGGCATGGAGGGCATGGGCTGCGCGGTGGCTGCGTGGCGCAGCGGAGGGTGCGGCGATTGTCGGAGGGCGGGCGGCGGCTCCGTGGCCTCAATGTCACGAATTGTTGTGCCGTGCGGCGTGGAGCGGGGCGCCGCGCCTGCTATGGCAAACTCGCCCGCTTCGTTTTTCGACGTTCGTTCGCAAGGGATATGCAGCAGATCATCCGGCAACTGGCCACGGAAATCAGGGTGGAAGAAAAGCAGGTCCGCGCAGCGGTGGAGCTGCTCGACGGCGGGGCGACGGTGCCCTTCATCGCGCGTTACCGAAAAGAGGTCACGGGCGGCCTGGACGACGTGCAACTGCGTGAGCTGGAGGCGCGCCTGTCGTACCTGCGCGAGCTGGAGGACCGGCGCGCGGCCGTGCTCAAGGCCATCGACGAGCAGGGCAAGCTCACCGACGCGCTGCGCGCGGCCATCGCCGCCGCGCCCACGAAGCAGGAGCTGGAAGACCTCTACCTGCCCTACAAGCAGAAGCGCCGCACCAAGGGCCAGATCGCCCGGGAGTTCGGCATCGAGCCGCTGGCCGACCGTCTCTTCGCCGACCCGGCGCTCGACCCCGCCGCCGAGGCGCAGGCCTTCCTGCGGCCGCCCGAGGTGCTGGACGACGGCAAGCCGGGCGCCGATTTCTCCACCGTGGGGGCCGTGCTCGACGGCGTGCGCGACATCCTCTCCGAGCGCTGGGCCGAGGACGCGGCCCTCGTGCAGTCGATGCGCGAATGGCTCTGGGCCGAGGGCCTGCTGCGCAGCAAGAAGGTCGAATCGAAGAACGAGGCCGATCCCGAGGTGGCCAAGTTCCGCGACTATTTCGACTACGACGAGCCCATCGGCCGTGTGCCCTCGCACCGCGCGCTGGCGGTGTTCCGGGGCCGGGCGCTCGAAATCCTGGAGGCCAAGCTGGTGCTGCCCGTGGAGCCCGAGCCCGGCAAGCCCAGCATCGCGGAAGGCCGCATCGCGCTGCACCTGGGCTGGAGCCATGCGGCCCGGCCCGCCGACGACCTGATCCGCAAGTGCGTGGCCTGGACCTGGCGCGTGAAGCTCGGCCTCTCCACCGAGCGCGACCTGTTCTCGCGGCTGCGCGAGGAGGCCGAGAAGGTGGCCATCAAGGTCTTCGCCGACAACCTGCGCGACCTGCTGCTGGCCGCGCCCGCCGGCCCGCGCGCGGTGATGGGGCTGGACCCCGGCATCCGCACCGGCGTGAAGGTGGCGGTGGTGGACGCCACCGGCAAGCTGGTGGAGACGGCCACCGTGTACCCGCACGAGCCGCGCCGCGATTGGGACGGCTCGCTGCACACGCTCGCGCGCCTCGTGCAGAAGCACGGCGTGCAGCTCGTGGCCATCGGCAACGGCACCGCGAGCCGCGAGACCGACAAGCTCGCGGCCGACCTGCTCAAGCTGGTGGCGAAGGCCGATCTCGCTTTCGAGAAGGTCGTGGTGAGCGAGGCCGGCGCGTCCGTCTACTCGGCCAGCGAATACGCGAGCCAGGAGCTGCCCGACGTGGACGTGAGCCTGCGCGGCGCGGCCAGCATCGCGCGGCGCCTGCAGGACCCGCTGGCCGAGCTGGTGAAGATCGACCCCAAGAGCATCGGCGTGGGCCAGTACCAGCACGACGTGAACCAGAGCGAGCTCGCGCGCATGCTCGACGCCGTGGTCGAGGACTGCGTGAACTCGGTCGGCGTGGACCTGAACACGGCCAGCGCGCCGCTGCTCTCGCGCGTGTCGGGCCTCTCGGGCAGCGTGGCCAAGGCCGTGGTGCGCTGGCGCGAGGCCCACGGCGCCTTCCGCAGCCGCAGGCAGCTCATGGAGGTGAGCGGCCTGGGCGCCAAGACCTTCGAGCAGTCCGCGGGCTTTTTGCGCATCCGCGGCGGCGACAACCCGCTGGACATGACCGGCGTGCACCCCGAGACCTACCCGGTGGTGGAGCGCATCCTCGCGCACGCGGCCAAGCCGGTGAGCGAGGTCATGGGCCGCGCGGACATGCTCAAGCAGCTCCGGCCCGAGCTGTTCGCCGACGAGCGCTTCGGCGCCATCACCGTCAAGGACATCCTGGCCGAGCTGGAGAAGCCCGGCCGCGATCCGCGTCCCGACTTCAAGGTGGCGCGCTTCAACGACGGCGTCGAGGACATCGCCGACCTGAAGGACGGCATGGTGCTGGAGGGCACGGTGAGCAACGTGGCGCAGTTCGGCGCGTTCGTGGACCTGGGCGTGCACCAGGACGGGCTGGTGCACGTGAGCCAGCTCAGCCACAAGTTCGTGAACGACGCGCGCGAGGTCGTGAAGACCGGCGACATCGTGAAGGTGAAGGTGCTGGAGGTGGACGCGGCGCGCAAGCGCATCAGCCTCACGATGAAGCTCGATGCCGCGCCGGCGCGCCGCGATGGGGACGGCCGCGGCCCGCGCGAGAACCGCTTCGAGGGCGCGGGCCGGGGCCATGCGCAGCCGCAGCGCCGCGCGCAGGAACCGGCGCCGCCCTCGGCCATGGCCTCGGCCTTCGCGAAACTGCAGGGTAAGCAGCGGTAAGAATCGTTGCATTGAGCATGGATAATCGGTCGCATCCCTTCAACCCCGTCCGGCCGATCGCATCCATGGAGCTGAACGCCCTGCTGGAAATCCCCGTGGCGCTGCCGAGCCTTCCGCGCGCGGTGGCGCTGCTGATGAGCGAGCTCGCGCAGCCCGAGCCCAGCCTGAGGCGCCTGACGCAGATCTTCGGCACCGACCCGGCCCTGGCCGCGCGGCTGCTGGAGAAGGCCAATTCCCCCGCCTTCCAGGCCGAGCGCCAGATCTGCGGCGTGCCCGAGGCCCTGGCCCTGCTGGGCGTGCGCGAGCTGCGCCTGCTGGTGGGCTCCGCGCCGCTCGGGACCACCTCGCGCTCGGTGCCGGGCGTGAACATGCAGCAGTTCTGGCGCTACAGCCTGCACACCGCCAAGCTCGCGCGCTCGCTGGCCGGCAGCGTGCGGCAGAACTCCCTGGCCGCCTACACCGCCGGGCTGCTGCACGGCCTGGGCGAGCTGCTCATCCACCTGGGCCACCCCGAGCAGCTCGGCTCCATCGACACCCTGGTCGGCATCTTCGACCCGCGCCGCCCGGGGCTGGAGCAGCGCCTGCTGGGCTACGGCTTCGGGGCGGTGAGCGCGGCCATGGCGCGGCGCTGGCAGCTGCCCCAGGTGGTCGTCGATGCGCTGCAATACCAGCACGCGCCGTTCGACAACAGCGTGTACGGGCCGCTGGCCGGCGTGCTGCACCTGGCCTCCTGGCGCGCCTGGGGCCGCGAGGCGGGCTGGGGCGACAAGGAGCTGGCCGTGTCCTTCCCCGCCGAGGTCGGCCTGCCGCTGGGCCTGGACATCGACATGGTGCTGCAGCAGGACCCCATCGACTGGACGGCGCCCGCGGACGCGAGCGCCTACATGGTGTGATGCGCCCGTGACGGCGCCGCCGCGTGCGCTGCGCATCCCTGCGGACCTGCTGGCGCGGCACCACCGACGACCCCCTCCACCGAGCCTGCGGCGGCAGGATTGCTATTGAAAAGATAGCGAGAGAGATAGCAAACCCGCCGACATGGGGCCGGAAAGACCTGAAAACCACCGGCAAAGCACCCGCTGGCGTCCCCCGGGTGCCCTATCCGCTACCCGCCACTTTGCGCAGCCCGCCCGGCGACGGCCGGATGCATTCACACCTTCCGGGCCGCTCCAGGCCACGCCGGCGCGCCGCGCTACATCGATTCCGCCAGCATCTCCCGGTAGTCCTGCACGCTCGCCTCGCGCGGGTTGGTCTTGTGGCAGTGGTCCGCCAGCGCGCCCTCGATCACGCCGTCCCACGCGGCAGGCGCGACGCCCAGGGCCGCGAGACCCGGGGGCAGGCCCAGGCGGGCGTTCATGTCGTGGATGGCCTGGGGGATGTCGCCCGCCGAGGCGAGGCCCATGGCCTGGGCCATGCGCTCCAGCCGGCGGTCTTTCTGCACGGCCCCGTCCCGCGCGTTGAAGCGCACCACGGCCGGCAGGAAGACGGCGTTGAGCGTGCCGTGGTGCAGGCGCGGATCGATGCCGCCCAGGCTGTGGCTGAGCGAATGCACGCAGCCCAGGCCCTTCTGGAAGGCCAGGGCGCCCTGCATGCTGGCGCACATCATCTGCAGGCGGGCGTCCCGGTCCTGGCCGTCGCGCGTGGCGCGCTCGATGTGCGCCCAGCCGCGCGCCAGGCCGTCGAGCGCGATGCCGTCGGCCGGCGGGTTGAAAGCCGAGGACATGAAGGTTTCCATGCAGTGCGCGATCGCGTCCATGCCCGTGGCGGCCGTGAGGCGGGGCGGCAGGCCCAGCGTCAGGGCCGGGTCGCAGACCGCGGCCCTGGGCACGAGATGCCACGAGTGGAAGCCGAGCTTGCGGTGGTCGTCCACGATGAGGATCGCCCCGCGCGCCACCTCGCTGCCCGTGCCGGCCGTGGTGGGCACGGCGATGAGCGGCGCCGTGCGCTCCGTGATGCGCGGCGAGCCGCCCTCGATGGTGGCGTAGTGCGCGAGCGGCCCCTCGTGCGTGGCCGCGATGGCGATGCCCTTGGCGCAGTCGATGGCCGAGCCGCCGCCCACCGCCACGAGGCCGTCGCAGCCCTGGGCGCGGTAGATCTCCACGGCCGCGCGCACGGCGGCCTCGGTGGGGTTGGAGGGCGTCTGGTCGAACACGGCCACGGGCAGGTCCGCCAGCGCGTCCAGCGCGGGCTGCAGCACGCCGGCGGCCCGCACCCCGGGGTCGGTGACCACGAGGGGCCGCCCGATGCCCGCCTGCGCGCACGCCTGCGCGAGCTGGCGCACCGCGCCGAACTCGACCTGGATCTGGGTGATGTAATGGATGAGGGCCATGGTGGTGTCCGCCAGGAAATCGTGGGAAGGCGCGCGTTCCGGGCGGCCGGTGCATGGCCTTCGTCCCGGCCGGGCCGCCTGCCCGCCCCGGCCGCGCATCGGCATCAATCTATTCCTTCGGAGCTCACCATGGTCTTGCAGCAAACCCTCACTGCCGCCGTGCTGGCGGTCGCCTGCGCGACAAGCGCCCAGGCCGCCTGCCTGGGCGACGCCCAGGTGGCGGAATTCGCGGCGAACTACTTCGCGCGCACTCCCGCCGCCAACCCCGGGCCGATGAGCGCGGCCGACGCCGCCTGCACGCGGGCCAAGTTCAACGCGCTGCTCGAACAGCGCCTGGGCAAGCCCGTGGGCTACAAGGCCGCGCTGACGAATCCCGCCGTGCAGCAGCGCTTCAAGACCGACCAGCCCGTCTGGGGCAAGCTCTACGGCGGCATGGTGCTGCCCTCGGGCAGCACGGTGGACGCGGCCTTCGGCGCGCGGCCGGTCTATGAGGCCGACATGCTCGTGCGCGTGAAGAGCGCGGCCATCAACCACGCGCGCACGCCCGCCGAGGTGCTGGACGCCATCGACCAGGTGATCCCCTTCATCGAGCTGCCCGACCTGCTGGTGCAGGCGCCGTCCGAGCTGGACGCCGCGGGCGTGGCGGCGAACAACGTCGGCGCGCGCCTGGGTGTGGCCGGCACGCCCATCGCCGTGCCGACGCTGCGGGCCGAGCGCTATGCGCTGCTGGACGCGCTGGCGTCCATGTCGGTCACGCTCACCGATGGCGCGGGCGCGCGCCTGGGCGGCGGGCGCGGCAGCGACCTCCTGGGCCATCCGCTCCAGGCGGTGGTGTGGCTGGCCGGCGCGCTGCAGAAGGAAGACATCACCCTGCAGCCGGGCGACCTGGTGAGCCTGGGCTCGTTCTCCGCGCTGCTGCCGCCGCGCCCCGGGCTGGCGGTGACGGCCACGTTCGAGGGCCTGCCGGGAGCGCAGCCCGTGCGGGTGCAGTTCAAGTAGGGCGGCCGGGCGGGGGCGGGCCGGCGTGGTTTGGGGGATGATCGGCGCTTCCGGATGTCCGATCCGCTTCCCGTCCGCCCCTTTCCGTGACCGCTGCCCCGACCCCCCCGCTTCCTCATTCCCCGGCTGCGCCGCAGCACCGGCTCACGCCGCTGATGCGCGGCGTGATCGACCGCATGCACCGCGCGCGCCGCGCCCCCATGGAAACCGTGCCCGTGGCCGATGCCCGCGCCGCCTACGAGCTGGGCGCGGGCGTGCTCGAAATCCCCAAGCCCGCGCTGGCGCGCGTGGAGGACCTGCGCATTCCCGCGCGCGACGGCCACGGGCTGCCCGCGCGGCTCTATGCGCCCCGCGAGGGCGGCGGGGCGCTGCCGGCGCTGCTCTACCTGCATGGCGGCGGTTTCACCGTGGGCAGCATCGCCACGCACGACACGCTCTGCCGCGAGCTGGCGCGCCGGGCCGGCTGCATGGTCGTCTCGCTCGATTACCGGCTCGCGCCCGAACACCGCTTTCCCACGGCGGTGGAAGACACCTGGGATGCGCTCGCCTGGATCGCCGCGCAGGCGGGCCGCCTCGGCGCCGACCCCGCGCGGCTGGCCGTGGGCGGCGACAGCGCGGGCGGCACGCTGGCCGCGGTGGCCGCGATCCAGGCGCGCGATGCCGGCCTGCCGCTGGCCCTGCAGATGCTTTTCTACCCGGGCTGCACGGCCCACCAGGACACGGCCTCGCACGCGCTGTACGCGCGCGGCTTCGTGCTGGAGGCGCAGGCCATTACCTGGTTCTTCGGCCACTACGTGACCCCTGCGCAGCGCGACGACTGGCGCTTCGCCCCGCTCAACGCGGATAACGTGGACGGCGTGGCCCCGGCCTGGATCGGGCTCGCGGAATGCGATCCGCTGGTGGATGAGGGCGTGGCCTATGCCGACAAGCTGCGCGCCGCCGGCGTGGCGGTGGACCTGGAGATCTACCGCGGCGTGACCCACGAATTCATCAAGATGGGCCGCGCGATCCCCGAGGCGCGCACCGCCCACGTCCACGCCGCCGCCGCCCTGCGCGCGGCCTTCGGCCTGCCCGATCCCCTGACCGAGGAGGCCGCCCATGCGCCGCGCTGATTTCCGCTGCGCCGAGCGCCTGCGCGTGCGCTGGGCCGAGGTGGACATGCAGAAGATCGTCTTCAACGGCCACTACCTGATGTACATCGACACCGCCATGTCCGCCTACTGGCGGGCGCTGGCCATGCCCTACGAGGAGGGCATGCGCGCGCTCGGCGGCGAGCTGTACGTGAAGAAGGCCACGCTCGAATACCACGCCTCCGCGCGGCTGGACGACGTGCTGGACGTGGGCCTGCGCTGCGCGCGCATCGGCACCAGCTCGCTGCGGTTCGAGGCCGGCATCTTCGCGGGCGACCGGCTGCTGGTGTCGGGCGAGCTGGTCTATGTGTTCGCCGACGCGGCCAGCCAGACCTCCCGGCCCGTGCCCGCCGCGCTGCGCGCGCTCATCGACGCGTTCGAGGCCGGCCACGAGGTGGTGGAGCTGCGCGTGGGCGACTGGGCCACGCTCGGCGAGGACGCGCTGCGCCTGCGCATGGCCGTGTTCGTGCGGGAGCAGGGCATCGACCCCGCGCTGGAGGCCGACGCGCTCGACGCCGGTGCCGTGCATGCCGTGGCCTACAACCGCATCGGCCTTCCCGTGGCCACCGGCCGGCTGCTGCAGCCCGCGCCGGGCGAGGCGCGCATCGGCCGCATGGCCGTGGACCGCGCCGTGCGCGGCCAGCGCTGGGGCCGGGCCGTGCTGGACGCGCTGGTCGCTGCGGCACAGGCGCGTGGCGACCGGCGGGTCACGCTGCATGCCCAATGCAGCGCGGAGAACTTCTATCGCCGCGCGGGCTTCGAGGCCGAGGGGGCTCCCTACGAGGAGGCGGGCCTGCCGCACGTGAACATGCGGCGAGGGTTGAAGTGACATCCCCCTGAGCGGCTTTGCCGCTTCCCCCTTCTCCTGCGGGAAGGGGGACAACGCCAGTGGCCGGGCAGAGCCCGCTCCACGGCGTTTGCTGGCGTGGCCTGCTCCGCGGCCGTCTGAGGGGTGGCGTGGCGTCGGTTCATGGGCCGTGGGTGACACGCAGCGCCATGGGACGCTCAGATGTCTTCGAGCAGGGCGTAGGGCAGGTCGCCCAGCGCCAGCGGCACGCCCTCGGGGCCGCCTGCGCGCAGCGCCTCGCCGGTGGCGGCCACCTGCAGCGCCACCAGCGCGTCGAACCCGCCCCCGGGCGCGGCGGCGGCCTGCACCACCGTGCCGCAGGGCTGCTCGGCATCGCTGGCCGCGAACACCTCGGCGCCCACGGCGAGGGCCTCGGGCGCGTGGGCCAGGTATGTGCGGCGCTTGAGCGTGCCGCGGAACTGGCTGCGCGCCACCACCTCCTGGCCGGGGTAGCAGCCCTTCTTGAAGTTCACCCCGCCCACGGATTCGTAGTTGAGCATCTGCGGCACGAACAGGTCCACGAGCGGGGCCGTGACCGTGGCCACGCCGCTCTGCACTTCGCTCCACTCCCAGAGGCCGGGCGCGAGGGCCGGGCCCTGCGGGGCGGGGCTGCCTGCGGGCTGCGCCAGCAGCGCGCGCGGCTGGCCGGCGGCGGGGTAGAGGTGAACGAGTGTGCCGAGGTCCGTGTCGGCCTGGCTCCAGGGCGGCGGCGCGGCGCCGGCCGCCGCCGGCACGGCATCGCCCGCGAGCCCCCACAGCGCGAAGTCGGCCGTGGCGTCGGAGAGCCGCGCCTTGGCGCGCAGCACGAACATCGAGAGCCGCTTGAGCACCGGCGCGAGCACGTCGCGGCTGCACACCAGCAGCACCTCGGCCTCGCCCTGGCGCCAGCCGATGAAGCTCGCCTGCATGCGGCCCTTGGCCGAGAGGAAGGCCGCCAGCCGGGCCTGGCCGGGGGGCAGCAGCAGGAAATCCTGCGTGAGCTGGCCGTGGAGGAATTTGGCCGCGTCTTCGCCTGCCACGCGGATCACGCCGAGCCCGCTGAGGGGGGCCAGGCCATTCAAGGGGGACGTCATGGCGTGAATTATCATGCCCGGCTCCTTTTCCTCTGGGTTCATCGGGTCGTGCGCCGTTTCTTCCTTCTCATCGTGCTGGTGGCCATCGCGGCGGCCGGCGCGGGCTACTGGTGGCTGCACCAGCCCCTGCCCCTGCGCGCGCCCTCCGGCGCGGGCGCCGCACAGCCGCTGGAGCTGGAGATCGAGCCCGGCACCACCCCGCGCGGCGTCGCGGCGGCGGCCGTGGCCGCGGGCGTGGACACCGATCCGCGCCTGCTCTACGCCTGGTTCCGCGTCTCGGGCAAGGACCGCCTCATCAAGGCCGGCAACTACGAGATCCCCCCGGGCACCACGCCCTTCGGGCTGCTGCAAAAGCTCGTGCGCGGCGAGGAGGCGCTGCGCGCCGTCACCCTCGTGGAGGGCTGGACCTTCCGGCAGTTCCGGCAGGCCCTGGGCCGCGAGGACCAGCTGCGGCACGACACCCAGGGCCTGGCCGACGACGCCGTCATGGCCCGCCTGGAGCGCCCGGGCGTGCACCCCGAGGGCCGTTTCTTCCCCGATACCTACACCTACGCCAAGGGCACGAGCGACCTCGCCGTGCTGCGCCGCGCCCTGCACGCCATGGACCGGCGGCTGGAGGCCGCCTGGGCGCAACGCGCCGCCGACACGCCGCTCAAGAGCGCGGACGAGGCGCTCATCCTCGCGAGCATCGTCGAGAAGGAAACCGGCCGCGCCTCCGACCGGGGCCAGATCGCCGGCGTGTTCTCCAACCGGCTGCGCACCGGCATGCTGCTGCAGACCGACCCCACCGTCATCTACGGCATGGGCGAGAAGTTCGACGGCAACCTGCGCCGCCGCGACCTGCTGGCCGACACGCCCTGGAACACCTACACCCGCGCCGGCCTGCCGCCCACGCCGATCTCGATGCCGGGCAAGGCCTCGCTCATCGCGGCCGTGCAGCCCGAGCGCACCAGCGCGCTCTACTTCGTCGCCCGGGGCGACGGCACGAGCCATTTCAGTCCCACGCTCGACGAGCACAACCGGGCCGTGAACCGCTACCAGCGCGGGCAGGGTCCGCAGCAATAGGGCCTGCGGCGGGCGACCGGCCCGGGGCACGCACCACCAGAGGTTTTCTTCCATGCAGCGACGGGGTTGGTTCATCACATTCGAAGGCATCGACGGCGCGGGCAAGTCCTCGCACATCGAGGCCGTGGCCGAGGCGCTGCGCGCCGAGGGCCGGACGGTCGCGGTCACCCGCGAGCCCGGGGGCACGCCCCTGGCCGAGACCCTGCGCACCCTGCTGCTGAACGAGGCCATGGACGCGCTCACCGAATCGCTCATCGTGTTCGCCGGCCGGCGCGACCACCTGCGCGCCGTGATCGCGCCGGCCCTCGCGCGCGGCGAGGTGGTGCTGTGTGACCGCTTCACCGACGCCACCTTCGCCTACCAGGGCGCGGGGCGCGGCTTCGACCGCGAGGTGCTATCGATTCTGGAGCGCATCACGCAGGCAGGACTGCGACATGAGGCCGATCCGGTGCTCAACCCTGATCTCACGCTGTGGTTCGACGTTCCGCCGGACGTGGCGGCGGCCCGGCTCGCGGGCGCGCGCGCCCCTGACCGCTTCGAGGTCCAGCCGGTCGAATTCTTCCGCCGCGTGGCCCGGGGCTATGCTGATCGGGCGGCCGCCGACCCCGATCGCTTCGCGCGGCTCGATGCCGACCGGCCGCGCGAGGCCGTGCGGGAGCAGCTGCTGTCCGTGCTGCGGTCGCGCGGCGTGCTCGGGGCCGCGGGCGGCCCGGAGGCGGCCCCATGAGCGATCCGTCCGGCACCCTGGTCTCCCCCTGGATCGCCGCGCAGCGGCGGCGGCTGCTGGCCCAGCGCGGCCATGCGTGGCTGCTCAGCGGCCCCTCGGGCCTGGGCCAGTACGCCCTGGCGCTGGAGTTGGTCCGCGCCTGGCTCTGCGACGCGCCCTCGCCGGAGGGCGCCTGCGGGCACTGCGGGAGCTGCCACGCCATCGAAGTGCGCACCCATGCCGACCTGTGCGTGCTCATGCCCGAGACCGACATGATCGAGCGCGGCTGGCCGCTGCCCGAGAAGGCCCAGGCCGAAATCGACGACAAGAAGCGCAAGGCGAGCCGCGAGATCCGCGTGGAGGCCATGCGCGACGCCGTGCAGTTCGCGCAGCGCACCTCGGCGCGCGGGCGGGGCAAGGCGGTGCTGGTCTATCCGGCCGAGCAGATGAACACCATCACCGCCAACGCGCTGCTCAAGACCCTGGAGGAGCCGGCGGGCGACGTGCGCTTCGTGCTCGCGAGCGAGGCCGCGCACCAGCTCCTGCCCACCATCCGCAGCCGCTGCCTGGGCCATACGCTGCAATGGCCGGCCGAGTCCGATTCGCTGGCGTGGCTGGCCGGGCAGGGCGTGGCCCCCGAGGCCGCCGCCGACCTGCTGCGTGCGAGCGGCGGCCGCCCCGAGGATGCCCTGGCCCTCGCGCAGGCCGGCCGCAGCCCGCAGTCGTGGGCCCGGCTTCCGCGTGCCGTCGCGCAGGGCGATGCCACGGCGCTGGGCGATTTTTCGCCCGCCGAGGCCGTGGATGCGCTGCAAAAGCTCTGCCACGACCTGCTCGCGCGGCGCGTGGGCGCCGCCCCGCGCTACTTCGCCGAAGCCGACCTGCCGACCCCGCCGGGCGTGGGGCCATTGACCCGCTGGGCCCGCGCCCTTGCCCGGGAGGCGCGCACCGCGGACCACCCGTTCAACCCCGGCCTCATGCTGGAGTCGCTTGTTGCGCAGGCGCGAAACGCCCTAAACTCCCGCCATTGAAAGATCGACATGCCCAACACGAGCCCCCCATCCAGCGCACCCCGCCCCAGCGTCATGCAGCTGGCCATCAAGGAGAAGGCGGCGCTCTATGCGGCATACATTCCATTCTTCGCCGAGGGCGGCATCTTCGTGCCGACGCAGCGCGACTACCGCCTGGGCGACGACGTCTACGTGCTGCTGACCCTGCCCGAGGACACCCAGCGCTATCCCGTGGCGGGCCGTGTGGCCTGGGTCACGCCGGCGCGCGCCGCGGGTAACCGCACGCAGGGCATCGGCATCCAGTTCCCCCGGGACGAAAAATCCCGGCTGCTCAAGACCCGCATTGAGGAGATCCTGGGCACGGCACTGGGATCGGAGCGGCCCACGCAAACCATCTGACACCGCGCCCGGGTGCCATGCCATGCCGGCCCGCGCGGCCGGCATTTTTCTTGGCGCCGCGCATCCCGCGCGCACCCCGTCTTCCGAGCGACCCATGTTCACCGATTCGCACTGCCACCTCAGCTTTCCCGAACTCTCCGCCGAACTGCCCGCCATCCGCGAGGCCATGGCCAGCGCGCGCGTGGACCGCGCGCTGTGCATCTGCACCACCATCGAGGAATTCGGGGCCGTGCATGCGCTGGCCCTGGCGCATGACAACTTCTGGAGCACCGTGGGCGTGCACCCGGACAACGAAGGCGTCACCGAGCCCTCGGTGCAGGACCTGCTGGACCGCGCCGCGCTGCCGCGCGTGATCGCCATCGGCGAAACCGGCCTCGACTACTACGGCATGGAAGACCGCAAGGGCGGCCGCAGCATCGCGGACATGGAATGGCAGCGCGAGCGCTTCCGCACCCACATCCGTGCCGCGCGCGCCTGCGGCAAGCCCCTGGTCATCCACACGCGCAGCGCCTCGGACGACACCCTGGCCATCCTGCGCGAGGAAGGCGAGGACGGCGCCGGCAACCGCGCGGGCGGCGTGTTCCATTGCTTCACCGAGACGGCCGAGGTGGCGCGCGCGGCGCTGGACCGGGGCTACTACATCTCGTTCTCGGGCATCCTCACCTTCAAGAACGCCCAGGCGCTGCGCGACGTGGCGGCCTTCGTGCCGCTGGACCGCATGCTCATCGAGACCGACAGCCCCTACCTCGCGCCCGTGCCGTACCGGGGCAAGACCAACAACCCCTCGTACGTGCCCTTCGTGGCCCGGCAGATCGCCGAGCTGAAGGGGCTGGACGCCGAGGCGGTGGGCGAGGCCACCAGCCGCAATTTCGACACGCTGTTCTTCCGGAGCCCCCCCACGCCATGACGCTGTCCCGCCGTTCCTTCGTCTCCTCGGTCGCTCTCGCGGGCGCGGGCCTGTGCGGCGCCTGCGCGCACGCGGGCGCCTACGACGATTTCTTCACGGCCATCGTGCGTGACGAGGCCGGCGACATCGCGTCGCTCCTGCGGCGCGGATTCGACCCCAACACGCGCAACCCGAAGGGCGAGGTGGGCCTCACGCTGGCCCTGCAGCAGGGGTCGATGCAGGCCTTCAAGGCCCTCATGGCAGCACCGGGCATCAAGGTGGAGGCCCGTAACGCCAAGGACGAGAGCCCGCTCATGATCGCCAGTCTGCGCGGGCAGCTCGAAGCGGCGCGCGCGCTCATCGCCAAGGATGCCGACGTCAACAAGACCGGCTGGGCGCCGCTGCACTACGCGGCCTCCGGCACCACCGACCGGCAGCTGGAACTGGCGCGGCTCCTGATCGACAACGACGCCTACATCGACGCCGAATCGCCCAACGGCACCACGCCGCTCATGATGGCCGTGAGCTACGGCCGGGCCGAGGTGGCGCGCTTCCTGCTGGAGCAGGGCGCCGACCCGACGCTCAAGAACCAGGTCGGCCTCACCGCCGCCGATTTCGCCCGGCGCGCGGCCCGGCAGGACATGTCCGAATTGGTCGCCGAAGCCATCCGCCGTCGCCAGCCCAACCGCGGCCAATGGTGACGCGGCAGGCGGTTCAGCCGGCCTGGGCCGCCGAGCCCTGCAGCCGCGCGTAGAGCCCGCCGCGCGCCATCAGCTCGGCGTGCGAGCCCTGCTCCGCGATGCGGCCGCGCTCCATCACGACCACGCGGTCGGCATGCTCGATGGTCGAGAGCCGGTGCGCGATCACGAGCGTGGTGCGCCCGCGCATCAGGCGCTGCAGCGCGTCCTGCACCAGCCGCTCCGACTCGGTGTCCAGCGCCGAGGTGGCTTCGTCCAGGATCAGGATCGGCGCGTCCTTGTAGAGCGCGCGGGCGATCGCGAGGCGCTGGCGCTGGCCGCCCGAGAGCTGGGTCGCGTTGTGGCCCACCACCGTGTGGATGCCCTGCGGCATCGCCGCCACGTGGTCCGCGAGGTTCGCCGCCGCAAGACAGGCCTGCACGCGCGCCTCGTCCACCTCGGCGCCCAGCGCCACGTTGGCCGCCACCGTGTCGTTGAACATCACCACGTCCTGGCTGACCATCGCGAACTGCGCGCGCAGCGCCGGCAGGCTCCAGTCCGCGATGGGCTGCCCGTCGAGCAGCACGCGGCCCCGCGTGGGCTGCAGGAAGCGCGGCAGCAGGTTCACCAGCGTGGTCTTGCCCGCGCCCGACGGCCCCACCAGCGCGACGATCTCGCCCGGCCGCACGGCGAGGTCCAGGCGGTCCAGCGCGGGGGCCTGGTCCGGCCCGAAGGCCACGGTCACCTCCTCCAGCACGAGGGCGCCCTGCGCGCGAGCGCCGGGCGCATGTTGCCCGCCGGTCTCGGCCGGCGTGCTCTCCAGCAGCGCCAGCCCGCGCTCCAGCGCCGCCACGCCGCGCGTCACCGGGTTGGCCACGTCCGCGAGGCGGCGGATCGGTGCGATCAGCATCAGCATGGCCGTGATGAAGGCCGCAAAGCCCCCCACCGTCACCCCGCGCGCATCGCTGGCGTGGCTTTGCCAGAGCGCCACGCAGATCACGCCCGAGAGCGCGGCGGCCGCGAGCAACTGGGTGAGCGGCGTCATCGCGGCGGAGGCGATCGTCGCCTTGATCGCCAGGCGCCGCAGGCTGTTGCTCAGGGCGCCGAAGCGGCGGAGCTGGCCAGCCTGGGCGCCATGCAGGCGCACCATGCGGTGGGCGAGCACGTTCTCTTCCACCACGTAGGCGAGCTGGTCGGTGGCCTGCTGGCTGCTCTTGGTGATCTGGTAGAGGCGGCGCGACAGCGTCTTCATGATCCACGCCACGCCCGGCACCACCACGGCCACGATGAGCGTGAGCTGCCAGTTCAGGTAGAGCAGATAGCCCAGCAGCGCCACCAGCGTGAAGCCGTCGCGCGAGATCCCCATCAGGGCCTGCACCAGCAGCGTGGCGCCGGTCTGCACCTCATAGACCACGGTGTTCGACAGGGCGCTGGCGGACTGCCGTGTGAACAGCGCCATGTCGGCCGCCAGCAGCCGCTCGAACAGCGACTCGCGCAGTTTGAGCATGCCCTCGTTGGCGATGCGCGCCAGCGCGTACTGGCCCACGAACTGCGCGAGCCCGCGCACCAGGAACACGCCCATGATGGCGACGGGCACCATCCACAGCTGCAGCGAACCCTCGGTGAAGCCCTCGTCCAGCAGGGGCTTGAGCAGCGCGGGAATCAGGGGCTCGGTCACCGCGCCCACCAGCGTCGCCAGCACGGCGAGCGACCAGGCGAGGCGCTGCCCGCCGAAGTACACGGACAACCGCCGCAGCCGGGCGGCGAGGGGCAGCGGGGGGGAGGGAGGGGCGGTCGCCGGGGCTTGCGGAGGGGCAGGGGCTTGCATGAGGCGCGGATTCTACGTAGGACTGCGCCGCCAACTCGCACAGTTTGTCACAGGGGTATGCGGCCAGTGTGTAACATTCGACCCTCGTCCTCCGGCATTTCCACCGGCGAATGGCCCGGTATCCGAACGCTGCCAATGACTTCAGATCGTCCAGTCCATACCTCCTCTGCGGCCCTGCCGCAACCCACGCGACGCCGCGCCATCGCGGCCCTCGCAGCCTCCTCCTCCCTTCCCGCCCTGGCCCAGTTCCGCGTCGAGATCACCGGCGTGGGAATGACCCAGCTGCCCACCGCCATCGCGCCCTTCCGCGGCGAGGCCGGCGCTCCGCAGAAGATCTCGGCCATCATCCAGGCCGATCTGGAGCGCAGCGGGCAGTTTCGGGCCATCGATGCCTCCGGCCCGCAGCTCGATGAGACCTCGCGTCCCGACGTGGCCCAGTGGAAGCAGAAGGGCGCGGATTCCCTCACCACCGGCAGCGTCACGCGCCTGCCCGACGGCCGCTACGACGTGCGCTTTCGCCTGTGGGAGACGGTGCGCGGCGAAGACCTCGGGGGTCAGAGCTTCGTGGTCACGCAGGCCGACCTGCGCCTCGTCGCGCACCGGATCGCCGACTACGTGTACGAGAAGCTCACCGGCCAGCGCGGCATCTTCTCCACCCGCATCGCCTACGTGACCAAGGCCGGCAGCCGCTACAGCCTGTGGGTGGCGGACGCCGACGGCGAGAACGCCCAGTCGGCCCTCTCCAGCCCCGAGCCCATCATCTCGCCGGCCTGGTCGCCTTCGGGCGGCCAACTGGCCTACGTGTCGTTCGAATCGCGCAAGCCCGTGGTCTACGTGCACGACGTCGCCTCGGGCCGGCGCCGGCTCATCGCCAACTTCCGGGGCTCCAACAGCGCCCCGGCGTGGGCGCCGGACGGCCGCACGCTCGCCGTCACGCTGAGCCGCGACGGCAATTCGCAGCTCTACACCATCGATGCCAACGGCGGCGAGCCGCGCCGCCTGATGCAGAGCGCCGGCATCGACACCGAGCCCACGTATTCGAGCGACGGGCGCAGCATCTACTTCGTGAGCGACCGCGGCGGCGCTCCCCAGATCTACCGCGTGCCCGCATCGGGCGGCAATGCCGAGCGCGTGACCTTCACCGGCACCTACAACATCTCGCCAAGCATCAGCCCGGACGGCAAGTGGCTGGCCTACATCTCCCGGGTCGGGGGGGCCTTCAAACTGCACGTCATGGACCTCGCCTCCGGCACCACGACCGCCATCACGGACACCACGGCCGACGAGAATCCCAGCTTTGCCCCCAACAGCCGGCTCATCGTCTACGCCACCCAGCAGCAGGGGCGCGAGGCGCTCATGACCTCCACGCTGGACGGCAAGATCAAGGCACGCCTCGCCGGCCAGAGCGGAGACATCCGCGAGCCGGACTGGGGCCCGTTCCAGAAGCAATGACCTGAACTTTTTCGCACTTTCCTGAACTCGACCCATCTGGACTAGAGGAGAACCTTCCCAATGATCAACCTTCCTTTCAAACGCGTTTCCCTGGCCCTGACCGTGGCAGCCCTCATGGCGGGCTGCAGTTCCGGCGTGAAGCTGGAAGACGTGCCCGTCGAAAACAAGGGCGCGACATCCACCGTGCCCGATGGCGCCAATACCGGCAGCAATTCGCAAAGCGGTGTCGCGCCGGTGGACCTGAACCAGTCCGCGCGCGACGCGGCCGGCCCGGTGGGCGTGAGCCGCATCGTGTACTTCGACTTCGACAGCTACGTCGTCAAGCCGGAGTTCCAGTCGCTCATCGAGCAGCACGCGCGCTTCATCAAGGCCAACCAGGGCCGCAAGGTCATGATCGAAGGCCACACCGACGAGCGTGGCGGCCGTGAATACAACCTGGCCCTGGGCCAGAAGCGCGCGGAGGCCGTGCGCCGTTCCCTGGGCCTGCTCGGCGTGCCGGACAGCCAGGTGGAAGCCGTGAGCTTCGGCAAGGAAAAGCCCGCCGTGCAGGGCGGCTCCGAGGACGCCTACGCGCAGAACCGCCGCGCTGAACTCTCCTACCGTTGATGACTTCCTCCGTGCAGCAGCGGGCCCGGGCCCGCAACGCCGTGGCGCTGGCCGTTCTCTCGCTGGCCGCCGCCTTCGGCGCCTCTTCCAGCCACGCGGCGCTTTTCGAGGACGACGAGGCGCGCCGCGCCATCCTCGAATTGCGCCAGCGCATCGATGCGCTGCAGCAGCGCAGCGGCGAAGACCAGCGCCGTGCGTCGGAGGAAAGCGCCCAGATGCGCCGCAGCCTGATCGACCTGCAATCGCAGATCGAAGCCCTGCGGTCCGAGCAGGCCACCCTGCGGGGCCAGAACGAGCAGCTTTTGCGCGATGCGGCCGACCTGCAGAAGCGGCAGAAGGACATCGCCCAGGGCGTGGACGAGCGCCTGCGCCAGTTCGAGCCCGTGAAGGTCACGGTGGATGGCCAGGAATTCCAGGCGGACCCCGCGGAAAAACGCGACTTCGACGCGGCCCTGGCCGTCTTCCGGTCGGGCAAGTTCCCCGATGCGGTGTCCGTGTTCGGCAACTTCCTGCGGCAGTATCCCCGCAGCGGCTATGTGCCCTCGGCGCGTTTCTGGCTGGGCAACGCCCAGTACGCCACGCGCGACTACAAGGAAGCGATCAACAACTTCAAGGCCCTGCTGGCCGCCGCGCCCGACCACGCGCGCGCACCGGAAGCGGCCCTGTCCATCGCCAACTGCCAGATCGAGCTCAAGGACACGCGAGGCGCCCGCAAGACGCTGGAAGACCTCATCCGCGCATACCCGCAGGCCGAGGCCGCCGCCGCGGCCAAGGAACGCCTCGCGCGCCTGCGGTGAGCCGGTTGAGCGTGTCGCAGATCCCCCCCGTGCCATCGCCGGAGGATGGCGCCGACCTCCGGCGCCGCTTCGGCGGGCTCGACCGCCTCTACGGCGTCGAGGGGGCGGACCGCATTCGCGGCGCCCACGTCGCGGTCATCGGCATCGGGGGCGTGGGCTCCTGGGCCGCCGAGGCGCTGGCCCGCAGCGGGGTGGGGCGGCTGACGCTCATCGACCTCGACAACGTGGCCGAGTCCAACATCAACCGGCAGATCCATGCGCTGTCCACCACGGTGGGCCAGCCCAAGGTCGAGGCCATGCGCGACCGCATCGCATTGATCCATCCCGGCTGCCAGGTCCAGGGCATCGAGGAGTTCGTGGAGCCCGGCAACTGGCCCGCGATCCTTCCGGCGGGGGTGGATGCCATCATCGACGCCTGCGACCAGGTCCAGGCCAAGACCGCCATGGCGGCCTGGGCGCTGGCCGGGCGGCACCGTGCCTTCGTGAGCGTCGGCGCCGCGGGCGGCAAGCGGCTCGCGCACAAGGTGGACATCGACGACCTGTCGCAGACGACCCACGACCCGCTGCTGGCCCAGCTGAGATACCGCTTGCGCAAGGGCCATGGCGCCCCGAAGGAGGGCCGCCGCATCGGCCTCGCCTGCGTTTTCAGCCGCGAGGCGGTGGCGCCCCCCCATGCCTCCTGCACCGTCGATGCCACGGGCGACGGCTCGCTGAACTGCCACGGATACGGCTCGGTCGTATCCGTCACGGCAACGTTTGGACAGTGCGCTGCGGGGTGGGTGCTGGATCGGTTGTCGGGTAGCGCGGGGGCGGTGAAATAGGCGCTATAATCTGAGGCTTTGTTGCAGTAGATAAATTTTGCTACCGCAACAGTGTGGGACGTTAGCTCAGTTGGTAGAGCAGCGGACTTTTAATCCGTTGGTCACAAGTTCGAATCTTGTACGTCCTACCAAAAACATAAGCCGCTACAGCTATCAAAGTTGTAGCGGCTTTCTTGTTTCATCCCCTCTGCGGGCATACCAGCCCAAGCCTCTGCGGACAGGTGCCAAGTGAGCTGTCATGGGCCCTGGCGCTGTGATCGGATCTCACCATTGCCTGCGTGCCGTCGCCTGCTGCCCGGCTCGCACCAGCCGGTCGATCCCTTGGATTCCCCGGCCCGTCGATGAACGGCCGTAATTCGGACGGCTCAGGGGCTGGCGCCAGCACCGGCCCCACCCGTTGATTACTTCGGTGCGACGTAGTACTCGCTGCAGGTACCTGGCTTGGCCATGGCGAGCTTTGCCACGGCTGCCTTGCCTTGTTCTTCGGGGATCAGTTCAAGATCGGCCCCTCCAATCATGACGCCGAGCTTGATATATTGCCTTATGAAGTAATTTTTGCCGGATTCGAACAGCATGGACAGCTTGTTGGGCGTGAATTCAGAGGCGGTGGAAACCTCGTGCTCCTTGTCACCCGAGACTTCCGTATAGAAGAAAACATCGGGGGCTGATTCCCCGATGCATTTCCCGTCCACCATGACATCTTTCTTGAGAGCCTTGCCGATGAAGCCATCTCGGTAAATATAGAGACCGGAATTCCCAGCCGTGGGTGGAGCGAATTCCTTGGCCTTGTCCGAGGTTTCCTTGCTTTCCATCTGTACAGAAGCGCAGCCCGTGAATAATGCCGATGTCAAAACTATCAAGGCGATCTTTTTCATGATTTCCTGGTGAAATGTATTAATGGTTTTTGTGAATGCGAAGGCGATGGCGGGGCGAAGCCACGGGGGAATCACTGCTTGCAGGGTTTGCAACAATTGGTTGCAATATTATTGTAAGTGCGATCGGGCATGGCCCGGTAGTTCCTCCCCAATTCATAGGGAGCGGCAACGATCGTGGTGGCGCATACGCCGCGTTGTCCGACGCGCCCTGCACGCAAACACGACTACCGTGTGTGCATCGAAGTGCATTGGAGTCACCATGATCACCACCGAACCGACGATGACCAACCTGTTCCTGCAATTGGGGCTGGACGAAAGCCCGCCGGCAATCGCCCAGTTCATCAAAACCCACCAACTGGCGACCGACGTCGGCCTGGCCGAGGCGCCGTACTGGAGCGATGCGCAGCGTCAATTCCTGACCGAGCAACTCAAGGCCGACGCACCGTGGGCGGTGATCGTGGACCAGTTCAGCGAATCCCTGCACGCGGACGCGGTGCACCAGCGTGCGGCCCAGGAGATGGCGGCGGCGTTGCCTTCCGGGTCGGGGCCTGCAGGGTGATGCCGAACGGGTGCGAAAGCTGCTCGCACGGCAACGGCGAGTGATCTCCGTGCCCTGAAGGGGCCGCGTCTGCCGTACGGCTTTTTTGACACGGCGTGCCTGGGCGCGTGGCCGCCACGGCGAGGCCGGAAGGTGCAATCGCCAGCCCCTGGAATGAAGCCCGCCGCGCGCGGGTTTCCTCGTTTCTGGAGGCTACCATCGGGCCTTCATCGGGGGAGGGGTCATGAATACATCGAGGCTCTGGTGGGCATTGGCGTCGTATGCGCTCTCGTCCTTCGGGTTTCTGGGGTCGGTTTTCCTGCTGGTCACGCAATGGTTTGTGGGTACGCCGGAAATCTTCTGCGTCGGTGCCCTGGTATGGGGTTACGCATGGCTCGTGCACATCCGCATGGCGGTTGCCTGGGTGAGAGACCGAAGACTCCATCGCAGTTGGCCCGTCTTCGGCGTCGTTCTGGGCCTTGGCAGCATTGCGCTCTACCCCGTCGTGGTTTGGGGTACGGCCGAGATATCGGCAACGGTTTACTGGGACGCCGTCGCGATTCCCGCCGTGTTCGTGGCCCCTTGCATCGTGCTGGGAGCCTGGCTGGCGCGTTTCCACTGGACGCCGTCCGGATCGGGAATCGCCGCCGGCCACCCTTGATGGTCCGTCGCCGGCCATTCACGGTGGATGTCTTTTCCTCGTGGGTGGTCTGTTTTCTTGCGTGATGGGTCCGCTATTCACCAGGGTTCTGTCGAGATTTTCTGTTGTCGTTCATGAGTCAAGCCGTTTCTAATAACCATCGGAATCTGGAAATAGAAGTGCTGCGGGCCGTCGCGGTGATGTTCGTCATCATCCACCATTACCCGGCGCTCCTGGGAACCCCCGATCCCGGGATATACCGATGGGTCGAAGGCCTCTGGTCCGGGGTGGATCTTTTCTTCTGCATCTCCGGATACGTGATCGCCAGGGGGCTGCTGCCGGTGCTCGCATCCGCGAGGGGGGCGGAATTCTGGGTGGAGGTCGTCCGGTTCTGGATCCGGCGCTGGTACCGGATCATTCCCGCTGCGTGGCTATGGATCGCGGCGCTGGGGATCGTGAATTATTCCCTGGTGCTCCACGGCGACCGGGTGTTTTTCTCGGATGCGATTTCGGCGGTCCTGCACTATGCCAATCTGCACTTCTATTCCTGCACCGTAGGGTTCTCGAATGCCTGCCAGCATTTGCACATGTATTGGAGCCTGTCGCTGGAAGAGCAGTTCTATTTGCTCCTGCCGATCTCGATATGGGTCTTCAGGAAATGGTTTCCCCTGTTCATCGCGCTGGTCATCGCGTTCCAGCTTCCCGTGGCGCGCGACCACTGGTCGGGCCTCCTGTCTTTCATCCGCACCGATGCGATCGCGTTCGGCGTGCTGCTGGCCGTCTACAAGGAGTCCCGGTTCCTGAAAGGGGTGGAGCCCGGCATCCTGGGCAAGATCCGTTTCCCCGTGCTGGCGATCGGGCTGGTGGCCGCCCTGGTGCTGATGAAGCCGCTGGGGTGGACCCGCAATCCGGTCGGCTTCGCCGCCGTTGCCAGCATGCTGCTGGTCTGGCTGGCCTCGTATGAAAAAGGGTATGTCCTGCCGGATGGGTGGCTTCGCAAGGCCTTGCAGAAGGTGGCCGCGAGGTCTTTCTCGCTGTATCTGGGGCACATCGTGGCTTTCGCGCTGGCCCGGCGTTGGGTGATGCGGCTCTGGCCTTCGGTGTCCGATGCCTCTTTCCTGGGCGGGCTGGTTTTCGTCCTGGTGGGCGGCCTGGTGCTGTTCCTGCTGGTGGAGCTGAGCTATCGCTGGGTGGAGGCGCCCTGGCGCCGAAAGGGGCATGCCGTCGCCGATCGCTTCTCCGGCTTCGGGCCGGCGAGGGCTTTGCAGTAGGGCGGGTGGGAGCGAGGGGCCGGAAGGGCCGCAACAAGGCGATCAACGATGCGAGAGGGGATACCGATGCGGGAGCCACAGACGATGGCCAGGGTGCAGGATCAGTGCGGGGCCTTGCCGCCGTGTCTGGAGGAGGTCTGGTCGCGCTTTGCCATGGTGCGCGAAGGGCGGTCGGCGCCGCTCTCGGCGCGGCAGGGGCGGCGGGACCATTGGGTGCTGCATGCCCTGGGGATCGGGCTGGAGCCGTTCTATGCCTGGTTCGGGCGTGAAGGGGGCGGCACCTATGCGGCGTTCGAGCGCTGGGTGGCCGAGCGCGCGGGCCTGCCATCGGCCGATACCGTGGCGCGCCTCGATGCCGCCATGAACGAAGGGCCACTGCCACCCGCAACCCGCGACGCGCTGGCGGCGGTGGATCGGATGGAGCCCGTGCTGTCGGCCCGGGATCTGGCCTTCTGGGAGGAGCACGGCTATGTCGTGCTGCACGATGCGGTGCCCGCCGAGGATGCCGCGGCGGTGGCGGCGGAGATCTGGCGCGTTCTGGGCGCGGACCCTGGCGACCCCGCCACGTGGTATCCGCCCAATGAGCACGGGATCATGGTCCAGCTCTTCCACCACGCGGCGCTGGAGCGCAACCGCCGCAGCCGGCGCATCCACAAGGCCTTCGCCCAGTTGTGGGGCACGGCGGATCTGTGGAGCACCACGGACCGCGTCGGCTTCAATGCGCCGGAGACGGCCACCCACCCGTTCCGCGGCCCCCACCTGCACTGGGACGTCAGCCTGCAGACACCCGTGCCGATGGGCACCCAGGGCATTCTGTACCTGACGGATACGCAGGCGGAGCAGGGGGCGTTCACGCTGGTCCCCGGTTTTCATCGCCGGCTCGAATCCTGGCTGGCGGGCCTGCCGGGCGGGCCCTCGTCCGCGCGGCAGCAGGATCTCACCCTGTTGGGGGCCACGCCGCTGGCCGGAAGGGCTGGCGACCTCATCATCTGGCACCACGCCTTGCCGCACGGCAGCCGGCCCAATAGGGCGGATCGGCCGAGGCTGGTCCAGTATCTCAATATGTTCCCCGCCCACGCGCCGCTGCAAGAGAACTGGATCTGACGGCGGCCTTCGTGCCAGCGCCTGGGGGCCGGGGGCCTGCCTGGCGTTTCTGAACCGGTTGCCGCTCAGTGCGCTTCGCCCGCGGTGGCGTGCTCAGGCTCGCCGGCCGGCGCAGGGGCCTCGGCTGCCGCGGCGACGCGGTTGCGCCCTTCCTGCTTGGCGGCATAGAGCGCGGTGTCCGCGCGGCCTGTCAGGTCGCGCGGCGTTCTATCGGCGCAGTCCCAGGCGCAGCTGGCCACGCCGCCGCTGACGGTGACGTGCCGGAACGGGCTTCCGGGATGGGGGATACCGAGGGCGCTGACGGCCGAGCGCGCCGCGGACGCCACCAGGTAGGCTCCGGCGGTGTCGGTCTCGGGCAGCACCATGGCGAATTCTTCGCCGCCATAGCGCGCGATGAAGTCGCCGGGCCGGCGGATGGCCCCCGACAGCGCCTTGGCCACCTGCCGCAGGCATTCGTCCCCCTGCAGGTGCCCCAGGATGTCGTTGTAGCTCTTGAACAGGTCCACGTCGAACATCACCACGGAGACCGGCCGCCGGTTCCGCCGGCACTGCGCCAGCACTTCGGTGATGCGGCGGTCGTAGGCGCGGCGGTTGTGCACACCCGTGAGGCCGTCGTGCTCGGCCATGTGCTCCAGGCGCAGGTGGGCCTGCATCAGCTCGCCGTGGGCCGAGATCAGTTGCCGCTCGGCGTCCTGCCGGCGCTTGACGGTGCGGATCACGTAGCCGCCGGCGATGCCGACGACGCTCAGCAGCAGGAAGATGCCCACCGCCTGCACGGACGTGGCCTCGCGCCACTGCGCGAGCACGTCGTCCTCCGACTGCGCCACGGCGATGGCCAGCGGGTTGTTCCGCGTGTGCTCGAAGGTGACGAGCCGCCGCACGCCATCGATGGGCGAGGGCGTGACGATGGAGCCCGAGCGGCTCTGGATGAGGCGCGCGTGCAGCGGTGAGCCGGCGATGCTGCGGCCCATGTCCTCCATGTAGAAGGGGCGGCGCACCATGATCGTGCCGTCGGAGTGCGAGAGCGCGATCGCGCCCTCCGGGCCCACGTCGAAGCCGTTGAGGATGCCCAGCACGTGGTTGAGCCGCACGGTCGCGAGCGCCACGCCCGCGAACCGGCCCTCGGAGTCGTTGATGCGGCGCGATACCGGAATGATCCAGGCCTCGCTGGAGCGGCTCACGATGGGGCTGCCGATCAGCGTCCGGGTGCTGGGGTTGTCGCGGTGGTGGATGAAATAGGCGCGGTCGGAGTTGTTGGCGCCCGGCCTTTGCACGGGCTGCGTGTTGACGAGCCAGCTGCCGTCCTTGCCATAGATGAACAACCCGTGCAGGTGGTCGGTGTGGGCCACGTGGTTGACCAGCACGGGCTGCAGGGATTCCAGCGCGTCGGGCGCCATCTCCTCGCGCTCCAGTTCGTACACGATGCCGTCCAGGACGCGGTCGATCTCGGAGAACATGCTGTCCATCTGCTGCGCCACCGCGTGGCCCAGGTTCTGCCCGAAGGCCTGGGCCTGGTGCCATTCGGCCTGCCGCGCGCGCCACGCGAGCCAGACGTTCGAACCGATGAGCAGGAGGGTCACCAGCACTACGAAGCAGATCGTGGCCTGCAGCGAGCGGTTGTCGCCGAAGTCCGGGGCCGGGTGGGGGGCGGAGGGAAGGGTGGAATCCGGAAGCGCAGTGGACATGGACAGGGTGAAAGGGGGGGCGGGCGTTCGGAGGCGGTCGGGGCTCTCCGCCTTTGCTTTTTATCTCACACCCGTGGCCGGTGTGCCAAGACCCGTTCATAAAGACTGTGCGCCGCGACCGACAGTCCCCGGTCGCGGCGGCGCACGAGATAGATCTGGCGCGTGAGTCCCGGCAGCGCGAGCGGGCGCGTGGCGATGCCGGGATGCGCGAAGTGGAAGAGCGTGAGCGTGGGCACCACGCTGATGCCCAGGCCCGCGCGCACCATGCCCATCACGGTGGCGAGCTGCTCCACTTCGATCAGGGTGTTCATGGCATGGGGATGGATGGCGGCTTCGAGATATTGCCGCACGCTGCTCGTGCGGGCCAGGTGCACGAAGGGCCATTGCGCGAGATCCGTCACCTGCAGGCCGCCTTTCCTGCGGCGGCGCGCCAGCGGATGGTCGGCGGGGCAGACGAGGTGGAAGCCGTCGGCGCAGAAGGGCTCGGCCTGCAGCGACGGCGTGTCCGCGCGGATCGCGGCCAGCGCGAAGTCGGCGCGGCCCGAGGCCACGCGCTCGATGCAGGGCTCCGACAGCACGTCGGCGATGTCCAGCTCGATGCGGGGATGGGCGGCGCGAAAGCCCGCCAGGATGCCGGGCAGCCAGCCCGCGGCCAGCGAGGGCAGCAGCGCCAGCGACACGCGCCCCCGCCGCAGTTGCGCGGCATCCTGCGCCGCCGCGAGGGCATCGTCGATCTCCGCGCGGATGCGCCGCGCCGACTCCAGGAAGTCCAGCCCCTCGGGCGTGAGGTCCACGTGCCGCGTGCTGCGGTCGAACAGCCGCAGCCCCAGGCCCTCTTCGAGCGAGCGCACGAGCGCGCTGAATGCGGGCTGCGAGAGGTGGCACAGGGAGGCGGCCCGCGTGAAGCTGCGCTGCTGCGCCAGGGCCAGGAAGGCATCGATGTGGCGGCTGGAGAGGTGCATGGCGGGCCCGGCGCTGGGGCGTGGATTGATCTGAAATCCGGATCAATCGATCTTAACAATCTATTTCACGGAAGAAGCGCCGGCTTCTACAGTCGCCCCCAGGAGACAGAACGACGATGGCGAATGCAAACATCCTGCGCGTGGGGTGCGCGGCCGGGTTTTCCGGCGACCGCACCGATGCCGCGCTGCCCGTGGTGCGGGCCCTGATCGAGGCCGGCGGCCCGGCGGTGCTCATTTTCGAGACGCTGGCCGAGCGCACGCTGGCCCTGGCGCAGCTGGCCCGGCGCGCCCGGCCGCAGGCGGGCTACGAGCCCCTGCTGGACGATCTGCTGCGCCCCGTGCTCGCTCAGTGCCTGCAGCACGGCATCCGCATCGTGAGCAATTTCGGGGCGGCCCACCCGGCCGGCGCGGCCGAGCGCATCCGCGTGCTGGCGCGCGAGCTCGGGGCCCGCGCGCCGCGCATCGCCGTCGTGTGGGGCGACGATCTGGGTCATGAGGCGCACCGGCCCGTGCTGGCCGCGGCACTGGGCGGAGCCTGGCCCGCCGATCCGATCGTGAGCGCCAATGCCTACATCGGCGCCGAGCCCATCGCCGATGCGCTGAAGGCCGGGGCCGACATCGTCGTGTGCGGCCGCGTGGCCGATCCCTCGCTGGTGCTGGGGCCGGCCATGGCGCATTTCGGCTGGTCGCCGCGCGACTGGGACCGGCTCGCGCGCGCCACCATGGCGGGCCACTTGCTGGAGTGCGGCGCGCAGGTGTCGGGCGGGTACTTCGCCGATCCGGGCTACAAGGACGTGCCGGGCCTGGCCCGCCTGGGCTACCCGATCGCCGAGATCGGGGAGAGCGGCGACTGCACCATCACCAAGCCGGCCGGTACCGGGGGGCGGATCGACGAGCGCACGGTCAAGGAGCAGCTCCTGTACGAGCTGCACGACCCCGCCGCCTACCTCACCCCCGACGTGGTGGCCGACATCACGGCCGCGCGCGTGACCGCCGAGGGCCCCGACCGGGTGCGCCTTGAAGGCGTGCGCGGGCATCCCCGGCCGGATTCGCTCAAGGTCAACGTGTGCTTCGAGTCGGGCTGGTTCGCCGAGGGCGAGATCTCCTATGCGGGCGCGCGGGCCGGTGCCCGGGCGCGGCTGGCGGCGGACGTGGTGCGCGAGCGCATGGCCGAGGCCGGCGCCGGCCTGCGCGCGGACCTGATCGGCGTGATGAGCGCCTGGGCCGACGATGCGGGGCGGGGCCTGGGCGGCCCGGGTGCCAGCGATGGCGACGGCGCGCGGGACGTGCGCCTGCGCCTGGCGCTGCAGCACCGCGACGCCGCCGTGGCGCAGCGGCTGGTGCGCGAGGTCACGGCGCTCTACACCTGCGGCCCCGCGGGCGGCGGCGGCGTGCGGACCTCCGTGCGCCCGCGCCTGGGCATGGCGTCCGGCCTCGTGCCCCGCGAGGCCGTGGCCACGGGCTACCGGCTGCTGGAGGAGGCCGCATGACGCAAGCACACGCACCGCAGGCCGCAGGCATGGACAGCACCGCATCCCCGAACACCCTGACCGTGCCCCTGTACCGGCTGGCCCACGGCCGCACGGGCGACAAGGGCAACCGCTCGAACATCAGCGTCATCGCCTGGCACCCGGCGCTCTGGCCCGTGCTGCTGGAGCAGGTGACCGAGGAGGCCGTCGCGCGGCAGTTCGCGCACCGCGCCCCCGGTCGCGTCGCGCGCCACCCGCTGCCGCTGCTGCACGCGATGAACGTGGTCATCGACGACGTGCTGGACGGCGGCGTGAACGATGCGCTCAACCTCGACAGCCACGGCAAGACCCTGTCGTTCCTGCTGCTGGACATGCCCGTGCGCGTGCCCGCCGCGCTGGCGCCCCACCTAGCCGGCCCCGCCGCGCCGGATTGAAGCGGCGGCCTGCAAACCCCGGAGTTTTTCTCGCGGCGCCGGCCCGCGCCGCCGTTTTCCCGCCCCTTGCATTCCAACTATTCCTAAAGGAGACAACGCCATGAACCTTCCCGATTTCCCCCGGCGCCGGCACGCGCTCGCCGCCGCGGCCTGCCTGGCCTGGACCGCCCTGGCCGGGGCGCAGCAGCCCGCGCCGGCGTATCCGGCCAAGGCCCTCACCTTCGTGGTGCCGTTCGCGGCGGGCAGCGCCACGGACCAGCTCGCGCGGGCCGTGGGTCAGTCGGTCACCACCGACACGCAGCAGCCCGTGGTGGTGGACAACCGGGCGGGCGCCAGCGGCATGATCGCCGCGCAGTTCGTGGCCAAGGCGCCGCCCGACGGCTACACGGTGCTCATCACCACCAACACCACGCACGCGGCCAACGAGCACCTCTACAAGAAGCTGTCCTACGACCCGGTGAAAGACTTCGCGCCCGTCACCGGGCTGGGCAAGGGCGGGCAGGTGCTGGTAGTGAACGCCTCCGCGCCCTACAAGACCGTGGGCGAGCTGATCGCAGCCGCGAAGAAAGCGCCCGGCAAGCTCAGCTTCGGCAGCGGCAGCTCGTCGAGCCGCGTGGCGGGCGAGATGCTCAAGCAGCTCGCGGGCGTGGACATCCTCCACGTGCCCTACAAGAGCAATCCGCTCGCCATCACCGACCTGCTGGGCGGGCAGATCGACCTGATGATCACCGACACCTCCACCGGCGTGCCGCAGATCAAGGCGGGCAAGCTGCGCGCGCTGGGCTATTCCACGCAAAAGCGCAGCGCCCAGCTGCCCGACGTGCCCACCATCGACGAGGCGGGCGTGAAGGGCTACGACATGGGCTACTGGTTCGCGGCCTACGTGCCCGCGGGCACGCCCGCGCCGGTGGTGGCGCGGCTCAACCAGCTGCTCGCGCAGGCCACGCGCAGCGCCGCCGCGAAGTCGTTCTACGACATGGCCGGCTCCGAGCCCTGGACGACCACGCCGCAGGAGCTGGCGGGCTTCCAGGCCGCGGAAACCCGCAAGTGGGGGCAGGTGATCAAGGCCGCCGGCATCGAGCCGGAGTGAGCCACCGCGCGCGGCGGCCGCGTGCCGCCCGCGCCCTTTCCTTTTCCGTCGATTTCCTTTCTGTCCTGTTGCGGGCCCGCCGGGCCCGTGCGGCCGGCCGCGCGCCCGCCGCCCCCCGGCGCGCCCTTTGTCGAGGAGACTGCCATGTGGTGGATGACATCGGATCGTGTGCGTGAAGCGGCCCGGCCGCGGGCCGTGGGTGGCCTGCTGTGCGTGGCGGCGGCCCTGCTGGCCGCGTGCGGAGGTGGCGGCGGCGGGGAGGGCAGCGCGCCCCGCATGCATCTGGAGATCGCGGCCACCGAGGATTTCCCCGGCAGCTACGGCAGCGTGGGCACCTACGAGAAGCTCACCGGCACGCTGCGCGGCGAGCTGGACCCGGCCGATCCGCGCAACGCCATCATCCAGGACCTGCAGCTCGCGCCGCGCAACGGCCGGGGCATGGTCGAGTACAGCGCCGACTTCGTGCTGCTCAAGCCCAAGGACATGTCCAAGGCCGGCGGCGTGCTGCGCTACGACGCGCCCAACCGGGGCAACATCCTGACGCTGCCCAACCCGTCGGCCACGCCGGGCGACGCCGTGTATTTCGAGCGCGGCTACACCTTCCTCTACTCGGCCTGGCAGGGCGACGTGCCCAAGAGCACGCCCGCGCGGCTCACGGCCACCGTGCCCGTGGCGCGCAACCCCGACGGCAGCAGCATCACCGGCCCCTACCGCGCGGAACTGGTGCCCACGGCCGCCGCGCCGGCGATGACCCTGCCGGGCGGCGTCTTCAACGGCAGCATGATCCCCTATGCGCCCGCCAGCCTGGACAACACCCTGCCGGGCTACTCGCTCACGCGCCGCCGTAACGAGACCGACCCGCGCGAGCCGGTGTCCGCGGCGGACTGGAAGTTCGCCACCTGCGATGCCGCCGCCAATCCGTTCCCCGGCACGCCGGATGCGGCCAGCGTGTGCCTGCGCGGCGGCTTCGATCCGCAGTACCTCTATGAGCTGGTCTACGTGGCCAAGGACCCCAAGGTGATGGGCGTGGGCCTGGCCGCGCTGCGCGACACGGTGGGCTTCTTCCGCGGCCGGGCCGCCGATGCGGACGGCCGCGCCAACCCGCTCGCGGGGCGCGTCTCGTACGTCATCGGGCAGGGCACCTCGCAGTCGGGCAACGCGATGAAGACCTTCCTGCACCTGGGCTTCAACCAGCGGCTGGACGGCGGGCGCGTGTTCGACGGCGTCTATGCCCATGTGGCCGCGCGGCAGACCAACGTCAACACCCGCTTCGCGGTCCCGGGCGGCGGGGGCGGGCTGCGCACCGACCACACGGCCTTCGGGCAGACCGCGCCGCGCGGCCTCGCGGCCGACTACGTGGACGCGGTGAGCGGGCGGCAGGGCGGGGTGCTGCGGCGTTGCACCGCCAGCGGCACCTGCCCCCGGCTCTTCCTGGGCCTGTCGGGCACCGAGTTCTGGCAGCTGCAGGGCTCGCCCGTGCTCACCGATGCGCTGGGCGAGCGCGACATCGCCCAGCCCGCCGACGCGCGCATCTACTACTACGCCAGCACCCAGCACGGCGGAGCGGGCGGCGTGGAGAGCATCAGCTACGCGCCTTCGCGCACGGTCTATCCGGCCGGCACCGTGGTGCATTTCAACGACACCTTCCGCGCGCTCTTCCTCGCGCTGGAGGACTGGGTGGTGCGCGGCACCGAGCCGCCGCCCAGCCAGGTGCCGCGCGTGGCCGACGGCACGCTCGTGCGGCCCGCGCAGCTCGCCTACCCGGCCATGAAGGGCCTCACCTGGAGCGTGGGCGGCGTGCAGACGGCCATCCCGGAGTTCCGCTACCTCGCGCGCTACAACGGCTTCACGCTGCTGGACTTCGGGCCGCAGTACCAGCCGCAGGATGAATCGGACATCGCCACCGTGCTGCCGCCCCGCGCCGTGGGCCGCGACTACGCCATCCTGGTGCCGCAGGTCGATCCGGGGACGGGCCTCGCGCGGGCCGGCATCCAGAGCGTGGAGGCGCGCGTGCCCCTGGGCACCAGCATCGAGTTCAACGACGTGGCCACGCCGGGCATCGTCGATCTCGCCAACCTCACCGGAAGCTTCATCCCCTTCCACAAGACGCGGGCCGCACGCCTCGCGGCCGGGGACGGGCGCCCGTCGCTGGAGGAGCTGTACGGCAGCCAGGCCGGCTATGTCGCGGCCGTGGGTGCGGCGGCGGACGCGCTGGTCGCCCAGCGCCTGCTGCTGCGCCGCGATGCCGACGCCATCGTGGCCAAGGCGCGGGCCGCCAACATCCTTCCGTGAGGGGGTGGGGCAGGTTTGGGGGTGTTTGGGGCTCCATGTCGCCGTAAATGCTGGATTGTTTGCTATTGAATTGGTAGCAATCGCCGGGCGCACGGGCAGGCGCGCGCCGGGCCGGCTGTACGCGCCGGCAAGGGGTGCGTAGAGTGGGGGAGGGCGGCACCCGCACCGCCGGCCTTCCCCACGCACACGACGAGATACCCCAACCATGCCCCCGCCGCCTGCCGCCCCGACCGACTTCGCCGCCACGCGCCTCCTGCGCCGGGTGGCCGCGCTGGCGGTGGCCATGGCGGCCTGCACGGGCACGGCGGCCACTCCTCAGTCCCCCCAGTCCCCTCAGGCTCCCCCGGCGCCCGCGCCCGCGCCCGCCGTGCCGGCCGGCATGGCCGACCGCGTGCTGGCCTGCACCGCCTGCCATGGCCGCGAGGGCCGCGCGACGCAGCAGGGCTACTTTCCGCGCATCGCCGGCAAGCCGGCCGGCTACCTCTACCACCAGCTCCTGCACTTCCGCGACGGGCGCCGCAGCTACCCGCAGATGTCCTACCTGCTGGAGCACATGACCGACGGCTACCTGCGCGAGATCGCCGGGTACTTCGCGGCGCTGGACCTGCCCTATGCGCCGCCCCCGCCGCCCCAGGCCCCGCCCGAGGCGCTGGAGCGCGGGCGCCGCCTTGTGCGCGAGGGCGACGCGGCGCGCGGCATCCCCGCCTGCGTGCAGTGCCACGGCGCCGCGATGACCGGCGTGCGGCCGGCCATTCCCGCCCTCGTGGGGCTGCCGCGCGACTACGTCAACAGCCAGATCGGCGCCTGGCAGACCGGCCAGCGCCGCTCCCACGCGCCCGACTGCATGGCCCAGGTGGCGCGCCAGCTCACCGCCGACGACGTGAGCGCCGTCTCGGCCTGGCTCGCGGCCCAGCCCGTGCCCGATGGCGGCCGGCCCGCCGGCGCGGCGGCCGGGCCGCTGCCCATGCCCTGCGGCGGCGTGCAGGAGGCATCGGCGCCGGGGAGCGCGCCATGAGCGCGGCCCGGTTCCCGCGGGCCTTCCGCGCGCGATGGCGGGCGGTGGCGGCCTGCGCCCTGGCCGCCGTGCTGGCCGCGTGCACCGGCCTCGTCGTGGTGCTCAACCGCTGGGGCGAGACCCCGCTGCCCGAGGGAGACGGCCCGCCCGCCGCGCCGGCCACGGCGCAGGTTATCGCGCGCGGCGAATACCTGGCCCGCGCCGGCAACTGCATGGCCTGCCACACGGCGGCCGGCGGCGCGCCCTTCGCGGGCGGGCGGGGCATCGAGACGCCCTTCGGCACCGTGTACAGCAGCAACCTCACGCCCGATCCCGAGACCGGCCTGGGCGCGTGGTCCGGGGCGGCCTTCTGGCGGGCACTGCACCACGGGCGCTCGCGCGACGGCCGGCTGCTCTACCCCGCGTTCCCGTACCCGAGCTACACCCACGTGACGCGCGAGGACTCGGACGCCCTCCATGCCTACCTGCGCAGCCTGCCGCCCGTGCGCCAGCCCGGGCGCCCGCACGCGCTGGACTTCCCCTACGGCACGCAGGCCGCGCTGGCGGTGTGGCGCGCGCTCTTCTTCCGGCCGGGCGGCCTCGCGCCCGATCCCGGGCGGCCGGCCGCCTGGAACCGCGGGCGCTACCTGGTCCAGGGCCTGGGCCATTGCGCGGCCTGCCACAGCCCGCGCAATGCGCTGGGCGCCACCCGCGACGCGGGCGCCCTGCGCGGCGGGCTTATCCCCGTGCAGAACTGGTATGCCCCCGCGCTGGACACCCCGCGCGAGGCCGGCGTGGCCGACTGGCCCGTGGACGAGGTGGTGGCGCTGCTGCGCGACGGCGTCTCGCCGCGCGCCACCGTCACCGGGCCGATGGCCGAGGTGGTCTTTCGCAGCACGCAGTACCTGGACGACGCGGACCTGCGGGCGATGGCCGAATACCTGCGCGCGCTGCCCGATGCGCGCGGCCCGCACGAGGGCGCCGCGCCCGCGCCGGCCCCGCCGCGCACGGCCATGGAGCGCGGCGCGACCCTCTACACGCGCCACTGCGCCGAATGCCACGGCGACGCCGGGCAGGGGCGGCCGGGGGCCTTCCCGGCGCTGGCGGGCAACCGGGCCGTGCTCCTCGGCGATCCGACCAACGTGGTGCGCACCATCCTGCAGGGCGGCTATGCCCCGGCCACGGCCGGCAACCCCCGGCCGCACGGCATGCCGCCCTTCACCCAGGTGCTGGGCGATGACGAAGTGGCGGCGGTGGCCACCTTCGTGCGCAACGCCTGGGGCAACCGGGCGCCGGGTGTCGCTACCATCGACGTCCATCGCGCCCGGGAGCGCCGGGGCCGCTGAACGGGCCCGGTGCTCCCGCGCCGCCCCCTTGTCCCGCTCGCCCCGCTCACCACACCGCCTGCCTCCATGCCTTCGCCGGATTCCACCCTTCCGCCACCACCGCCCGCCACGGCCCCGGGCTGGTGGGTCGTCTGCCTCTGTGCCGCCTGGTGCGGCGTCTGCCGCGAATACCGGGCCGTGTTCGACGGCCTCCGGGCGGCCCATCCCGAGGCCCGCTTCGAATGGGTGGACGTGGAGGACGAGGAGGCGCTGGCCGGCGATCTCGACGTGGAGACATTTCCCACGCTGCTCATCGCCGACGGCGCGCGGGCCCGCTTCCTCGGGCCGCTGCTGCCCCAGGCGGGCGTGGTGTCGCGCCTGCTGTCGAGCCTGCAGGAGTCCCGCTCCGCGGCGCCCGCCGCGCCAGAGGCGCAGGCGGTGTTCGAGCGCCTGGTGAGGGCCCGGGGCGCGGCCTCCGCGTAGGGAAGTGTGGCGCCGGTGCAATGCAAGTTGCATGCCGCTTGCTTGGCAAAGCCGGGCGTCACAGGCTACAATTCGTGTCTCACGGCCAGAACGGGCGGGTACCCACCGCCCGTTTTTTTTGGCCGTTCGCTTTTCTTCGAGCTCGAAGCTGTCGGGGAGACACCTCGGCGGTTATCGGGTTTTTTGTACTTCTGGAACTGAGCTGAACAACACGTGGCATTGCAGCAGATCGTCGAACAAACCGTCGCGGGCCTGGGGTACGACCTGGTGGAGATCGAACGCTCCGCCGGCGGGCTGCTGCGCATCACCATCGATCTGCCGTGGGAGCCACCCGCCGCCGACGCGCCCGCGCAGCCGGCCGAAGCCGGGCAATTCGTCACCGTCGAGGATTGCGAGAAGGTCACGCGCCAGCTGCAGTTCGCGCTGGAGGTCGATGGCGTCGACTACAAGCGCCTGGAAGTCTCCTCGCCCGGTATCGACCGGCCGCTGCGCCACGAACAGGATTTCCAGCGCTTCGCTGGCGAGGTGATCGACATCACGCTCAAGGCGCCGATCGGCGAGGCCGCGGCGGGCCAGGTGAATGCCAACCGCAAGAAATTCAGGGGCACGCTCGAACGCACCGAGGCGGGAGGCTGGCAGATCGTCTGGAGCGACGAGCCTCCGGTCAAGCCCGGCCAGAAGGTCAGCAAGAAACGGGCGCCGGCGCCCCTGCAGGCCCTGGGTTTCACGCTGGACGAGTTGCGCGATGCCAGGCTGGCCTCGATCGTGAACTTCAAGGGGCGTGGGGCGAAAGGCGGCGAGGCCCAGGGCTGAGCGCAGGGAATTCGAAGCAAGGGCCGCCGCGCCGGGCGCGGGCCTCCAAGGGATTGAAAAATAGGAGTCGTCGATGAATCGCGAACTGTTGATGTTGGTTGAAGCCATTTCGCGCGAGAAGAACGTGGAGCGCGACGTGGTGTTCGGCGCCGTGGAACTGGCATTGGCCCAGGCCACCAAGAAGCTCTATCCCGGCGATGTGGACATCCGCGTGGCGATCGACCGCGACAGCGGCAACTACGAGACTTTCCGTCGCTGGCTCGTCGTGCCCGACGACGCCGGCCTGCAGAACCCCGATGCCGAGGAACTCCTCATGGACGCGCAGGAGCGCATCGCCGACATCGAGGTGGGCGAGTACATCGAGGAAGGCATCGACTCCCTGCCCATCGGCCGCATCGGCGCCATGGCCGCCAAGCAGGTCATCCTGCAGAAGATCCGCGACGCCGAGCGCGAGATGCTGCTCAACGACTTCATGTCGCGCGGCGAGAAGATCTTCACCGGCACCGTCAAGCGCATGGACAAGGGCGACATCATCGTGGAGAGCGGCCGCGTGGAAGGCCGCCTGCGCCGCAGCGAGATGATCCCCAAGGAAAACCTGCGCAACGGCGACCGCGTGCGCGCCATGATCATGGAGGTGGACCTCACGCTGCGTGGCGCGCCCATCATCCTCTCGCGCTCGGCGCCCGAGTTCATGATCGAGCTGTTCCGCAACGAAGTGCCCGAGATCGAGCAGGGCCTGCTCGAGATCAAGAGCTGCGCCCGCGACCCCGGCAGCCGCGCCAAGATCGCCGTGCTCTCGCACGACAAGCGCGTGGACCCCATCGGCACCTGCGTCGGCGTGCGCGGCACCCGCGTGAATGCCGTCACCAACGAGCTGGCCGGCGAGCGCGTGGACATCGTGCTCTGGTCCGAGGACCCCGCGCAGTTCGTGATCGGCGCGCTGGCCCCGGCCAACGTCTCCTCCATCGTGGTCGATGAGGAAAAGCACGCCATGGACGTGGTGGTGGACGAGGAAAACCTCGCCATCGCGATCGGCCGCGGCGGCCAGAACGTGCGCCTCGCCTCCGACCTGACGGGCTGGAAGATCAACATCATGGACGCGGCCGAGTCCGCCCAGAAGCAGGCCAGCGAGACCGACACGTCCCGTCGCCTCTTCATGGAAAAGCTCGACGTGGATGAAGAGATCGCCAACATCCTCATCGAGGAAGGCTTCGCGAGCCTGGAAGAAGTGGCCTACGTGCCGCTGCAGGAAATGCTCGAGATCGAGAGCTTCGACGAGGACACCGTGAACGAGCTGCGCGCCCGCGCCAAGGATGCGCTGCTCACCATGGAGATCGCCCGCGAGGAAAGCGTGGAAGGCGTCTCGCAGAATCTGCGCGACCTCGAAGGCTTGACGCCCGAACTCATCGGCAAGCTGACCGAGGGCGGCGTCCACACCCGCGATGATTTGGCCGATCTGGCCATCGATGAACTGACCGCCCTGACCGGCCAGTCCGAGGAAGATGCCAAGGCCTTGATCATGAAGGCGCGCGAACACTGGTTCGCGGGGCAAGAGTAAGGGTCAGGGGAGGTACGAACCGAATATGTCCAGTAACACTGTCGCCGAGTTCGCCAACGAACTCAAGAAATCGCCGGAAACCCTGATCGACCAGCTCAAGTCCGCTGGCGTGGCCAAGGCCGCTCCGACCGACGCGCTCACCGAATCGGACAAGCAGAAGCTGCTTGCATTCCTGCAGGCCAGCCATGGAACGGCCACCGGGGATCGCAAGAAGATCACGCTGACCAAGAAGTCCACCAGCGAGATCAAGCAGGCCGATGCCACCGGCAAGGCCCGCACGATCCAGGTGGAAGTGCGCAAGAAGCGCACCTTCATCAAGCGCGACGACGTGGCCGATGCCTCGGGCGAAGGGCAGGGTGTGTCCATGGACGATGCCCAGGCCGACATCTCCGCCGAGGACCAGGATCTGGCCCGCCGCGAGGAAGAGGCGCGCCATCAGGTCGAGCTGCTCCGCCGCCAGGAAGAGGAGTTGAGCGCCAAGCGCCTCGAACGCGAGGCGCGCGAGCGCCGCGAACGCGAGGCCGAGGAGCGCGCAGCCGCCTACGCCGCGCAGCAGGCCGGCAAGAAGGCCCAGGAATCCGCCGAACGGGCGGAGGCATCCCGCGAGGCTGCGGCCGAAGCCGCGGCCCGTGCCACCGCGCAGTCCGAGGCCCGGGCGAAGGCCGAGGCCGAGTCCAAGGCGCGTGCCGCCGAGGAAACCGCGCGTGCCGTCGATCTGGACGAGCGCCGCCGCAAGGCCCTCGCCGAGGCCGAGGCCATCCGCGCCATGATGGCCGCGCCCAAGAAGGTGCTCGTGGCCAAGAAGCCCGAGGAGCCCAAGCCCGCGCCCAAGCCCACCACGACCGCCGACCCCAAGAAGGGCACGCTGCACAAGCCTGCGGCCACTCCCGCCGCGGCGCGCGCTCCGGCGGGCGCGCCTGCCGGCGGCTTGGGCAAGGAAGTCAAGTCGGCCAAGCTCTCGTCGAGCTGGGCGGGCGATCCGGCCAAGAAGAAGGAAATCAAGACCCGTGGCGACGCCAGCGGCGGCGTGGGCCGCAACAACTGGCGCAGCGGCCCGCGCGGCCGCCGCGGTGATCGCGACGACCATCCGCACCAGCAGGCGGCGGCGGTCGAGGCGCGCATCATCGAAGTGCACGTGCCCGAGACCATCACCGTGGCCGAGCTGGCGCACAAGATGTCGATCAAGGCCTCCGAGGTCATCAAGTCGCTGATGAAGATGGGCCAGATGGTCACCATCAACCAGCCGCTGGACCAGGAAACGGCCATGATCGTGGTCGAGGAAATGGGCCACAAGGCCGTCGTGGCTGCGCTGGACGACCCCGAGGCGTTCACCGACGAGGACGTGTCCGGCCAGCAGGCCGAGGCACTGCCGCGCGCTCCCGTGGTCACCGTCATGGGCCACGTGGACCACGGCAAGACCTCGCTGCTGGACTACATCCGCCGCTCCAAGGTGGCGGCGGGCGAGGCCGGCGGCATCACGCAGCACATCGGCGCCTACCACGTCGAGACGCCGCGCGGCATGGTGTCGTTCCTCGATACCCCCGGCCACGAGGCCTTCACGGCCATGCGTGCCCGCGGCGCGCAGGCCACCGACATCGTCATCCTGGTGGTGGCGGCCGACGACGGCGTGATGCCGCAGACGAAGGAAGCCATCAAGCACGCCAAGGCGGCGAAGGTGCCCATCGTCGTGGCCATCACCAAGGCCGACAAGCCCGATGCCAACCCCGACCGCGTCAAGCAGGAGCTGGTGGTCGAGGAAGTGGTGCCCGAAGAGTACGGCGGCGATTCGCCCTTCGTGCCCGTGTCCTCCAAGACCGGCATGGGCATCGACGACCTGCTGGAGCAGGTGCTGCTGCAGGCCGAGGTGCTGGAGCTCAAGGCCCCCGTGGACGCGCTGGCCAAGGGCCTCGTGATCGAAGCGCAGCTCGACAAGGGCCGCGGCCCCGTGGCGACGGTGCTGGTGCAGTCCGGCACGCTCAAGGTGGGCGACGTGGTGCTCGCGGGCCAGACTTCCGGCCGTGTGCGCGCCATGCTCGACGAGAACGGCAAGGCCACCAAGTCCGCCGGCCCCTCCATCCCGGTGGAGATCCAGGGTCTGTCCGACGTGCCCCAGGCCGGCGACGAGTTCATGGTGCTCTCCGACGAGCGCCGTGCCCGCGAGATCGCGACCTACCGCGCCGGCAAGTTCCGCAACACCAAGCTGGCCAAGCAGCAGGCGGCGAAGCTGGAGAACGTGTTCGCCGACATGACGGCGGGCGAGGTGCAGAACCTGCCCATCATCATCAAGGCCGACGTCCAGGGCTCGCAGGAAGCGCTGGCGGCCTCGCTGCTCAAGCTCTCGACCAACGAGATCAAGGTCCAGCTCGTGTATGCGGGCGTGGGCGGCATCAGCGAGAGCGACGTGAACCTGGCCATCGCCTCCAAGGCGATCGTGATCGGCTTCAACGTGCGTGCCGACGCCGGCGCGCGCAAGACGGCCGAGGCCAACGACGTCGATCTGCACTACTACAACATCATCTACGACGCGGTGGATGAGCTGAAGGCGGCCATGTCCGGCATGCTGGCGCCCGAACAGCGCGAGGAATCCATCGGCACGGCCGAGATCCGCACGGTGTTCGTGGCCTCCAAGATCGGCACCGTGGCGGGCTCCTACGTCACCTCGGGCCAGGTCACGCGCGGCTGCCGGTTCCGCCTGCTGCGCGAGAACGTGGTCATCTACACCGGCGAAGTCGAATCGGTGCGCCGCCTCAAGGACGATGTCAAGGAAGTCAAGGAAGGCTTCGAGTGCGGTATCAAGCTCAAGAACTACAGCGACATCAAGGAAGGTGATCAGCTGGAGCTCTTCGAGATCAAGGAAATCGCAAGGACCTTGTGATGCACCCCCTGAGTCGCTTCGCGCCTTCCCCCTCCAGGGGGACGACGCCCGTGGCCCGGCGAAGCCGGTTCCACGGCGTCTGCTGGCATGGCCTGCTCCGCGGCCCTTCGAGGGATGCGGACAGGGTGCTGGCGAGGTGCGTCGGCTCTGCGGAGGCTTGAGACCCTATGGCAGCCAAAAAATCCTCCTCCACGCCCAACCGGGGCTTCAAGGTCGCGGACCAGATCCAGCGCGACCTGACCGAGCTGATCCGCGAGTTGAAGGACCCGCGCATCGGCATGGTCACGCTGCAGGGCGTTGAAGTGACGCCCGACTACGCGCACGCGAAGGTGTTCTTCAGCGTGCTCGTCGGCGATACCGATGCGACGCAGGAGGCGCTGAACCAGGCCGCGGGCTTTTTGCGCAACGGCCTTTTCAAGCGCCTGCACATCCACACCGTTCCCACGCTGCACTTCATGTTCGACCGCACCACCGAGCGCGCGGCCGACATGAACGCGCTCATCGCGCAGGCCGTGGCCTCGCGTTCCAAAGAAGACTGACGTGACCCAAGCGCCACGCACACGGGTGCAGCGGCGCCCTGTGCACGGGGTGCTGCTGCTCGACAAGCCGCTGGGACTGTCCAGCAACGATGCGCTGCAGAAAGCCAAGTGGCTGCTGCGGGCGGAGAAGGCCGGCCATACGGGCACGCTCGATCCGCTGGCATCGGGCGTGCTGCCGCTGTGCTTCGGCGCGGCCACCAAATTCAGCCAGCTCCAGCTCGATGCGCCCAAGACCTACGAGGCCGTGGCGTTGCTGGGCGTGACCACCACCACCGGCGATGCCGAGGGCGAGGTGGTGGAGCGCCGCGGCGTGGACCCGCAGCAGCTCGCGCCTGAGCGCCTCGCCGAGGTGCAGCGGCAGTTCACCGGGCCGATCCGGCAGGTGCCGCCGATGCACAGCGCGCTCAAGAAGGACGGCAAGGCGCTCTACGAATATGCCCGCGCGGGCATCGCCGTGGAGCGCGAGCCGCGCGATGTGGTGATCCATGCACTGGATCTGGCCCTTGTCGCCGGAAACATTGAACAACCTGCTATCAAAATGGTAGTGACGTGCAGCAAGGGCACGTACATCCGCACGCTGGGCGAGGACATCGGCGCCGCGCTGGGCTGGGGCGCGCACCTCACCTTCCTGCGCCGCATCGACACGGGCGGCCTGGGGGTGGAGCGCTGCGTGACGCTGGCGGCGCTCGAAGCGATGGACGAGGCCGCGCGCCTCGCCTGCGTGCAGCCGGTGGAGACGCTGCTGGCACGGCACGTGCCTGTCACGCTCGATGCGGACAATGCGGCGCGGTTCCTCTCCGGCGTGCGCCGCCGCGGGCCCTGGCCCGACGCGCCGCAGGTGGCCGTGTTCGGCGCCGCGCCCCGCGCGCTGCTGGGCGTGGCCCACGCCGTAGGCGGCGAACTGGTGCCCGAGCGGCTCCTGAGCCCGCTGGAGATCGGTCAGATTCTGGAAAACAACACGCCGCGGGCAGAGCGCGGCACATTGGAAGCACTATGAGCAAACAAATCCGCAACATCGCCATCATCGCCCACGTCGACCATGGCAAGACCACCATGGTGGACCAGCTGCTGCGGCAGTCGGGCACCTTCGCCGACCACGAGAAGGTCGTCGATACCGTGATGGACAACAACGCCATCGAACGCGAGCGCGGTATCACCATCCTGGCCAAGAACTGTGCCGTGAGCTGGGAAGGCACCCACATCAACATCGTCGACACCCCGGGCCACGCGGACTTCGGCGGCGAGGTGGAGCGCGCGCTGTCCATGGTGGACAGCGTGGTGCTGCTGATCGATGCGCAGGAAGGCCCGATGCCCCAGACGCGCTTCGTGACCAAGAAGGCCCTGGCCCTGGGCCTGCGCCCCATCCTGGTGGTGAACAAGGTGGACAAGCCCGGCGCCAACCCCGACAAGGTGGTGAACGCCGCGTTCGACCTGTTCGACAAGCTGGGCGCGACCGATGAGCAGCTCGATTTCCCCGTGGTGTATGCCTCGGGCATCAACGGCTGGACCTCGCTCGAAGAGGGCGCGCCGGGCGAGCAGTGGGGCCCCGACATGTCGGCGCTCTTCAACACCATCCTGAAGCACGTGCCGGCCAACTCCGGCGACCCGAAGGCACCGCTGCAGCTGCAGATCTCCGCGCTGGACTTCTCGACCTTCGTGGGCCGCATCGGCGTGGGCCGCATCAGCCAGGGCACGATCAAGCCCGGGCAGGACGTGCTGGTGATGGAAGGCCCGGATGGCAAGTCCGCCAAGGGCCGCATCAACCAGGTGCTGACCTTCCAGGGCCTGGACCGCATGCAGACGCCCGAGGCCGGCCCGGGCGACATCGTGCTGATCAACGGCATCGAGGACATCGGCATCGGCGTGACCGTGACCGACCCCGCCAGCCCCTCGCCGCTGCCGATGCTGCGCGTGGACGAGCCCACGCTGACGATGAATTTCTGCGTGAACACCTCGCCCCTGGCCGGCCGTGAAGGCAAGTTCGTGACCAGCCGCCAGCTGTGGGACCGCCTGCAGAAAGAGCTGCAGCACAACGTGGCCCTGCGCGTGAAGGAAACCGACGAGGACGGCATCTTCGAAGTGGCCGGCCGCGGCGAACTGCACCTGACCATCCTGCTGGAAAACATGCGCCGCGAAGGCTACGAACTGGCCGTGTCCAAGCCGCGCGTGGTGTTCCGCGACATCGACGGCGTGCGCAACGAACCGATCGAGCTGGTCACGGCCGACATCGAGGAAGGCCACCAGGGCGGCGTGATGCAGGCCCTGGGCGAGCGCAAGGGCGAGCTGGTCAACATGGAACCCGATGGCCGCGGCCGCGTGCGCCTGGAATACCGCATTCCTGCGCGCGGCCTGATCGGCTTCACCAACGAATTCCTGAACCTCACGCGCGGTTCGGGCCTGATCAGCAACATCTTCGACAGCTACGAGCCGCACCGCGGCGAGATCGCCAGCCGCAAGAACGGCGTGCTGATCTCGATGGACGACGGCGAAATCTTCACCTACGCCCTGGGCAAGCTCGATGACCGCGGCCGCATGTTCGTGAAGGCGAACGATCCGGTGTACGAAGGCATGATCGTCGGCATTCACAGCCGCGACAACGACCTGGTGGTGAACGCCACGCGCACCAAGCAGCTCACCAACTTCCGCGTGAGCGGCAAGGAAGACGCGATCAAGATCACGCCCCCGATCGAGCTCACGCTCGAATACGGCGTGGAGTTCATCGAGGACGACGAGCTGGTCGAGATCACCCCGAAGAGCATCCGCCTGCGCAAGCGCTTCCTGAAGGAGCACGAGCGCAAGCGCGCGAGCCGCGAAGGCGCGTGACGCCGACGGGCCGCGAGGCCCGGGCGGCACAACACCCCGCCGCCAACCCTTGACGACGCGCCCTTCGGGGCGCGTTGCCGTTAGATCGTGAACACGTTCTTAGGGCGTCCGCGTTTCACCCGCCCGGCGGATGCTGGGGCGCAGCGTCCCGGCGCACGTCCACGCGGGTGATGCGACGCTCCTGCACCGCCACGACCTCGAAGCGCAGGCTGCCGAGCACCGCGGTCCGCCCGGGCGCGGGCAGCTCGCCGAAGTGTTCGAGCAGCAGGCCCGCCAGCGTGCTGGCGTCGTGCGCGCCGTGCGCCAGCCCGTCCACGCGCAGGGCGCGCTCCAGCGTATGCAGGTCCACCAGGCCGTCCACCAGCCAGTGCTCGGGGCCCACGGGCTGCACCGAGAGCGCCTCGCCCGTGTCGGGAAACTCGCCGGCGATGGCTTCCAGCACGTCCATCGGCGTGACCAGCCCGAGGATGGTGCCGTACTCGTCGCTCACCAGGGCCAGGTGGTTGCGCGAGCGGCGCAGGCTCTCCATGAGCCGGATGACGCTCACCGTCTCGGGCACGACCAGGGGCGGCTGCAGGCTCTTGTGGCGGTTGATGGTGCCGTGCCCGATGAGGTCGGCCATGAGGTCCTTCGCGCGGCCGATGCCGATCACCGCGTCCAGCCCGCCGCGCTCGCACACGGGAAACAGGCCGTGCGGCTGCGCCTGCAGCTGGCGATAGAGCGAGGCCTTGTCCTGGCTGATGTCGAGCCAGTCCACGTCCGCGCGCGGCGTCATGACCGAGAGCACGGAGCGGTCCGCCAGCGAGAGCACGCCGCTCACCATGCTGCGCTCCTCCTGGCCGAACGCGGGGGCCGGTGCCGGCCCCTCGGGGCCGTGCGCGGAATCCGGGCCCGCGCCGTGCCCGCCCAGCAGCCGCAGCACGGCACGCGCCGTGCGCTCGCGCAGCGGCAGGCGTGCGGCATGCCGGGCGATGTTGCGCAGCCTCCACTGGTTGAAGCCCTCGACCAGGATCGAGAAGCCGATGGCGGCATAGAGGTAGCCCTTGGGCAGGTGAAAGCCCATGCCCTCGGCCACGAGGCCGAGCCCGATCATGAGCAGGAAGCTCAGGCACAGCACCACCACCGTGGGGTGACGGTTCACGAAGGCGGTGAGCGCGCGCGAGGTCAGCATCATCACGGCCATGGCGATCACCACGGCCGCCATCATCACGGGCAGGTGGTCCACCATGCCCACCGCGGTGATGATCGAGTCGAGCGAGAAGACGGCGTCCAGCGCCACGATCTGCACCAGGACCGTGCCGAAGGCCGCATGCCCCCCGCGCCGGGGCCCGGCATGCTCCACGCCCTCCAGGCGTTCATGCAACTCGGTGGTGGCCTTCCAGAGCAGGAACAGGCCGCCGGCCAGCAGGATCATGTCCCGCCCCGAGAGCGAGAGTTGCCCCCATTCGACGATGGGGGCGGTAAGCCGCACGAGGTGCGCCATCGCGGCCAGCAGACCCAGCCGCATGAGCAGCGCGAGCGACAGCCCCACGACGCGCGCGCGCTCGCGCTGGTGCGGCGGCAGCTTGTCGGCCAGGATCGCGATGAAGATGAGGTTGTCGATGCCCAGCACGATCTCCAGCACCACCAGCGTGAGCAAGCCGGCCCAGACGGAAGGATCGCTCAGCCATTCCATGGCGCATCCTGCAGGGGGGCGGGCGCTGCGGCGCGCGGGCAGGGGGCGCTGCCAGGGGCCGTCGTCGTGGCCGGAGGGTGGGTGGGGAAGCGGGAGGGGTGCGGTGCCACGGGAGGAAGGGGCATGCCCGGGGATTCTAGGGAGCGGCTTTCGCCTGTCTTGTAGGAGGCCGGGCACAAAGCATGCCTCGGGCACAATCGCCGCGGGCCGCTGTGGGGCCCGAGACATGCCATTCCAAGAACACCAGGAGACCCCCGAAATGGATGCAACGCAACGCGACGTGCTGACCGAAGTGCGCGGACACGTGGGCTTCATCACGCTCAACCGCCCGCGCGCGCTGAACGCGCTGTCGCTCGGCATGGTGCGCGACCTCATGGCCGCGCTGCTGCGCTGGCAGGCCGATCCCGGGGTGCGGGCCGTGGCCATCCGGGGCAGCAACAAGGAGGGGCCGTTCGGCGCCTTCTGCGCGGGCGGCGACATCCGCTTCCTGCACCAGGCCGGCAGCACGGGCAACCCGCAGCTGGAGGACTTCTTCACCGAGGAATACGCCCTCAACCACCTCATCCACCACTTCGGCAAGCCCTACATCGCCTTCATGGACGGCATCGTCATGGGCGGCGGCATGGGCATCAGCCAGGGCGCCACCGTGCGCATCGTGACCGAGCGCACGCGCATGGCCATGCCGGAGACGGCGATCGGGCTCTTCCCCGACGTGGGCGGCGGCTACTTCCTCTCGCGCTGCCCGGGGCGCGCGGGCGAGTGGCTGGCCCTCACGGGCGAGACCATCGGCGCGGGCGACGCCGTGGCGCTGGGGCTGGCCGACGGCTGCCTGCCCGCGCACCGGCAGGCCGAGTTGTGGGAGGCGCTGGGCGCGCGCGCGATCGGGGACGGCGCGGGCCTGGAGGATTGGATTGCTACTCATTTTGTAGCAACAAACGCAGATTCCGCGGCGACATGGGCGCAAATCGATGCTGTATTTGCCCTGGAGAGCGTTCCGGCGATCATCCAGGCGCTCGAATCCTCCGCAGGCGACTGGGAGCGCGCCACGGCCGCCACGCTGCGCAAGCGCTCGCCCCTCATGCTCCACGTGGTGCTGGAGCAGATCCGCCGGGCGCGCGGCCTGGGGCTGGCGGACGACCTGCGCATGGAGCGCGACATGGTGCGCCACTGCTTCCACCTGCGGCCCGGACGCAGCGAGACCGTGGAGGGCATCCGCGCGCTGGCGGTGGACAAGGACCATGCGCCGCGCTGGAGCCCGGAGCGCATCGAGGACGTGACCCCGGAGCAGTGGCGGCCGTTTTTCGACAGCCCCTGGCCGGCGCACGCCCATCCGCTGGCCGGGCTCGGCTGAGGCCGGACCGAGGGCCGGCAGGCCTCAAAGCTGCGGATGCACCGCCGTCGCGAGCGCCAGCAGCGCCTCGCGCGGCAGCGGCCCGCTCAGCGCATAGCCGAAGCCGCCGTCCACCCAGTAAAAGCAGGGCACCGGCCCGTCGGCTTCGTACCGGAATGCGGTCTCGCCCGTGCCGGTGCCCTCCAGCGCGCCCAGGTACAGCGTGATGCGCTGGCCCGCGCCGTTCTGGTACATGAACTGCGCGCGGGCGCCGCTGCCGCTGCCCGGGTCGCCGGGCAGGAGCCGCCCGCCCACCAGCTCATAGCCCTGCGCCTGAAGCCCGGGCACCTTTAGGGGGCGCCCCAGCCGCTTGGACAGCCACTGCACCAGATGCTCCTGCTGCGCCGCGCCCACCTCCACCGGGTGGCGCTGCTCGGGCTGGTACACCGCGTGGGCGGCGGCGGCCTGCAGCGCGAAGCGCTGCGGCGGGGTGTCCGCGCGGGCCAGCGGCGCGGGCGAGGGTCGCGGCGCCGAGGCGCCGTGCAGCGTCCAGCCCAGCCCGAAGGTCAGCGCCAGCGACGCGGCCAGGCCTGCATGGCGCCATGCCTGCGCGCGCCGGCGCCGCCCGGCCTGCCACTCATCGGCGATGCGCCGCAGCTCCGGCGGAACGGGGGCCTCTTCCCAGGCCGCGTGCAACTGGCGCAGTTGCGCGCGCTGGCTCTCCCAGGCCTGCGCGCGCTCGCGGGCGCCGTCGTCCCGGGCCAGCCGCTCGCGCAGTGCCTGTGCGGCCTCCGGCGTTGCGTGGCCATCGACCAGCGCGTGCAGGTCGTCGTCGCGGAGGCCGTGCGCGTCGGAGGAGGGGGGGGGCGTCGTGCGGGGGGCGGTCATGGCGGAAGGCGGTGAAGGGGCCGTCACTTGAGGCGCCGCAGCGGTGGTGTTTCGGGCGGAGAGGGCGAGGCCTGCGCACAAGCCGCGGGCCGTGGCGCGCCGGCGCGGGGCTCCTGCGGGGCCTGCATCAGCTCGCGCAGCCGGCTGCGGGCGCGCGAAAGCCGCGACATCACGGTGCCCACCGGCACCCGCAGCACGCGGGCCGCGGTGGCGTAGTCCATGTCCTCCAGGGTCACGAGCAGCAGCACGGCGCGCTGGTCCGCCGGCAGCCGCTGCAGGCAGCGGTCCAGGTCGATGGCATCGTCCGTCAGGGCGGGTGGGGCCTGGAGCTCGTCCTGCACCGCCTCCAGATCGAGCGGCGGCTGCGAGGGCAGGGCGCGCAGCTGGTTCAGGTAGAGGTGGTGCATGAGGGTGAAGAGCCAGGCGCGCAGATCGGTGCCTGGCCGCCACAGCAGCCACTTGCGGCAGGCGCGCTCCAGCGTGTCCTGCACCAGGTCGTCCGCCGCCCACGCATGGCCCGTGAGCGCCCGCGCATAGCGCCGCAGGCCCGGCAGGTGCGGCGCGATGTCGTCCATGCGGCGGGCCCGGTGGCGCGGTGGCCGGTGCGGATCAGGGCTTGGCCAGGCGCCAGACCTGGTTGACGCCGTCGCCCGTGCGGTCGCCGGGGCGGGTGTCCTTCACCCAGTAGTAGAGCGGCTTGCCCTTGTAGGCCAGTTGGCTGGAGCCGTCGTCGCGCCGCACGGCGCTGAAATCGCCCGAGGGCGCGGCATCGCCGGCCATCAGCGGCGGCCAGTTGACGGCGCACTGGCCGTTGCAGACCGACTTGCCGCCGCCGGCGGGGTCGCGGTCGAAGGTATAGAGGCTCATGCCGTTCGGGCCCACGAGCGCGCCGTCTTTCGCGGCGACACCGCCGGGCATGCCCGAGTAGGCGGCGCAGCCGGCGAGCACCACGGCCAGTGCGGACGCGGCGAGGAAGGGGATCGGTCGGGTCATCGGTGATTGCTCCTGGTGTGCGGGCATGCGCGACATGCGGCCCACGATGGAATGAACACCGGGCGCGGCGGGTTTATTCCGCGCCTTCGAAAAAAATCAGCGGTTGCGGCTTTTCATCACGCGCTCCACCTCGCGCTTGCCCTCGCGCTCCTTGATGGTGTCGCGCTTGTCGTGCTCGGCCTTGCCCTTGGCCAGCGCGATCTCGCACTTCACGAAACTGTTCTTCCAGTGGAGGTTGAGCGGCACCAGGGTGTAGCCCTTCTGCTCGACCTTGCCGATGAGCCGGCGGATCTCTTCCTTGTGCAGCAGCAGCTTCTTGGTGCGGGCCGCTTCCGGGCTCACGTGGGTCGAGGCCGTCTTGAGCGGCTGGATCTGGCAGCCGATGAGGAACAGCTCGCCCTCGCGGATCACGACGTAGCCGTCGGTCAGCTGCGCCTTGCCCTGGCGCAGCGCCTTGACCTCCCAGCCGTGCAGCACCACCCCCGCCTCGTGGCGTTCCTCGAAAAAGTAATTGAAGGCCGCCTTCTTGTTGTCGGCGATGCGGGACGGGGTCTCGGGTTTTTTGGCCATGGGTGATTAGATGCGGCGCATGGGGGAGTTTGAAAGCCCTCCCTACAATCGGTCGATCGTCCCGCGCGCCGGGTCCGGATTCTAGTGCGCCGTCCCGCAAATCACTTGCAGCCATGGCGGCATTGCGAATCCGCGCGATAGCGCCCGCCGTCTCTTTGCCGGGGGGGCGCCCGACATTCCCGCTCACTCCATGAAAAACGTCAACAAGTCCGTCCTGATCTGGTACAGCCCCGAGGAGATGTTCTCCCTGGTCACCGACGTGGTCCAGTACCCGAAGTTCCTCCCGTGGTGCGACCATGCCCGGGTGCTGGAGCAGGACGAGCACGGCATGACGGCCGAGGTCGGCATCGCCTTCAGCGGACTGCGCAAGTCCTTCGTCACGCGCAACACCCACGAGCCCGGGCGGCGCGTGCAGATGCGGCTCGTGAAGGGGCCGTTCTCGCAGCTCGACGGCGACTGGCGCTTCCATCCCGTGGGCGACGGCAGCCAGCGCGCCTGCAAGGTCGAGCTGCAGCTCAATTACGGATTCGACAACTTCGCGCTGGCCACGCTCGTGGGGCCGGTGTTCGACCGCATCGCCGGCAGCATGGTGGACGCGTTCATCCAGCGCGCGGAGCAGGTCTATGGCTGAAGAGGGGCCTTCCGGCACCATCGAGGTCACGGTGGCCTGGTCCCCCGGGCCGCGCGAGGTCCGCGAGGTGCCCTTGTGCCTGCCCGCCGGCGCCACGGTGGGCGATGCCCTGCGGGCCTGCGGCGGCCCTGCCGACGGCTCGGCGCCCTGCGGCATCTGGGGTCGGGCCGCAGGGCTGGAGCAGGTGCTGAAGGAGGGCGATCGGGTCGAGTGGTACCGCCCCTTGCTCGTGGACCCGAAGAAGGCGCGGCGCGAGCGTTTCGCCCGCCAGGGTGCACGCGCCACGGGGCTTTTCGCCGCACGGCGGCCCGGCGCGAAGGCCGGCTATTGATCTGACATCCGCCCTGGCCCGGGTAGCCGGGGTGGCCTGGCGTTCATGGAGGGTGGCGCTGCCCTGAGTCCGTCTTGCAAGCGCCGCTGTGGAATCCCGTGGGTCAGCGCGGGCAGTCCGAGGCGATCGCGGCGTCCGCGCGGCGGATTTCCGCATTGCGCGCCGCATCGTCCATGAAACCCCGTTCACCCTGCGCATTGACGGAGCTCAGCAACTGGCCCGAGGTCATGGTGGCCTTCTGCTGGCGTGCGCGCTGGCAGTTCTCGGTGCGGGCCTTGGCCTGCCGCTCTTCGTCGGCCTTCTTGCGTGCGGCCTCGGCGGCATCCGCCTGGGCCTTGCGCTGCTCCAGTTCCTTGTCCGTGCCCGACAGCCGGGGCGCGCTGGCGGCCGAGGCAGCCGCAGTGGCGGCTGGGGCGGTCCCGGCATCGGCTGGCGCGGCCTGCGCGCGCTGCGTGCCGCCGGGCTGCTTGAGGATGCTCTTGGCCGGCACATCCGCCGGCGGCGGGCGGTCGCTGAAGACCTTGCGTCCGTCCTTGTCGAGCCATTGCCATTGCGCCGAAGCCCCGAGCGCCCAGGAGCAGGCGCAGGCGAGCACGAGAAGTCGGTGGAATTTCATGCAGGCAAGTGTAGCGGGGGGCTTTCGCGTGCGCCATCGCGGCCCGAGCCCCTGTGGCGCGGCAAGCGCATGGCCGGCGGGTACAATCTTTCTTTTGGAGCGAAACTTCATGCGCCTTCTTGGAAAAGCGCTCACCTTCGACGATGTGTTGCTGGTGCCGGCGTACTCCCAGGTCCTGCCCAAGGACACGTCCCTCGCGACGCAACTCTCCCGCAATATCTCCCTCAACCTCCCCCTCGTGTCCGCCGCCATGGACACCGTGACCGAGGCGCGTCTGGCCATCGCCATCGCGCAGGAAGGGGGCATCGGCATCGTTCACAAGAACCTCACTCCCCAGGAGCAGGCCGCCCACGTGGCCAAGGTCAAGCGCTACGAATCGGGCGTGGTGCGCGATCCGGTGGTGATCACCCCTGAGCACACGGTGCTGCAGGTGCTGCAGCTGTCCGAGCAGCTCGGCATCTCGGGCTTCCCCGTGTGCGACGCGGGCAAGGTCGTCGGCATCGTCACGGGCCGCGACCTGCGCTTCGAGACGCGCTACGACGTCAAGGTGCGCGACATCATGACGCCGCGCGAGAGGCTGGTCACCGTGAAGGAGGGCGCCACGCCCTCCGAGGCCAAGGCGCTGCTCAACAAGCACAAGCTCGAACGCCTGCTCGTCATCAACGACGCCTTCGAGCTCAAGGGCCTCATCACCGTCAAGGACATCACCAAGCAGACCAGCTTCCCCAACGCCGCGCGCGATGCCTCCGGCCGCCTGCGCGTGGGCGCGGCCGTCGGCGTGGGCGCGGGCACCGAGGAGCGCGTCGAGGCGCTGGTCAAGGCCGGCGTCGATGCCATCGTGGTGGACACCGCCCACGGCCACAGCAAGGGCGTGATCGACCGCGTGCGCTGGGTCAAGCAGAACTACCCGCAGGTGGACGTCATCGGCGGCAACATCGCCACGGGCGCGGCGGCGCTTGCACTGATCGAGGCGGGCGCGGACGGCGTCAAGGTCGGTATCGGCCCCGGCTCCATCTGCACGACGCGCATCGTCGCGGGCGTGGGCGTGCCGCAGATCATGGCCATCGACAGCGTGGCCACGGCGCTCAAGGGCACGGGAGTGCCGCTGATCGCCGATGGCGGCATCCGCTACTCCGGCGACATCGCCAAGGCCCTGGCCGCAGGCGCCAGCACCGTGATGATGGGCGGCATGTTCGCCGGCACGGAAGAAGCGCCCGGCGAGGTCATCCTCTTCCAGGGCCGCAGCTACAAGAGCTACCGCGGCATGGGCTCCATCGGCGCCATGCAGCAGGGCTCGGCCGACCGCTACTTCCAGGAATCCAGCACCGGCAACCCCAATGCCGACAAACTGGTGCCCGAAGGCATCGAAGGCCGCGTGCCCTACAAGGGCTCGATGGTCTCCATCGTGTTCCAGATGGCCGGCGGCGTGCGCGCGGCCATGGGCTATTGCGGCTGCGCGACGATCGAGGAAATGAACAACAAGGCCGAGTTCGTCGAGATCACCACGGCCGGCATCCGCGAAAGCCACGTGCACGACGTGCAGATCACCAAGGAAGCGCCGAACTACCGCGCTGATTAAGGGCGCAACCCCCTGAGGCGCTGCGCGCCTTCCCCCTTCTCTCGAATGGCTGCGCCATTCGGGAAGGGGGACGCAGCCGGTGCGGCGGGGCGGCCCCTGCACGGCTGCTCTGGCATTGGGCCGTTGGGGCTTTTGCACCGCTACCGATAGCAAGCGTTGCGTTCATTTCTGGTCTGATTGCCAGATTCTGGTCGGTTTGATAAAGTCTGGTCTGAATTTTGATTCAGGCCAGACTTTTCTTTTTTCCGTGCAATTTTCCATGCAGACCGTTGGCATCTACGAAGCCAAGACCCGCTTTTCCGCGCTCATCGAGCTTGTGGAGCTGGGCGAGGAAGTGCGCATCACCCGCCATGGCAAGGAGGTCGTGCGCATGCTGCCCGTGCGGCGGCGCCCCGTGATCACCGACGAGCAGATCGCGCGGGAGCTGGGCCAGATCGACGCATTGCACGCCACCATACGCGCCGCAGGCAGCGAAGCCACGGTGCCCGTTCTGCGCCGCCGTGGCCGGAGCGCCGCCGCATGACAGCCTTCGTCCTCGATGCCTCCGTGACGGCCGCGTGGCTGCTGCCCGAGGCGGCGAATGAGCACACGCGGCGCCTCTATGCCCGCATCCGCCGCGACGAGGTGGAGCCCCAGGCGCCCAATCTCTGGCAGTGGGAATGCGGCAACCTCATTGCAAGCGGCGTGCACAGCGGCCGCATCCCCGAGGGTTCCGTCGAGGGGCTGTGGAGCGTGCTCGACGCCATCCGCCACCGCGTGGAGCTGCACGAGCTCGCGCCCGCGCAGCACAAGGCCGTGCTGGACGTGGCGCTCGATGCCGGCCTGCCGGTCTATGACGCGGCCTACCTGTGGCTTGCGCGGTCGCTGCGCCTGCCGCTCGCCACCTTCGATGCCGCCCAGGCCGCTGTGGCCGGGCGCTGTGGCGTGGCGCTGCTCGACCTCTCCACGCTCTGATTTCCAACGCCTCTCGCCTCCTTTTTCCTCCCTTTCACGACCACCATGCAACACCAGAAGATCCTCATCCTCGACTTCGGCTCCCAGGTCACCCAGCTCATCGCCCGCCGCGTGCGCGAGGCGCATGTGTACTGCGAGGTGCACCCCTGCGACGTGGGCGACGAATGGGTGCGCCAGTACGCCGCCGACGGCTCGCTCAAGGGCGTGATCCTGTCGGGAAGCCACGCCAGCGTGTACGAGGACACCACCGACCGGGCCCCGCAGGCCGTGTTCGATCTGGGCGTGCCCGTTCTGGGCATCTGCTACGGCATGCAGACCATGGCGCAGCAGCTCGGCGGCAAGGTGGAAGGCGGCCACAAGCGCGAATTCGGCTATGCCGAGGTGCGTGCCCATGGCCACACCGCGCTGCTCAAGGACATCGCCGACTTCACCACGGCCGAAGGCCACGGCATGCTCAAGGTCTGGATGAGCCATGGCGACAAGGTGGCCGAGATGCCCCCGGGCTTCAAGCTCATGGCCTCGACGCCGAGCTGCCCCATCGCCGGCATGGCCGACGAGGCGCGCCGCTTCTATGCCGTGCAGTTCCACCCGGAAGTCACCCACACCGTGCAGGGCCGCGCGCTGCTGGAGCGCTTCGTGCTGGGCATCTGCGGCGTGCAGCCCGACTGGGTCATGAAGGACCACATCGCCGAGGCCGTCGAATCGATCCGCGCGCAGGTGGGCGACGAGGAAGTGATCCTGGGCCTCTCCGGCGGGGTCGATTCCAGCGTGGCTGCCGCGCTGATCCACCGCGCCATCGGCGACCAACTCACCTGCGTGTTCGTGGACCATGGCCTGCTGCGCCTCAATGAAGGCGACATGGTCATGGACATGTTCGCCGGCAAGCTGCACGCCAAGGTCGTGCGCGTGGACGCCAGCGACCTCTTCCTGCGCGAGTTGGCCGGCGTGAGCGACCCCGAGCAGAAGCGCAAGATCATCGGCCGCCTGTTCGTCGATGTGTTCAAGGCCGAGGCCGCCAAGCTCACGGCCTCCGGCGCAGCCAAGAAGGGCGCGACCTTCCTGGCCCAGGGCACCATCTACCCCGATGTGATCGAGTCCGGCGGCGCCAAGAGCAAGAAGGCCGTCACCATCAAGAGCCACCACAACGTCGGCGGCCTGCCCGAGCAACTGGGCCTGAAGCTGCTGGAGCCGCTGCGTGACCTGTTCAAGGACGAAGTGCGCGAACTCGGCGTGGCCCTGGGCCTACCGCACGACATGGTCTACCGCCACCCGTTCCCCGGCCCGGGCCTGGGCGTGCGCATCCTGGGCGAGGTGAAGAAGGAGTACGCCGACCTGCTGCGCCGCGCCGACGCGATCTTCATCGAGGAGCTGCGCAACCACGTGGATGAGGCCACCGGCAAGACCTGGTACGACCTCACCAGCCAAGCCTTCACCGTGTTCCTGCCGGTCAAGAGCGTGGGCGTGATGGGTGACGGCCGCACCTACGACTATGTGGTCGCCCTGCGTGCCGTGCAGACCAGCGACTTCATGACCGCCGACTGGGCCGAGCTGCCGTACGCGCTGCTCAAGAAGGTGTCGGGGCGCATCATCAATGAGGTGCGTGGCATCAATCGCGTGACCTATGACGTGTCGAGCAAGCCGCCGGCGACGATCGAGTGGGAGTGAAACCAGGTCCTTCGGGGACTATCACCAGTTATCGAAAAACTGTCGTAACGTGTTGATTTAAATGAAGATACGTCACGGCAGTTACCGGTGGGCATCGTCGGCCAGCAGAACAGGTTGGCGGTGGAGCTGGCGGTAAGAACCGAAGGCCGGATGAAGACCGTCCCGTTCACTGTCCAGACCGAAACCGTCTTTGACGGTCAAGGTCTCTTCGGGAAAGCTTGCTTGATGCGGCTTCCCCGGCATCAGCAGGTCTCCTGGCCCCTGACGGTAAAAGCCGTCACGAACGGGAGGCTTGGCAGACCGGGGCGTCCATATACGCTCTGAGTGCATCGGCGGCGAGATGGACGTATCTACTGCCGGGTTTCGCAGTCCGGGGGCGATGGTGCTCCTGCTCTGCCTGTGGGCGCGCTATCCAGCGTTCAATCAGCCGCCTGCCCGGCGGCGTTCGCCCCCGGTTCTCCGATGGCCCCGGCCCAGGCCAGCTCGAACAGGGAGCCACCGCGCGCCGTTGGGCGACAGCTTGCCTGGCCGCGGTGCGCATGGGCAATTGCCGCCACTACGGCCAATCCGAGTCCAGTTCCCTTGTGATCGGTCTCCGCTTGTGCTGCAGGGTTGCGGCGGAACGCGGTGAAGACCTGGGATGCAAACTCCTCCGGGATGCCAGGACCTTCATCCTCCACCCTGAGGAGAACGTTGGTGCCATCTATGTGGGTCCGGATGATCACGTCTCCTGCTACGGCGTGCCTGCGGACGTTCTCGATCAGTGCGAGCAGGGCCTGGCGGATGCGCATGGGGTCGCAACGCACCGGGCCCGCCTGCAGGTCCAGCACGGCCCGCTGTCCTGCAGAGCGGAGTGCTGCATCGCAGAATGCGACCACGTCCCGGATCTCTTCATCCAGGTTGGCTTCCCGGATGTGGAGGTCGAGGTGACCGCTTTCGGCGAGGCCCACGACGCGCAGATCCTCGATCAGCCGCGTCAGCCCATCGACCTGGGTCAACAGCGTCTGGAACAGGGCTTCTTCCGGCTCGAACACCCCTTCGGCCAGCCCCTGCAGGCGCCCGCGAAGGATGGTCACGGGCGTGCGCAGTTCGTGGGCAATGGCCGCGTTCCAGAACGTCTGCTCCTGCGTCATGCGCTGGAGCTTCTCCGCGAGCAGGTTGAAGTCATCGGCCAGCAACGCTGCTTCGCCCAGGGAGCGATCTCCTGCATCCGCCCGTGCCGCGAGGTCGCCTTGCGCCACCCGGCGGATGCTGTCCGCGACGGAGTTCAGGGGCACCAGGATGCGTTTGGACAGATTGATGGCCACGACGACGGCCAGCGCAAGGCCAGCCATGGTCGTTCCGATCATCCAGAGCAGTTCGGGTACCGTAGGGACCAGGCTTTCGTCCGAGAAGTTCTCGGGCCAGTAGGTTTTCCAAAGAAAGTAGAAGGCGTAGGACGTCAGCAGCACGAGCAGGCTCACGCTGAACGCGATCGCCATCATGGACCGTGCGATCTGCCGGCTCAGGCCCTCCAGTTTCACTTCGCACCCCAGAGCTTGTAGCCCACGCCGCGGATGCCTGTCGGTATGCCCTCGACGCCCAGTTCCTCGAGCTTCTTGCGCAGCTTGCTGATGTGGCTGTCCACTGTCCGCTCCAGGGTGTCGCCCTCCGGCAGGCAGTTGACCAGCAGCTCGGCCCGGCTGAAGACACGCCTTGGTGCTTTCACCAACTGGGCCAGCAGCTTGAACTCGGTGAGCGTGAGAAGCAGCCTGTGGCGCTGGTTGCCAGTCTCCACGAACGCCTCATGGTGGTCCAGGTCGACTTCCAGCGGATTGGCGCGCAGCACGCGCGGTTCCGGGTTGCCGCAGGACCGGGAGCGGCGCAGCACCGCCAGCACGCGTGCCACGACCTCTGCCGCATTGAAAGGCTTGACCACGTAGTCGTCCGCGCCGATGCGCAGGCCTGTGAGCTTGTCGATGTCCTGGTCCATTGCCGTCAGCATGATGACCGGCGTGTCGCCGCGGTGGCGGATCTCCGCCAGCACCTGCCAGCCGTCGGTCTGCGGCATCTGCACGTCCAGCAGCACCAAGTCGGGTTTCAGGGTGAGATGGAGTTCCAGTGCCCGGCGCCCGTCTGCCGCGTGCACGGTACGCAGGCCGCCGCGGTTCAGGTAGGCCGTCAGGATGGTCGCGATCTCTGGCTCATCTTCGGCGATGAGGACGAGCGCCTGAACGCCTGCAGCGTTCCCGGTCGCTTGAGGCGTGGTGGGCATGTCGATGAATGGTGATGTCTTCAGGTATCCATCGTATCTCCACACAGGCTCGTCCGAATCCCGGCACGGTCTTAGAACGTGTTTACGATCTTCTGAGTAGCAGAGCCAGAAACGCCAAGTGGACGAACTGTAAGCTGGTGTTGAGCCATCGCTCACAGTTCTTCCATAGCCGCCGGTTCTTGTCCAGCCAAGCAAAGCTGCGCTCAACCACCCAGCGCTTGGGCATGACCTTGAAGGTGTGCAACTCGCTTCTCTTGGCGATCTGCACCGTCACATGCTCACCCAGGATGTCCTTGACGCCTTGCGCGAAGGGCTCGCCTGTGTAACCGCTGTCCGTCAGCACACTTTGCACCCGCCCCAGCGAGCGCTTGCAGCGCTTGAAGGCCGCAAGCGCTCCCTTGCGATCAGT
>NZ_QLTA01000005.1 GCF_003269065.1 Paracidovorax anthurii
TGTCTCTCGCGGGCCGCGCCAACCTGATTTTTTTAAAGCCTGCTCCAGCACGCTCACTCCGTGCTGGTCAGGCTCGCTCCACTTGCGCCAGTACGCATAGACGTTGTGCCACTTGGGGAACTGCGGCGGCAGATAGCGCCACTGACAACCCGTGCGAAGCAGGTACAGCACTGCACAGAACACTTCGTACAGGTCCAGCTTGATCGGTTTGGTGCTGCGCCGAACGCTGCGCAGCAGCGGCTCGATCTCGGCAAACTTCTCTCTACTGATGTCGCTTGGGTATGGCTTTCTTTTCACCCCAGGATTGTCGGGGGAGATCGTAAACACGCTCTTAGAACAATCGCCGTTTTGACGTTGGCAAGGGTCTGCCGGCGTTCGAAGGAACCCAATATGAAGATCGATTTCCCACCCCGGCTGGGCTGCATGTCCGTGCTGGTGGCGGCCATGCTCGCTGGTTGCGGTGCGGCCGAGCCAGAGACGGCGGTACCGCCGCCCGTCGTTTCCGTGATGACCGTGAGCGCCGCGAACCTGAAACTGACGGAGGACCTGCCGGGCCGCGTGGCGGCCGTGCGTGTTGCCGAGATCCGTCCCCAGGTCAGCGGCATCGTCCAGCGCCGCTTGTTCGAGCAAGGCACCGAGGTGCGCGCCGGCCAGGGCCTGTTCCAGATCAATCCGGCCCCTTTCAAGGCGGATCTGGATACGGCGGCGGCGACCTTGCAGCGTGCCGAGGCCGTGCTGGCGCGCGCGCGGACGCAGGCTGCCCGCCTTCAGCCTCTCGTCGAGGCCGACGCGGTGAGCGGCCAAGTCTATGACGATGCCGTCTCCCAGCGGGACCAGGCCGCGGCCGACGTGGCGCAGGCCCGCGCGACCCTGGCACGCAAGCGGCTCGATCTGAAGTTCGCACTGGTGGAGGCGCCGATCTCCGGCCGTATCGACCAGGCCTTGGTGACCGAGGGCGCACTCGTCGGCAGCAGCGACGCCAACCCGATGGCGCGCATCCAGCAGATCGATCAGGTGTACGTGGACGTGCGCCGTCCGGCGTCCTCGCTTGAAGCATTGCGCGAGGCGCTCTCGGGAAAGCAGGAGGGCTCCGGGAACGGGCTGCCGGTGACGGTGCTGCGCAGCAATGGCGAGCCGTACGGAGTCAAGGGGCGCATCCTGTTCTCCGGCGTCAACGTCGATGCCGGAACCGGCGACGTGTTGCTGCGCATTCTGGTGGACAACCCCCAGCGCCAACTGCTGCCGGGCATGTTCGTGCGGGCACGGGTGCCGCACACCCGCTATGCCGAGGCTCTCACGGTGCCGCAGCAGGCGGTGGTGCGCGTAGCGGGCCAGCCGCAGGTCTGGACGCTCGATGCCCAGGGGCAGGCGCATCGCAAGCCGATCGAGCTGGGTGAACTGGCCGACCGCAGCTACCGTGTGCGATCCGGTCTCAGCGCCGGCCAGAAGGTCGTGGTCGAAGGCATGGAGCGCCTGGCCGACGGTGCACCCGTGACGGCCCGGGACTGGAAGCTGGCCGAAGCGATTGCCACGGAGCAGGGGCCGCAAGCCGCCGCTGCGTCCGTTCGCTGAAGGGCCCGCGATGCCTCAGTTCTTCATCAAGCGCCCGGTCTTCGCCTGGGTGGTGGCTCTCTTCATCATCCTCTTCGGCGTGATCGCGATTCCGATGCTGCCGATCGCCCGCTATCCCTCGGTCGCACCGCCGACCGTCAACATCACGGCCGTCTATCCTGGCGCGTCCCCGCAGACCATGAACGATGGGGTGATCAGCCTCATCGAGCGCGAGCTGTCCAGCGTCAAGAACCTGCTGTATTTCGAATCGTCTGCCGATACTTCCGGTTCGGCGTCGATCGTGGCCACCTTCAAGCCGGGCACGGACCCGGCCATGGCCCAGGTCGACGTGCAGAACAAGCTCAAGGCCATCGAACCACGACTGCCGCAGACGGTGCGACAGAACGGCCTGACAGTCGAGTCCGCCGCATCAGGCTTCCTGATGATCATCGGTCTGAGGTCAGACGACGGGCGCTTCGACGAGACGGCGCTGAGCGACTATATGGTGCGCAACCTCGTCGAGGAGCTCCGCCGCATCGAAGGCGTGGGCAAGGTGCAGCTGTTCGGTGCCGAGCAGGCCATGCGCATCTGGGTGGACCCAGCCAAGCTGATCTCGTACGGTCTGTCGATGAACGACCTGTCGGCCGCGGTCAGCCAGCAGAACGCGCAGATCGCGCCGGGCAGCGTCGGCGCTTCGCCTTCGCTGCCTGGACAGCGCGTGACCGTGCCGCTGACGGTGCAGGGCCAACTGAGCACGCCCGAGCAGTTCGCAGCCATCGTGCTGCGCGCCAACGCCAATGGTTCCAAGGTGACGATGGGCGACGTGGCCCGGGTCGAACTGGGTGCGCAGTCCTATGGCTTCATCAACCGGGAGAACGGGAAGGTCGCCACGGCGGCGGCCGTGCAGCTGTCACCCGGTGCCAACGCCGTGCGCACCGCGCAGGGCGTGCGGGACAGGCTCGATGAGCTGAGTCGCACCATGCCCGCGGGCATGAACTACTCGGTTCCGTTCGACACCGCGCCCTTCGTGAAGATCTCCATCGAGAAGGTGATCCACACCCTGCTCGAAGCCATGGTGCTGGTGTTCCTGGTGATGTTCCTGTTCTTGCAGAACATCCGCTACACGCTGATCCCGGCGATCGTGGCGCCGATCGCCTTGCTTGGCACTTTTGCTGTGATGCTGGTGTCGGGCTTCTCCATCAACGTGCTCACCATGTTCGGCATGGTGCTGGCCATCGGCATCATCGTCGATGATGCGATCGTCGTCGTGGAGAACGTCGAGCGGATCATGGCCAAGGAGGGGCTGGCGCCGCGTGAGGCCACGATGAAGGCCATGAAAGAGATCACCGGCGCGGTGGTCGGCATCACCCTGGTGCTGACGGCGGTGTTCATCCCCATGGCCTTCGCCAGTGGTTCGGTGGGCGTGATCTACAAGCAGTTCACGCTGTCGATGGCGGTGGCGATCCTGTTCTCCGCCTTCCTGGCCCTGACGCTCACGCCTGCACTCTGCGCGACGCTGCTCAAGCCCGTGGACCCTGGTCACCATGAGAAGCGGGGCTTCTTCGGTGGGTTCAACCGCCGATTCGATGCCATGAACGCGCGCTACGAATCGCGCGTCGGCCATCTGGTCGCGCGCTCCGGCCGTGTCATGCTGGTGTTCGCCGCACTGTCCGCGGTGTTGGTCGTCGCGTTCAGACAGCTGCCTTCGGCCTTCCTGCCCGAGGAAGACCAGGGCTACTTCATGACGGTGGTGCAACCGCCGGCGGATGCAACCATGGAGCGCACGCTGGACGTCGTCAAGAAGTTCGAGGAGCACACGGCGAACCGTGCTTCCATCCAGTCCAACATGTCCGTCGTCGGGTTCGGCTTCTCCGGATCGGGTTCCAACGCGGCCATGGCCTTCACCATGCTCAGCGACTGGGACAAGCGCGATGGCGCCACGGCCAGGGGTGAGGTGGCCCTGGCCCAGCAGGCCATGGTCGGAACAACCGAGGGAACGGTCATGAGCCTCATGCCGCCGGCGATCGACGAACTGGGCAACAGCTCCGGCTTCGCCCTGCGACTGCAGGACCGCGCCAACCAAGGCTACGCAGCGCTCAAGGCAGCGGAGGCCAGGCTGCTCGAACTGGCTGCGCAAAGCAAGGTCGTCACCGGCGTCTATCCCGACGGGTTGCCGGCGGGGACCAGCATCCGTCTGGACATCGACCGGCAGAAGGCCGAATCGCTGGGGGTGTCGTTCTCCAACATCAGCGAAACGCTGTCCGCTGCGATGGGGTCGGCCTATGTGAACGATTTTCCCAATGCCGGACGCATGCAGCAGGTCATCATCCAGGCGGATGCGCCCGCCCGCATGCAGATCGACGACGTGCTCAGGCTCTATGTTCGCAACAGCGGCGGTGGCATGGTGGCACTGAAGGAGGTGGTCACGCCGGTGTGGAGCGATACGCCGCTGCAGCTGGTGCGTTACCTGGGCTTTCCGGCCACTCGTATTTCCGGCAACGCGGCGCCTGGCGCGTCCAGCGGGGAGGCGATGGCGGAAATGGAGCGGCTGGCCCGGCAACTGCCGCCCGGCTTCGCCCTCGAATGGACCGGCCAGTCGTTGCAGGAACGGCAGTCCGCAGCCCAGGCGCCGATGCTGATGGCGCTGTCCATGCTGGTGGTATTTCTGGTGCTGGCTGCGCTCTACGAAAGCTGGTCGATCCCGTTGTCGGTGATGCTGGTGGTTCCGCTGGGCTTGCTTGGCGCGGTGGGAGCCGTCATGTTGCGTGGCATGCCCAATGACGTGTTCTTCAAGGTCGGGATGATCACCGTGATCGGCCTGTCGGCCAAGAACGCGATCCTGATCGTGGAGTTCGCCAAGCAGTTGCGGGAGCAGGGCCGGGGACTGGTCGAGTCGGCGATCGAAGCTGCACGCCTTCGACTGCGTCCGATCTTGATGACGTCGCTGGCCTTCGGGTTGGGCGTGGTGCCGCTGATGATCGCTTCGGGTGCCAGTGCCGAGACTCAGCATGCGATCGGCACCGGCGTGTTCGGCGGCATGGTCACGGCCACAGTGCTGGCCATCTTCTTCGTGCCCGCCTTCTTCGTGTTCGTGATGGGCCTGCAGGAGCGCATCGACGGCTGGCGGGCGTCCCGTCGGCCCCACATGCAGCATGCCCAGGGCCAGGAGGGCTGAGCACCATGCGATTCCTTGTTTTTCCCCTCGTCCTGGCGCTGTCCGCCTGCTCGCTGACGTCGGAACTGGTCAAGCCTGCGGCTCCGATTGCCGCCGCCTATCCTGGACAGGTGGGGGCCGACCCCGCGGCGCATGGCGCCGACCTCGGTTGGCGCAGCATGTTCGGCGACCAGCGACTGCAGCGGCTGATCGCGATGGCGCTCGACAACAACCGCGACCTGCGCATCGCTGCGCTGAACGTCGAGGCGGTGCGGGCCCAGTACGGCATCCAGCGCGCAGCCCGCTTGCCCGGCATTGACGCGACCGGTAGCGCGGCACGTCAGCGGACCGCAGCCAATGACGGATCGAATCCCGCCGTTCCTGCCGCCGTGCAGAACCAGTTCGGCGTGAGCGTGGGCTTGAGCGCCTTCGAGATCGACCTGTTCGGTCGCGTGCGGTCGCTGTCGGATGCTGCCTTTGCCCGCTATCTGGCGAGTGACCAGGGGCGACGGGCCGCACAGATCTCGCTGGTCGGTGCCGTGGCCGATGCCTACTTCGCCGAGCGTCTGGCACAGGAGCAGTTGCAGTTGTCTGCACGCACACTGGCCGATTGGCGCCAGTCGCTGGACCTGGCGCACCGGCTGAAGGCCGCGCGCCAGAGCAGCGGGCTGGACGTCGCACAGGCCGAAGGGCAGGTGGCGACGGCCGAAGCCGATCTGGAGGCGAGAACGCGCACGCTGACACAGGCCGGCAATGCATTGCGGCTTCTGGTTGGCAGGGAGATTCCGAGCGACCTGCCCGAGGCGCTGCCGCTGCAAGCGCAGCCTGTGGTGACCCAACTACCTGCGGGCCTGCCTTCGGATCTGCTGTTCCGGCGGCCCGACATCCAGCAGGCCGAGCAATCGTTGGTTGCAGCGAATGCGGACATCGATGCCGCAAGGGCCGCGTTCTTCCCTCGGCTTTCGCTGACGGCATCGCTCGGCTACGCCAGTCCGGCTTTGGGCGGGCTGTTCGATGGCGGCCAGCGTGCGTGGAGCTTTGCGCCCCAGCTTACCGTTCCGCTGTTCTCGGGCGGTCGGCTGCGTTCCGAACTCCGCCTTGCCGAAGTGCGCAAGTCCAGCGCGGTGGCGGAGTACGAGCGCGTGATCCAGTCGGCGTTCAAGGAGGTGGTCGATGGGCTGGCGGGGCGCGAGACCTACGCGCGGCAGATCGAAGCCCAGGGCCGTGCGGTGGCGAGCGCTGAGCGTCGTGCCGAATTGTCCAGCCTGCGTTACCGCGCGGGAACGGAAGGCCGGCTGGAGCTGCTCGATGCCCAGCGGCAGTTGTACGCGGCCAGACAGACGCAGCTGGATCTGCGGCGCAGCGAGTTCGGCAGTGCGGTGGCACTCTACAAGGCGTTGGGCGGCGGCCTGACGGACACTGATGTCGGCGCGGATCGCAACCCCTGAGGCCTGCCCTGGAACCGGGGTGAGATGGCAACAGCGCTTCTGGACGGTTTTCGGCGGCCAGGCGCTTTCGCTGGTGGGCTCTGCGCTGACACAGTTCGTGCTGCTCTGGTGGATCACCGACACCACCGGGAGCGTCTCGACCCTGGCCGCGGCGGGAATGGCCGCCTTGCTGCCGCAGGCCTTGCTCTCGCCATTGGGCGGAACGCTGGCCGACCGCTACAGCCGTCGGCTCCTGATGATCGCAGCCGATGCGGTCAGCGCGGTGTGCATGCTGGTGTTGATCGGGCTGTTCCTGACAGACCGCATCGAGCTGTGGCATGCCTACGCCATGATGGCAGTGCGCAGCGCCATGCAGGCGTTCCAGTCGCCGGCCGCGGCGGCCAGTGTTGTCATGCTGGTGCCGGGTCGCTTCGTGATCCGCGCGTCGGGTTTGAACCAATCCCTCCAGAGCCTGACCGTGGTGGCTGCCGCGCCCCTGGGCGCGCTTGCGATCAGCGCAATGCCGATCGGCTGGGCGCTGGCGATCGACGTCGTCACGGCGCTGCTGGGAATCGTGCCGCTGCTGTTCTTCCGGATCCCTCAGGACTTCGCTGCGGGGGCAGAGAAGAAGGGACTCTGGTCGGACTTCCGCGAAGGGGTCGAGCTGGTATGGCACACACCGGGCTTGCGGCAACTCTACATCCTGCTGGGCGTGGTGGTGCTTGCGGTCATGCCGACTTTCACGCTGGTGCCCCTGCTGGTCAAGGAGCACTTCGGCGGCGGCGCTTCGCAGGTTGCGCTTTTGGAGGGGCTGGCGGGCGTTGGCATGCTGGCGGGCGGGCTGCTGGTCGCGGTGATGGCGCCGCGCAGGCCTGTGTACTGGATTCTTCTCGGTTTTGCCGCGTCCTGCTCGGCGCTGGCACTGACCGCCCTGGTTCCGCAGAACCTGTTCGGCATCGCGGTGGTCTGGTGGGTGATCAGCGGGATCGCCTTTGTCCTTGGCGATGCGCCGCTGATCGCGTTGCTCCAAACGACAGTTCCGAGCCATCTGCAGGGTCGCGTTCTGTCGCTGATGACGACCATCATGGCCTTGGCAGCACCGGTCGGCCTGGCGTTGGTGGCGCCGCTGGGCGAATGGGTGGGTGTTCGAGGAGTCTTCATTGCCGCGGGCGTTGCCGGGACTGCAGCGAGCCTTGCAGGGTTTCTTTCACGGCCGCTGCGGTCGCTGAACGAGCTGGAAACGCAGAGACTCTGCCGATCGCAGAAGTAGACCTGCAGTCCGGTGTTGAACCCGGAGCCTGTCCCCGATGGAGGCACGGACGTTCGCCGCCCATCGGCTCCCGGCGGGCGTGTGGATCAGGCGCCGGACCGGGCCTTGCCAGGAGGGGGGCGATGCGCGCAGCTGGGGCGCTCGCAGGCCACGTAAAGCGCCATGGCGTGGTGGTGCAGCTTGAAGCCACGCGACTGTGCCATGCGCTGCTGCCGCTCTTCGATGACCGGATCGTGGAACTCCTCGACGCGGCCGCAGGTCACGCAGACCAGGTGGTCGTGGTGCTGTCCATCGTCGAATTCATAGACGGCCTTGCCCGAGCCCAGGCTGCTGCGCCGCAGCAGGCCCGCCTGCTCCAGGTGCCCGAGCACGCGGTACACGGTGGCCAGGCTGATTTCCTGCTTCTGTTCCATCAGTTGCCGATAGAGGTCTTCGGCGCTGAGATGGCGTTGTTCCGATGTCTGGAAGATCGCCATGATCTTCAGGCGGGGCAGGGTGACCTTCAGGCCTGCGCCGCGCAGCCGGGGCTGGTCGTCATCGTTCATGGAGGGCTTTCCTGGCAGGCCGGAGGCTCCGGGGGGCGTGTCTGCGATGCGCTCGCCATGTATCGGTCTTTTCGTATCCATTTCAGAGGTCATCCTGAATGCGCTTGTAGCCCTGTAGCCAGTGGTTGTGGGAGCGGGCCATGTTTTCCAATGGCCCGGAGGCGGTTTCGGTCGCCTTGGGTATACCGGTCAGGTCGGTGTGAGGCCCCAGGCGCATGGTGGAGGGCACGTGGAAGCCCGGTGGCAGGTTGCAGCCGTCCACCACGGCGCTGTGGCGGACCACGCAGCCCGAAGCCACGGTGCAGTTGAAGAGCACGCTGTTGAAGCCGATGAAGACACCGTCGCCCACCGTGCAGGGGCCATGCACGATGGCGCGCAGAGCGATGAATGTGCGCTCTCCGATGGTGACCGCCGCGCCCGACCTGGAGTGGATCACCACGCCGTCCTGGATGCTGGAGTGCGCCCCGATCACGATGGGCTCGGCGTGGCCTTGCGCATTCAGATCGTCGGCACGGATCACTGCATAGGGGCCGACGAAGACACGGGGCTGCACGATCACCCGGCCACACAGGATGGCGGTGGGATCGACGAAGGCGTCCGGATGGACCCACGGCACATCGCCGCTCGGGTTGCGCCGGATCATGGCTGGCTCCAGGTCTGAGATGCGGTCGCTGCGATGCCGGAGCGTCGTGCTTTCATGGGGCGTGGAGGTTGTGGTGTGGCCGTTTGTTCAGCGAGGCGCGGAGGGCTCGGCCCACACGGGGAACGGGTCTTCGAAGCGTGCCCAGGCGTGGGGGCCGATGACCATTTCGGCGTCGGTGAGCAGGCAGGCATCGAGGTTGGCGCGCAGTGCGGCTTCATCCATGCCCAGGCCGATCAGCACCAGCTCCTGCCGTGCATCACCCATCTTCGGTTGCCAGTGTTTCTGGATGACCTTCAACGCTTCGGCGTCGGCGGGCCAGCGCTCGCGGGGGATGGAGGCCCACCACAGCCCCGCGGGACCATGCCAGGCGACCGCGCCTGCCTGTGACCAGGAGCCCGCGAACGCCGGCCGGCTGGCCAGCCAGAAAAGGCCCTTGGAGCGGATCACGCCCGGCCATTCGCTTTCCACGAGGTCGAAGAAGCGGCGCGGGTGGAAAGGGCGCCGCGCCCGGTAGGCGAAGCTGGAGATGCCGTACTGCAAGGTCTCGGGCGTGTGCTGGCCGCGCAATTCCCGCAGCCAGCCGGGGGCCTTCGCCGCCTGATCGAAATCGAACAGCCCCGTGTCCAGGACCGTGTCCAGCGGCACTTCGCTGAAACACGTGGCCTGGATGCGGGCGCGCGGATTCAGTCCGCGGAGGATGGCGTGGATGCGTTCGAGGTCCTCGCGGCTGACCAGATCGGTTTTGTTGAGAACGATCACGTCGCAGAACTCGATCTGCTCGACCAGCAGGTCCACCACGGTGCGCAGATCGTCGTCGCCCAGCGATTCGCCGCGCGACTGCAGGCTGTCGTGCGAGGCGTAGTCCCGGAGAAAGTTGAAGGCATCGACCACGGTGACCATGGTGTCCAGCCGCGCCACCTCATTGAGGCTCCATCCGTCGTCGCCTTTGAACGTGAAGGTTTCCGCGACGGGCAGGGGCTCCGAGATTCCCGTGGATTCGATCACGAGCTGGTCGAATCGCCCCTCGCGGGCGAGGCGTTCCACCTCCACCAGCAGGTCCTCGCGCAACGTGCAGCAGATGCAGCCGTTGCTCATTTCCACCAGCTTCACGTCGGCGCGCGAGAGAACCACCCGCGCGTGGCGCACCAGTTCCGCATCGATGTTGATTTCGGACATGTCGTTGACGATCACGGCCACCCGGCGGCCTTCGCTGTTGCGGAGGATGTGGTTCAGCAGGGTGGTCTTGCCGGCGCCGAGAAAGCCGGAAAGCACGGTCACGGGCAGGCTGGGGTGCATCGTGGCAGAAAGCATGGCGATTCGGATGGAGAGAGAGGTGGACGAGGGGCATCCGCGTAGCTGCGGGAAGGGGGTGTCCGATGACGCCTGCGCGAAGGCCCGTAGGATACTGGCATATTGCAACACTGTTGCGATACTGCAAATATATCGATATTATCAATAAGAAGTGATAGATTTGGGTTTGCAGTTGTAAGCGCCAGGAGCTCACGAGGCACCGGGCAGTGCATGCATGAGGAGCGTCGCGCTTCTCTCGGTGCCTGGTGGTATCAGCCTATTAACGCAAATATGTTGCATTAATATTCGGCTTGGTGGATCGCAGCGCTTGACGGCGATGGCATGCCCGGGTGTGCCGGGGCGCCGAGGGTGCGGTTCCGCTGCCGCCGGGGATGTTTCACGGGTCACTGGTCGCCGTTGCATGGCGCCGGGCGTGCCTCCCCCTTATCTGGAATCCTGGTCTTTGGCGTTCGCCCTCCCGCTGGCCGGCATGCGCCGTGCCCAGCGGGGTGGAGTGCGGCGCCGACAATGTCCCCATGTCTCTTCGAACGCTGTTTGCGCCCCGCTGGTGGGCGTTTCCCCTGGGCGTGATGCCCCTGGCTGCCGGTGCGCAGCCCCTGCCCGCCGAGGCCGGCGCGCCCCCGTCGCTGCCGGCGGTGGTGGTGACCGACCGGGCCGAGGTGCCCCGGCTGGCGCTGCCGGCCGACGGTGCCTCCCGCCTGGGGCTCACCGTGCGGGAGACGCCGGCCTCCATCGACGTGGTGCCGCGCGACGTGCTGGCCGAGCGCGGGCTGCGCACGGTCACGGAGGCGGCGCAGGCGGCCGTGGGCGTGACGGCGGGGGATTTTCCGGCCGAGCCCAGCGCGTTTTCGATGCGCGGCTTCGCCAACAGCCAGATCAACACGCTCTACAACGGCATCAAGATCGGCCCGCCCAACATGACGTCGCGGGTGATGGATACGGCGAATCTCGAACGCATCGAGTTCCTCAAGGGCCCGGCTTCGCTGATGTCGGGCGAAGGGGCCGCGGGCGGCGCGGTGAATTTCATCACCCGGGCGCCGCGCCGCGGGGCGATCGAGACCGAGGTGTCCAGCGCGGTGGGCTCCTTCGGCGAGCGGCGCCTGTCCGTCGGCTCCGGCGGCACCACCGCGTGGAAGGACGTCGATTTCCGCCTCGATGCGAGCGGCTCGGACAGCGACGGCTACGTGCACGACACCGCCCAGCGCAACTGGCATGTCTCGGGCGGGATCGACTGGTACGCCCGGCCGGGGCTCAAGCTGTTCGCGGCGGCCGAGGTCAAGCGCGACCGCGGCCATCCGTATTGGGGCACGCCCCTCGTGTCGGCCTCCGCGCCGGGCATCGAGGCGCAGCCCGGCGTGGTGTCGGGCACCTACACCTCGGGGTTCAACGGCAGCGCGCTCGGGCCGGTGGCCATTGACCGGCGCACGCTGCGCACCAATTACAACGTGCTGGACAACCGCAACGAAGCCCGGGAGACGTGGCTGCGCACCGGCGTGGACTGGCGCATCGACGCGGCCTGGTCGCTGCGCAGCCAGTTCTACCGCTACACGGCCACGCGCTCGTGGTTCAACAACGAGGTCCTGGCCTTCAATGCCGCGACGGGCCTCGTGGACCGCGAGCGCTTCTTCGTCGCGCAGGACCAGACCACCACGGGCAACAAGACCGAACTGCAGTGGGACGGCATGCTCGCGGGCCGTGCCAACCGCTTCGTCGCCGCGCTGGAAGCCAGCGATACGGACCTGTCGCGCCCCGGCGCCGCCAATTTCCCGGGCGACAGCGTGTCGCTCACCGCGCCGGACCGCGGCCTGTATGGCCCGCTGATCCGGCAATTGCAGACCACGCGGCTGCGCAATGCTGCGCTGGCGCTGGAAGACCGCCTGCAGGTCGCGCCCGCCGTGGCCCTCGTCGCGGGGGTGCGCCATGAGTCCATCGAGCTGGCACGCACCTCCACCGACGCAGCCGGTGCGGCGCGCCGGGGCTTTCCCTACGAGAAGACCTGGCATCCGACCACCGGCCGGCTGGGCCTGACGTGGGAGCCCCGCGCAGGCACCACGTTCTACGGGCAGTACGCGACCGGCGCCGACGTGGCCGCCAACAACATCTTCCTGCTGGGCGCCACCCAGCCGCTGGAACTCACCCGCGCGCGCAATGCCGAGGTGGGCGTCAAGCAGAGCTTCTGGCAGGAGCGCGGGGAGTCGACCTTCGCGCTGTACGACGCGGTGCGCCACAACGTCTATGCCGCGCAGGGCGGGCAGTCGCTCGCGCAGGCGGGCGCGCTGGAGTCGCATGGAGCCGAGATGTCGCTCGCGCTGCGGCCCGCGGCCCCGTGGAAGCTCTGGGCGCAGCTCGCGCTGAACCGGGCGCGTTACGAGGACTACCTGCTGGGCAATGGGGGATCGTTCTCGGGCAACACGCCGCCGAACGCGCCGCGCGTGGCGGGCAGCGTGGGCGCCAGCTACCGTTTCGTGGCGGGCGTGCCGATGCAGGTTTCGGCGTCGCTGCGCCATGTGGGCGAGCGCTTCCACAGCGACGCGAACACGGTGCGCCTCGCGGCCTACCGCGTGCTCGACGCCGCGTGGAGCGTGGACATCGCCCCGGGCACGCAGCTCACGCTGCGCGGCCGCAACCTGACCAACAAGGTCTATGCGGCCTGGTCCGATCCGTTCTATCCCGACCAGATCCTGCTGGGCGCGCCGCGCAGCTTCGAGCTGGCGCTGCGCTGGACGCTCTGACATGGCCGCCGTACTGCAGGCCGAGGGCCTGGCATTCCGTTCACCGCGCGGGCGGTGGCTGGTGCAGGACATCGCCGTGCAGGCGGGCGAAGGGGAGTGCGTGGCCCTGGTGGGGCCGAACGGCGCGGGCAAGAGCACGCTGCTGAAATTGCTGGGGGGGCGCCTGGCCCCCGCGGCGGGGCGGGTGCACTGGCGGGGCCGGGATCTCTCCGCCTTGCCCTTGGGCGAGCGCGCGCGCAGCGTGGCCGTGCTCAGCCAGGACGATGCGGCGCAGGGATGCCTGCGCGTCTGGGACTACGTGGCGCTCGGGCGGCTGCCGCACGAGGGGCGCGGGGAGGCCGCCGGCCATGCCCGGGCCGTGCGGGAAGCGCTGCGGACCTGCGGCGTCGAGGCGCTGGCACCCCGGGCCTTGCAAAGCCTGTCGGGCGGAGAGCGCCAGCGCGTGCACCTGGCCCGGGCCCTGGCCCAGGCGCCGGGGCTGCTGCTGCTGGACGAGCCGACCAATCACCTGGACCTGGCGGCCCGGGCGGACGTGCTCGCGCTGCTGCGTGGCCTGGGCATTACGGTGGTCGCCGTGCTGCACGACCTGGGGCTGGTGCCGGCTTTCGCCGACCGGGTCTGGGTTCTGCAGGCCGGGCGGCTGGTGGCTGAGGGCACTCCGGCGCAGGCGCTGAACGGCGACTGCGTTTCGCGCGTGTTCGGCATGGAACTGCTGCACACGCGGCACCCTCGGCACGGTGGCGTGCTGTGGTCTTTCGAGCGGGAGATGGCATGACGTTCCGGTGGCGATGGATGGCGGCTTTCGTGTGGGCGGCGGTGTTGGCAGCGGCCACGGAGGCGGTGGCCTCCGAGTCGGCCGGGGGCTTTCCCGTGACGGTTCCGAACTGCGGGGAGACCCTGCGGGTGGAGCAGCCGCCCCGGCGCCTCGTGGTGCATGACCTCAACATGGTCGAGATGGCCCTGGCGCTCGGGCTGCGGCCCAACCTGGTGGGCGTGACCGGCATCACCGGCTGGTACAAGACGAGCGGCAAGGCCCTGCTCGAATCGCTGGGCGGTGTGCCGGAGCTGGCCTCCAAATACCCCACGCTGGAGAACCTCGTGGCCGTGCAGCCCGACCTGTTCTTCGCGGGCTGGTACTACGGCATGCTGCCTGGCGGCGAGGTGACGCCCGCCACGCTGGCCCGCCATGGCATCCAGACGCTGGTGTTGACCGAGAGCTGTGTGCACAACCAGGCCGACAAGCCGCACGCCACGATGGATCTGCTGTACGGCGACATGCAGCGCCTGGGCACGGTGTTCGGCCGGCGCGCCGAGGCGGACCGCCTCGTGGCCGGGTGGCGCGAGCGCGTGCGCGCGGCGGCGGTGCCGGCATTGCCGCGCCGCCCGCGGGTGTTCGTGTACGACTCCGGCGAGGACAAGCCCTTCACCGCCGGGCGCTCGGCGATGCCCACGGCGCTGATCGATGCCGCGGGCGGGCGCAACGTGCTGGACGATCTGCCCATGGGCTGGGGTACCGTGGGCTGGGAAACCGTGGCGGAGCGCAATCCCCAGTTCGTGATCCTGCTCTACTACCAGAGCGGGCAGGGGCCGGACCACCTGGAGAAGGTTCTGCGGGCCCATCCGGTGATGCGCCTGACCGACGCCGTGCGCCAGGGCCGCTTCATCGTGCTGCGCTATGCCGAACTCACGCCCGGCCCCGCCAATATCGAGGCGATCGAGAAGATCGCCCGCGTCCTGAGGGCGCCGCGGTGAGCGCTTCGCCGGGGCGGTGGGTGTCGCGCGGCGCTGGCATGGAGCGGCCCTGGAGCGCCGGCTGGCGCCGCGGGGTGCCGTGGGCGCTGGCGGTGGTGCTGGCGGGGCTCATCGGGCTGTCGCTGTCCGCGGGCAGCATCGCGATCGGCTGGCGCGACGTGCTCGGCGCGCTGGCCGGGCCGTGGGCGGCACCGGAAGGGGGCTCGCCGGCCGCCGCCATGGCGCAGGCCATCGTGCGGGATCTGCGGCTGCCCCGGGTGCTGCTGGCGCTGGCCGTGGGGGCCACGCTGGCCATGGTGGGGTGCCTGCTGCAGACCACCACCCGCAACGACCTGGCGGACCCGTTCCTGTTCGGGCTGTCGTCCGGGGCGTCCGCCGGGGCGGTGGCCGTGATCACCTGGGCCGGAGCGGCCCTGGGCGTGTGGACGCTGCCGGTGGCCACGTTCGCCGGCGCCATGGTGGCCGCCGCGGCGGTGTTGCTGATCATGCGCGGCGCGGCCGGGCAGGGCTCCGCGCAGGTCGTGCTGGCGGGGGTGTCGGTGTCGTTCCTGTTCGGCGCGCTCACCCATGGCCTGATCTTCACGGGGGACCAGCGGGCGGCCCATTCCGTGGTGTTCTGGTCGCTGGGCGGGCTGGGCATGGCGCGGTGGGACAACCTGTGGCTGGCGCTGTGCGGCCTGCTCGCGCCGACGCTCTTCGCGCTGCGCCGGCACCGGGCGCTGGACGCGCTGCTGGCGGGCGACGAGACGGCCCACAGCCTGGGCGTGGCGCCCGGGCGGCTGCGCACCCAGGTGTTCGTGGTGGCGGCCTTCGCCACGGCCTGCTGCGTGGCGCTCACGGGCCTGATCGGCTTCGTGGGGCTGATGGTGCCGCACCTGGCGCGGCGCTGGGCCGGCCCCCTGCATGCCGTTCTGCTGCCGGCGGCGGCGCTGCTGGGCGCGGCCCTGCTGCTGGCCAGCGACCTGGCCGCGCGCACCCTGGTGGGCGCCCAGGAATTGCCCGTGGGCATCGTGACTTCGGGTCTGGGCGCGTGCTTCGTCATCGGGCTGCTGCGCCAGCGCGCCGCGTCCGCCGAAGGGTGAGGCCAGGGCGCGCGCGGCGGTGTTGGGTCCATGCATCGCTTATGCGATTTCAGTGTAACTTGATGTTTCTGAAACATAGAATGCGCGGCTATTTGTTGCTTATGAGTGGGAGTCGCGCATGAAATTTCTCGAACGCCTGACCTTGTCACAGCGCCTCATGGCACTGACCGCGTTCTTCCTGGTGTCGCTGCTGATCGTCGGGGGGCTGGGCATCAGCGTGCTCAAGGACATCAGCCAGCGGCAGCGCCAGATGTACCAGGAAAAGCTGGAGCCGATGCAGACCATGTCCACCGCGGCGCGGCAGATGGCCACCCATTTCCGCCGCGTGTATCCGTACGTCTTCCCGAACAACGCGACCTCGCGCCCAGCCACCCTCGACCTGAACACCAAGGCCGAGGTGGACATCCTGAAGGCCTTCGACTACCTGCGCAGGCATGCGGACACGCCCGAGCTGAAGGCGCTCTGGTCCGAGGTGGAGAAGGGCTGGCCGCTGTACAAGGCGTCGATCCAGAAGGTCTACGCCGCCGCGGATGCCAACGACATCGACGGCGCCCGCGCCGAGATCGCGAACGCCACGGACCGGCTGCACGTGAGCATCCGGGAGCCGTTCCTCAAGGTGGTCGCGATCTACGACAAGGCCGTGCGGGAGGAAGTGGAGGCCACGGCCCTCACCGTGGACCGCACGGCCTACCTCGTCACCGGCCTGATCGGCGCGATGCTGGTGCTGGGCGTGCTGCTGGGCGCGGCGATCAGCCGGTCGGTCCGGGCGCAACTGGGAGGCGACCCCGCCGAGGCCGTCGAGGTCGCGCGCCGCATCGCGACGGGCGATCTGCAGGAGAGCTTCCGGCTGCGCCCGGGCGATGCGCGCAGCCTGCTGTTCCACATGTCGGCCATGCGCGGGCAGATCGCGCAGATCATCGACCAGGTGCGCAGCTCCGCGCATGCCGTGGCCCAGGCGGCCCGGGAGATCTCGGGCGGCACGGGCGAGCTGTCGCGCCGCACCGAGCAGCAGGCCGCGGCGCTGGAGGAAACCGCGGCATCGATGGAGCAACTGGGCTCGACCGTGCAGCAGAACGCCGACAACGCCCAGACGGCCAACCAGCTGGCCGTCAGCGCGTCGAACGTCGCCATCGAGGGCGGCAGCGTGGTGACCGAGGTGGTGCAGACCATGAAGGGCATCCACGACAGCAGCGCCAAGATCGCGGACATCATCGGCGTGATCGACGGCATCGCCTTCCAGACCAACATCCTGGCGCTGAACGCGGCGGTGGAAGCGGCGCGCGCGGGCGAGCAGGGCCGGGGCTTCGCGGTGGTGGCCGGCGAGGTGCGCAGCCTTGCGGGCCGCAGCGCGGAGGCGGCCCGCGAGATCAAGTCGCTGATCACCGCCAGCGTCGAGCGCGTGGACCATGGCTCCGCGCTGGTGGAGAAAGCCGGCACGACCATGGAGGGCGTGGTGAATTCGATCCGCCGCGTGACCGACATCGTGGGCGAGATCAGTTCCGCCAGCCGTGAGCAGAGTTCGGGCGTGGGGCAGGTGGGCGAGGCCGTGACGCAGATGGACCAGACCATGCAGCAGAACGCCGCGCTCGTGGAGCAGACCGCCGCCGCCGCGGACGGACTGGCCGAGCAGGCGGATCACCTGGTCCAGGCGGTGGCGATTTTCCGCACCTGAGTGCGGGAGGCGCGCGACCGGGCCGCAGGGCGCGGCACGCCAGGGCGCCTTGCGGCCCGGGGCCGCGGAGGAATGTTCATCGCAAAAAAAGCCTGGCTACGCGGAAAGCCCGTTGGCTGGCAAAAACGACCCTTGGGACCTGAGGTCAGGTCCGGAGTCGCCCCACGATGAAACTTGTCTGGGGTGATTCCCGCGGTGCCGGAGGCGCTGTGGGAATCGATTGACGGCAGTGTAGCATTAAATGAGAATAGTTATCAATCAATCGAATTGAAATTTCTCATTGGCAGGGAGCGGCGGGGGCAGACGGGCATTCGTTCGCCGCGTGGCAGCCCTGGCGCCGCGATATGGAGGAGCATTGCATGAGGCCCAGTTTTCTCGACCCCGTGCTCGACGAGCACCGCGCGCTGATGGCGGAGTATGGGCGTGCGCAGTTGCGCTGCAGCCGGGATCTGGCGGCCCAGGCCCGGCAGATCGAGGCCTTGCAGGCGCAGGCCATCCGCCTGCGCGCGCGGGCCATCGTGGCCGAGACGGCGCTGGCCTGGGCGCGTGAAGACCACCTGCTGCACGAGGCCGAGGTGCCCGGCCTGCCCCGGCGCCGCGCCCTGGCCCGGCAGGTGGAGGGGCTGACGCAGCGCCTGCACGGCTTGATGCGCGAGGTCCTGCACTGGCAGTGGCGCGCGGCGGCCCGGGGCGCCGCCGGCCCGTCCACCCGGCCCGGGGCGGCAGAGGCCGGTGCGGATCTGGCGGGCGCGGTCCAGGAAGTGCCCCGGGCGGTCGTCTGCATCGCGCGGGGGCCGCGCGGAGGGCTGGTGGCCCGGCCCCTGGGCGCCGCCGAGTCCCTGCCGGCCGCCCTGGCCGAGGGCGCACCGCTGCCCGCCGGGCCCGACGATTCCGCGGCCTTCGAGGCCAGCCTGCGCGCGGCCGACTTCGTGATCTGCCAGACGGGCTGCGTGGGCCATGACGACTACTGGCGCGTGCAGGACCACTGCCGCCGCACGGGCAAGCCCTGCGTGCTGGTGGACCAGCCGCAGGTGGTGCACGTGATCCGGGGGCTCACCCGCCACGCCAGCCTGGAGGTCACCCCCTGAGTTTTTGATTGCTATGCTTTTAATAGCTATCTGCTGAATGCCGACGGCGACATGGCGGCGATTTGGCACGCAAACCGGGCTGAAGTGACCCGCCAGGGCCCGGTGCGGGCCCCAGCCCGGCCTGCGCTCAGCCCAGGGCCATCAGGCTCGCATTACCGCCCGCCGCGGCGGTGTTGATGCTCACCGCGCGTTCGGCCACGAGGCGCTCCAGGGCCACGGCGGCATCGCCCGGCGCATGGCCCGACACCCCAACGATCGGGCCCGGCCGCGCGGCCAGCGCCCGGCATACGCCGAGCAGGGCCTGTGCGTCGCCGTGGTGCAGCACCGCGTCCAGGGGCACGCCGGGTGCCTGCCAGTCCGCCACCAGCACGATGCGCTCCTGCACGGCGCCTGGCAAAGCGCCGCGCAGCGCCGAGGCAGTGGCGGGCCACAGGGCGCGGCCGCCCACCGCCAGCACGGCGGCCAGTTGCACCAGCCGATCGGCATCGGTGCCGGCCAGGCACAGGACGTGTTCGCGCGGCAGCACGCGGTACTGGTTGCGCTCGCCCGTGGGGCCGGGCAGGGTGGCCGTCCAGCCGGCGGGCGAGGCCTGGGCGAAGCGTTCGCAGGCCGCCGCCAGCGGGGCGTGCCCGGGCCCGGCACCGCGCGCCCAGCCGGCCAGGGCCTGCAGCGGCGCCGGGCCGCCCTCGGGCGGCGCCTGCAGGACCTCTTGGGCGACGCCGCGCACGGCCGCCAGGGCCGCATCCGCCGGCGCCCGGGCCACGAGGCGCAGCAGGTACAGCGGCCCGCCGGCCTTGGGGCCGGTGCCCGACAGCCCCTCGCCCCCGAAGGGCTGCACGCCCACCACGGCGCCCACCATGTTGCGGTTCACGTAGAGGTTGCCGGCGCGGGCGCGGCGCAGCACCCGCTCCACGGTTTCGTCGATGCGCGTGTGCAGGCCCTGGGTCAGCCCGTAGCCGGTGGCCGCGATCTGGTCCAGCAGGCCATCGAGTTCGTGGCGGGCGTAGCGCACCACGTGCAGCACCGGCCCGAACACCTCCGGCCCCAGCTCCGACAGGCTGTGCAGCTCGATCAGCGTGGGCGGCACGTAGGTGCCCTGCGCGTCCGTGGCGGGGTCCACGGGCACCTGGTGCACCGCGCGGCCGCGCCCGCGCAGCGTGGCGACGTGGCGCAGGATGCCCGCCCGCGCCGGCGCGTCGATGACCGGGCCCACGTCCGTCGCGAGCCGGTCGGGGCGGCCGATGCGCAGCTCCGCCATGGCGCCGCGCAGCATGCCGAGCACGCGGTCGGCCACGTCGTGCTGCACGCACAGCACGCGCAGCGCCGAGCAGCGCTGGCCCGCGCTGTCGAAGGCCGAGGCCACCACGTCCGACACCACCTGCTCCGCGAGGGCGGAGGAGTCCACGACCATCGCGTTCTGCCCCCCGGTCTCCGCGATCAGCGGCACGGGCCGGCCCGCGCCGTCGAGGCGGCCGGCCAGCGCGCGCTGCAGGATGCGCGCGACCTCGGTGGAGCCGGTGAACAGCACGCCCATCACCCGCGCATCGCCCACCAGCCGCGCGCCCACGGTCTCGCCCGGGCCGGGCAGCAACTGCAGCGCACCCGCGGGTATGCCCGCGCCATGCAGGAGGCGCACGGCCTCGGCCGCCACCAGCGGGGTCTGCTCGGCGGGCTTGGCCAGCACCGTGTTGCCCGCCGCGAGCGCGGCCGCCACCTGGCCCGCGAAGATGGCGAGCGGGAAGTTCCAGGGGCTGATGCAGGCCACGGGCCCCAGCGGCGCCCAGGTGCCGGTGGTGAGCAGCGCCTCGGCCTGCGCCGCATAGAAGCGCAGGAAGTCCACGGCCTCGCGCACCTCGGCCACGGCGTTGGCGCAGGTCTTGCCGGCCTCGCGCACCAGCAGCGAGAGCAGGGCGGGCGCGCGCGCCTCCAGCGCGTCGGCGGCGCGGCGCAGCAGGGCGGCGCGCTGCGCGGGCGGCGTGGCGGCCCAGGCGGGCGCGGCATCGTGGGCCGATTGCAGGGCGCGGTCGGCATCGGCTTCGGTGGCCTCCTGCACCTCGCCCACGATGTCCGCGTGCCAGGCCGGGTTGCGCACCGGCTGGCGCGGGCCCGGCGACACCGGCCCGGCCAGCAGGGGGGCGGCGTGCCAGGCCTGGCGCGCCTGCGCCTGCAGCGCCTCGGCCAAGGGCTCCAGCACCGCGTCGCTCGCCAGGTCCAGCCCGGCGGAATTGCGGCGCGCGGGCCCGTAGAGCTCGGGCGGCAGCGGGATGCGCGGGTGGGGTCGGCCGGCCGGCGCCTCGGCCTCCACCGCGGCCACCGGGTCGGCCACCAGGGTTTCGAGCGGCAGCGTGGCATCGGCCACGCGGTTCACGAAGGAGGTGTTGGCGCCGTTCTCCAGCAGCCGCCGCACGAGGTAGGCCAGCAGGGTCTCGTGCGTGCCCACCGGGGCGTACACGCGGCAGGGCCGGTCCAGGCCGCGCGCGCCCACCACCTGCTCGTAGAGCGGCTCGCCCATGCCGTGCAGGCACTGGAACTCGTACTGCCCGGGCCGGTAGGCCTGCGGCCCGGCCATTGCGTGGATGGCCGCCACCGTGTGCGCGTTGTGCGTGGCGAACTGCGGGTACACGGCGTCCGGTGCCGCGAGCAGCCGGCGCGCGCAGGCGAGGTACGACACGTCGGTGTGCGCCTTGCGCGTGTACACGGGGTAGTCCGCGAGCCCGTCCACCTGGGCGCGCTTGATCTCGCTGTCCCAGTAGGCGCCCTTGACCAGCCGCACCATCAGCCGGTGGCCGGTGCGGCGGGCCAGGTCGATCAGGTGGTCGATCACGAAAGGGCAGCGCTTCTGGTAGGCCTGCACCACGAAGCCGATGCCGTTCCAGCCGGCGAGCGAAGGCGCGTGGCACAGCGCTTCGAGCAGGTCGAGCGAGATATCCAGCCGGTCGGCCTCCTCCGCGTCGATGTTGAGGCCGATGTCGTGGCCGCGCGCCAGCTCGGCCAGGCGCAGCACGCGCGGGAGCAGCTCGCGCGCCACGCGCTCCTGCTGCGCGCGGCCGTAGCGCGGGTGCAGGGCCGACAGCTTGATCGAGATGCCCGGGCCCTCGTACACCCCGCGCCCGGCCGAGGCGGCGCCGATGGCGTGGATCGCGTCTTCGTAGGCGCGCAGGTAGCGTTCGGCATCGTCGGCGGTGAGAGCCGCCTCGCCCAGCATGTCGTAGGAATAGCGGAAGCCCTGGGCCTCGCGCGGGCGGGCGTTGGCGAGCGCCTGCGCGATGGTCTCGCCCGTCACAAACTGCTCGCCCATCATGCGCATGGCCACGTCCACGCCCTTGCGCACCAGCGGCTCGCCCCCGCGCGCGGTGATGCGGCGCAGCGCGGCGCCCAGGCCCTGCTCGCTGTGCGTGGCCACCAGCCGGCCGGTGAGCAGCAGGCCCCAGGTGGCCGCGTTCACGAACAGCGACGGGCTGCGGCCCAGGTGGCGCTCCCAGTCGCCCGGCGCGATCTTGTCGCGGATGAGCGCGTCGCGCGTGGCGCTGTCGGGGATGCGCAGCAGTGCCTCGGCCAGGCACATCAGGGCCACGCCCTCCTGCGACGAGAGCGCGAACTCCTGCAGCAGGCCCTGCACCAGTCCGGCCCGCCCGCCGGCGTGGCCGCGCTGGCGCAGGCCGGTGGCCAGCCGCAGCGCCAGCGCCTGCACGCGCTGTGCCGCCGCCGCATCGCTGGCGCGGGCCTGCTCCAGCAGCGGTGCCAGCGCATCCGGCTCGGGCATGCGGCACGCGGCCGCGATGGCCCGCCGCTGGGGCGAGTCGGCGGGGGCGCCCACGCGGGACGCGAAGGCGGCGAAGGGCAGATCGTCCAGGAGGGGAAGGGGGGCATTCATGGCGCGGCCGGGTGGTGTGGAATATTCGCCATCATCCGGTGGGTGGCGGTGAATGAATGCGCAAAGATGCGATCATCTAGCGAATGATTCACTATGAGTGGGGTGCCCCATGGATGGTCTGGACCGGATCGACCTCAGAATCCTGGCGATCCTGCAGCGCGACGGGCGCATCTCCAACCTGAAGCTCGCCGAAAGCGTCGCCCTCTCGCCCACGGCGGTGCTGGCCCGCGTGCAGCGCCTCGCGCGCGAGGGCTACATCCTGGGCTATGAGGCGCGGCTCAACCCGCTGAAGCTCGGCGCCGGCATGCTAGTGTTCGTGGAGGTGCTGCTCGACCGCACCACGCCCAACGTGTTCGACCAGTTCAAGGCCGCCGTGCAGGCGCACCCGGCCATCATGGAATGCCACATGGTGGCCGGCGGCTTCGACTACCTGCTCAAGACCCGCCAGGCCGACATGAACGCCTACCGGCAGTTCGCCGGCGCGGTGCTGTGGCAATTGCCCGGCGTGCGCGAGACGCGCACCTATGCGGTGATGGAGGAGGTCAAGCATTCCTTCCACCTGGCGCTGGAGGAGCGCGGCCTTCGCCCCTGACGACCCTGACGGCGTTGCGGAGGCCGCAAAGTCCGCGAAGTCCGCAATAATTCCGCCGTCGCCCCGCCCGTGGCGAGCGTGCCGCGGGTGCGTCCCGCAGGCGGCGATGTTCCTTCTTCCCGATCCCAGGAGCCCGACCGATGCCCGTACCCCGCCATGCCACGCTCATTGCCGCCGCGCTGCTCGCCGGCCTGTGGAGTTCCTCGGCCTCGGCCGCGTGCTACGTGGTCTATTCGGCCAGCCAGGAAGTGATCTACCGCTCGCCGACCCCTCCCGTGGACCTGTCGCGCGAGATCCACCAGACCCTGCAGCGCACGGCCCCCGGAGCGACCCTCGTCTTCACCCTCGACAACGCCGGATGCGAGCTGGAACTCAACCGCCTGCCCACGGGCACGGGCGCTGCGCTGCCGGCGCAAAGCTCCACGCCCCGGCTCGTGCGCCCCGAGCGCAGCTGAACCCGCCGGGCAGGGCCGGGCGGCCTGAGACAATCGGGGGATGAGCGACCCCACAGAACATTCCACGATCCTCCCGGCGCATCCTTCCCTCTTCCACGAGCCCGCCGACCTGCCGCCCGGCTGGCTCGAAGTCACCTCCATGGACATGGAGGCCCAGGGCGTGGCGCGCAGGCCCGACGGCAAGGTCGTCTTCATCGACGGCGCGCTGCCCTCCGAATGGGTGAGCGCCAATACCCACCGCAAGAAGAACAACTGGGAACAGGCCAGCCTCACCGCCATCCACCGCGAATCGTCGCAGCGCGTGCGGCCGGGTTGCCCGAACTTCGGGCTGCACGCCGGGGCCTGCGGTGGCTGCAAGATGCAGCACATGCACGTGGGCGCCCAGGTGGCGGTCAAGCAGCGCGTGCTGGAAGACAACCTCTGGCACCTGGGCAAGGTGCGCGCCGAGACCATCCTGCGCCCCATCGAGGGACCCGCCTGGGGCTACCGCTACCGCGCCCGGCTGTCGGTGCGCTACGTGGCCAAGAAGGATAAGGTGCTCGTGGGCTTCCATGAGCGCAAGAGCCGCTACATCGCCGACATGGAGGTCTGCTCCGTGCTGCCCCCGCACGTGAGCGCCATGCTGCTGCCGCTGCGCGCGCTCATCGCCTCCCTGCAGGCGCGCGACACCTGCCCGCAGATCGAACTGGCCTGCGGCGACACGGTGACCGCGCTGGTGCTGCGCCACCTGGAGCCGCTGTCCGCCGATGACCTGGGCAAGCTGCGCGCCTTCGCGGCGGCAAATGGCGTGCAGTGGTGGCTGCAGCCCAAGGGGCCGGACACCGTGCACCTGCTGGACGAGGGCGGCCCGGCGCTCAGCTATGGGCTGCCCGATTTCGGCATCACCATGCCGTTCAAGCCGACCGACTTCACCCAGGTCAATCCGCACATCAACCGCGTGCTGGTCACGCGCGCCCTGAGGCTGCTCGATGCCCGCAAGACCGAGCGCGTGATCGACTGGTTCTGCGGCCTGGGCAACTTCACGCTGCCCATCGCCACCCAGGCCCGCGAGGTCGTCGGGATCGAGGGCAGCGAGGCCCTGGTGGCGCGCTCCCGCGAGAATTATCAGAAGAATCAGGCGCATGTCGCCGGATCCGCTGCATTGGCTGCTACTGATTTCGTAGCAAGAAACCTGTTCGAGATGACGCCCGAGATGCTGATCGCCGACGGCGTGGCCGACAAATGGCTGGTGGACCCGCCGCGCGAAGGGGCGTTCGCGCTCTCGAAGGCGCTGGCCGACATCCACCAGGCCCGCATCGGCGCAGAGGACGCGCCGGCCCTGCCCGCGTCCGCGGAGGGCTGGACGCCACCTCGCCGCATCGTCTATGTGAGCTGCAACCCGGCCACGCTTGCGCGCGATGCGGGCCTGCTGGTGCACCAGGCGGGCTACCGCTGCGTGGCGGCCGGGGTGGTGAACATGTTCCCGCACACGGCCCACGTGGAGAGCATGGCGGTGTTCGAGCGCGCCTGAGGCGGCGCACCGCCGGCCGCGTCCGGGCGTCCTGTCCGGCCCCCTGGCCGGCGGGCTTCAGGCGGGCCCGGGATGGCCAGGGCCCTGTGCGCCCGGCCTAGCTGCGGCCCGCGTCGGAGTCTTCGGAGCGCTTGCTGGCGGCGGGCTTTTCCAGCTTGCCCAGCACCGAAGGCGAGCCCTCCAGCTTGTTCTCGCGCATGTACTGGTCCATCTCCTTCCAGCCGGCGAAGACCTGGGCCTTGGGGGCCTTGGGGTTCAGGGTGAAGCAGTCTTCCAGCCCGCGCAGCGCATGCCGGCAGGCGCCGCCGATGGCCTTGGCCTCGGCCTCTTTCTGGACGGCCCGGGGATCGGGGCCCAGCCCGGGGATCTCGCACCCCGACAGCAGCAGGAGCGCGGCGAGCGATGCCGCGAGCCACGGGGCGCGCCCGGGGGAGGGAAGGCGGGGGTGGGGGCGATGGTGCGGCATGTTCCATCCATTATCGGCCGGGCCGCTCCATCATTGAGGGTGGGCCGAACCCTGGCATGACAAAAAGCAAAAAGCCTCCACGGGGGGAGGCCTCTTGGGAGCCGGTGGGCCGGCGGAGAAGGGCAGGGCGCGCGTCAGTCGCGCTCGCCGCCCATGATGCCCAGCAGGGCCAGCAGGCTCTGGAACACATTGAAGATGTCCAGGTACAGCGCCAGCGTGGCGCTGATGTAGTTGGTCTCGCCGCCGTCGAGGATCTGCTTCAGGTCGTACAGCATGTAGGCGCTGAAGATGCCGATGGCCGCCACCGAGATCGCCATCATGCCGGCCGAGGAGCCCACGAACACGTTGATGACCGAGCCCACCATGAGCACCATGGCGCCCACGAAGAGCCACTTGCCCATGCCCGAGAGATCGCGCTTGATCACGCTGGCGAGGCTGGCCATCACGAAGAACACGCCCGCCGTGCCCGCGAAGGCGGTCATCACGAGGTCGGTGCCGTTCTTGAAGCCCAGCACCATGCCGATCAGGCGGGAGAGCATCAGGCCCATGAAGAACGTGAAGCCCAGCAGCACGGGCACGCCGGCAGCGGAGTTCTTGGTCTTCTCGATGGCGAACATGAAGCCGAACGCGCCGCCCAGGAAGACGATCAGGCCCACGCCGCCACGCAGCGATTGCGTGATGCCGGTCGCCACGCCGATCCAGGCGCCCAGCACCGTGGGCAGCATGCTCAGCGCGAGCAGCCAGTAGGTGTTGCGCAGCACTCTCTGCCGCTGCTCCTGCGAGACGCCGTAGCCCCCCGCGGAGTCCAGGACCGTGACTTGATCGTTCATCTTCTATCTCTCCCTTGCCTGTTGAGGCCTGCACAGTGCAGGCCGGCAAATTCTAGGTGGTGGCTTCCCGGGCGATTTCAAATAACCTCTTGCACTCCCATACTTTTAGGATGCAGTGTTTTGCCGGGAGCAGCCTGCCGGCCCCGGCGCCAGCCGCTATGCTCGCGAACCGCCGCCATGGCCCTGGCATGCGCCGTGGCGATATCCCTCCACCCCCATTCCCGGAATTCCATGAAGACCAAACCCGAGCTTGAATTCGCCGACGTCAAGAAGATCGCCGCCGCCGCCGAGGCGGAGGCCCTGCGCAACGGCTGGGCGGTGACCATCGCCATCGTCGATGATGGCGGCCACCTCCTGTCGCTGCAGCGCCTGGACGGCGCGGCTCCCGTGTCGTCCCACATCGCTCCGGCCAAGGCCCGCACCTCCGCCCTGGGCCGCAAGGAGAGCAAGGCGTACGAGGACATCATCAACGGTGGCCGCACCGCGTTCCTCACGGCGCCCTTCATCGACGGCCTCCTCGAAGGCGGCGTGCCGATCCTCAAGGATGGCCAGTGCCTGGGGGCCGTGGGCGTGAGCGGCGTGAAGTCCACCGAGGACGCGCAGATCGCCCGCGCGGGCATCGCGGCCATCGGTCTCTGAGGCGGGCCGCAAGGCCTGGCGCCCAAAGAAAAACCGGCCTCGTGGAGGCCGGTTTTTTCATGGAGGCGTGTTTCTGCGTGGAAAAAGAGCCTGGCTACGCGGGTGAACCGTTGGCTGGCCAATACGACCCGGCGGGCACTGAACGGCGCCCGGGAGTCGCCCCACGATGAAACCTATTTGGTCAGGATCAGCTTGCCGAGCTTCGTGGCCTGCAGGCGGTAGATGGAGCCGTTGTGGAAGATCGCCACGGTTTTCTGGCCCTTGAGCAACTCGCTGCTGTCGACCGCGGGAGCGGCCGACTGGCGACCGTGGGCGTCTCCCTGCCGGTCATGAAGACCCGTGGAGCCGAAAAAGGCCGCGGAAGAAGGCATGGCAGTCAGGCTGGCGTGCATGGGATGGAACCTCGGTGCGTTGGCAATGAGGTAATGATAACCATTCTCAACTGATCGTCAAGACCCGAAACCGATTCTCTTGCAAGAATTTGTCTCATTGCGGATCGGTCACGAAACCGATCTTGCGCACCCCGGCGCGCTGGGCCGCCGACATGGCCTGCGCCACGCGCTCGTAGCGCACTTCCTTGTCGCCGCGGATGTGCAGGTCCGGCTGCGGGTCCTTGGCGGCCTCGGCCTTCAGGCGGGGCTCCAGCTCCTCGTCGCCGATGGAGGTCTCGTTCCAGTGGTACTTGCCATCGGCGGTGACGCTCAGCCGGATGGTCTCGGGCTTGATGTCCTCGCGCTGGTTGGAGGCGCGCGGCAGATCCACCGGCACCGCGTGCTTCATCACGGGCACGGTGATGATGAAGATGATGAGCAGCACCAGCATGACGTCCACCAGGGGCGTCATGTTGATCTCGTTCATCACCTCGTCGGCGTCTTCCTGGGTTCCGAAAGCCATGGCGCATCAGCCTTTCTTGATGGGCAGGACCTTGGCTTGCTCGCCCGGAGCGCTCACGCGGGCGCCGGTGACGAAGTAGGCGTGCAGGTCGTGCGCGAAGCTGTTGAGGTTGTTCAGGATCGACTTGTTGCCGCGCACCAGGGCGTTGTAGCCCAGCACGGCGGGAATGGCCACGGCCAGGCCCAGCGCGGTCATGATCAGCGCCTCGCCGATCGGGCCGGCCACCTTGTCGATGGTCGACTGGCCCGAAGCGCCGATGGCCACCAGCGCGTGGTAGATGCCCCAGACGGTGCCGAAGAGGCCGATGAACGGCGCGGTGGAGCCCACCGATGCCAGGATGGCGAGGCCCGACTGCAGGCGCGCGGTGAATTCGTCGATGCAGTTGCGCAGGCTGCGCGTGATCCAGTCGCTCACATCGAGGCTGTCGTGCAGGTGCGCCTTGGTGTTGCGGTGGTGGGCGGTGGCTTCGCGGCCTTCCAGCGCGAGGTGGCGGAACGGGTTCGCGGGGTCGTTGCCCAGCTTTTCCATGCCGGCGGCGAAATCCTCGCTGTGCCAGAAGTCGCGCGCCGACCGGGCGTGCTTCTTGAACTTGATGATGTCCATGGCCTTGATGAGGATCACGATCCACGAGGCGAGGGACATGCCGAGCAGCAGCACGGCGACGGCGCGGGTGACGAAATCACCCTGGGTCCAGACGTTGGCAATGCCGAAATGCGATTCCATGAGAACTCCTGAAGCTGTAGAGATATTCGAGACGTTTATTCGAGAACGAAATTGACCGGAACGAGGTTCCACATGGTTTCCGGCACGCCGTTGCGTTTGCCGGGCACGAATTTCCAGCGCATCACGGCATCGATCGCCTGCCGGTCCAGGCGTTCGTACCCGCTGGATTTGTTGATCTCGACTTTCTGGGGCAATCCATCGGTGCCGATCAGCACGCGCAGCACGACCTTGCCCTGTTCGCCAAGACGTCGGCTGATGGCCGGGTAGGTCGGCTTCGGATTGTTCAGATAGGCCGCATCGCTGGAAGGTAACTCGATCCTGGGCGGCGCCGGAGGGGCCGGTGGCGCGGGGGGCGCCAGCGGAGCCATCGGTGCGGCGATCGGGGGCGCGGGCGGCTGGGGCTCGGTGGTGCCGACGGGCGCGTTGGGCGCCGGCGTGGGGTCGGCAATCGCCACGGGCATCGGGGCCGGGCGGGGCGCGGGAGTGCGCGGCGCCGGCTTGGGCGGTGGCGGGGCGGGCTTGGGAGGCGGTGGAACCGGAGGCGCGGGCGGAGCGGGCGGCGAGATGAACTCGCTCAGGACCTCCGCGGGCACGATGATCTCGGCGGCCTTGCGCATCAGCCCGGATTGGAGGGCCCACAGGCCCGCGACGTGCAGCAGCACGACCGATCCTGCGATCACCGCATTGCGGCTCACGCCCCGGGGGGAGCCATAGCGATCAAACTGGGACATAGGGAAGATATCTGCAGCCGGCGCGGCGGCAGGCCGCGAGCGCCGGTGAACGGGAAAACCGGTGGAGTAGGTTACTTACGGAAGATCCACCACATGGATCCCACGACGAAGATCAGGCTGCCAGCGAGGATGCTGAGGAGTTCCATGCTTTGCTTTCCAGGATGGAGTTGGCAAGCTGGATCGTTTGCGGCGCGGATTCCTTGTGCAGGGCGGCAACCGGGTGCGAAACACTGCATTGCGCCACGAGATCCCGGGCGCAGGATTCGCAGCGACCGCACTGGGTGGCGACGCCGAGTTCGAACTGGATTTCGTCGAAGCTCAGGCCCGCATGCGCATGGCGTGCGATCTCGCGATCAGAAACCCGGCGGCATACACAGACGATCATGGGACTGCAGTGGTGGCTGGCTGTTATCGATGAATTGATTATAAATGCGAATTCATCGCATTTGCAATTCATTGGATATTTCCATTGTAAGGATCTTTGCCGAACCCCAGGGTTCCCGCGATCGGCCGCGTGGTTTGTTGCAAGGGGTTGCCGGCCGGTCCGGGCGAAAAAAAACCCGGCAGGGCCGGGTTTTGAATTGGATCCCTGAAACGTGCGCTTCGAGAGGATCCAAGGAGACAAATGGTACTGGCGAAGCCGGTGCTCAGCGCTTGCGTGCCGCGGCTGCAGTGGCCGTGGCGGCCGCGTTGGTGGCCGTGCTGGTGACGGCGTTGAAGTTGGCTTCAGCCACGTCGCTGGCCTGCTTGACGGCCTTTTGCACGCTCTCGAAGGCATTGTTGGCGGCGGACACGGCGCTCTTGAACACGGCCACGCCGGTTTCGCTGCCTGCGGGGGCATTCTTGGCTGCGGTGTCGACCAGGTTGCTGAAGTTGCGCTGGATCTCTGCAGCCTGGGCTTCGAAGGTGCGACCGAATTCAGCGGTGGTGCCGGACGCGATCTCATAGAGGTGGCGGTTGTAGGCGGCGGTCTTCTCGGCCAGGGGCTGGAAGACGCTGGCTTGCAGGGACAGCAGTTCCTGGGCGTCCTTCACCGACAGCAGGGCCTGGGTGTGGGTGGCGGCTTCCGCCAGGGTGGCGCGCGAGGCCGTCACGTTCAACTCCACCAGCTTTTCCACGCCTTCGAAGGCCTTGGTCGTCAGCCCGAAGAGGGTGTCGAGGTGGGCCTTGTGGGAAGCGAGAACTTGCTCGGGGGTCAGCGACATGGTGTATCTCCTCTGGAAGGTGTCCTCGGATGGACGGGGTGGATGGAGCCGCGCTACGCCTTGCTCATGTTGCAGTGCAGCATGGGGTTTATTCTAGGAGCTTGGGCGCAGGGTGCAAGCGTTTTTGCTGCATCGCAGCATTTTTAGAGGCCTGCCTCGAAAAGCGCGCGGCCTCGCCATGGCGATGGGGCCGGAGCCCTGGCTGGCAGAATGCGCCGGCATGACGCCGCCCAAGCCTTCCTCCGACGCTGCCGCCGCGCGGCGGGTGCCCGAGCCTCGCTCCTGCTACCCCGTCTTTCATCCCATCACCACCCGCTGGATGGACAACGACATCTACGGGCATGTCAACAACGTCGTCTATTACAGCTGGTTCGACACGGCGGTGAATGCCTACCTGATCGGGCAGGGTGCCCTGGACATCCACGGCGGGGAGGTCATCGGCCTCGTGGTGGAGACGCAGTGCAATTATTTCGCTCCGCTCGCGTTTCCCCAGGCGATCGATGCCGGCATCCGGGTGGCGCGCCTGGGATCGACGAGCGTGCGCTATGAAGTGGGGCTGTTCGCGCAGGGCGAGCCGCTGTCGGCCGCAGCGGGGCATTTCGTGCACGTGTATGTCGATCGCCGGAGCCGCCGCCCATGCGCCTTGCCGGATGCGCTTCGCGAGGCGCTGGAGCCGCTGCGGCGCGATGCCGCCTGATCGCGGCGCGCTCCGGGCGATCGCCCGGCAGGCCGCGCACTGACGAAAAAGCCCGGCCGCAGCGGGCTGCGGCCGGGCCGGGAAATGCGCGGACCCGTCGGGAGCGGTCCGCGCGCAGGGGGCTCAGGGCCGGAACGTATCGCCCAGCACCACGCCTTCGCGGCGGGGGTCCGCGCCGCCCTGCAGCACGTTCTCGCCGTTGCGGCGCACGCGGATGATCGTGGCCGTGCCGCTCGACTGCGCGGAGGTGGAGACCGTGTGGCCCAGGGCGCGCAGGCCCGTGATCAGCGGGTCGTTGTTGCCGTTGTTGCTGGTGTCGATGTTGGGATGCTCGCCGCCCACCGCCGTGGTGGCGCTGTTGCTGGCGCCGAAGTCCACGAGCGACGTGGCCTGCTGGGCATCGAGGCCCCAGTCGAGCGCGCCGACCACGGTCTTCACCACGTACTGGATGATGGTGCCGCCGCCGGGCGAGCCCGTGCCCATGAGGAAGTCGCCCATGCTGCCGTCGGCGGCCTTGCGGAACACCAGGGTCGGCGCCATCGAGCTGCGCGGGCGCTTGCCGGCCTCGATGCGGTTGGCGACGACGGCGCCGGTGCTGTCGGTGGGCGTGGCCGAGAAGTCGGTGAGCTGGTTGTTCAGCAGGAAGCCCTGGGTCATGTGGAAAGAGCCCATGCTGGCTTCCACCGTGGTGGTCATGACCACCGCGTTGCCGTCCTTGTCCACGATGGTGACGTGCGTGGTGCCGCGCTCCTCGATGGGGACGACGCCGGCCGTGGCCGTGCCGAAGTCGCCGGCCGTTGCGGTGCCCATGCTCCGGGCGGTGCTGATCAGGCCCGCGCGGCTGCTCAGGTAGGACTTGCTCAGCATGCGCGCCGGGGAGCCGCCGGGCAGGGGCACGAAGTCGGTATCGGCGATGTACCTGTCGCGGTCGGCATAGGCCAGGCGCTCGGCTTCGCTGATGAGGTGCACGCCCATCACGGTGGGCTTGCCGCCCTCGATGTCGATGTTCGTGGGCTTTTGGCTCGCCAGGTCGAAGTTCTCCAGGATGCCGAGCGCGGAGGCCACGGTGATGCCGCCTGCGGACGGTGGCGACATGCCGCAGACCCAGTAGTCGCGGTAGGTGGTGCACACCGGGTCGCGGCGCTTGGCGCGGTAGTTGGTGAGATCGCTCAGCTCCGTGAGGCCGGGCGTGATGGCCACGGCCGGCGTGCCGCCGCTGGTGACCTTGATCTTGTTGACGATGCCCTGCGCGATGGCGCCGTTGTAGAACGCATCGGCGCCGTTGCGCGCGATGGAGGACAGCGTGTCGGCGTAGGCCGGGTTCCTGAGGGTGGTGCCCAGGGCCTTGGGCGTGCCGTCGGCGTTGAAGAAGTAGGCCACGGCCTCGGGATCGCGCGCGAGTCCGGCGGCGGAGCCGGAGATGGCGGCGGCCATGCGCCCGCCGATCTGGAAGCCGTCCCGCGCGAGCTGCACGCCCGGCTGGAACAGTTCGCCCCAGGTGAGTTTGCCGTAGTCGCGGTGGGCCAGCTCGAGCATGCGCACCGCCCCGGGCGTGCCGATCGAGCGGCCGCTGGCGCGCGCGCCGCCGGGCTGGGGCGTGGTGCGGTCGGCGTCGCTCACCCAGCGCAGGTAGTTTTCGGTGGCGGCCGCCGGCGCGGTCTCGCGGCCGTCGTAGGCCTGGACCTTTTTCTGCGTGGCGTCATAGTGCAGCATGAAGGCGCCTCCGCCGAGGCCGGAGGATTGCGGCTCCACGAGCCCCAGCACCATCTGCACGGCCACGGCCGCATCCACGGCGGAGCCGCCCTTGCGGAGCACCTCGCAGCCCGCGCGCGAGGCGAGCGGATTGGCCGTGCTCACCATGTACTGCCGGGCGTAGACGGAGGTCTTGCCGACGCGGTAGCCGGAAGCCGGTTCGGGCGCGGCGGGGTCGCCCGGCAGCCCCGAGCCGACCGTGACCGCGCCGCTGTCGCTCACGACCGCGCAGGCGCTGTCCTGGCTCACGGACGTCGCCGTGCCGCCGCCACCGCTGCCGCCGCAGCCGGCCAGGGCCAGCAGCGCCGCGGTCAGCACGGCGGAGTAGCACCATGCGGGTTGGATGGAGGAGCGGGCGTTGAACTTGCGAAGTGGACTCATCCGAAGAACTTTCCTGTTGAAGAAACGGGGAGCAATGTAACGGTGTGTTGCAAAAATATGCCGCATAAGCATATGCGGACCATGCCGGGTGTTTTGCCTTGACGGGGTCTGAAAAATACCGCAGGACGGAATTTTAGATCGCATGCCCGCCGCGCTGTCGCGCAGGCGACGGTCGGGGCGTTCGACGAGTTCCGCGCCATCCGCATGTGCGATCCCGGTGCGCCATGCGGGTGCGCGCTTGGTGCCACAATGCCGTGCCGCTCCACGGCTTCAGCAGCTTCCCTCTCCCCCGCGACAGCGCGCCCTGCCTTGGGTGCCGCGTGCCGCGCCGATGCCTCCGCCATGATCATCACCAGCCTGCTCGACACCGATCTGTACAAGTTCACCATGATGCAGGTGGTGCTTCACCAGTTTCCGGGGGCGCAGGTGGAGTACCGGTTCCGGTGCCGCAATCCGGGCGTGCAGCTCGCGCCCTTCGCGGCCGAGATCCGCGACGAGATCCGTTCGCTGTGCGGCCTGCAGTTCCAGGATGCCGAGCTGCTGTACCTGCGATCGCTGCGCTTCATCAAGAGCGATTTCGTCGATTTCCTGGGGATGTTCCGGCTCAACGAGAAATACATCACGGTCACGCCGCTGCCCTCCGGCGAGATCGACATCCGCATCGCCGGGCCGTGGCTGCACACCATCCTGTTCGAGATCCCGGTGCTGGCCATCGTCAACGAGGTCTATTTCCGCAACACGCAGAGGGTGCCGGATTTCCCCGAGGGCCGCCGCCGCCTGGAAACCAAGATCGGGCAGTTGCAGGGCGAGGGCCTGGGCGAGCTCAAGATCGCCGACTACGGCACGCGCCGCCGCTTCAGCCGCGCATGGCACGAGGAGGTGCTGCGCGTGCTGGTGGGGCGCCTGGGCGCCGGCGAGCGCCGCCCGGACGGCCGCGTGGGACCGGGCCAGTTCGCGGGCACGAGCAATGTGCTGTATGCGATGAAGCTCGGCCTCATCCCGCTCGGCACCATGGCCCACGAGTACCTGCAGGCCTGCCAGGCGCTGGGCCCGCGGCTGCGCGACAGCCAGATCTACGGCTTCGAGATGTGGGCGCGCGAGTACCGGGGCGACCTGGGTATCGCGCTGTCGGACGTGTACGGCATGAGCGCGTTCCTGCGCGACTTCGACCTGTACTTCTGCAAGCTCTTCGACGGCGCGCGGCACGACAGCGGCGACCCCTTCGCCTGGGGCGAGCGCCTGCTGGAGCACTACCGCCGCAACCGCGTCGATCCGCTCACCAAGACGCTGATCTTCAGCGACGCGCTCACGGTGCCGCGCACCATCGAGCTGTTCCGCCAGTTCCATGGCCGCTGCCAGCTGGCCTTCGGCATCGGCACGAACCTCACGAACGACCTGGGCTGCGAGCCGCTGCAGATCGTCATCAAGATGACCCGCTGCAACGGCCAGCCCGTGGCCAAGCTGTCGGACACGCCCGGCAAGGGCATGTGCGACGACGAGAAGTACCTGGCCTACCTGCGCCAGGTGTTCGACGTTCCCGCCGCGGCATGACGCGGGGCGCGTGGCGGCCGTCCCGCCCCAGGCCTTGCCCCGGTGGCCGAGCCGCGGCCGCATCCGCTTTCCTCTGACCTCGCCAACATTCCAGGAGACCCGACCATGACCCAGCCCCGCATCCTCGTCGCCCGCGCGATCTTCCCCGACGTGGTGGACCGGCTCGCGCAGCACTTCGACGTGGAGGCGAATCCGGACGACGCGATCTGGACGCCCGCCGAGCTGGCCGAGCGCCTGGCCGACAAGGACGGCGCGCTCACCACCGGCAGCCAGCGCATCGACGCGCCCCTGATCGCCGCGTGCCCGCGCCTGCGCATCGTGGCCAACATGGCCGTGGGCTACAACAACTTCGACGTGGACGCGCTCACGGCGGCCGGCGTGCAGGCCACCAACACGCCCGACGTGCTGACCGAGACCACGGCCGACTTCGGCTTCGCGCTGCTCATGGCCACGGCCCGCCGCGTGACCGAGAGCGAGATCTACCTGCGCGAGGGCCGTTGGAACAAGTGGAGCTACGACATGTTCGCGGGCTCCGACGTGCATGGCTCCACGCTGGGCATCCTGGGCATGGGCCGCATCGGCCAGGGCATCGCGCGGCGCGGCGCGCACGGCTTCGGCATGAACGTGGTCTACCACAACCGCTCGCGCCTCTCGCCCGAGCTGGAGGCCGAATGCAAGGCCCGCTACGTCGGCAAGGAAGAGCTGCTGCGCACCGCCGACCACCTCGTGCTGGTGCTGCCCTACAGCCCGCAGTCGCACCACGCGATCGGCGAGGCCGAGCTGGCGCAGATGAAGCCCACGGCCAACCTGATCAACATCGCGCGCGGCGGCATCGTGGACGACGCGGCCCTGGCCCGCGCGCTGCGCGAGCGCCGCATTGCCGCGGCGGGGCTGGACGTGTTCGAGGGCGAGCCCCAGGTGCACCCCGATCTGCTCACGGTGCCCAACGTGGTGCTCACGCCCCACATCGCCAGCGCCACCGTGCCCACCCGGCGCGCCATGGCGAACCTCGCGGCCGACAATCTGATCGCGTTCTTCGGGGGGCGCGGCCCGCTCACGCCGGTGAACGCGCCGGCGCCGCGCTGAGGTGCTGGCAGGCGGCGTTGGGGTGCCCCGGGGCTTCCCGGGGGAGTTTATGAAGCCATTCAGCCTCCATGTCGCCGGAATTGCTCAATAGTTCGCTATCAAAATAGTAGTAAAGGTTCCATGCCCTTCGAAACGCTGGCCATCCTCGCGATGCTCGTGATCATTGCCGCCCTGCTGGCCGTGCTGCTCCTGCGCGGCTCCCGGGCGGAGCTGCCCGCGGAATGGGGCGTGCGCCTGCAGCGCCTGGAGGCGATGGCGCAGGCCACCCAGCTCGCCGTGGCGAAGAACGACGGCGCGCTGGGCGGCATGGCGCAGCAGCTGCGCGGGTTCACGCAGGCCACGCAGGGGCTGTTCGAGGGCCAGCGCGCGGCGGTGGACGAGCGGCTCGCGCAGGCCGTGCAGGACGCGCGGGGCGGCCGCGCCGAGCTGCGCGAGGCCTTCGACGCCTTCGAGGCCAAGCTCGCCCAGCGGCTCGCCCAGGCCCAGGCCGACGCGGCGGTGGCGCGGCGCGAGCTGGGCGAGGCGCTGGGCGCCTTCCGGGCCGAGCTCGCGCAGACCTCGGAATCGCTGCGCGGCACGCTGCACGAGCGGCTCTCGGCCATCCAGGCGGACAACGCCGCCAAGCTGGAGGACATGCGCCGCACCGTGGACGAGAAGCTGCACGCCACGCTGGAGCAGCGGTTGGGCGAGTCGTTCAAGCTCGTGAGCGACCGGCTGGAGCAGGTGCACAAGGGCCTGGGCGAAATGCAGACGCTGGCCGGCAGCGTGGGCGACCTCAAGCGCGTGATGACCAACGTGAAGACGCGCGGCACCTGGGGCGAAATGCAGCTGGGCGCCATCATCGAGAACGTGCTCGCCCCCGACCAGTTCGCGCGCAACGTCAAGGCCGTGCCGGGCAGCGACGAGCTGGTGGAGTTCGCCATCCGCCTGCCGGGGCGCGGCCACGAGGAGCCCGTGTGGCTGCCCATCGATTCGAAGTTCCCGGTCGAGTCGTACCAGCGCCTGCTCGACGCCCACGACGCGGCCGACCGGGCGGCCGTGCAGGCGGCCGGCAATGCGCTGGAGGCGGCCATCCGGCTGGAGGCGCGCAAGATCTTCGCCAAATACGTTTCGCCGCCGCACACCACCGATTTCGCGGTGCTGTACCTGCCCACCGAGGGGCTGTTCGCCGAGGTGATCCGCCGGCCGGGCCTGGTGGAGGCGCTGCAGAACGACTGCCGCGTGATGGTCGCGGGCCCGGCCAACCTCGCGGCGATGCTCAGCAGCCTGCAGATGGGCTTCAAGACGCTGGCGATCGAGAAGCGCTCGTCCGAGGTGTGGGGGCTGCTCGGCGCGGTGAAGACCGAGTTCGCCAAGTTCGGCGACGTGGTGGATGCCACGCGCAAGTCCATCGATGCGGCGGCGAAGCGCTTCGACGAGGTGGGCGTGCGCACGCGCGCCATCCAGCGCCGGCTGCGCGACGTGCAGGATCTGCCCGCGCCGCAGGCCGAGGGCCTCGGCGGCCCGCAGACCGCCGCCGGCGAGGAGTGAGCCCGGAATGGACACCGCCCTCGCGCGCCTGATCACCGGACAGATCTGCATCCATGCCAGCATGACCGGCATGCGGCTGGCGGCGCCCCTGCTGGCGCTGCGTGAGGGCTACAGCCCCGCCGCCGTCGGGGTGCTGCTGGCGCTCTTCGCGCTCACGCAGGTGTTCCTCGCCTTGCCCGCCGGGCGCTACGCGGACCGGCACGGCCTCAAGCGGCCCGTGGGGTGGGCCGTGGCGGTCGCGTGCGTGGGCGCGGGCGGGGCCGTGCTGTGGCCGGCCTTTCCCGTGCTGTGCCTGGCCGCGCTCATGACCGGCGGCGCCTCCGGCGCGGCGATGATCGCGCTGCAGCGCCACGTGGGCCGCGCGGCGCACGATTCCACGCAGCTGCGGCGCGTGTTCAGCTGGCTGGCCATCGGCCCGGCCGTGTCGAATTTCATAGGGCCTTTTTTCGCCGGCCTGCTGATCGACCACGCGGGCCCCGCGCCGGGCAGCACCGAGGGCTACCGCGCCGCCTTCGCGCTCACGGCGCTGCTGCCCGTGGCGACGTGGTTCTGGGTGCGCGCCACGGTGGAGCTGCCCCCCGTGATCGCCGCCGAGGGCGGGGCGCGCCAGCGCTCGTGGGACCTGCTGGCCGATGCGGGCTTCCGGCGGCTGCTGCTGGTGAACTGGCTGCTGTCGTCCTGCTGGGACGTGCACACCTTCGTGGTGCCGCTGCTCGGGCACGAGCGGGGGCTCTCCGCCTCGGTGATCGGCACCATCCTGGGCGCGTTCGCCATCGCGGCGGCGGCCATCCGCGTGCTGATGCCCATCGTGGCTGCGCACCTCAAGGAGTCGGTGGTGGTGATGTGGGCGATGGTGGCCGCGGCCGCGCTGTTCGCGGTCTATCCGCTGCTGCCCACGGCCTGGGCCCTGGGCGCCTGCTCGGTGCTGCTGGGTTTCGCGCTCGGATCGGTGCAGCCCATGATCATGAGCATGCTGCACCAGATCACGCCGCACCACCGCCACGGCGAGGCGTTGGGCCTGCGGCTCATGGCCATCAACGCGTCGAGCGTGGCGATGCCCGTGCTGTTCGGCTCGGCAGGGGCGCTGATCGGCGTGGCGGGGCTGTTCTGGGTGGTGGGCGGCGTCGTGGGGCTGGGGGTGCGGTCGGCGCGGCGGCTGGGGGAGCCGGGCTGAATCGCGCAGGGGGCGCCCGGAGCGTTCACACCATCTCAGTGATCCATAGCGCTGCGTGTCACCCGCGATGCATGAAACCGGCGCCGCGCCTCTGGTCCGAAGGCCGCGGAGCAGGCCATGCCAGCGGACGCCGTAGGGCGGGCTTGGCCAGGCCACCGGCGTCGTCCCCCTTCCGAGAGAAGGGGGAAGGCGCGCAGCGCCACAGGGGGTTGTGGCTTCATTTCAGGCTGGGTCTTGCGGAGCCGGTCGGTCCGCGGGGCGCAGCGCCACCGAGTTGGGCCGTGACGAAAGCACCGGGGGATCGGCGTTGATCAGGGCCAGGATGTTGCGCACGAGCTGCGCCGAGTCTCCGTTCGCGGCCGCTACCGCGGCCGCGACATCCGGGTGCGCGGTGTCGGCGCGCAGATCGAGCAGATGGTCGATCACCTGGTGCGTGCGGTTGCCGACTTCCGCCGACATGTCGTCGGGATCATCGGGATCGGGTTCGCCGAAAGTCACGACGTGATTGATGGCCTGGCTGAGCAGCTCGGCATCGACCTGTGGCGGGCGGCTCGCGGGCACGGCGGCTTCGGCCGCCTCCGGCGTCTGCATCGAGGGGCGCAGGCCCTCTGCACCCTGGCGTATCAAATCCGCGGCCTGCGTGGCCAGCAGGAGCGAAAACCCCACGCCCGCCAGCGGCACGTCGGATGCCGGGGCCGTTCCATCGTTGTGCTGCAGTTGGACCAGGGCCTGCGCGGCGCCGGCGGCCATCATGCCCATCCCTGCCACCCCCATCGTCTTGAGGGGGTTCGCCATCATCGCGTGGCCGGCTGCCGCGCCCATGCGGGCCCCGGTGTGCGCCATCCGGGCTCCGCTGTTGACCACGGTCTGGGCGGTCAGTTGCAGCGTGTCGAGGGCGATGCGCATCCGTGTCGGTTGGGCGTCCTGGGGGCCGACCGGCCGGCGGGCTGCGGCGGGCAGGCCCTCGGGCGCGGCGTGCCGTGCGCTGGAGCGCGGGCGCGCGGTGGACGGGCCGGCTTCGGCGCGGCCGGACGAAGCGGCGCGGGTGCCCGGGGCCGAAGCACTGGTATTGATGTGGGGCATGGGGCTCTCCGGTGGAAATGGCCGTGCCCATTCTTCGCAGTCTGTGCCGGAGCCCGGGCCGCGTGAGAGAAGCCGTTACCGGGCGGGCGAAACGGCCCGGGGCGCCCCTCCGGTGGGCGTTCTCACAGTTTGTAGAACGCCCGGATGTAGTCCCACGCTTCCTGCGGGTCGTCGGTGTAGTGGAAGAGGTCCAGGTCTTCCGGCGAGATGGTGCCTTGCTCCACCAGCGCGTCGAAGCTGACGACCTTCTTCCAGAAGTCGGTGCCGAAGAGCACGATGGGCACCGGCTTGGCCTTGCCGGTCTGCACCAGCGTGAGCACTTCGAACAGCTCGTCCAGCGTGCCGAAGCCGCCGGGGAAGGCGACGAGGGCCTTGGCGCGCATCATGAAGTGCATCTTGCGCAGCGCGAAGTAGTGGAACTTGAAGCACAGCGACGGCGAGATGTAGCGGTTGCCGCTTTGTTCGTGCGGCAGCGCGATGTTCAGGCCCACGTTGAGCGCGCCCGCCTCGTGTGCGCCGCGGTTGGCGGCTTCCATGATGCCGGGGCCGCCGCCGGTGCAGATGTAGATGCGCTCCGAGGGCTGTTTCTGCTCGCTGTAGTCGGCCACGATGCGCGCGAAGCGGCGCGCGAGGTCGTAGTAGCCGGCGTTGCGCACGGCGAGCCTGCCCCGCGCGATGCGGGCCGCATCGCCGCTGGCCTCGGCCAGTTGCCGGGCCGCGTCCTCGGGCGCGAGGAAGCGCGCGCTGCCATAGACGACCACGGTGTGCTCGATGCCCTGCGCGGCCTGGCCGAGGTCGGGCTTGAGCATTTCGAGCTGGAAGCGGATGCCGCGGGTTTCGCGGCGCAGCATGAATTCGGGGTCCGCGAAGGCGAGCCGGTAGGCGTCGGCGTGCAGCGGGTTGCCGTTGACGGCATGGTTCTGGAGTTCGGCCCAGGCATTGGCCAGGCGGCTGTCGTTGAGTTCGGTATTGGATTCCATGGATTGAGATGGTGCAGGGTAAAAATGGCGCCGCCGTGGCAGGGCCTCAGGGCGGGGGAATGCGGTGCGCGGCCATGTTCAGCGGGCCATCCACCAGAGCGCCGTGCGCATGCCGGCCCAGGTGAGCGCGAGGGAGCCGCCCAGGTGCAGCAGGACCGTGGAGAGCGCGAGCCCGAAGCGCTGCTGCATGAGCATGGTGACCACCTCGCCCGAGAAGCTGGAGAAGGTGGTCAGGGTGCCGAGGAAGCCCGTGATGACCAGCAGCCGCCAGGCCGGGTCGATGTCGGGCCGGCTGGTGAACACCGCCAGGGCGATGCCGATGCAGTAGCCGCCGATGAGGTTGACGGCCAGCGTGCCCCAGGGCAGGAGCCCGCCGGGATTGAGCCAGAGCGCGAAGCCCCAGCGCAGCAGGGCGCCCACGCAGGCGGCCAGGCAGATGACGGCGATGTTCAGCAGCATTCCCTGGAGTATGTCAGGACACGGGCCCGGCGCGCGAGCGGGGGGCCTCGGTTCAGCGCGCCGGGGCGGGCGTGGACTTGCGGTAGGCGGCGATGATGGCCTCGCCGTCCGGGCCGGCCTTCTTGAGCCAGTCGGCCAGCATGGTGTCGCCCATCTGCCGCAGGTCGGCGGTGAGCCGGGCGGGGGGCAGGAGGATCTTCATGCCCTTGTCGGCCAAGGCCTTCTTGTACCAGTCGTCCTTCTCGGCGCTCAGCTGCCAGCCGCGCGCCTCGGCATCGGCCGCGGCCTTGAGCAGGGCGTCCTGCGCGGGCCGGTCGAGCGCGTCGAAGGCCTTGCGGCTGACGATGACGGCGTTCTTGGGCAGGAAGGCCTGGGTGTCGTAGTAGTACCGGATGCTTTCGTAGATGCGGCTGTCGTAGCCCGTGGAGCCCGAGGACATCATCGAATCGACCGCGCCGCTGGCCATGGCCTGCGCCAGCTCGGCCGCCTGGATGGTGACGGGCTGGGCGCCGATCAGCTCCGCGAGCCGGGCCGTGGCGGGGCTGTAGGCGCGCCAGGGGGTGCCGCGCAGGTCGGCCGCCGAGTTGATCTCCTTCCTGGAGAAGATGCCCTGCGGCGGCCAGGCCACGGCGTAGAGCAGCCGCAGGCCCTGCGCGCCCAGCAGCTTTTCGAGCACGGGCCGCTGCGCGTCGTAGAGACGCCGGGAGTCGGCGTACGAGGTGGCGAGGAACGGAATGCCATCGACGCCGAACACGGGGTTCTCGTTCTCGAAATGGGGCAGCAGGATCTCGCCCGCCGGTGCCTGGCCGCCCTGCACGGCGCGCTTGATCTCGTTGGCCTTGAAGAGCGATGCGTTGGCATGCACCGTGATCCTGAGCCGGCCGCCGGTAGCGGCCTCGACCTCGCGCGTGAACTGCGCGAGGTTCTCGGTGTGGAAGTTCGTGGCCGGGTAGGCGGTCGCGAGGTCCCAGCGGGCCTGCGCGAGGGCGGAGGACAGCGGCAGGCCGCCCGAGAGTGCCAGGGTCAGGGCCAGGATCGAGGCTGCTCTACGCTTCATCGTGACGCTCCGGGGGTTGGCGGGACAACAGGGACAGCCGATGCCGTGCGATGGTGCATGGAATGTACGCGCGGTGCAGGGGGTACGCCCAGCGGGGCGACCCGGATGCAGGATGGTGCCCCGCGCTCCGGAATGCGCGTTTGCATGTCCCGTGCCAAGCCGTCTGCCCGGCGGTGCATCAGGGCCGCGCGGGCGCGCCGGGCGTTCCCCGCTGCGCCACGATGTCCCGCCAGGCCCGGGCGGCGGCCAGCACGGCCGCGCACTGGGCCGTGTGAGCGAAGCGGAAGGCCTCGCCGTCCACCGTCTCGTCGGGGAATTCGGTGATGAGCGTCACGGGCGCGCCGCGCGGCACTTCCGACTGCGTGCAGGCCATGCCGTGGATCACCTCGAAAGGCAGGGCGCCGGCATGCCGCTCGTAGAGGGCCATCTGGCGCGCGTTGTACTCCGGCAGGCCGGGCACGCCGCGCAGTTCGGCGGCCACACGTTCGAGCAGCGCGCGGCCCTGCGCTTCCCAGCCTGCGTGGTAGCGCAGGATCAGGAAGAAGCCCTTGGGAATGGTCCAGAGGCCGAAGCCGCGCGGCACATAGCCCGTGAGCGGCCGGGTCCATTCGTGGGCGGGGTAGCCGTGCAGGTTGACGTGCAGCTGCGCGCCCGAGAGGGCGAGCGCCTGCTCGCGCGCCTCGCGCTCGTACAGCGGCGCCTGCTCGCGGTATTCGACGTCGTCGCCCAGGGCCGTGTAGCGCGCGGCATGGTGCATGTGGCGCGGGTGGTGGGCGCCGAGCTCGCGGTGCAGGGCGTAGCCGTCGGGGTTCTCCAGCGGCAGCAGCGCGAAGTGGGCGCCCGGCTCGGCGGCCAGGGCCTGCGCCGCGCGCAGCGCGCCCACCACGCCGGAGGTCTCGTTGGCGTGCTGGCCGCCGCTCACGAACACGGGCGTGCCCGGGCCGGGGTGGTAGAGGCCCCACACCTCGCGCCCCTGGCGCGAGCGCGCGCCGAAGCGCTGGCCGCCCAGGCGCTCCAGCTCGCGGGCGATGCGCTGCGGCGGCGGGGCCTGCTCCAGGGCGTCCAGCGGCTGATCGGCGGTGGTGTCGGCCCAGGCGAGGGCGTCCTGCCGGGCGACGTCGAACGGGCGCATCGCCATCTGCACGCGCGGCGGGGTGCCGGGCGCGGCGGGGCGCACGTCCGGCACCAGTTGCCCGGGCTGCAGGCGCCGGTCGCCCGGCGGCCGGCCGGAATGCCGCTGGAAGAATTCGAGCAGCCCGAAGTAGAAGTCTTCGTGCAGGGCCTCGAAGGTGCTGATGCATTCGTGCGCGACGTCCAGCGGCAACTCGAAGCCCGGCAGGTCCACGCGCAGCTCCAGCCGCTCGAAATAGGGCTCCTGCCGGGGCCAGGGATGCGCCTGCACGGCCTGCATCGCGCGCCAGAAGAGCTGCTCGAACTCGGTCTCCTGCGCCGCGTCCAGCAGGTCGCCCGCGCCCGGCGCGCGGCCCGCGCGCAGCCAGCCCGTGGGCGAGAGCTGGGGCGTGCCCAGCACGTCGGGCCGCACCTGGTTGGGCGCGAAGACGCGGTGGCTCTGGCGGCCGCCGCCTGCGAAATCCAGCGTCACCTCGTAATGCAGGCCCTCGCCGCCGGGCTCGAAGGCGAGTTCGCAGCCCGGCAGCATCGCCGCCAGCGGATACGCCTCCAGCAGGAAGCGCTGCGCGCCGGCGCCGGGGTGCACCGGGTAGCGCACCGTCGCGGCCGTGGGGCACGCTCCGTGCGCGCAGGCGGGCAGGTCTTCGAGGAACCAGTGCACCAGCGGCTTGTAGGCGCTGCGCAGGCGCGCGTGCACGCCGGCATCGGCCAGCCGCTGCTGTGCCGCGCGGCGCTCGGTCGGGCCCTCGAAGAGCCAGCCTTCGACATGGGCGCCCTTCCAGGCGGGCTGCGAGAAGCGCGCGACCCACTCGTCCAGGGTGCGGGGCACCGTGGTGTCGAGCAGGAGGGCGTTCGGGGGCGAGTCGGGTGCAGGCATGGGACGGGAGCGGGAAGGCGGCGGAACGGGCGGGGCCCGGGCGAGGGCGCGGAGGGAAAGTCCGCAGGCCCCCATTATTGGGAGTTATGGGCGCGGGATGCGCCCTGTGCCCGGCGTACCGTGGAATCCGGCATGCGAGCGCGCTGGCCCGTGCGGACCGGGCGGCGTGTGGCGGGCCCGCCGGCCGGGCCCTGGAGGCATCGGCCGTCCGGATTCAGCCCGGAATGCCTCCATATCGCCGAATTTGCTGAATAGTTTGCTATCTATTTGGTAGCAATTGGCGGCGCGGGCGGAAGCGGCCGCTCGCCGCGCTCAGGAGTCGCGCCCGGGCGTTTCGTCCGTGAGGCGGCTGAGGCTCGGCGGCACGTTCCGGCCCGCGCGCCGGTCGCGGAAGAGGGCCGCGCGCATCAGGAAGATATTGGTCACGGGCACCGTCACGGCCACGAACAGCGCGATCAGCACCGGGTGCAGCGCGAGGCCCCGGCCCGACACCGAGAAGTAGATCAGCGTGCCGTGCATGATGCACCAGCAGCCCATGGTGGCGATGATCGAGGGCGCGTGCACGCGCTCGAAATACGTCTTGAGGCGCAGCAGGCCCAGCGAGCCCAGCAGCGCGATGGCGGCGCCCGCCAGCACCAGCACGCCCACGGCGATCTCGGCCCACAGCGGCAGCGGCGCGCCGGTCATTCGATCACCTCGCCGCGCAGCAGGAACTTGGCCATGGCGGTGGAGCTGGCGAAGCCCAGCAGCGCGATCAGCAGCGCGGCCTCGAAGTAGTGGCTGCTGCCCTGGTGGATGCCCAGCACCAGCATGGCCAGCATGCCGCTCTGGTACATGCAGTCGAGCGCCAGCACGCGGTCCTGCGCGGAGGGGCCCTTGAGCATGCGCAACAGGGCGCACACGATGGCCAGCGCCAGCATGGCCAGGGCGAGGGGCAGGGCCCAGGAGAGCACGGGGCTGGTCGTCATGATTCGAAGATCTCCATCAGGGGGCGCTCGTAGCGCTGCTTGACCTGGTCGATCACGTCCTGGGGGTTGTCCAGCTCCAGCACGTGCAGCATCAGCACGGAGCGGTCCAGCGACAGCTCGGCCCAGGAGGTGCCGGGCGTGATGCACACGATCACGGCCAGCACGGCGAGGCCGTTGGCGTCGCGCAGGTCCAGCGGGATCTGCACGAAGCCCGAGGGGTGCCGGCGCCGCGACGGGAACGCCAGGAAGCGCACCACGCTCAGGTTGGAGACGGTGGTGTCCACCACCACCGACAGGGCCAGCCGCAGCACCGTGCCCGGGCGCCTAACGCGCACCGGCAGCGGGCGCAGGCCGCGCGTGAGCAGCGGGATGCACACGCCCACCAGCGCCGCGAGGATGAGCTGCCCCGCGCCGAGCGACTGGTTGAGCAGCAGCCACATGCCCGCCAGGGCCACCGACAGCAGCGGCGCGGGGAAAAGACGCTTCATCATGGCGCGGCCTCCTTCTTCGCGGCGGCGCCCTCGGCGGCCGCGGCCTCGGCCATGTCGGCGACCCGGCGCGTGCCCGCGCCGGCGCCCACGGCCTCGGGGGTTGCGGGGCCGGGCAGCGGGCGGGCCGACATGACCGCCTGGATGTAGCCGCCCGGGGCGTGCAGCGCATGGGCCGTGGCCTGGGTGAAGTCCATCACCGGGCCGGCCTTCAGCGTGAGGCCGACGCAGCCGGCCAGCAGCAGCGCGATGGGCACGCCTTCGAGCACGCGCAACTGCGGCGGCGGGCGGTCGTGCGTGGTCCAGAAGTGCCGCATGCCGGTGCGCGTGAGCGCCAGCAGGGCCAGCAGGCCGGTGGCGATCAGCAGGGCGAACAAGGCCCACCCGGCCTTGCCCGCCGCGGGCCCCGTCTGGGCCAGCCCCAGCGGATTGAGCAGGGCCGTGAGCATCGCGAACTTGCCCACGAAGCCCGAGAGCGGCGGCAGCCCCGCGATCACCAGCGTGCACAGCAGGAAGGCCAGGCCCAGGAACGCCGCCGCCGCGGGAATGACGCGGCCCACCAGCACCATCTCGTGCTCGTCGAGGTTCAGCCGCTCGGCGGGCACGAGTTCGGAGGTGAGGAAGGGCGCGTCGTCGTCCAGCTCGTACGGCGCGAGCGTGGCGCCGTCGTTGCGCCAGCGGTCGATCAGGTCGGCCAGCAGGAAGAGGGCGGCGACGGCGAGCGTCGAGCTGGGCAGGTAGTAGAGCAGGCCCGCCGTGAGCAGGTTCTGCCCGAAGCCCGAGGCCGCCAGCAGCGTGCCCGAGGAGAGCACCGCCGCGTAGCCCGCCAGCGTGCCGATGCGCTGCGAGCCCAGCATGCCGACCGCGCCGAAGGCCATGGTGAGCATCCCGCCGCCGATCAGCCAGAGGCTGCCGAAGTGCGCCGATGCCCCGGCCTCGGCGCCGAACATGAGCGTCCACAGCCGCAGGATGGTGTAGATGCCCACCTTGGTCATGAGCGCGAAGAGCGCGCCGGCCGGGGCGCTCGCAGCCCGGTAGGCCGGCACCAGCCAGAAGTTGAGCGGCCACACCGCCGCCTTGATCAGGAAGGCCGTGGCCAGGATGCCCGCCGCCGTGTGCAGCAGGCCCCGGTCGGCCTCGGCCACCAGCGGGATGGTCTGGGCGAGGTCGGCCATGTTCAGCGTGCCGGTGATGCCGTAGAGCATCGACACGCCGATGAGAAACAGCGACGAGGCCGCGAGGTTGATCGCGATGTAGTGCAGCCCCGCGTGCACGCGCACCCGCCCCGAGCCGTGCAGCAGCAGCCCGTAGGAGGCCGCCAGCATGATCTCGAAGAACACGAACAGGTTGAACAGGTCGGCCGTGAGGAAGGCGCCCGCCAGCCCCATGAGCTGGAACTGGAAGAGCGGGTGGAAATGCACCCCCGCGCGGTGCCAGCGCGCTGCCGCGAACACGATGGCGCACAGCGCCACGCTGCTCGTGAGCACCAGCATGAGGGCCGAGAGCCGGTCCAGCGCCAGCACGATGCCGAACGGCGCGGGCCAGTTGCCCGGCAGGTAGACGCCCAGGGTGGCCGGCTGGCCGCTCCGGTGCGTCCAGTACAGCAGCGCCAGCGCCGCGACCAGGCCCAGCAGCGTGGAGAGCATGTTCATGCCCAGCTTGAGCCGCTGGCGCTCCTCGCGCAGCAGCAGCATCAGCGCCGCGGTGAGCATCGGCAGCATGATGGGCACCAGCATGAGGTGCGGCATCAGCGCCTGGATCGCCTGCGAGAGCGGGGCCTGGAACAGGGCGTGGGACAGGGCGCTCATCGGCCGGCCTCGCGATGGCGGTGTCGGTGGGCTGCGCGCAGGCCGGTCATGGCATCTCCTGCACGTCGCGCGAGCTCGATCCGTCCACGTGGTCGGTGCCCGACATCCCGCGCGAGGCCAGCAGCACCACGAGGAAGAGGGCGGTCATCGCGAAGCCGATCACGATGGCCGTGAGCACCAGCGCCTGCGGCATGGGGTCGGCGTAGTGCTGCAGATCCTGCGGAACGCCCTCGACCAGCACCGGCTCCTTGCCCACGGCAAGGCCCAGGCGGCCCATGCTGAAGATGAACAGGTTCACCGCATAGGACAGCAGCGCCAGCCCCATGATGACCTGGTAGGTCCGTGGGCGCAGCACCAGCCACACGCCCGAGCCGGCGAGCACGCCGATCGCGACGGCGAGAACGATTTCCATCAGCGGGTTCCTCCGGGGGCGGCGGGTTCGTGGGGCGGCGCGTCGGCCGCGGCCTGGGCTTCGTGCTCTTCCTCGGCCAGCCGCGCGTGGTAGCGGTGGCCGCGCACCGACTGGTGGGCGATGGCCGTGAGCATCAGCAGCGTCGCGCCCACCACCAGCGAGAACACGCCGATGTCGAAGAACAGCGCGCTCGCCACGTGCACGTCGCCCACCACCGGCAGGTGCAGGTGGGCCGTGTGGCTGGTCAGGAACGGATAGCCGAAGGCGAGCGCGCCCAGCCCCGTGCCCAGCGCGAACAGCAGCCCGGTGGCGATCCAGCGGCGCGGGTAGAGCGCCAGGTGCGCCTCCACCCACTGCGTGCCCGAGATGATGTACTGCAGCAGCAGGCCCACCGACAGCACCAGCCCCGCCACGAAGCCGCCGCCGGGCTGGTTGTGCCCCCGCATGAACATGTGGAAGGACACCAGCACCGCGAAGGGCAGCAGCAGGCGCACCAGCACGGCGGGCACCATCAGGTAGCCCACGGCGGTGTCGGCGGCGTTGCGCGGATTGAGCAGGTCGGTCTGCAGGTCGGCCGGCATGTTGCGCTGCTGCTCGGGCAGGTCCATGGTCTCGCGCGCCGGGCGGAAGCGCCGCAGCAGCGCATAGACCGTCAGGGCCACGATGCCCAGCACCACGATCTCGCCGAAGGTATCGAAGCCGCGGAAGTCCACCAGCATCACGTTCACGACGTTGGTGCCGCCGCCCTGGGTCAGCGCGCGCTCCAGGAAGAAGGTGGAGGTGCTCTCCGGGAAGGGGCGGCTCATCATCACGAAGGCCAGCCATGCCATGCCCCCGCCCGCCAGCAGGGCGATCAGCAGGTCGCGCGCGCGGCGCAGGCGCGGCAGCCCCACCGGCGGCGCCATGGCGCGCAGGCGCTCGTCGCGCCGCGGCAGCCAGCGCAGGCCCAGCAGCACCAGCACGGTGGTCACGATCTCCACCACGATCTGCGTGAGCGCGAGGTCGGGCGCCGAGAACCACAGGAAGGTGATGCAGGTGCACAGCCCCGCGCCGCCCAGCAGCGTGAGCGCCGCGAGCCGGTGGTACTTGGCCTGCCACGCCGCCGCGACGGCGCACGCCGAGCCCACCGCCCAGAGCAGCACGAACGCCGGCGACAGCGGCAGCGTGCCCCGGTCGCCCAGCTGCAGGCCGCGCATCCAGAGCGGCAGCGTGCCGGCCACCAGCGCCGCGCACACCAGCCACAGCATCTGCCACTGCAGGCGCGGCGTGCCCAGCATGCGCCGGCCGCGGTAGCCGGCCAGCGTGAGCCAGGTCAGCAGCACCTCGAAGATGCGGCGCCCGCTCACGCGGTAGATGAGCGGCGCGGCATCGATGCGCCCCGCCTCGCGCTGCCGGCGCAGCAGCAGGTAGAGCGCCGTGCCGCCGGCCAGCGCGATCAGGCTCATCACGAAGGGCGTGTTGAACCCGTGCCAGATGGCCAGGCTGAACTCCGGCAGCGTGCCGCCCACCACGGGCAGCGCGGCGGCGTCCAGGTAGCGGCCCACCGACCATGCGGGCAGCACGCCCACCACCAGGCAGGCCAGCACCAGCAGCTCGACCGGCACGCGCATCCAGTGCGGGGGCTCGTGCGGCTCGCGGGGAAGGTCGTCCGCGCGCGGGCCCCAGAACACGTCCACCGTGAAGCGCAGGGAATACGCCACGCTGAACACGCCCGCCAGCGTGGCCGCCACGGGCAGCCCGGCCGCGACGAAGGGCGAGGCCTGGAGGAAGACGGTCTCCGCGAAGAACATCTCCTTGGACAGGAAGCCGTTGAGCAGCGGCACGCCGGCCATTGCGGCGCTGGCCACCATCGCGAGCGTGGACGTGACGGGCATCATCCTGCGCAGGCCCGAGAGGCGCCGGATGTCGCGCGTGCCGCTTTCATGGTCCACGATGCCCGCCGCCATGAAGAGCGAGGCCTTGAACGTGGCGTGGTTCATGATGTGGAACACCGCCGCCACGGCCGCCAGCGGGCTGTTGAGGCCCAGCAGCAGCGTGATGAGGCCCAGGTGGGAGATGGTCGAATACGCCAGCAGCCCCTTCAGGTCGTGCTGGAACATGGCCGCGTACCCGCCGATCAGCAGCGTGCACACGCCGGCGCCGCCCACGATCCAGAACCACGGCTCGGTGCCGCCCAGCACCGGCCACATCCGCGCCAGCAGGAAGACGCCGGCCTTCACCATCGTGGCCGAGTGCAGGTAGGCCGACACGGGCGTGGGCGCCGCCATGGCGTTGGGCAGCCAGAAATGGAAGGGGAACTGCGCGCTCTTCGTGAGCGCGCCCAGCAGGATCAGCACCAGCGCCACGGGGTAGAGCGCATGGGCGCGCACCAGCTCGCCCGCCGCCAGCACGTGGTCCAGCTCGTAGCTGCCCACGATGTGCCCGAGCACCAGCACGCCGGCCAGCAGGCACAGCCCCCCGGTGCCGGTCACCGTGAGCGCCATGCGCGCGCCGCTGCGCGCATCCTTGCGGTGGTGCCAGTAGCCGATCAGCAGGAACGAGAACAGGCTGGTCAGCTCCCAGAAGAACACCAGCTGGATCAGGTTGCCCGACAGCACCACGCCGGTCATGGCGCCCATGAACGCCAGGAAGAACGAGAAGAAGCGCGGCACCGGGTCGGCGGCCGACATGTAGTAGCGCGCGTAGAGCACCACCAGCGAGCCGATGCCCAGCACCAGCATGCTGAACATCCAGGCGAAGCCGTCCATGCGCACGACGAGGTTCAGCCCCAGCGCGGGCAGCCACGCGATCTCCTGCCGCACCACCCCGCCCGCCATCACGTCGGGGAAGTACAGCGCCGCCTGCACCGCGCAGAACAGCGCGACCGCACCGGCCAGCGTGGACTCGGTGTTGCGCGCGTTCGTCGGCAGCACGGCCGCCAGCAGGCTGCCGATGAAGGGCAGGAGGACGAGGAGGATCAGGGGCATGTGCGGACCATTCTACGGGGAAGGTCCGCGCAATCCGCTATGAAAACCCGAGCAAACTCCGGTGTATCGGCGCCGTGCGCCGGGTCGCCAGACGGGGTGTTTTCAGCGGGCGGGAGCGTCGGCGGGCGGTGGAGGAAGCGCGGTGCCGTTGACCGTGAGCCCTTCATGGGAGAGCTTCGCTGCCGTCTGGCGGCCCAGGCCCGGAACCCGGGCCACGAGATCCGGCCAGTCCGCGAAGGGCGCACGTGCCCGTGCCTCCAGGATGCGCCGGGACATCGCCGGGCCGATGCCCTTGATGCCGTCCAGTTCGGCGACGGACGCGGTGTTCACGTCGGTCGCCGCCCAGGCGGCCTGCGCTGCCGGCAGGAGCACGGCGAGGGCGAGCCAGCGGATGCGGTCGATGGGCATGCGTGTCCTCCTGCGGCCGCGCCGGCCCCGGTTCAGAGTTCCTCGACGCGCCGCGCCGGGTAGCTGTCCCAGCTCTGGCAGCCGGGGCATTGCCAGAAATGCTGCCGCGCCTCGAAGCCGCAGGCCGCGCAGCGATAGCGCGTGAGCGGCTTGGCCGCCTGGTCCAGCGCCCGCTGCACCTGCGGGTGGAACTCCTCGTGCTCCAGCTTTTCCTGGGCCAGCCATTTGGCGGCCGCCACCAGCGAAGGCTCCTTGTCGAGGTGGCGCGCGTACCAGTCGCGCGGTGCGCGGCCGGGCTCGCCCGAGGCCGTGTCCATCGCCACGATGGCATCGAGCACGTCGAGCGACGGCGCGCGGGCGTAGTGGTCCTGCAGCAGCTGGTACACCTCCGCGCGCCGGCCCGTCGCGCCCGCCAGCTCGATGAGCAGCGGCGCCGCGAGCGGTAGCGAGCCGGGGGCCTGCTGCGCCAGCTCCCGCATCGTGGCCAGGGCGACTTCCGCCTGTCCCCGGCGGTGCTGCAGGCGCGCCAGCTCGATGCGCGGGCGGGGCGCATGGGGCGCCGTGGCGACGGCCTCATTGAGCTGGGCCTGCGCGGCCTCCTGCTCGCCCTGGGCGGCGCGCGCGAGCGCCTGCTCGCACAGGTAGTGCGCCTGCCGCGTGCTGAAGTCGCCCTGGTGCGACCCGTGCATCTTGCGCGCGATGGCGGTGGCCTGGGGCCAGTCGCGCGAGCGCTCGTAGATCGCCAGCAGCGCCATGCGGGCCTGGGTCTCGAAGGGGGTGCCCTCCAGCCGCTGCAGGGCATCCTCCGCGCGGTCCAGCAGGCCGGCCTTGAGGAAATCGAGCGCCAGCGCATGCTGCGCGCGCTCGCGGTCCGAACGGCTCAGGTCGCCCCGCGACAGAAGGTGCTCATGGACGCGGACCGCCCGGTTGTATTCGCCGCGGCGGCGGAACAGGTTGCCCAGGGCGAAGTGCAGCTCCGACGTGTCGGGGTCGTTCTGCACGGCCTCGATGAACGCATCGATGGCCTGGTCCTGCTGCTCGTTGAGCAGGTAGTTCAGCCCCTTGAAATACGCCTTGGGGGCCCGCCGGTTCTCTTCGCGCAATTGCCGCAGGTCGAACCGGGAGGCGAGCCAGCCCAGCACGAAGGCCAGGGGCAGCCCCAGCAGGAGCCAACTCAGATCAAATTCCATGGAGGGGGGGCTGTTGCTGCAGATCGACGGTCGGGGCGGGGGGCGCGGCGGGCGAGGGCGCCGCCGTGGCGGCCGGCGCTGCCGGCAGCGCGGCTTCCGCGCGGCGCGCGGCGCGCAGGTGCTTCCACCAGCGCGGCACCATGCCCAGCACGCCGACCGCCACGCCGAGCGTGAACGCGGCCAGCACGACCAGCACGAGCGGTGCGCGCCATTGCGTGCCGAAGAAGAAATGCACCGTCGCGTCCTGCTGGTTGTTCAGCGCGAAGGCGAAGAGGGTAAAAAAAATGGCTGCCTTGAGCAGCCACAGGAAGTATTTCATGCGTCTCCCCAGTGGGTGGGGCGATTCTACGGGCAGGCCCGTGGCACAAAGCCCTGGGGCGGGCGGGTGTCCGTGGGTGATCCTGGGGTGCGGCGCGCTACGGCTTCTCGGGAGCCTCGTCGGCCTTCGTGCCACCGATGCCCAATTCGGCCGAGCGCCGGTCCACGGCCTCGCGCAGCGCCTTGCCGGGCTTGAAGTGCGGCACGCGCTTCTCGGGAATGTGCACCGCCTCGCCGCTGCGCGGGTTGCGTCCCATGCGCGGAGGCCTGCGGTTGACCGAGAAGCTGCCGAACCCCCGGATCTCGATGCGGTGTCCCCGCACCAGGGCATCGCTCACGGCATCCAGGATGGTCTTGACGGCGGCTTCGGCATCGCGCTGGGTGAGCTGGCCGAAACGGGCGGCCAATTCTTCGACGAGGTCTGATCGGGTCATGGGATGCGGTGCGTGGATCGTGGGAATTCGCGCTTGTAAAAAAGCGGCGGGCGCACAAGGCGCCCGCCGCTCGCGGCCACGCGGGTGCGTGGTCCTCCATTGCCTTGCGGGCGGCTGGGTCCGATTATTTGTCGGAGTTGTTGTCCAGCTTGGCGCGCAGCAGGGCGCCCAGGCTCGTCGTGCCGGCGCTTTCGCGGGCCGATTGCTGCGACAGGGAAGCCATGGCTTCCTGCTGGTCGGCGGCGTCCTTGGCCTTGATCGACAGCTGGATGTTGCGGGTCTTGCGATCCACGTTCACCACCACGGCCGTCACTTCGTCGCCTTCCTTCAGCACGTTGCGGGCATCTTCCACGCGGTCGCGGGAGATTTCCGAGGCGCGCAGGTAGCCCACGATGTCTTCGCCCAGGTCGATCTCGGCGCCACGGGCGTCCACGGTCTTGACCTTGCCGGTCACCGTCTGACCCTTGTCGTTCACCGTCACGAAGGTGGTGAACGGGTCGCCGTCGAGCTGCTTGATGCCCAGGGAGATGCGCTCGCGGTCCACGTCCACGGCCAGCACGATGGCTTCGACTTCCTGGCCCTTCTTGTAGTTGCGGACAGCGGCTTCGCCGGCTTCGTTCCACGACAGGTCGGACAGGTGCACCAGGCCGTCGATGCCGGCGGCCAGACCCACGAACACGCCGAAGTCGGTGATCGACTTGATCGGGCCCTTCACGCGGTCGCCGCGCTTGGTGTTCTGTGCGAACTCTTGCCACGGGTTGGCCTTGCACTGCTTCATGCCCAGGCTGATGCGGCGCTTGTCTTCGTCGATCTCGAGGACCATGACTTCGACTTCGTCACCCAGCGACACGAGCTTGGAAGGAGCGATGTTCTTGTTGGTCCAGTCCATTTCGGACACGTGGACCAGGCCTTCGATGCCGGGTTCGAGTTCGACGAATGCGCCGTAGTCGGCGATGTTCGTGACCTTGCCGAACAGGCGCGTACCCGAGGGGTAGCGGCGCGACACGCCCAGCCAGGGGTCGTCGCCCATCTGCTTGAGACCCAGCGAGACACGGTTCTTCTCGGTGTCGAACTTGAGGATCTTGGCCGTGATTTCCTGGCCGGCGGTGACCACCTCGGAGGGGTGGCGGACACGGCGCCATGCCATGTCGGTGATGTGCAGCAGGCCGTCGATGCCGCCCAGGTCCACGAACGCACCGTATTCGGTGATGTTCTTGACCACGCCCTGCACGATGGAGCCTTCCTTCAGGGTTTCCATCAGCTTGGCGCGCTCTTCGCCCATGGAGGCTTCCACCACGGCGCGGCGGCTCAGCACCACGTTGTTGCGCTTGCGGTCGAGCTTGATGACCTTGAATTCCATGGTCTTGTTCTCGTACGGCGTCAGATCCTTGATCGGACGCGTATCGATCAGCGAACCGGGCAGGAAGGCGCGGATGCCGTTGACCAGGACCGTGAGGCCGCCCTTGACCTTGCCGCTGGTCGTGCCGGTGACGAATTCGCCGGATTCCAGGGCCTTTTCCAGCGCGAGCCACGAGGCCAGGCGCTTGGCGGTGTCACGCGACAGGATGGTGTCGCCGTAACCGTTTTCGATCGAGCCGATGGCCACGGAGACGAAATCGCCCACCTGGACTTCGACTTCGCCCTTGTCGTTCTTGAACTCTTCCAGGGGCACGTAGGCTTCGGACTTGAGGCCGGCGTTCACCACGACGAAGTTGTGCTCGACGCGCACGACTTCAGCGGTGATGACTTCGCCTGGGCGCATTTCGGTGCGCGTCAACGACTCTTCAAAAAGGGCGGCAAAAGATTCAGACATGTATTTCCTAGATCCGCAAGCGCGTTTCCGGCGGCACCATTGCCGACGTTTCTATCGTCGCCTGCGGAGGTTTCGTGCGGCTCGGGGCCGCGGTCAGATTGCAAAAATCCGCAAGGCCGTGCGCAGCGAGCGCGGAGGGAGCCTTGCGGGCCGGGTCAGCCCTGCGCGGTGGTCGCGAAGGGCTGTCGTTGCTGCCACCAGACAAGCACCTGTTCGACGGCCTCTTCGACCGTGAGCGCGGAGTTGTCCAGTACCAGTGCGTCCTGCGCGGGCTTCAAGGGCGCGACGGCGCGGGAGCTGTCCCGGGCGTCGCGCGCCTCCAAGTCGGCGCGAAGATCGTCGATGCTAGCCGAAATTCCCTTTGAAATCAATTGTTTATGCCGCCGCTCCGCCCGGCAGGCGGCGCTGGCCGTGAGATAGACCTTGAGCGGCGCGCCGGGGAAGATCACCGTGCCCATGTCGCGGCCGTCGGCCACGAGGCCCGGCAGCCGGCGAAAGCCGTGCTGCAGCGCCACGAGTGCTTCGCGCACGGGTGGCAGCGCCGAGACGCGGGAGGCGTTCATGCCGGCTTCCTCCGTGCGGATGGCATCCGTCACGTCGTCTTCGCCCAGCCAGATCCGGCCACCCTCGAACCGCACGGGCAGGCCGCGGGCGAGGGCGGCGATGCGGTCCTGGTGCGCGGCGTCGATGCCCAGGCCCGCGCGCTGCGCCGCCAGCGCGGTGATGCGGTACATGGCGCCCGAGTCGAGGAAGCGGTAGCCCAGCCGCTGCGCCACGGCCGCCGCGACCGTGCCCTTGCCGGAGGCCGTGGGGCCGTCGATGCAGATCACGGGGATGTGCTCGGTGGGTGTCCGGGCCACGGAGAACAGGGCCTCGAAGTAGTCCGGGAAGGTCTTCGCGACGCACTTCGGGTCCTCGATCCGCACGGGCAGCGCGGCCGGGTTGAACGCCGCGAGCGAGAAGCACATCGCGATACGGTGGTCGTCGTAGGTGTGGATGCTGGCCGCGCGCCAGTGGCCCGGGGTGGCGGGGGGGGTCACGCGCAGGAAGTCGGGGCCTTCCTCGACCACCGCGCCGAGCTTGCGGCACCCGGCCGCCATGGCGGCGATGCGGTCCGTCTCCTTGACCCGCCAGCTCGCGATGTTGCGCAGCGTGGTCGTGCCCTGGGCGTAGAGCGCCATCACGGCGAGCGTCATGGCGGCGTCGGGGATGTGGTTGCAGTCGAGGTCGATCGCCCGCAGCGGCCACGCGCCGCGGCGGACTTCGAGCCAGTTCGGCCCCCCCGTGATCTCGGCGCCCATGGCGCGGGCCGCCTCCACGAAGCGGATGTCACCCTGGATGGAGTCCAGCCCCACGCCGAGGATTTTCAGGGGTTTTTCTTCGCATGTCGGCGTCGCCATTGCGCCGAGTGCTATGAAATAGCTAGCAGAGGAGGCGTCGGCCTCCACGTGGATGCTGCCGGGGGAGCGGTAGCGGCTGCCGGCCGGGATGGTGAAGCGCTGCCAGGCATCGTGGTGCACGCGGATGCCGAAGCGCTCCAGTAACTGCAGGGTGATGTGGATGTAGGGGCGGGAGATGAGTTCGCCCACGACCTCGATCACCACGTCCTGCTCGCGGGCGACGAGGGGCAGGGCCATCAGCAGCGCCGTCAGGAACTGGCTGGACACGTCGCCCCGGACGCGGACCGGCGTGTCCAGGGCGAGGGGCGGCACGCCCTGCGCGTGCGCGATGTGCAAGGGGGGGTAGCCGGGGTTGCCCAGGTACTCGATGCGGCAGCCGAGCTGCAGCAGGGCCTCGACCAGATCGCCGATGGGCCGCTCATGCATGCGTGGCACGCCCGAGAGTTCGAATTCGCCACCCAGCAGCGCCAGCGCCGCGGTGAGCGGGCGCATGGCGGTGCCCGCGTTGCCCAGGAAGAGCCGGGCGGGCGTGTGCGCCGGCGAGGCGCCCAGCCCGGTGATGCGCACCGTGCCCTGCGCTGCGCCGCTCTCATCGACGCCGCAGCCGATCTCGCGCAGGGCGTCGAGCATCACGCGGGTGTCGTCCGAGGCCAGCAGATCGTGCACGTCCGTCGTGCCTTCGCTCAGCGCGGCCAGCAGCAGCACGCGGTTCGAGATGCTCTTGGAGCCGGGCAACTGCACGGACCCGGTAGCGGAAGCGAGTGGAGGAAGGTCGAGAAACGCGGTGCTGTACATCAGGAGGACGAGTGCGGGGAGGAGCGCTGCGCGCCCATGCGCCAGTGGGCGCGGGTTTCGCTGGCCAGCGTGATGAGGTCTTCGAGCGCCTGGGTATCGCCCTTTTGCATCGCCCGCTCCAGCTGCTGGAGCGCCTGCGCGAAATGGCGCGACTGGGCGAGCATCTCTTCGCGGTTGGCCAGGAGGATGTCGCGCCACACTTTGGGGTCGCTCGCGGCGATGCGGGTGAAGTCGCGAAAGCCCGGGCCGGCCAGCGAGAGGAACACGTCGCCCTGTGGCTGTGCGTTGACGCTGTTCATCATGGCGAAGGCCAGCAGATGGGGCAGATGGCTCACCGCCGCGAAGGCGGCGTCGTGCGACTCGGGCGACATGCTGTGCACGCGGCAGCCGAGGGCGCGCCAGACGGCCTCGGCCTTGCGCAGGTGGTTCGTGAGCGTGCGCTCGATCGGCGTGAGGATGACCTGGCGCCCCGAGTAAAGATCGGCCTCCGCGTACTCCACGCCGGACACCTCGCGGCCGGTGATCGGATGGGCGGGCACGAAGGAGCCGATCTGGTCGCGCAGTGCCCCGCGCGCCGCCTGCACCACGTCGGACTTGGTCGAGCCCACGTCCATGACCAGCATCTGCGGGGTGACCAGGTGCTTGATTGCCTTGAGCGTGGATTCCGTGGCGGCGACCGGCACGGCCAGCAGCACGATGTCGGCGCCCGCCACGGCCAGCAGGGCGGAAGGGGCCTCGACGTCGATCACACCCATCTGGCGCGCGCGGTCGGTGGTGGAGGGAGACTTGCTGTAGCCGACGACGCGCTTCACGAGCCCGGCCTTCTTCAGGGCCAGGGCGAACGATCCGCCCATGAGCCCGCAGCCGATGAGGCCGAGCTGCTCGAACACCGGGGTGTCTGCGCCGCTCACGATGCCACCGGGTAGGCGCCCAGCACCTTGTAGAACGCGCACAGCGCGCGCAGCTCTTCCAGGGCCTTGGCCACGTTCGGCTGGCTCGAATGGCCGTCGAGGTCGATGTAGAAGTAGTACTCCCACTGCCCGGTGCGGGCCGGGCGCGACTCGAAGCGGGTCATCGAGACCCCGTGGGTCTTGAGCGGCACCAGCAGGTCATGGACCGCGCCGGGCCGGTTGGGCACCGACACCACGAGGCTGGTGCAATCCTTGCCCGAGGCCGGCGGCGTCTGCAGGGTGTGCGGCAGGCAGATGACCGCGAAGCGCGTGCGGTTGTAGGCGTCGTCCTGGATCGCGTGGGCCACCAGGTGCAGGCCGAACTGCGCGCCGGCACGCTCGCTGGCGATTCCGGCCCAGGCGGGATTGCCCGCGGCGAGGCGCGCGCCCTCGGCATTGCTGGACACGGGGCGGCGCTCCGCGTGCGGCAGGTGCTTGGACAGCCAGGCCTGGCACTGGGCCAGTGCCTGCGGGTGGGCCAGCACGACCTCGATGCCGTCCAGGGAGTTGGAGAGGCGCAGCAGGTTGTGGCGCACGAGCAGGCTGACCTCGCCCACCACATGGCAGGGCGTGTGCAGGAACAGGTCGAGCGAGCGCGTGACCACGCCTTCCACCGAGTTCTCCACGCCGACCACGCCGTACTGCGCGCTGCCGGCCGCCGTGGCGTGGAACACCTCGTCGAAGTTGGCGCAATACATGAGGTCGGCGGCGCCGCCGAAGAACTCGACGGCGGCCTGCTCGCAGAACGTGCCCGGGGGACCCAGCACGGCCACGCGCTGGGGGGATTCCAGCGCGAGGCAGGCCGACATGATCTCGCGCCAGATCGCCGCCACGTGCGCGCCCTTCAGCGGGCCGGGGTTGGCGGACTGGACCTTCTCGATCACCTGCGCCACCCGGTCCGGGCGGAAGAACGGGGTGCCCTCGCGCTTCTTGATCTCGCCGACCCGCTCGGCCACCAGCGCGCGCTGGTTCAGCAGGGTCAGCAGTTGCTGGTCGATGTTGTCGATCTGCACGCGCAGGCTCGCGAGATCGGGAGAGGCTTGGGGAGAGGTGGACATGGATCGATCGGGAGCTGCGGGCGGCGGGGGGGGCTTGGACGCGCTCGCCGCGTCAGGCGCTGTGCCGCTCGAATTCTTGCAGGTAGGCCACGAGCGCCTCGACGCCCGCGAGCGGCATCGCGTTGTAGAGGCTCGCGCGCATGCCGCCCACGGACTTGTGGCCCTTGAGCTGCAGCAGGCCGCGTTCCCTGGCCCCCGCGAGGAAGGCTTCGTTGCGCGACTCGTCGCGCAGGAAGAAGGGGATGTTCATGCGGGAGCGGGCATTCGGCGCGACCTTGTTCACGTAGAACTGCGACTCGTCGATGAAGCGGTAGAAGCGCTCGGCCTTGGCGATGTTGCGCTGCTCCATGGCGGCGATGCCCGTCAGCTCGCCTTCGCGCTGGCGCTTGAGCCACTGGAAGGTCAGACCCGCGATGTAGATGCCCCAGGTGGGGGGCGTGTTGAACATCGACTGGTTGTCGGCGACCACCTTGTAGTCGAACGCGCTGGGGCAGATGGGCAGCGCGTGCCCGAGAAGGTCCTCGCGCACCACGACGAGCGTGAGGCCGGCGGGGCCGAGGTTCTTCTGCGCGCCGCCGAACGCGAGGCCGACACGCGACCAGTCCACGGGGCGCGAGGCGACGTGGGACGAGAAATCGATCACCAGCGGCGCATCGCTGCCGAGCGCGCGCAGGTCGGGCAGCTCATGGAATTCGATGCCGTGGATCGTCTCGTTGCTGCACACGTGCACGTAGCTCGCTCCCCGGCTCAGCTGCCAGCCCGCCGGATCGGGCAGGGTGGTGAAGCCGCTGTCCTCGGCCGAGGCCGCGACGTGCACCTCGGCCGCGTACTTGCGCGCCTCTTTCAGCGACTTCTGGCTCCAGCTGCCGGTCACCACCACGTCCACCGTCGCGGCCCGCGAGAGGTTCATCGGAACGATGGCGTTCTCGGCCAGGCCGCCTCCCTGCATGAAGAGGATCTTGAATTCCTTCGGCACGGCGAGAAGCTCGCGCAGATCGGCCTCGGCCTGCTCGTAGATCGAGAGGAACTCCTTGCCCCGGTGGCTCATCTCCATCACGCCCATGCCGCTGCCGTGCCAGTCCAGCATTTCGGCGGCGGCCTGTTGCAGGACCTCGGCGGGGATGGCGGCCGGGCCGGCGGAGAAGTTGTAGGGGCGGTTCATCGGTTCAGGCATCAAATCGGGAGCATGTCGGCCATTTTGCTGGGCATGCTGCTATTGAAAATGTAGCAAATGGGTGCGGATCTGCTCTCTCCGCACCGGGTTCATTCGCCGGCGGGTGCTTCGGGGTCCGCGGAGGGGTCGCCGGCTGCCGATCCGTCCTCGGCTTCGGCCGCCGGGGCATTCGCGTCGTTCTCCACGATGCGCTGCAGCCCGCTCAGCTTGGCGCCTTCGTCCAGCGCGATCAGCGTCACGCCCTGCGTGGCGCGGCCCAGCTCGCGGATCTCGGCCACCCGGGTGCGCACCAGCACGCCCTTGTCGGTGATGAGCATGATCTCGTCGTCCGCATGCACCAGCGTCGCCGCCACGACCTTGCCGTTGCGCTCGCTCTGCTGGATGGCGATCATGCCCTTCGTGCCGCGGCCGTGGCGCGTGTATTCGACGATGCCGGTGCGCTTGCCGTAGCCGTTCTCGGTGGCCGTCAGCACGCTCTGTGTCTCGTCTTCTGCCACCAGCATCGCGATCACGCTCTGGCCGTCTTCCAGCATCATGCCTCGCACGCCACGTGCCGCGCGGCCCAGCGGGCGCACGTCGTTCTCGTCGAAGCGCACGGCCTTGCCGCCGTCGCTGAACAGCATCACGTCGTGCTTGCCATCGGTGAGCGCGGCGCCGATCAGGTAGTCGCCGTCGTCCAGGTTGACGGCGATGATGCCGCCCTTGCGGGGATTGCTGAATTCGTCGAGCGCGGTCTTCTTCACCGTGCCCATGCTCGTGGCCATGAACACGAAGCGGTCGGCCGGGAACGTGCGCATGTCGCCCGTGAGCGGCAGCACCACGTTGATCTTCTCGCCTTCCTGCAGCGGGAACATGTTCACGATTGGGCGGCCGCGCGAACCGCGCGAGCCCGCCGGCACTTCCCACACTTTGAGCCAATAGAGGCGGCCGCGGTTGGAGAAGCAGAGGATGTAGTCGTGCGTGTTGGCGATGAAGAGTTGGTCGATCCAGTCGTCTTCCTTGGTCGCCGTGGCCTGCTTGCCGCGGCCGCCGCGCTTTTGCGCGCGGTACTCGGACAGCGGCTGGCTCTTGATGTAGCCGGTGTGCGAGAGCGTCACCACCATGTCGGTGGGCGTGATCAGGTCCTCGGTGGAGAGATCCTGCGCGCTGTGCTCGACCACGCTGCGGCGGGCGCCGAGCTTGTGCTGTCCGAACTCCTGCTTGATCGCCGTGAGCTCGTCGCCGATGATGGCCGAGACGCGCTCGGGCTTGGCCAGGATGTCCAGCAGGTCCTCGATGACCGCCATGATGTCCTTGTACTCGGCGACGATCTTGTCCTGCTCCAGCCCTGTCAGGCGCTGCAGGCGCATCTGCAGAATTTCCTGGGCCTGCGTTTCGGAGAGGCGGTAGAGGCCATCCTGGCCCATGCCGTATTCGCGCTCGAGGCCCTCGGGGCGGTAGTCATCGGCATTGATCACGCCGCCGTCGGTGCGCGTGCGGGTCAGCATCTCGCGCACCAGCTTGCTGTCCCACGCGCGGTTCATCAGCTCGGTCTTGGCGATCGGCGGGGTGGGCGACTCGCGGATGATGCGGATGAATTCGTCGATGTTGGCCAGTGCGACGGCCAGGCCTTCCAGCACGTGGCCGCGTTCGCGGGCCTTGCGCAGCTCGAACACCGTGCGGCGGGTCACCACCTCGCGGCGATGCTGCAGGAAGACGACGATCAGGTCCTTCAGGTTGCACAGGCGCGGCTGGCCGTCCACCAGCGCCACCATGTTGATCCCGAAGGTGTCCTGCAACTGGGTCTGCTTGTACAGGTTGTTGAGCACCACCTCGGGCACTTCGCCGCGCTTGAGCTCGATCACCAGGCGCATGCCCGACTTGTCGGACTCGTCCTGGATGTGGCTGATGCCCTCGATCTTCTTCTCGTGCACCAGCTCGGCCATGCGCTCCTGCAGCGTCTTCTTGTTGACCTGGTAGGGCAGCTCATCGACGATGATGGCCTGGCGCTGGCCGCGGTCGATGTCCTCGAAGTGGCACCGCGCGCGCATGACCACCTTGCCGCGTCCCGTGCGGTAGCCTTCCTTCACGCCATTGATGCCGTAGATGATGCCGGCGGTGGGGAAATCCGGGGCGGGGATGATCTCCATGATGTCATCCACCGTTGAATCGGGATGGCGCAGCATGTGCATGCAGGCATCCACCACCTCGTTGAGGTTGTGCGGGGGAATATTGGTGGCCATGCCGACCGCGATGCCGGCCGATCCATTCACTAGCAGATTGGGAAGCTTGCTGGGCAGAACCAGCGGTTCTTTTTCGCTGCCGTCGTAGTTGGGGCCGAAATCGACGGTTTCCTTGTCGATGTCGGCCAGCATTTCATGCGCGATTTTCGACAGGCGTATTTCCGTATACCGCATGGCCGCCGCGCCATCGCCATCCACGGAACCGAAATTGCCCTGGCCGTCCACCAGCATGTGCCGCAGCGAGAAATCCTGCGCCATGCGGACAATCGTGTCGTACACGGCGCTGTCGCCATGGGGGTGGTACTTGCCGATCACGTCCCCGACAATGCGCGCGGATTTCTTATAGGGGCGGTTCCAGTCGTTGTTCAGTTCGTGCATCGCGAACAGCACCCGCCGATGCACCGGCTTGAGTCCGTCCCGGGCATCCGGCAACGCACGGCCAACGATCACGCTCATGGCGTAATCGAGATAACTGCGCCGCATTTCTTCTTCGAGACTGATGGGCAGGGTTTCTTTGGCGAACTGGGTCATGGATATCTGGATCAGGATCGGGGCGGCGAAGGTCGGTCATTCTAGGCGCAACGCCTTGTAGCTAGTGCGCAACACATCCCGGGCTAAAGCGCTTTTGTCCTACGGTAGCGGGTTCGCGCGCCGGCACTTTGGCTTGTTACGTATGGCACAATCAATTCAACGTTTTTGGTGATGGTCACTGACGACGTCCATATTCGCAGCGCGGCTGCGGCTTTTTCCCCAAGAGGAGAACCATGAAGAAACTGAACAAAGTGGCGATGTTGTTGGCCTCTGCCGTGCTGGCTACCTCGGCTGGTGCACAAGTCAAGGCCGCGGATGGCGGCAAGGTCGTCGACAACTGGCAAAACGGCACTGGCGAGCTGGTGTGGAAGAACGGCACGAATGAACTGTGCTGGCGCGATGCCAATTGGACGCCTGCTACCGCTGCTGCCGGTTGCGATGGTGCCCTGGTCGCTCAAGCTGCTGCTGCTCCCGCTCCGGCTGCCGTTCCTGCTCCGGCTGCTGCTCCCGCTCCGGCACCCGCACCCGCACCCGCTGTGGCCAGCAAGGTGACCTACGCCGCCGACGCTTTCTTCGACTTCGACAAGTCCGTGCTGAAGCCCGAAGGCAAGGCCAAGCTGGATGATCTGGTCTCCAAGGTCAAGAACGTGAACCTGGAAGTCATCATCGCCGTGGGTCACACCGACTCCATCGGCAGCGATGCCTACAACCAGAAGCTGTCGGTTCGCCGCGCTGAAGCCGTGAAGGCTTATCTGGTGTCCAAGGGCATCGAAAAGAACCGTGTTTACACGGAAGGCAAGGGTGAAAAGCAACCCGTGGCCGACAACAAGACCAAGGAAGGCCGCGCGAAGAACCGTCGCGTGGAAATCGAAGTGGTCGGTACCCGCGCCAACTGATTTCGCTTGGTTCCATCCTGTAAAAGCCCCGGCAACGGGGCTTTTTTTATGGCAAATCCAGCTTGGGGCACAATTTGCGAATGAGCGACACCACCGCGAATGTAGATCCGGCCGAACTGGCCAAGTTTTCCGAATTGGCCCACCGGTGGTGGGACCCGGAGAGTGAATTCCGCCCGCTGCATCAGATCAATCCGCTGCGGCTGGGGTGGATCGATGGCTTGGCTCCGCTGAATGGCCAGCGCGTGCTGGATGTTGGTTGTGGCGGTGGCATTCTTGCCGATGCCATGGCCCGAAAAGGGGCCCACGTGACGGGTATTGATCTGGCGACAAAATCCTTGCGGGTCGCCCAGTTGCATGCCCTGGAAACTGGTACGCAGAATATCCAGTACCGCGAAATCAGCGTGGAGGCATTGGCGGAGGAGCTTCCTGGTTCTTTTGATATTGTCACCTGCATGGAAATGCTGGAGCATGTGCCAAATCCCGCCTCTGTCGTGGCAGCATGCTCGCGATTGGTGAAAAAAGGAGGGTGGGTTTTCTTTTCCACCATCAATCGCAATGCCAAGGCGTTCATGCTTGCAATCGTCGGTGCGGAATATGTGCTGGGGATGTTGCCCCGTGGCACGCACGAATATGCAAAGCTCATTAAGCCCAGCGAGTTGGCCGCAGCATGCCGGACCGCTTCCCTGGATGTGCTTCATACGCGGGGGCTGGAACACAACCCTCTCACGCGACGCTACTGGTTGAGTGGCGATACGGGCGTCAACTACATGCTGGCAACCCGGCGTGGTGAGTCATGATGAGCGGAATCTTGCCCTTTCCGACCCGTGTTCGGGCCGTGCTCTTTGATCTGGATGGAACGCTGCTCGATAGTGCGCCGGATCTGGCAGCGGCCGCGGACAAGCTTCGCACGGACCGTGGGCTGCCTTCCTTGCCAGCGCTGAAGTACCGCTCCATGGCAGGGGCGGGGGCGCGCGGCATGCTTGGCGTCGCCTTTGGCATCACGCCGGAGGATGCGGACTTTCCGGCCCTGAGGGAAGAATTCTTTGCGAACTACGAGGCTTGCATTCAAGAGCGCACCACCGTGTTCGACGGCGTGGAGTCCCTGATCGCCCGCCTTGTCGAAGAGGGTGTGCCCTGGGGGGTGGTGACCAACAAGGCATCCCGTTTCACATTGCCCCTGACCCAGGCAATTCCGCTTTTCGGAACGGCCGGGGCGATTGTCAGTGGAGACTCCACCCCATACTCCAAGCCCCATCCTGCGCCGTTGCTTGAGGCTGCCTCAAGATTGGGTGTTGACCCGGGTGAATGCCTCTATGTAGGCGATGATGAGCGGGACATCATTGCGGGCCACGCTGCAGGCATGGGTACGGTGGCCGCGCTGTATGGCTACCTGGGCGTGCAGAAAGAGCCGTCATTGTGGGGTGCGCATCATTCGATTAATTTTCCTCTCGAGCTCTTGCAATGGCTTCCTGGAGCCTAAAATAGAGGGTTCTGGGGCTGTCATGGTTTCGACGTGGGTTCGGAATCGGTGTGGTGCATGTCGAGCTTGAGTGGCGCTCGTAAATCTGCATTCAACAAACCAACTGCAAACGACGAACGTTTCGCACTCGCCGCTTAAACACCGGTGAGCCTTGCAACAGCACGCTGATGGGCTGGGCAAGGGGGTCGCAAGGCCTCCCGGCTGCAAGGTTATTCACATCAGCTGGTCTGGTGCCGGGTACCTTGGCATTGGGCGAGATCTAAGGGTGCTGGTCTCTGGCGCAGCGTGCGACTGCGCGGTGCCTGAGGCGAGATTCAAAACAGACCGCTAAACATGTAGATCTGCTCGAAGAAGGCTTGCGGACGCGGGTTCAATTCCCGCCAGCTCCACCACCAATACGAGAAACCCCACCGAGGCAATCTGCCTTGGTGGGGTTTCTTTTTGGTGCAATCGGCGTCGATGGTAACTTTGGTGATGGTTTGAGGGCCATCCGCTCGAATGCAATATATCCAAGATCCAAACAAAAAAGCGCCCATAGGGCGCTTTTTGAATTTGGCGGAGAGGGCGGGATTCGAACCCGCGGTGGGGATTAGCCCACACACGCTTTCCAGGCGTGCGACTTAAACCGCTCATCCACCTCTCCGGAAGCCTTAGATTGTAGCAGTGCTTTGGGTGCTCCGGGCTGAAATGGGCAGTCGATTTTTTGTTCAGGGCCTGTGGGTGCCCTGAACCATCTTCATGGCTGAGGCAATGAGCGTGGAAACCTCGGTCATGTTGCTCGGCACGATCAGGGTGGTGGTGGCGTCGGCGGCCACCTTGCCATAGGCATCCACGGCTTTCTCTGCCACCTTGAGCTGGACGGCCTGTTCGCCACCGGGCTGGCGGATGGCGGCGGCCACCCGTTCGATGGCCTGGGCCGTGGCTTCCGCGACTGCGGTGATCGAGGCGGCTTCCCCCTGGGCGTTGTTGATGGCGGCCTGCTTCTCGCCTTCCGAGCGCGCGATGAAGGCCTCGCGCTCGCCGGTGGCGATGTTGATCTGTTCCTGCCGCCGCCCTTCCGAGGCGGCGATCAGTGCGCGCTTCTCGCGCTCCGCCGTGATCTGGGCCTGCATGGACCGCAGAATCTCAGCAGGCGGGGTCAGGTCTTTGATTTCATAGCGCAACACCTTGACGCCCCAGTTCAGCGCGGCTTCATCGATGGCGGAGACTACCTGCGCATTGATCATGTCCCGTTCCTCGAAGGTCTTGTCGAGTTCCAGCTTGCCGATCACGCTGCGCAGCGACGTCTGTGCGAGCTGCGTGACCGCCATGATGTAGTTGCTGGAGCCATAGCTCGCGCGCATGGGGTCGGTGACCTGGAAATACAGGATGCCGTCCACCTGCAACTGGGTGTTGTCGCGGGTGATGCAGATCTGGCTGGGAACGTCGAGCGGGATTTCCTTCAGGCTGTGCCGGTAGGCGACGCGGTCGATGAACGGCACGAGAAAGTTGAGCCCGGGTGTCAGGGTGCCGGCATATTTGCCCAGGCGCTCCTTGACCCACGCATGTTGCTGCGGCACGACCTTCACGGAGCGGGCGATGAAGATGCCGGCGATGACGAAGATGACGAGGGCGATTTCCATGGTGTCCTTGCGGTGGTGATGGTCTGTATTGGGCTGTGGCTCGGCCTCACGGCTTGTCCACGACGAGCCGGTTTCCGATGACTTCTGTGACCTGGTAGGAGCCCGGCGCCGAGGCCGCGCCGGCACCGGCACGCAGCACTACCGCCCACTGTGCCCCCCGGTAGCGCACTTGCGCGGTGCCATCCGGGCTCCAGGCCTCCACGTGCACGGTCTCGCCGATGTCGAGGTTGACGTCCCGGTTGCGGGAGGCCGGCTGCGCGCCTGGACGGCGCTTGCGCAACTGGTGGCAGGCCACGACGCCGATGCTTCCCACCAGGGCCGCGGTGGACAGCTGCAGGGCCAGCGACATTCCGAGATGCGCCGCCACAGCGCCGGCCGCAAGGCCGAGGGAAAGCATGAGCAGATAGAAAGTGCCCGTCACGAGTTCGGCGGCGACCATGGCCCCGACCATCAACCACCAGATGGTGGATTCCTGCATATGGCGTCCTCCCACGGATTCCTGCCGGCTTCGATCAATGTTTGCGCATTCTGGGTCAAATGGATGCGTATTCAAAGGCGTGCCATCGATATTCCTTACACTTCGCGGCTGTTTCGTTTTTTGGCCCGATTGCCCGGAGGCTGTGCATGAAATTTCGCTTTCCCATCGTCATCATCGACGAGGACTACCGTTCCGAAAACACCTCGGGACTGGGCATTCGCGCCCTCGCGCAAGCGATCGAGGCCGAAGGCTTCGAGGTGCTGGGGGTGACGAGCTATGGCGACCTGTCGCAGTTCGCGCAGCAGCAGAGCCGCGCGAGCGCGTTCATCCTCTCGATCGATGACGAGGAGTTCACGCTGGGCTCCGGCCTCGACCCGATCGTGCTGAGCCTGCGCAATTTCATCGCCGAGGTGCGCCGCAAGAATGCCGACGTGCCGATCTACGTGCACGGCGAGACCAAGACGGCGCGGCATCTGCCCAACGACATCCTGCGCGAGCTGCACGGTTTCATCCACATGTTCGAGGACACGCCGGAGTTCGTGGCCAAGCACATCATCCGCGAGGCCAAGAGCTATCTGGAGAGCGTGCAGCCGCCGTTCTTCAAGGCGCTGCTGGACTACGCGGAAGACGGGTCGTATTCGTGGCACTGCCCGGGTCACTCGGGCGGCGTGGCCTTTCTCAAGAGCCCCGTGGGCCAGATGTTCCACCAGTTCTTCGGCGAGAACATGCTGCGCGCCGACGTGTGCAACGCGGTCGAGGAGCTCGGGCAACTGCTGGACCACAACGGCGCGATCGGCGAGAGCGAGCGCAATGCGGCGCGCATCTTCAATGCCGACCATTGCTTCTTCGTGACCAACGGCACGAGCACGAGCAACAAGATGGTGTGGCATCACACCGTGGCGCCCGGCGACGTGGTGGTGGTGGACCGCAACTGCCACAAGTCCATCCTGCACTCGATCATCATGACCGGGGCCATTCCGGTCTTCCTGAAGCCCACGCGCAACCACTTCGGCATCATCGGCCCGATTCCGCAGGCGGAGTTCGAGCCCGCCGCGATCCAGGCGAAGATCCGCGCGAATCCGCTGCTCAAGGGCGTGGACGCCAAGACGGTGAAGCCCCGGGTGCTCACGCTCACCCAGTCCACCTACGACGGTGTGCTCTACAACACCGAAACCATCAAGAACATGCTCGACGGCTACGTCGACAACCTGCACTTCGACGAAGCCTGGTTGCCACACGCCGCGTTCCATCCGTTCTACGGCAGCTACCACGCCATGGGCAAGAAGCGCGCGCGGCCCCGGCATTCGGTGGTCTATGCCACGCAGTCCATCCACAAGCTGCTGGCCGGCATCAGCCAGGCGAGCCACGTGCTGGTGCAGGATTCGCAGACCGTGAAGCTGGACCGCCCGCTCTTCAACGAGGCGTACCTGATGCACACCTCCACATCGCCGCAGTACAGCATCATCGCCAGCTGCGACGTGGCGGCTGCGATGATGGAGCCTCCGGGCGGCACCGCACTGGTCGAGGAAAGCCTGCTGGAGGCGCTGGACTTCCGCCGCGCCATGCGCAAGGTGGAGGAAGAGTTCGGCAAGGACGACTGGTGGTTCAAGGTCTGGGGCCCCGAGAAGTTCGCCGATGAGGGCGTGGGCCGGGCCGAGGACTGGATCATCCGCAGCGACGGCAAGGGCAAGAAGAACGGCAGCAAGTGGCATGGCTTCGGCCAACTCGCCGATGGCTTCAACATGCTGGACCCGATCAAGTCCACCATCGTCACGCCGGGCCTGAACCTGGACGGCAAGTTCGACAAGACCGGCATTCCCGCATCCATCGTGACCAAGTACCTCGCCGAGCATGGCGTGGTGGTGGAGAAGACGGGGCTCTACAGCTTCTTCATCATGTTCACTATCGGCATCACCAAGGGCCGATGGAACACGCTGCTGGCCGCGCTGCAGCAGTTCAAGGACGACTACGAGAAGAACCAGCCGATGTGGCGCATCCTTCCCGAGTTCTGCCAGCAGCACAAGCGCTACGAGCGCATGGGCCTGAAGGACCTGTGCCAGCACGTGCACCAGCTCTACGCCAAGTACGACATCGCGCGCCTGACGACCGAGATGTACCTCTCGGACCTCACTCCGGCGATGAAGCCGAGCGATGCCTATGCGTTCATCGCGCATCGCAAGACGGAGCGCGTGGAGATCGACCACCTCGAAGGGCGCATCACCACGAGCCTCATCACGCCGTATCCGCCCGGCATTCCGCTGTTGATCCCTGGCGAGGTCTTCAACAAGAAGATCGTGGACTACCTCAAGTTCTCGCGGGAATTCTCCAAACTGTGCCCGGGCTTCGAGACTGACATCCACGGCCTCGTGGAGATCGAGGACGACAACGGCAACGTGCGCTACTACGCCGATTGCGTGGCACAGGTCGTGGAGGAGCCATCCCGGCCGGCCCGCCGTGGTGGCAGCAAGGGGGCATCCAGCGGTGCCGGTGCTGCGTTGAAGGGCGGCGAGGGCTGACGGGCACCGTTGCCTGCCGCAACGCGACAAGCCCGGCGCACCTTGCGGTGCAGCCGGGCTTTTTTGCGGTGCCCCGGATCTGGCCGGCGGCGTTCCGTATCGATGGCCTGGACCTGCCGACGTGCTGGATTTTGCTACTTAAAATATAGCAAGAAACCTAGAAGATACGGCGACATGGGGCCTGAAAGACTCAGGAAAGCTCGGTGCTGTCGCGGCTGATGCCGCCGGTCTGGCTGAAGCCGCCATCCACGTACATGATCTCCGCCGTCACGCCGCTCGCGAGGTTGGACAGCAGGAAGGCCGCGGCATTGCCCACGTCCTCGATGGTCACGTTGCGGCGCAGGGGGGATGCGCCGGCCACCACGCCGAGCAGCTTGCCGAAGTCCTTGATGCCGCTGGCCGCCAGCGTCTTGATGGGGCCGGCGCTGATGCCGTTCGCGCGGATGCCGCGGGGGCCCAGCGATTCGGCGAGGTAGCGCACGCTGGCTTCCAGGCTTGCCTTGGCGAGGCCCATGGTGTTGTAGTTGGGAACGGTGCGCAGGGCGCCGAGGTAGCTCAGGGTGAGCACGGACGCACCCTCGTTCAGGTAGGGCAGGGCCGCCTTGGCCATCGCCGGGAAGCTGTAGGCGCTGATGTCGTGCGCGATGCGGAAGGACTCGCGCGAGAGGCCTTCGAGGAAGTCTCCGGCGATGGCTTCGCGCGGTGCGAAGCCGATGCTGTGCACGAAGCCGTCGAACCGGGGCCAGGTCTTTGAGAGGTCGGCGAACAGGCGCTCGATCTGCTCGTCGCTGGCCACGTCGCAATCGAAGACCAGGGTGGAATCGAATTCGGCGGCGAACTCGGTGATGCGGTCCTTGAAGCGTTCACCCACGTAGCTGAAGGCCAGCTCCGCACCCTGCGCGCGGCAGGCCTTGGCGATGCCGTAGGCGATGGAGCGGTTGGACAGCACGCCGGTGATGAGCAGCTTCTTGCCGGTCAGAAAACCCATTGTTCTTCTCCTGGGGAAAGGGCGGTGGATGAGGGGAGGGGGCGCTGGCGCCTGGGCCAGGCCGTGAAACGTGCGGTTGCCATGTTGCGCGGCCCGGCGCGGCAACCGTAGTGCAGAATTGTCGCATGCGTCTATGGTCGATCCTGCTGCTTTGGGGAAGCACGCTGCCCGCGTGGGGAGCACATGCCTATGCGATGTGGGGAGAGCCCCGCATGCCGCCCGGCTTCGACCATTTCGCCTACGTCAATCCCGATGCCCCGAAGGGCGGAGAGCTGCGCCTCGTGAGCAACCTGCGCGTCTCGACCTTCGACAAGTACAACCCGTTCACGATCAAGGGCAACGCTCCCGCGTACCTGTCGAACCTGATGTTCGATTCGCTCCTGGCGGGTTCTCTGGACGAGACGGCCACCGGCTACGGCCTGCTGGCCGAGGACGTGGACGTGGCTGCCGATGGCCTGTCGGCCACCTTCCGCCTGCGGCCGCAGGCGCGGTTCCACAACGGCAAGCCGGTGCTGGCGCAGGACGTCAAGTACAGCTTCGATACGCTGATGGGGCCGTTCACTTCTCCGGCGTATAAGACGCTGTTGTTCGATGTGGCGGGCGTGGAGGTGCTGGACGACCGCACCGTGCGCTACCGATTCAAGCATCCCAACCGCGAACTGCCTCTCACCGTGGGGGGGCTGCCGGTCTTCAGCCGCGACTGGGGCATGGAGAACGGCAAGGCCAAGCCCTTCGACCAGGTGGTGATGGACATCCCCATCGGCAGCGGTCCCTACCGCATCGGCCCCGTGCGCTTCGGCAAGGACATCACCTACGTGCGGGACCCGGGCTACTGGGCGCGCGACCTGAATGTGCGCAAGGGGTCCGCCAACTTCGACCGCATCCAGGTCAAGATCTACAAGGACAACACCGCGCGGCTCGAAGCGTTGAAGGCGGGCGAATTCGACCTCATGCGGTTCTTCAGCGCGGGCGACTGGGCGCGCCGCGTGACGGGGCGCAAGTTCGATAGCGGAGAGCTGGTGAAGGGGGAGTTCGCGCACAAGCAGCCCTCGGGCTTCCAGAGCTTCGTGCTGAACACGCGCCGGCCGATGCTGCAGGACGTGCGGGTGCGGGAAGCGCTGGGCCTGGCCTTCGATTTCGAGTGGATGAGCCGGCAGCTCTTCTACGGCGCCTACCGGCGCGTGAACGGCCTTTTCGGCAACACGATGTGCGAGACGACGGGGGTGCCGTCCGCCGCTGAGCTGGCACTCATGGAGCCCTGGCGCAAGGACATCCCCGCCGCGGCGTTCGGGCCGATGTCCACGCCGCCGCGCACCGATGGCGACCACTCGCTGCGCGACAACCTGCGCCGTGCGCAGGCGCTGCTCAGGCAGGCCGGGTGGGAGGTGCGCGACGGCGCGTTGCGCAACGCGCAGGGCCAGCCCATGGTGCTGGAATACCTGGACAGCAGCGAAGGCGGCGTGCGCACGTATTCGTCCTGGATGCGCAACCTGCAGAAGCTCGGCATCCGCCTGCAGTTCCGCGCGGTGGACTTCGCGCTCTACCAGCAGCGCCTGCAGAAGTTCGAGTTCGACATCACCACCATCGCCTACCAGGGCACGAACAACCCGGGCCAGGAGTTCGCCGACATGTTCGGCTCCCAGGCCGCGGACACCGAGGACTCGGGCAACTTTCCCGGCGTGAAGAACCCGGCGGTGGACGCGATGATCCGTTCCATGGTGTCGGCCAAGAGCCTCGATCAATTGCTGCCCGCCTGCCATGCCCTGGAGCGCATCATCGCCCATGGGCACTACCTGATCCCGCAATGGACGGCCGGCAACCATCGCATGGTGTACAACGCGTGGCGCCTGCAGCGGCCGGACGTGCTGCCGCCCTATTCCGGGGGCGAGACCTGGGCCATCGATACCTGGTGGGCGCGCATGCCGCCGCAAACCGAACCCTCGCCGAAGAAGTCCTGAAAAACGCTCCAGCCGCCGTCCTCCATGTTTTCCTACATCCTCAAGCGCGTGCTGCTCATGCTGCCCACCCTGCTGGGCGTGCTGCTGCTCACCTTCGTCGTGATCCAGTTCGTGCCAGGCGGCCCGGTGGAGCAGTATCTGGCCGAGGCCAAGGCCGGTGCCGGCGGGCATGGTGGAGGGGAGGGAGGCGGCCTGACCTACCGCGGGGCACAGGGCGTGGACCCGAAGCGGCTGGAGCAGATCAAGGCGCTCTACGGCTTCGACAAGCCTGCGCATGAGCGCTTCATCCAGATGCTGGGGCAGTTCGCGCGCTTCGATCTGGGCCGCAGCTTCTTCCAGAACAAGGATGTCTGGGAACTCGTGAGGGAAAAGCTACCCGTGTCGATCAGCCTGGGGCTCTGGACCTTCTTCATCAGCTATCTGGTGGCCGTTCCGCTCGGCGTGGCCAAGGCCGTGCGGGCAGGCTCGCGATTCGACTTCGTGACCACGCTGATCGTGCTGGTGGGCTATGCGATCCCGGGCTTCGTGCTCGGCGTGGCGCTGCTGGTGGTCTTCGGCGGCCAACTGCAATGGTTCCCGTTGCGTGGCCTGACTTCTCCGAACTGGGATGAGATGTCCTGGGGAGCGCGCATCGCGGACTATCTCTGGCACATCACGCTGCCCGTCACGGCCATGGTGATCGGCAGTTTCGCCGTGACGGCGATGCTGACCAAGAACGCCTTCCTGGAGGAGATCCGCAAGCAGTACGTGCTGACCGCGCGCGCCAAGGGCCTGTCGGAGCGGCAGGTGCTCTGGAAGCACGTGTTCCGCAACGCACTGATTCCCATCATCACCGGCTTTCCCGCAGCTTTCATCGGTGCGTTCTTCACGGGTTCGCTGCTGATCGAGACGCTGTTCTCGCTCGATGGGCTGGGGCAACTGAGCTACGAAAGCGTGATCCGGCGCGACTATCCCGTGGTGCTGGGTACGCTCTATCTCTTCACGCTGATCGGGCTCGTGACCAAGCTCGTGAGCGACCTCTGCTATGTGTGGGTGGACCCGCGTGTCAAGTTCGACTGATTCTTCCGGGATGGCCGACGGCCGCCTTTCTCCCCCCGCCGGGCAGGGCCCGGACCGTGGCGGCCCGCGCGATGGCGGTGCTGCCGTATCCTTATCGCCCGGGCGGCGTGCCTGGCTGCGCTTCAAGCGCAACCGGCTGGGCTACTGGAGCCTGATCGCGTTCAGCGTGCTGGTGGCATTGAGCCTGTGCGCGGAGCTGATCAGCAACGATCGGCCACTGCTCGTGCGCTACGAGGGCCGGTTCTACCTGCCGATGCTGCACGACTATCCGGAAAAGACCTTCGGCGGGGACTTCGAGACCCCGACGGATTACCTGGACCCTTTCATTCGCGAGCGGCTCGGCACGGGCGGCAACTGGGCGATCTACACGCTCAACCCCTACGGGCCCCACACGCTGAACTACTTCGCCAAGGCGCCCAATCCGTCCGGACCCACGGCGGAGAATTGGCTGGGCACCGATGACCGGGGCCGTGACCTGCTGGCGCAGCTCATCTATGGCTTTCGCGTGAGCGTGCTCTTCGGTCTGGCGCTCACCGCCGTGGGCGTGGTGCTGGGCGTGGTGACGGGGGCGATCCAGGGGTTCTTCGGCGGCAAGACCGATCTGGCCTTCCAGCGCTTCATCGAAATCTGGGGCTCGATGCCGGAGCTGTACCTGCTCATCATCTTTTCCGCGGTGTTCGCTCCCAGCGTGGCGCTGCTGCTGGTGCTGTTGTCGCTCTTCGACTGGATGGGGCTTTCCAACTACGTGCGCGCCGAGTTCCTGCGCAATCGGCAGCTCGATTACGTCAAGGCCGCGCGCGCGCTCGGCGTGCCGGACCGGCAGATCATCGGGCGCCACATCCTGCCCAACAGCATGACGCCGGTGGTCACCTTCCTGCCGTTCCGCATGAGTGCCGCGATCCTCGCGCTTGCGTCGCTCGACTTCCTGGGCCTGGGCGTGCCGCCCGGGACGCCATCGCTGGGCGAACTGCTGAACCAGGGCAAGAACAACATCGACGCATGGTGGATCTCGCTGTCCACGTTCGCGGTGCTGGTCGTGACCTTGTTGCTGCTCACCTTCATGGGCGATGCCCTGCGGGATGCGCTGGATCCGCGAAAGGCCGACCGATGATGGATCAGACCGCTCCTTTTTCCGCCTCCGCAGACGAGGGGCCGCTGCTGCGGGTTCGGGGCCTGGGCGTGCGGTTCGGCGACAAGCCCGTGGTGCATGGCGTGGACTTCGACGTCGCGGCGGGAGAAAAGCTGGCGCTCGTGGGCGAATCCGGCTCTGGCAAGACCATCACCGCGCTCTCGTTGCTGCGGCTCGCGGGCGATGCACAGGTATCGGGCAGCGTGCTTTTCCAGCGTGCTGCGGGGCAGGGTGCGCAGGACCTGCTGGCGCTCTCCGAGCGCGCCATGCGCGGTGTGCGCGGCAGCGATATCGCCATGGTGTTCCAGGAGCCGATGACGGCGCTCAACCCACTGATGCCGGTGGGGGCGCAGATTGCCGAGGTGCTGCAACTCAAACAGGCGCTCACGCCGGCCCAGGGTGCGCGGCAGGCGGTCGAGCTGCTGGCAGGCACCGGCATTCCCGAGCCTGAACGCCGTGCGACGGCGTATCCGCACCAGCTCTCCGGAGGGCAGCGCCAGCGCGCGATGATCGCGATGGCCCTGGCCAGCCGGCCCCGCCTCCTGCTGGCCGATGAACCCACCACCGCGCTGGACGTGACCCTGCGCGGGCAGATTCTGGAGCTGCTCTCGAACCTCCAGCGCCAGACGGGCATGGCCGTGCTGCTCATCACCCATGACCTCCACATGGTGCGTCGCTTCGCCGATCGCGTGGCGGTGATGGAGCGTGGCGTGCTGGTGGAGGAGGGGGCCGTGGCCGAGGTGTTCTGCGCCCCGAGCCATGCCTATACGCGCCGGCTGCTCGGCAGCGTCCCCCGGCGCGATGTGATCGAGGGCCCGTCCACGCCGGCAGGGGCGCCGGCGGCCGATGCGCGCGGGGTGCGCGTGACGTACCCCACGGCGCTGCCCGGCTTGCGGGGCTGGTTCCGGCGCGGCACGTTCGTGGCGGTGAAGGGGGCCGATCTCGTGATTCCCGTGGCGCGCACGCTGGGGGTCGTGGGCGAGTCAGGCTCTGGAAAATCCACGCTGGCGCAAGCCATTCTCGGGCTGCTGCCTTTCGATGGCGCCCTGCGGATCGCGGGGCGGTCGTGGCAGTTGCCGGCCCAGCGCAACAGCGCCGCCAACCAGACCTTGCGCCGCAGCGTGCAGGTGGTGTTCCAGGACCCGTTCTCGTCGCTGTCGCCACGCCTCACTGTGGAAGAGATCGTGGGGGAGGGGCTGCTGGTGCATGCGCCTGAATGCGCCGCCGCCGAGCGGCGCTCACGTGTCGAGGCCGCGCTGGCCGATGTGGGGCTCTCCGATGCACAGTTCCCGGGGCTGCTGGCGCGCTATCCCCATGAGTTTTCGGGCGGGCAGCGCCAGCGCATCGCGATCGCCCGGGCCCTCATCCTGAACCCTGCGCTACTCGTTCTCGACGAGCCTACCAGCGCACTGGACGTGACCATCCAGCAGCAGGTGCTGGCGCTGTTGCAGCGCCTGCAGAAAGAGCGTGCGCTGAGCTATCTGCTGATCACGCACGACGTGGCGGTGATCCGCGCGATGGCGCACGAGGTGCTGGTCATGAAGGATGGCGAGGTTCTGGAGTCAGGGCCCGTTGAGCAGGTACTGGCGGCTCCGCAGCACCCTTACACCCAGCGGCTGGTGAGGGCAGCGGACCCTGAGGTGCATCAGGCGTAGGTGTCCACCTTGGAGCCGAGGTGGGTGGTGGACGTGGGCTTGGAGGCGGCATCCTGGGATTTGGCCTGCTGTCCCTGCGTTTGTTCGGCTTTCTGCTGCCGCTCTTTTTCCTTGGCTTGCTGCAGGGCCGCGATCTGCTGCTGGACCAGTTGTATCTGGTTTTGCAGCGCTTCCGCTTTTTTCTTCTTGGCTTCGGGGGTTCCTTCGCCGGACGAGACGTCCTTCAGCTCGCTGTAGAGCTCCTGGAGCTTTTTGCGAAGCGCTGCGATCTCGCTGCCCGAAGAGCCACTGGATGCGGTGGCAGGGGTGGCAGCGCCGGGAATCGAAACAGAAATGGAGGTGGCCATGCCTGGGTCTATCGGAGCTTCTGGAGAAAACTGAAGGGCGGAAAGTAGAAAAAAAGGCCGTGTTCGGCTGGCATGCGGTCTATGCCTGCTGCGAAGAGGCCCAGGGCATGACTGGAATGGGTTCCTGGTCGGCGCCCGAAGACAAGCGGAAATGCCCCCGTCCTGCGCGTTTGGCGGTGTATAGCGCCATATCGGCACTGCGGGCGAGTTCTTCGAAGTTTTCCCCGTGCTGCGGAAAAAGCGCAATGCCGCCGCTCAGGCGAATCTGGCGGGACTGGCCTTGCAGGTCGAAAGGCGGTTCGCAGGCGGCCATGATTTTTTGCGATACCAGGCAGGCCTGGTCTGCGTGCTCCACGCAGGGCAGCAGGACGACGAACTCGTCCCCGCCCTGGCGGCACACGGTATCCGATTGCCGGACGCAATTCTTGAAGCGCCGCGCAACCTGCACGAGCAGCAGGTCGCCCACATCGTGGCCCAGCGTGTCATTGATCTGCTTGAAACCATCGAGGTCGATGTACATGAGCGCCAGGCTGTGCCCATCGCGCCGGGCGTGGGCAATCGCCTGCTGGGCACGGTCCTGCAGCAATACCCGGTTGGGGAGATCCGTGAGCATGTCGTGCTGAGCCAGGTGCGCCATGCGCCGTGCCAGCGTGACCGCCTCGGTGACGTCACGCAGGACCATCACCGTGCCCGTGATCTGGCCATGCCGGTCCGAAATCGGGTTCACGCTGTTCTCGACATCGATGCGGCGGCCGTCGCGGCATTGCAGTACCAGGCCACGCTCTGGGGGCTGCGCGGGTGCTCCCTCCAGTGCGTTGCGTGCGGGGTGGCGGGCGGGGGCACCCAAGGGCGTCAGCAGGGGGGCGACCTCGTCGATGTCGCGGCCGGCCGCGTGGAAGGCTTGCCAGCCGGTCATTTTTTCCGCCACGGGATTGATGTAGGTCACCCGCCCCGCTGCATCGGTGCAGAGGACGGCGTCGCCGATGGATTGCAGGGTGAGGCGGACCAGTTCCTTTTCTTCGAAGAGCAGGTCTTCCATCCGCTTGCGTTCGGTGAGGTCGTCGATCTGAACGAAGATGCCCTGGGTGCCGTTCGCGTCCTGGTCCGGGATGTAGGAGACGAGCGTGTGCCGTACCTCGCCCGATGGAAGCTGCATGGCACGCTCGAACACTTGCTTGCGCCCTTGCAGCGCGCGCTCCAGGTGGGGCAGGGCGCAGGCGTAGGTGTCTGCGTCCAGCGCCTGTTCGATGGGCGTGCCTCGGATCTGGTCCTGCGACACGCCCAGCCAATCCAGGTAGGCCTGGTTGGCGAACCGGTTGCGCAGATGCCGATCCCAGTAGCCCACCAGCGAAGGCAGGTTGTCCAGAATGGTGCGCATGTCGTGCTCGGCCTGCCGCAGTTGCGCCGCGATGGCCTGGCGCTGGGCCAGTTCACGGGCGAACAGAGCGGCCAGGCCCGCGCATGCCACCATCAGGAGGGCTGCGAAAGAACCCAGCACCACCGCGCTGCGGCGCCATTTCGACAGGATGCTGTCCACCGACTGGCCCACGGCCACGACAAGCGGATAGTCACCCACTTGGCGAAAGGCATGCAGGCGGGCAATGCCGTCGCGCGCTTCTGCGGCGGTTTCGGTGAAGTGGCCCTCCTCGAATTCCGTGATGCGATTCAGATGGCGTTTGTCCACGGATTGACCGACATCTTCCGTCCGGAACGGGAATCGCGCGATGGCCGTGCCGTCGGAGCGGACGATCTCCGCGAGGCTTTGCGGCCCGAGCCCCAGCGACTCGAAGAGTTCTTCGAAATAACTCAACCGCACGGTGCCCACCACGACGCCGGCAAAGCTCCCATCGCTGTGGAAATAGGCGCGGCTCATCGCCAGGCTGTATTCCCCGGAAACACGTCCGCGGATGGGGGTGCCCACGTAAACGCCCTGGGGGCCGTCGCGCGTGTGAACGCGGAAATAGTCGCGGTCGGCCAGGTTGGGGGTGCCCACGCTTCTGCCGGTCGAACTGATCACCACGTTGCCTGCCGTGTCCAGAACCGCGACGGCGCCCAGTCCGCGCGTGCGCAGAGAGTGGTCGAAAAGCATCGTGTACTGCATGTCCAGGGGCAAGGACCGGAGGTCCGACCGCGCCAGCACATTCACCACGCCGGAGAGCGAGTGGTCAAAGCCGTCGAGCGTGCGGGCAATGTTCTGCTCCAGGGTACGGGCAAAAGCGGCATTGGCATCGCGCGCATAGTTCCATTCGTCGTCGCGGATGGTCAGGATCGCCCGTGCGAACAGAGCCCCGATGCCGACCGACAGTGCTACGGCCAGCAGGATCAGACGGTGATGAGGGGGGATGCGCATGGAGGGCGATGCGGCGTTGGGACGGTGGGCGTCCAGGGAGCGGATGGGCAGCAGTGTGCCTCTTCCAGTGCTCCGGCGCAAAGCCGAAGCACCGTCATTGTCATCGGGCGTGGGAGGGCGGAGCGAACAGGTCCCAGGTGGCGATGAACAGCGCGGCAATGACAGGGCCGATCACGAAACCCGTCAGCCCGAAGAGGGCCATCCCGCCCAGGGTGGAAATCAGCACCACGTAGTCGGGCATCTTCGTGTCCTTGCCCACGAGCACCGGGCGCAGGACGTTGTCCACGAGGCCGATCACGCCAATGCCGAAGGCGGCCAGCGCGGCACCTTGCCACACAGCGCCGGTGGCGAGAAAGTACACCGCGACGGGCGCCCAGATGAGGCCCGCTCCCACCGCGGGCAGCAGCGACAGGAATGCCATCAGCACACCCCAGAGTACGGGGCCCTGGATGCCAAGGAACCAGAAGGCCAGCCCGCCCAGGGCCCCTTGCGCGGCCGCCACTGCGATATTGCCCTTGACCGTCGCGCGGATGACCGTGGTGAACTTTCCTGCAAGCTGGCGCTTGTGCTCTTCGTCGAGCGGCGTTGCTTCGCGGATGCGTGCCGTCAGGGCGGCGCCGTCGCGCAGCAGGAAGAAAAGCAGATACAGCATGATGCCGAAGCTCACCAGGAACTGCAGCGTGTTCTGCCCGAAGTCCAGTGCCTTGCCTGCGACGAACTGCGTGGCCTGGACCGTCACGGACGAGAGCTTGGCCTGCAATTCGGCCGCCGAGGTCAGGTTCAGCCGATCAAGCACCTGCAATGCCCAGGACGGCAGGGCCGCAATAACCTGCTGGAAATAGTCTGCGAAATTCAGCTGTCCCGAACGCATACGCTCGTACACCAGGCTCGCTTCCTGCACGAGGGAGACGGTGATCAGCGTCATCGGCAGGATCACTACCACTAGGCACAGCATCAGCGTGCAAAGCGCCGCGAGATTGCGCCTGCGGGGCATTCTCCGCAGCAGCCTGCGGTGCAGGGGGGCAAAGAGGATCGCCAGGATGATGCCCCAGAAAACCGCACCATGGAATGGCCAAAGAATCGCGACGAAGGCCACGCTGACGGCAATGAGGAGGGCAATGAACGTGCGATTCTGCAAAAGGGGAGACTTCATGGGCGGCATCGGCTGTGTTGGCCGAAATGTACGCGAGACGCGTGGCATATCCCTGGATTTGCCGGCGGGCGGGCATCCACGGATGTTCAGTGGCACAATCGTGGGCGCAAGATTCAGGCCCTTCCCCGAGCCACAGTCGCATCCGCCAATCGGTTCAGCCGTGTCGCGGAAGGTTTACCAACCAGCTAATGCTTCCCTCAGGGAAGCGGAGGTCAGCGGAATATGAGCGATACGACGTCCGTCTATCAAGCCTACCAAGGCAACACCTATCTCTTCGGTGGCAATGCGCCCTATGTCGAAGAGATGTACGAGAGCTATCTCGTCAACCCCGGTAGCGTGCCGGACACCTGGCGCGAATACTTCGATGCGCTGCAGCATGTGCCGGCGGTTGATGGCACGAATGCCAAGGACGTCCCCCATCAGCCCGTGATCAATGCGTTCGCCGAGCGCGCCAAACAGGGCGGCACCCAGGTTGTGGTGGCCACCGGCGCGGATTCCGAACTCGGCCGCAAGCGCACCGCTGTCCAGCAGCTCATTTCCGCGTACCGCAACGTGGGCCAGCGCTGGGCCGACCTGGATCCCCTCAAGCGCACCGAGCGCCCCTCCATTCCTGAACTGGAACTTTCCTTCTACGGTTTCGCCGATGCCGACCAGGAAACCGTGTTCAACACCAGCAACACGTTCTTCGGCAAGGAAAGCATGCCGTTGCGCGAGTTGGTCAATGCCCTGCGCGAAACGTATTGCGGCACCATCGGTGCCGAGTACATGTATGCCTCCGAGCAGAACCAGAAGCGCTGGTGGCAGGAAAAGCTGGAGACCATCCGCAGCAAGCCCAACTTCGGCGCCGAGAAAAAGCGGCAGATCCTCGACCGCCTGACTGCCGCGGAAGGACTGGAGCGTTTCCTCCACACCAAGTACGTTGGCCAGAAGCGTTTTTCCCTTGAAGGCGGAGAGAGTTTCATCGCCGCCATGGACGAGTTGATCCAGTCGGCCGGTGCCAAGGGCGTGCAGGAAATCGTGATCGGCATGGCCCACCGCGGTCGCCTGAACGTGCTCGTGAACACCCTGGGCAAGATGCCCAAAGACCTGTTCGCCGAATTCGACCATACGGCCCCCGAAGAGCTGCCCGCTGGCGACGTGAAATACCACCAGGGCTTCAGCTCCGACGTTTCCACCCCCGGCGGCCCGGTGCACCTGTCGCTGGCCTTCAATCCCTCGCACCTCGAAATCGTGAACCCCGTGGTCGAGGGCTCGGTGCGTGCGCGCATGGATCGCCGTGGCGATCCCCACGGCAAGCAGGTGCTGCCCGTGCTGGTGCACGGCGATGCGGCCTTCGCAGGTCAGGGCGTGATCCAGGAAACCTTGGCCCTGGCGCAGACCCGTGGCTATTCCACGGGCGGCACGGTCCACATCGTCATCAACAACCAGATCGGCTTCACGACCTCCGATCCGCGAGACAGCCGCTCCACGCTGTATTGCACGGACGTGGTCAAGATGATCGAGTCGCCCGTGCTGCATGTGAACGGCGACGATCCCGAAGCCGTGGTTCTGGCCACCCAGCTCGCCCTTGAATTCCGCATGGAGTTCCAGAAGGACGTGGTCGTGGACATCATCTGCTATCGCAAGCTGGGTCACAACGAGCAGGATACGCCCGCGCTGACGCAGCCGCTCATGTACAAGAAGATCGGCCAGCACCCCGGGACGCGCAAGCTCTATGCCGACAAGCTCGCGACCCAGGGGCTGGGCGAATCGCTGGGCGATGACATGGCCAAGGCCTATCGTGCCGCCATGGATGCCGGCAAGCACACGGTGGACCCGGTGCTGACCAACTTCAAGAGCAAGTACGCCGTGGACTGGAGTCCCTTCCTCGGCAAGAAGTGGACGGATTCCGCCGACACCGCCATTCCGCTCACGGAGTGGAAACGTCTGGCGGATCGCATCACCACGATCCCCGAAGGTGTCACGCCGCACCCGCTGGTCAAGAAGGTCTATGACGACCGTGCCGCCATGGGGCGCGGCGAGATCAATGTGGACTGGGGCATGGGCGAGCACATGGCGTTTGCTTCGCTGGTGGCCAGCGGCTTTCCCGTGCGCCTGTCTGGCGAGGACTGCGGGCGTGGCACGTTCACGCACCGCCACTCCGTGATCCACGACCAGAACCGCGAGAAGTGGAGCGAGGGCACCTACGTGCCGCTGCAGAACGTGAGCGACAACCAGGCACCGTTCGTCGTGATCGACTCCATCCTGTCCGAAGAGGCGGTGCTGGGTTTCGAATACGGCTATGCCTCCAACGATCCCAACACGCTCGTGATCTGGGAGGCGCAGTTCGGCGACTTCGCCAACGGTGCGCAGGTCGTGATCGACCAGTTCATCGCGTCCGGCGAGGTGAAATGGGGCCGCGTGAACGGTATCACCCTCATGCTGCCGCACGGCTATGAAGGCCAGGGCCCCGAGCACAGCTCCGCGCGCCTCGAGCGCTTCATGCAGCTGTCGGCCGATGCAAACATGCAGGTCTGCCAGCCCACGACGGCCAGCCAGATCTTCCACCTGCTGCGCCGCCAGATGGTCCGTCACCTGCGCAAGCCGCTGGTCATCATGACGCCGAAATCGCTGCTGCGTAACAAGGATGCGACCTCGCCGCTGTCCGAATTCACGAAGGGCGGTTTCCAGACCGTGATCCCGGAGCAGAACGAGGCCATCAACAAGAAGGCCGACAAGGTCAAGCGCGTGATCGCCTGCTCGGGCAAGGTGTACTACGACCTCGTGAAAAAGCGCGAGGAAAAGGGTGCCGACGATGTGGTCATCGTCCGTGTCGAGCAGCTCTATCCGTTCCCGCACAAGGCGTTTGCGGCCGAGCTCAAAAAGTATCCCCATGTCGCCGACATCGTGTGGTGCCAGGACGAGCCGCAGAACCAGGGCGCATGGTTCTTCGTGCAGCACTACATCCACGAAAACATGCTCGAAGGCCAGAAGCTGGGCTACTCCGGCCGTGCTGCCTCTGCATCTCCGGCCGTCGGTTACTCGCACCTGCACCAGGAGCAGCAGAAGGCGCTGGTGGACGGTGCGTTCGCCAAGCTCAAGGGCTTCGTTCTTGCCAAATGAGTGCGTGAAGACACAGGCCCACGAACCGCAATCCACAGCGAAAAATAAGTTCTGAAAGAATCCTCATGGCTATCGTAGAAGTCAAAGTCCCTCAACTGTCCGAATCCGTGGCCGAAGCCACGATGCTCTCCTGGAAGAAAAAGGCCGGTGAGGCTATCGCCATCGATGAAATCCTGATCGAGATCGAAACCGACAAGGTGGTTCTGGAAGTGCCTGCGCCGGCTGCCGGCGTGCTGGCCGAGATCGTCCAGGGCGACGGTGCCACGGTCGTGGCCGATCAGGTCATCGCCAGGATCGACACCGAGGCAGTCGCCGGAGTCGCGGCCCCCGCGCCGGCGGCAGCACCTGCCGCCGCTCCGGCGAGTGCGCCTGCTCCCGCCGCGGCTGGCGGTACGAAGGGCGACGTGGCAATGCCCGCCGCTGCCAAGCTGCTGGCCGACAACAACCTGTCCGTGTCCGCCGTGGCCGGCACCGGCAAGGATGGCCGTGTGACCAAGGGCGATGTGCTGGCCGCTGTGGCCGGCGGCGCTGCTGCCAAGCCAGCTGCGGCACCGAGCGCAATCCCCACGGGGGTACCGAGCAAGGCGCTGCCCCAGGTAGCCTCTCCCGCCGCTCCGAAGCTGGGCGACCGGCCCGAGCAACGCGTGCCCATGAGCCGCCTGCGCGCCCGCATTGCCGAGCGTCTGCTGCAATCCCAGTCCACCAATGCCATCCTGACCACGTTCAATGAAGTGAACATGGCCCCGGTGATGGATCTGCGCAAGAAGTTCCAGGACAGCTTCACCAAGGAGCATGGCACCAAGCTGGGCTTCATGAGCTTCTTCGTGAAGGCGGCAGTGCATGCCCTCAAGAAGTTCCCCGTGCTGAACGCGTCGGTGGACGGCAATGACATCGTCTATCACGGCTATTTCGACATCGGTATTGCCGTGGGCTCGCCCCGTGGCCTCGTCGTGCCGATCCTGCGCAATGCCGACCAGATGAGCTTTGCCGACATCGAGAAGAAGATCGCCGAGTTCGGCAAGAAGGCCCAGGAAGGCAAGCTCGGCATCGAAGAGATGACCGGCGGAACGTTCTCGATTTCCAATGGCGGCACGTTCGGTTCGATGCTGTCCACGCCGATCATCAACCCGCCTCAATCGGCCATCCTGGGCGTGCACGCCACCAAGGACCGTGCTGTGGTCGAGAACGGCCAAGTCGTCGTGCGTCCGATGAACTACCTGGCCATGTCCTACGACCACCGCATCATCGACGGCCGTGAGGCTGTGCTGGGCCTAGTCGCGATGAAGGATGCCCTGGAAGATCCGGCCCGTCTGCTGTTCGACATCTGACCTTTCATCGACAAACCCGCCCGCGTGGTCGGCCGCTGGCCGTGGCCCGCCGGTGGGTTTTTTCTTCAACCGATTCAGCAAGATTGAACTGAAATGAGCAAGCAATTCGACGTGATCGTCATCGGCGGTGGCCCCGGCGGCTATATCGCAGCCATCCGTGCGGCGCAACTGGGCTTCAACGTGGCCTGCATCGACGAGTGGAAGAATGAGAAGGGCGGTCCCGCTCCCGGTGGCACCTGTACCAACGTGGGCTGCATTCCCTCCAAGGCCCTGCTGCAGTCGTCCGAGCATTACGAGCATGCCAACAAGCACTTTGCCGAGCACGGCATCACCGCGAGCGACGTCAAGATCGATGTTGCCAAGATGATCGGCCGCAAGGACGCTGTGGTGAAGCAGAACAACGACGGCATCCTGTATCTCTTCAAGAAGAACAAGGTCACGTTCTTCCACGGACGCGGCTCCTTCGTGAAGGCGGCCGAGGGCGGCTACGAGATCCAGGTGGCTGGCGCTGCGCAGGAAACGCTCGTGGGCAAGCAGATCATCCTGGCGACGGGGTCCAACCCCCGTGCTCTGCCGGGCGTCCCGTTCGATGAGGAGAAGGTGCTGTCCAACGATGGCGCACTGCGCATCGGTGCCACGCCAAAGAAGCTGGGTCTCATCGGCGCCGGCGTGATCGGTCTGGAAATGGGTTCCGTGTGGCGCCGCCTGGGTGCCGACGTGACGGTGCTCGAAGGGTTGCCTGCATTCCTCGGCGCGGTGGACGAGCAGATCGCCAAGGAAGCCAAGAAGGCTTTCGACAAGCAAGGCCTGAAGATCGAACTGGGCGTGAAGATCGGCGAGATCAAGACGGACGGTGACGGCGTCACCGTGGCCTACGCCAATGCGAAGGGCGAGGCGCAGGAGCTGGTGGTGGACAAGCTCATCGTCTCCATCGGCCGAGTGCCCAATACCATCGGCCTGAATCCGGAAGCCGTGGGCCTGCAGCTGGACGAGCGCGGCGCCATCGTGGTCGATGCCGACTGCAAGACCAATCTGCCGGGCGTATGGGCCGTGGGTGACGTGGTGCGCGGCCCGATGCTGGCACACAAGGCCGAGGAAGAGGGCGTGGCCGTGGCCGAGCGGATTGCCGGTCAGCACGGCCATGTGAATTTCAACACCATCCCGTGGGTGATCTACACCAGCCCCGAGATCGCGTGGGTGGGGCGCACGGAGCAGCAACTCAAGGCCGATGGCGTGCAATACAAGGCCGGCACGTTCCCGTTCCTGGCCAATGGTCGCGCGCGCGCGTTGGGTGACACGACGGGCATGGTCAAATTCCTGGCCGACGCCGCCACGGATGAGATCCTGGGCGTGCACATCGTCGGCCCGATGGCCAGCGAATTGATCTCGGAGGCCGTGGTGGCAATGGAGTTCAAGGCGAGTGCCGAGGACATCGCGCGCATCTGCCACGCGCACCCGTCGCTCTCCGAAGCCACGAAGGAAGCTGCGCTGGCCGTCGACAAGCGCACGCTCAATTTCTGATGGTGTGAGTTGACGTGGCTGCCAGCGCATGAAATCACTGCGCTGGCAGCTGTTCTTTTTGTAGTCATGGAGAGTTGTTCGTGAATGTGAGGCAGGCGTATGAGGCCGAGCTGGTCGCCAAGGGTTTCCGCAGCGACCCGGCACAGCTGAGAGCGGTCGAGGCGCTGCAGCGCTGTGCGGACGACTGGGCTATGTACAAGGAGAAACGGTCCAACGCGCTCAAGAAGCTGATCAACCGACCGGAAGTACCGCGCGGCGTATACATGTATGGCGGGGTCGGGCGTGGCAAGAGCTTCCTGATGGATTGCTTCTTCAATGCGGTTCCCATTCGCCGCAAGGTGCGCCTGCATTTCCACGAGTTCATGCGGGAAGTGCATCGGGAATTGGCGGCTCTCCAGGGAACGGTGAACCCGCTCGACGTGCTGGGCGAGAAGATCGCAAAACGCTACAAGCTCATCTGCTTCGATGAGTTCCATGTGGCCGACATCACCGATGCGATGATCCTGCACCGGCTGCTGGCGGCCTTGTTCGACAATGGCGTGGGCTTCGTCACGACCTCCAACTTCGAACCCGACGGGCTTTATCCCGGGGGGTTGCACCGGGATCGCATCCTTCCGGCGATCGAGCTGCTGAAGCAGAAGCTCGAGGTGGTGAACGTGGACAACGGAACGGATTACCGCCGCCGCACGCTGGAGCAGGTCAAGCTGTACCACTGCCCCCTGGGGCCCCAGGCCGAGGCGGAGATGGAGGCTGCCTTCAATCAATTGGCGGAAGTTCGCGACGAAGAGCCCGTGCTACGCATCGAGGCGCGCGAGATCCGTGTGCGCCGCAAGGCTGGCGGCGTGGTGTGGTTCGGTTTCGATGAGCTTTGCGCGGGGCCGCGCTCGCAGAACGACTATCTGGAGATCGCGTCGCAATTCCATACCGTGCTGCTCTCGAATGTTCCCTACATGCCGGTCGCCATGGCGTCTCCCGCCCGGCGTTTTACCTGGCTGGTGGACGTGCTCTACGATCGTCGCGTCAAGCTCATCCTGTCGGCGGCAGTGCCCCCTGAGGAGCTTTATACCGAGGGGCCCTTGGCGCATGAGTTTCCGCGCACCGTGTCGCGACTCAGCGAGATGCAGTCCAGGGAGTTCCTGGCTTTGGAGCGACGGGTGGTCGATACGGGGCTTACCTGATGCTGCGCACAGGCTGCGCGATGAGAGGATTTCGCATGCAACTTTTGCCCGATTGCCGTGCCATGGCTGCCTTTCTGGCTGCATGCTGCTTCTTGCTTGGCATCGCCCAGGCTCAGCCGATGGTTGATGAAGGAGCTGCCAAGAGTGCCTTGGAGGCGGCCCAGGCAGAACGGCGTATCGAGCGTGAGCGCATCCAGAAAGAGCGCCGTGCCCTTGAGGGGCGCAAAGTCAAGGAAGAGGCCGTCTGCTATCAGCACTTTGCCGTCGAGGATTGCCTCCGCGGTGTGCGTGCCCAGGTTCGCGATGGCGAAGATGCGTTGCGCAAGCGCGAGGTGGCCTTGAACGACGCTGAACGGCGTGAGAGAGCTGCCCTCCGTAACCAGTCCATTGAACAGAAGCAGCGCGAGCAGCGTCAAAGGATCGAAAGCGGCGAGCGCCCGGCCCCCATGCATGGGGCATCTCGTCCTGCGGATGCCCTGGAGCGAAGCCGTGCCGAACGTGAGGATGCGGCCCGGTCCCGTGCAAACCACCAGCGTTCCCACGAGCAGGCCCACAGGGCGACCCAGGCGGAGCGTGCCGCAGCGCAGCCAGCGCGCTCCGCTGAGGCGCGGGAGCGCTACGAAGCCAAACAGAAGGCTGCCCAGGAGCGCCGGGAAAAGCGCGAGCGGGCGCAGGCGGAATCCGCGGCGGCGGGGCGTGCGCCGGCAGCCCCCTTGCCTCCACCGCCCAAGGCAACTGCGTCCGCGACCCCATAGCAAAGTTCAGGCCGCCTGACCGGATGGTGAAATCAATCCCATCCGGAGACACGGTCATGTCTGCTTGATCCGCGGGAGCTTCTTTTCCTCGGCCAGTGCTTCGATCTTGACGATGGCAAGGGAGAGGTTGTCGCCGCCTCCCCGCGCCCGCGCGCGGGCTTTCTCGATCAGGAACTCTGTGGCTTCCCGAGGGGTCAGCGAATCCACGACTGAACCCAGCTCGGTGGGAGAGAAGTAATGCCACACGCCGTCACTGCAGGCCAGCAGGATGTCGCCCGGTACCAACTGGGGGATGGTGTGAACCGTCACTGGGGGATCGCTCTCGGTTCCCAGGCAGCCCACGAGGATGTTCGAGTGAGGGTGGGTGTTGGCTTCTGCCTCGGTGATCTCGCCACGATCCACCAGTGCCTGGACGTAGGAATGGTCGCTGGTACGGCAGACAAGGCGCGCACCCTTGAAATGGTAGATGCGTGAATCGCCGGCGTGCGCCCAATGGCAATCGCCTTTGGGGTTGATGAGAAACGCTGCCACTGTGCTGTGGGGCTCCTGCTCTGCCGAGATGGCGGTGAGCCGGATGACGATGTGTGCTTCTTCCACCATGTGCTTGAGCATGGCGGCAGGGTCGTCGCTGTCGGGTGAGTAACGCTCGAAGAGCTGCCGGGCCGTCATCATGACCTGGTCCGAGGCTTTGCGTCCTCCGCTGCGCCCCCCCATGCCATCCGCCACCACGCCGAGCACGCAACCGTTGTGGCGAGGGTGGGCAATCAGTGCCACCTGGTCTTGCTGGTACTCGCGATCGCCCTTGTGGATGCCGGTCGACGCGGTGAGGCGAAACGGTTTGGTCATGGTGGCAGTATGAGGGCGGGTGGAGGCCTGTGGCGGCCATGGGCAGGCTTGAAACCGTATTATCGAGCGGCGTCGTGCTTTTTCGCCAAGCTATCGCCTGTTCGTGCTCTCTGCCCGTCTCCCATGTCCGATTACTTCTTTGTCCGGCGCCGCGTGCCTTCCCGCTTGCCTCCAGGGTGTCTTGGCCTGCCATGGACCGAAGGCCGGGAATGAGCGGCGAGGTGGCCATGGGCACGGGGGAGCCGCATCCCTCCATGCTGGTTCGGGCAGTGGCGGCGGCTTTCGCCGAGGATGGGGTTCTGGTGTCGGCGCAGCCGAATTTTCGGCCGCGCCATGGTCAGACGGAGATGGCGGTCGCCGTGGCGGAAACCATCGAATGCGGAGGTGCGCTCGTGGTGGAGGCGGGGACGGGGGTCGGCAAGACGTTTTCGTACCTTGTGCCTGCGCTGCTGAGTGGCGAGCGCGTGCTCATCTCGACGGCCACCAAGGCATTGCAGGACCAGTTGTTTTCCCGTGATCTGCCGCGCCTTGCCCAGGTGCTGGCCCTGCCGCTGCGCATGGCGCTGCTCAAGGGGCGCGCCAGCTACCTGTGTCTGCACCGCCTTGCACTGGCGCGTCAGCATCCGCTGGCACAGGAGCCCGCCGTGGCCCGCCTGATTGCCCGGGTGGAAACGTGGTCCCACTGCACTGCGAGCGGCGATCTTTCGGAGTTGCCCGGGTTGGATGAGCGCTCGGCCGCCGTGCAGCTTTTCACGTCGACGCTCGAGAACTGCCTGGGCTCCTCTTGCCCCCGTTTCCGATCCTGTCATGTCCATATCGCTCGCAAGGAGGCGTTGTCCGCCGACATCGTGGTCATCAACCACCATCTGTTTTTCGCGGATCAAGCCATCCGGGGTTCAGGCATGGCGGAATTGCTGCCCAGCGTGCGGGTCGTCGTGTTCGATGAGGCGCATCAGTTGAACGAAACGGGCGTGCAGTTCCTGGGCGTGCAGATATCGTCCGCGCAATGGCTGGACCTTGCGCGTGATGTGCTCGCGGCAGGGCTTCAGTCCGCTCGCGGGCTGGAGGACTGGCCTGCCATCGCTGCAGCGCTTGACCAGGCGGCAAGGGACTGGCGGCTGGCCGCCGGCATGTGGCCTGCGGGTACCCGATTGCGCTGGGTGGGCGAGGTGCCGGAGCGTGTGGATCCGCAAGCCTGGCAGGCGGGGCTGCAGCGGCTGTCGAGTGCATGCCGCCAGGCGCTGGTAGCGTTGGATGGAGTGGGTGAGGCATCTCCTGACTTCACTCGCCTGCACGAGCGCTGTGTTCGTCTGCTGGAGCGGATCGCCATGTTCTCCGACGCGATGGAGCCCGATGCCGTGCGCTGGGTGGACATCGGTGCGCATCAAGTGCGCATGGTGCAGTCGCCATTGGACATTGCAAAGCCCATGCACGCGTTATGGCACCCCGGCATTGAAAGGGATGACCTGGCGGGTGAGAAACCACCCTGCACGGAATCCACCGATGACCGCGATCTGCCATGGCAGGACGATGAGGCTGGTGGAGGCCCGCACACGCCTCCGTTGTCGGCACGCCCGCGTGGATGGATCTTTACTTCGGCCACGCTGGGGGACGACGCGTCGCTGCATTGGTTTACCGCATCGTGCGGCCTGGAGGATGCCCGGGTGCTGCGGGTGGAAAGCCCCTTCGATTACGCCGAGCAGGCTGCCCTGTATGTCCCCCGGCATTTGCCGTCGCCCTCGGATGCCGCGCATGGCGAGGCGGTCGCACGGTGGGCGGGGCAGGCGGCACGGGTGCTCGGAGGACGCACGCTGGTGTTGACGACCACGCTGAAGGCTCTGCGCGCCATTGGCGAGACCCTCCAGGCATGCTTTCCCGAAGGCTCGGATATCGAAGTGCTGGTGCAGGGGCAATGGCCCAAGCGGCGGCTCATGGAGCGGTTCCGGGAGGGATGCGATGGGGGGGGTGGGCGCGGATGCGTGCTGGTGGCATCGGCCTCGTTCTGGGAGGGCTTCGATGTCCCGGGCGATGCGCTTCAACTGGTGGTGATCGATAAACTGCCGTTTCCTCCGCCAGGCGATCCTGTGGTGGAGGCCCGGTCCCGGCGCCTGGAGGGGCACGGGAAAAGCGCATTCCGGCATTTCGTCTTGCCCGAGGCGGCCATTGCACTCAAGCAGGGTGCAGGGCGTCTGATCCGCAGCGAGAGCGACCGTGGGTTGTTGGCGATCGCCGACTCACGCCTCGTGACAATGGGCTACGGAAAGCGCCTGCTCGCGGCGTTGCCGCCCATGCGCCGGATTCAGACGGAAGTGGAGTGGGAAAGCGCGTTGCAGGCGCTTGTCACCACATCTTCCACCAGGGTTCTTCCTTGGCCTTGAGGCCGTCGCGCATGAGGCCGCTCTGTGGGTAGGACGCCGCCATCACGCGTTGAGCGTCATCCCGCAGTTGGGTCATGCCCAAGGCGTCATAGGACTTGACGAGGATATAGAGCGCCTCTTCGAGTGCCGGAACATCCTTGTAGTCGGCCAGGGCCACCTGCGCACGGCTGATGGCGGCCACGTAAGCGCCACGCTGGTAGTAGTAGCGGGCCACGTGGACTTCATACTGCGCCAGCGAGTTGACGATATAGGTCATGCGCTGTTGCGCATCGTTGGCGTAGCGGGATTCCGGAAAGCGGGTGACAAGCTCGCGGAACGATTCGAAGGAATCCTTGGCAGCCTTCTGGTCGCGTTCGGAGAGATCCTGCCGGGAAACCCAGGAGAAAAGCCCCAGGTTGTCATTGAAGTTGACGAGGCCCTTCAAGTACAGCGCATAGTCGTACGCCGGGCTTGCGGGGTGCAGCTTCATGAAGCGGTCGAGGGTCGCAATGGCCTGGGCCTTCTCTCCGCCCTTGTATTGGGCGTAGGCCTTTTCGAGTTGCGCCTGCTGGGCCAGCGGCGTTCCAGCGGCCCGGCCTTCGAGTTTCTCGAGCAGCGGCACAGCCTTGTCATAGGCGCTACTGTTCAGTTCGTCCCGCGCCTCGGAATAGATGCGATCGGGGCTCCAGCCGGCGGTCTTGTCTTCGGGGGTGCTGGAGCAGCCCGCAAGCAGGCCGGCGGCGAGCAGTGCGGACAACAGAGGCAGGGGACAACGCGGCATGGCAGCGGCTTTCTGACAATGGAGGAGGTCGGTTCCGGTCCGGTGGGGCGGCAGGCCGAGGGCCGAATGTATGGCCCCGTGCGCGCTTTGGCGCCAGCCGGGCAGGCAAGCCGCGAATTGTAATGGCCGCCGGCCGCACCCCATTCACCCGGGCAAGGACTGCCAAAGGGGGCATTCCTACAATACGGCCCATGTTTGTTCATTTGCGCCTGCACACCGAGTTCTCCGTCGTTGACGGCACCACCCGCATCGACGACGTGGCCAAAGCCGCTGCCAAGGACGGGCAGCCTGCGATGGCGATTACGGATCTTCACAATCTTTTCGGGGCGATCAAGTTCTACAAGGAGGCCCGGGGCAAGGGGGTGAAGCCGATCCTGGGGGCCGAAATCAGCGTCGAATCTGAGGCGCCAGGCGGTGCTCCGTCCCGCATGCTGCTGCTGGCGCAGGGGCAGCAGGGCTACCTGAATCTCTGCGAGCTGCTGGCGAGGGCCTGGACCCGCAATGTCGTCAAGAACGTGCCGTTGTGCACCTGGGACTGGCTGGAGGAGCTGGGTGGGGATTTGATCGCGCTCTCCGGGGCCCAGTCCGGTCCCGTGGGGCAGGCATTCATCCGCGGCGATGAAGAGGGGGCCGCCAGCGTGGCGTTGCGCCTGGCCACCATCTTCCCGCACCGTTTTTACCTGGAACTGCAGCGTGCCGGACGCCCCGAGGATGAAATGCAGGTGGTTTCCGCGGTGCAGCTGGCGGCCCGGCTGAATCTGCCGGTGGTGGCCACGCAGCCCGCGCAGTTCCTCACGGGTGACGACTACGAAGCCCACGAGGCCCGGGTGTGCATTTCCGAAGGAGAGATCCTGGCCAACCCGCGCCGTGTGCGGCGTTTCACGCGCGAGCAGTATTTCAAGTCGAGTGCGCAGATGGAGGCGCTTTTTGCCGATGTGCCCACAGCCGTCGCGAATACGCTCGAAATCGCCAGGCGCTGCAGCCTCACGCTGGTGCTGGGCAAGCCGCGCCTGCCGGACTTTCCCACGCCCAACGGGATGCCGATCGACGAGTACTTCCGCTATGCGTCCTTTCAGGGGCTGGAAGAACGCTTGACCCACCTCTATCAGAACGAGGCGGTGCGTGGCAAGGAGCGCCCCCGCTACGTGGAGCGGCTGGAGTTCGAACTGGCCACCATCCTCAAGATGGGCTTTCCGGGTTACTTCCTCATCGTGGGCGACTTCATCAACTGGGCCAAGAACAACGGTTGTCCCGTCGGGCCCGGCCGAGGCTCGGGCGCGGGCTCGCTGGTCGCGTATGCCCTCAAGATCACCGACCTGGATCCGCTGCAGTACAACCTGCTGTTCGAGCGTTTCCTGAATCCGGAGCGGGTGTCCATGCCCGACTTCGACATCGACTTCTGCCAGTCCAATCGGGACCGTGTCATCGACTACGTGAAGGAGAAGTATGGCAAGGATGCCGTGAGCCAGATCGCCACGTTCGGCACGATGGCGGCCAAGGCCGCCATTCGTGACGTGGGCCGGGTGATGGACATGAGCTACACCTTCTGCGACGGCATTTCCAAGCTCGTGCCTGGCAAGCCGGGCATGACCTATACGCTGCAGTACCCGCCCAGTCCCAAGAAGGACGGGGACAAGAACAATTACGCGCTCGAACTGGAGCCCATGCTGGCCGAGCGGGTGGAGAAGGAAGAAGACGTCCGGACCATCATCGAGATGGCGCAGAAGCTCGAAGGCATGACCCGGAACATCGGCATGCACGCCGGAGGGGTGCTGATCGCACCGGGCAAGCTCACCGATTTCTGCCCGCTCTACCAGCAGCCGGGCAGCGAGTCGGCGGTCAGCCAGTACGACAAGGACGATGTGGAGGCGATCGGCCTCGTGAAGTTCGACTTTCTGGGGCTGGCCACGCTCACCATCCTCGAAATCGCGCGTGAATTCATCGTCAGGCGCCACAAGGGGCAGGAGGGCTTCGCTTACGAAAACATCCCCCTCGACGATGCCGCGACCTATCGGCTGTTCTCCGAGGGGCGCACGGAGGCAGTGTTCCAGTTTGAAAGCCGCGGCATGCAGGGCATGCTGAGGGAGGCCCGTCCCAGCCGGCTGGAGGATCTCATCGCGCTGAACGCGCTGTACCGGCCGGGCCCGATGGACCTGATCCCCAGTTTCGTGAACCGCAAGCACGGCAAGGAGGATGTGGAGTACCCCCACCCCCTGGTGGAGAAGGTGCTTGCCGAAACCTACGGGATCATGGTGTACCAGGAGCAGGTGATGCAGACCGCCCAGGTGCTGGGGGGCTACAGCCTGGGCGGTGCCGACTTGCTGCGCCGCGCGATGGGCAAGAAGAAGGCCGAGGAAATGGCCGAACACCGGAAGATCTTCCGCGAAGGGGCCGCCAAGAACGGCCTCGACGAGCAGAGGGCCGACGAAGTGTTCGACCTGATGGAGAAGTTCGCGGGCTACGGCTTCAACAAGTCGCACGCGGCGGCCTACTCGCTGCTGGCCTATCACACGGGCTGGCTCAAGGTGCACTACACGGCCGAGTTCTTCTGCGCGAACATGACCGTGGAAATGGACGACACCGACAAACTCAAGGTGCTCTATGAGGATGCCCTGAAGGAAGGGCTGACGTTCGAGCCGCCGGACGTCAACCGGGGCATGTACCGTTTCGAGCCGGTCACCGACAAGGTCATTCGCTACGGCCTGGGCGCCATCAAGGGGACCGGGCAGCAGGCGATCGAGGCCATCATCGCGGCGCGCGAAGGGCGTGGCGTGGGGCCGCGCGGCGATACCCGGGGGGGGTTCACCAGCCTGTTCGATTTCTGCGTTCGGGTGGACCGTACGCGGCTCAATAAGCGCACGCTCGAGGCCCTCATCAAGGGCGGGGCATTCGACGGCCTCGACATGAACCGGGCGGCCCTTGCCGCTTCCATCGACCGGGCATTCGATTTCGCCAATGCCACCCTCGCCAATGCGAACCAGGGAGGGCTCTTCGACATGATGGGCGAAGACGCCCATGGGTCGAGTACCCAAGAGCCTGGCCTCGTGGACATGCTGCCCTGGGGGATCAAGGAGCGGTTGACCCAGGAGAAGACCGCCATCGGCTTCTACCTGTCGGGCCACCTGTTCGATGAAGTGGAGCGTGAGGTGCGCCGGTTCGTGCGCACGCCGATCGACGAAATGGCCGACAGCCGCGAGCCGCAGACCATGGCGGGAATCGTGAGCGATTTCCGGGTGATCAACGGCCAGCGGGGGCGCCTGGCCTTGTTCAAGCTCGATGACAAATCCGCCACCATCGAGGCGTCGGCCGACGAAGGGGTGCTGAATGCAAACCGCGATTTGCTCAAGGACGATGAATTCGTGGTGCTCCTGGGGCGGCTCCAGCTGGACCATTTCAGCGGCGGATTGCGTTTGAAGGTGCAGCAAGGCTGGGATCTGGCCGGCGCCCGCGCCAAGTTCGGGCGGTATCTGCAGGTGGCGGTGGGGGACTGTGCACCGGATGTCCAGCGTCTGGTGCGTGAGTTTCCTCCCAAGCGCCAGGAAACGCCCGAGGGCGAGGTGCTATTGCATGGGTTGCGCGTGCGCATGGGCGTGCGCTGCAAGGCGGAAGGGCACGAGGCCGTGGCGGAACTGCAACTGGGCGAGAGCAGTCGCTTTTTTCCGTCCGATGCCGCCTTGGCGGCCTGGGGCGCGGAAACGGGCAGCGGGGCGATCAGCGTTGTCTATGACGCAGGGTGAAATTCCGCGGGGCGCCTGGTGGTCGGCGGTTGAAATCCGCGCTTCCAGCGTCAGGTGAGGGGCGCCGGCATCGGGTGGATGCAGGCTCCGCCCGCGCCGTGGCGACCGGGGGTGCGGCGGGCGGAATCGGACCTGGAAAATGGGCGTTTTCGCCCTGGGTCAAACGCCCCGACACGTTCTAGAATGGGCCGCATGGCAACTAAACCACCCTCTTTCACCCCAGCGCCGCCCACGGGGGCGCCGTCGCGGGACGATGGCGGTTCGGTCGTGCTCGAAAGACGCACCCTGAGGACCCAGCCGCCGCAGATGTACCAGGTGGTCATGCTCAACGACGACTACACGCCCATGGAGTTCGTGATCGTCGTGTTGCAGGAGTTCTTCGGCAAGGACCGCGAGGCGGCCACGCAGATCATGCTCAAGATCCATTTGGACGGCAAAGGCGTATGTGGAGTGTATTCACGCGATGTCGCCGCCACCAAGGTCGAACAGGTCCGCGATGCGGCGCACAAGGCGGGCCATCCGCTGCAGTGCCTGAGCGAGCCTGTTGAATAACCGGCCTCGGGTCCCGATCTAACGTTATCCCTTCCCGCAAGCACAAAGGAGTTCACATGATTGCCCAGGAACTGGAAGTCAGCTTGCACATGGCCTTCGTCGAGGCCCGCCAGCAGCGCCACGAGTTCATCACCGTGGAGCATCTGTTGCTTGCACTGCTTGATAACCCCAGCGCAGCAGAGGTGTTGCGCGCATGCTCGGCCAACATCGAGGACCTGCGGTCGTCGCTGGCCAATTTCATCAAGGACAACACGCCCCAGGTGGCTGGCACGGACGAGGTGGACACGCAGCCCACGCTCGGATTCCAGCGGGTGATCCAGCGCGCCATCATGCACGTACAGTCCACCGGCAATGGCAAGAAGGAAGTGACCGGCGCGAACGTGCTGGTCGCCATCTTCGGCGAGAAGGATTCGCATGCCGTGTACTACCTGCACCAGCAGGGCGTGACCCGTCTGGACGTGGTCAATTTCATCGCCCACGGCATCAAGAAGGGCGAGCCGCCGGAGCCTGCGAAGGCCGAGAATCCGGCGGAGTCGGAAGAGGGCAGCGGCAGCGAGCGCAGCGAAAAGGCCTCGCCGCTGGAGCAGTACACGCAGAACCTCAACCAGGCCGCCAAGGAAGGCAAGATCGATCCGCTCATCGGCCGCAACTACGAGGTCGAGCGCACCATCCAGATCCTCTGCCGCCGCCGCAAGAACAACCCGCTGCTGGTGGGCGAGGCCGGCGTGGGCAAGACCGCCATCGCGGAAGGCCTGGCATGGCGCATCACGCAGAACGACGTGCCGGAAATCCTGGCCGAGGCGTCGGTGTACTCGCTGGACATGGGTGCGCTCCTGGCGGGCACGAAGTACCGTGGCGACTTCGAGCAGCGCCTGAAGGGCGTGCTCAAGTCGCTCAAGGACCGGCCCAACGCCATCCTGTTCATCGACGAGATCCATACGCTGATCGGCGCGGGCGCGGCCTCCGGCGGCACGCTGGACGCCTCCAACCTGCTCAAGCCGGCGCTCTCCAGCGGCCAGCTCAAGTGCATCGGCGCGACGACGTTCACCGAGTACCGCGGCATCTTCGAGAAGGACGCGGCACTGTCACGCCGCTTCCAGAAGGTGGACGTGGTCGAGCCCACGGTGGCCGAGACGGTGGACATCCTCAAGGGCCTCAAGAGCCGTTTCGAAGAGCACCACAGCGTCAAGTACGCCGCTGCGGCCCTGCTGGCCGCGGCGGAGCTGTCGGCCAAGTACATCAACGACCGGCATCTGCCCGACAAGGCCATCGACGTGATCGATGAGGCGGGCGCGGCGCAGCGCATTCTCGTGGCCAGCAAGCGCAAGAAGACCATCGGCAAGGCCGAGATCGAGGAAATCGTGGCCAAGATCGCGCGCATTCCCCCCGCGAATGTGTCCAACGACGACCGCAGCAAGCTGCAGACGCTGGAGCGCGACCTGAAGAGCGTGGTGTTCGGCCAGGACAAGGCCCTGGAGGTGCTGGCGTCGGCGGTCAAGATGGCCCGCTCCGGCCTGGGCAAGGGCGACAAGCCGATCGGCTCGTTCCTGTTCAGCGGCCCCACCGGCGTCGGCAAGACCGAGGCGGCCAAGCAGCTCGCCTACATCCTCGGCATCGAGCTGATCCGCTTCGACATGTCCGAGTACATGGAGCGCCATGCGGTGAGCCGCCTGATCGGCGCGCCTCCGGGCTACGTGGGCTTCGACCAGGGGGGGCTGCTCACCGAGGCCATCACGAAGAAGCCGCACGCGGTGCTGCTGCTCGACGAGATCGAGAAGGCGCATCCGGACATCTTCAACGTGCTGCTGCAGGTGATGGACCATGGCACGCTGACCGACAACAACGGTCGCAAGGCCGACTTCCGCAACGTCATCATCATCATGACGACGAACGCGGGGGCCGAGACCATGAACAAGGCCACCATCGGCTTCACGAACCCGCGCCAGGCGGGCGACGAGATGGGCGACATCAAGCGCCTGTTCACGCCGGAGTTCCGCAACCGCCTGGATGCGACCGTGAGCTTCAAGCCGCTGGACGAGCAGATCATCCTGCGCGTGGTGGACAAGTTCCTGCTGCAGCTCGAAACCCAGTTGGCCGAGAAGAAGGTCGAGGTCACTTTCACCGACGTGCTGCGCAAGCACCTCGCGAAGAAGGGGTTCGATCCGCTCATGGGGGCCCGCCCGATGCAGCGCCTCATCCAGGACACCATCCGCCGCGCGCTGGCCGACGAGCTCCTGTTCGGCCGCCTGACCGATGGCGGGCGCCTCGCGGTGGACATCGAGGTCAAGACCGACGACAAGGGCGTGGAAACCTCGGAGGTCCAACTGGACATCCAGCCCTTGGCCAAGAAAGACCGATCTGCCAAGTCGGAGCCTGCGGAGCCGGAAGAGGCCACGGCCGACTGAGGTCGCCTGGGAGAAGCCGCTGGCTTCGTGATTCCATGAAGCAAGCAAGGCCCGCGGTGATCGCCGCGGGCCTTTTCTTTTCTGGTGTGGTGGGAGTTCTGGGCGTGCGCAGGAGCAACCCAGGCGCGCCGTGGCGCGCGCTTTCGTGACGCCTCGTGCCTCAGGGGGCCTGGAGCTTTTGCAGCAATTCCAGGGTCGGATAGCCATCGGCCACCTGGCCGATGCTTTGCTGGTAGCGCCGCAAGCCGGCACGGGTGCCGGGGCCCATGACGCCGTCTGCCGCTCCGACCGGGAAGCCGCGCGCGTTCAGCGCGGTCTGCAGATCTTTTATCTGCGTGCGCGAGAGCGGTTCCAGATCCCGGGGCCAGGGGGCGGTGACCCCGGGGCCGCCGGCGATCTGGCGCGCGAGCAGGCCCACGCCCAGCGCGTAGTTGATGGAGTTGTTGTAGCGCAGGATGGCCCGGAAATTCGGGCCCACGAGGAAGGCGGGGCCGCGGGCACCGGCCGGGATGATGATCGAGGCGGCATCCAGCGCCGGCAGCGGCTGGCCGTCGATGGCCTGCACGCCCTCCGCGGCCCATTGGGTGGAGGGGTGGCGCACCGCGAGTTCGGCGCGCTCGTAGTCGAAGCCCTCGGGCAGGCGCACTTCCACGCCCCAGGGCTGTCCGGTTTGCCAGCCCATGCGGGAGAGGAAATTCGCCGTGGATGCGGTGACATCCGCGATGCTGCCCCAGATGTCCCGGTGCCCATCCCCATCGGCGTTCACCGCATAGGCCAGGAAGACCGACGGCAGGAATTGCGTGTGGCCCATGGCGCCGGCCCAGGAGCCGATCATCCGGTCGGCGGCGATGTCGCCTTGATCGATGATGCGCAACGCCGCCAGCAGTTCGCTGCGGGCCCAGTCGCTGCGCCGGCCGTCGTAGCCCAGGGTGGCCAGTGCGTCCACGGTGCGGAAGCTGCCGAAGTTGCTCCCGTAATTGCTTTCCATGCCCCAGATGGCGGTGATGATTTCCGCGGGCACGCCATAGCGGAATGCGGCGTCGTCGAGCGACGCGCGGTTTTCGGCGAGCTTGGCGCGTCCCTGGAGGATGCGCTGGTTCGACACCGCGCTGTCCAGGTAGGCCCAGGGGGGGCGCGTGAACTCCGGCTGGGCCCGGTCCAGCTCGACAACCTGGGGAAGCCACTGGGCATTGCCCAGCGCGGATTGCACCGTTGCGGGCCGGATGCCCGCCTGGATGGCGTCGCGGCCGAAAGCTTCGACCCATTGGGTGAAACCGGCCTGCGTGGCATCCGCTGTCCGCTGCGGCGGCGTGGAGGGAGTCGGGGCCGGAGAGGGCGCTGCGCCCGCCGGCGCGCCGGCGGCGGGGGGCATGGCCGCTCCCGGGCGGGGTTGCTGCGATGCGCAGCCCGACAGCGCCAGCGCCACGCACAGGCATGCCAGCGCAGGGCGCAGGCGCCCTGAAGGCACGACCGGCAGGGTCCGGTGGTGGGAGCGGAGCAGGGGCGGGGTGTTTCTTCGGTGCATGCGCCATTGTCACGCCGGGAGGGCGCGCGGTCATACTCGCGGTTCCAGGTTTTACCGACCGCCACGCCATTTTTGATTCATGCACACGTTTTTCTGGCACGACTACGAAACTTTCGGGGCCGATACACGGCGCGACCGGCCCTCGCAGTTCGCCGGCATCCGCACCGACGCCGAGCTGAACGAGATCGGCGAGCCATTGATGGTCTATTGCCGGCCTGCGCCGGACTATCTTCCAGACCCCGAGTCCTGCCTGATCACGGGTATCACGCCGCAGCTGTGCCTGGAGCGCGGCCTGCCCGAGCATGAATTCGCGGCGCGCATCGAGGCGGAACTGGCCCGGCCCGGAACCATCGGGGTCGGCTACAACACCATCCGGTTCGACGATGAAATCACGCGCTTCATGTTCTGGCGCAATCTGATCGATCCCTATGCCCGCGAATGGCAGAACGACTGCGGTCGCTGGGACCTGCTGGACGTGGTGCGGCTCACGTACGCCCTGCGGCCCGAGGGCATCGAGTGGCCGCGCAAGGACGATGGTTCGCCCAGCCTGAAGCTGGAGCACCTCTCCAAGGCCAACGGCCTCGCGCACGAAGCCGCGCACGATGCGCTCTCCGATGTCCGCGCCACGATCGCCCTGGCCCGGCTGATCCGGCAGCGGCAGCCGCGGCTTTTCGATTTCGCGTTCGGCCTGCGCAAGAAAGACCGCGTGGCCGCCGAGCTGCGCCTGCCTGCCACGCCCGCCACCGCCCGGCCTTTCCTGCACGTGTCGGGCATGTTCCCGGCGCAGCGGGGGTGCCTGGGGGTCCTGTGGCCGCTCGCCAGCCACCCGACCAACAAGAACGAGATCATCGCCTGGGACCTGGACCATGACCCGGCCGAACTGGCGGGACTGGATGCGGAGGCGATCCGGGCGCGCCTCTTCGTCCGCAGCGCCGACCTGCCGGAAGGTGTCACCCGCCTGCCCATCAAGACGGTGCACCTCAACAAGTCCCCCATGGTGGTCGGTAACGTGAATACCCTCACGCCCGCCATGGCGCAGCATTGGGGCATCGATCTGGAACGTGCGGCGGTGCATGCCGAAGCCGCCCGGGCGCTGCCTGACATGAGCGCCATTTGGTCCGCGGTGTACGCGAGGCCGCAGCAGGATGCCCTGGACGTGGACCAGGACCTCTACGGCGGCTTCGTGGGCAACGAGGACCGCCGGCGGCTGCAGCGCCTGCGCGGGATGTCTGCGCAGGAGCTGGCCCTCGCCAAGCCGGGCTTCGACGACGAGCGGCTTGCAGAACTGGTCTGGCGCTACCGTGCGCGCAATTTCCCCGAGACGCTGTCGGAGGCGGACCAGGAGCGCTGGGAGGCGCTTCGCGTGGCGCGCCTCGTGGAGGGCGAGGGCGGGGGGCTCACCTTCGATGCGCTCTTCGCGCGGCTGGATACGCTGGGCGAGGCGGCGGACGAACGGGGCGAGGCGATCCTGGGGGCGCTGTATGACTATGCCGAGAGCATCGCTCCCGCCTTCTGACGGGCGGATGCCGCCATGGAGCGATGGCGGCTGTAGCGGCGATGGCGCCGGGGCGGGGCGCGCGGCCATGGACCGCCAGGAGGCCGGCCTCGAAGGCTTGCTCGCGTTCGTGCGGCGGCATCCCCGGCTTTTCGTGCTGACGGGCGCGGGCTGCAGCACGGCATCCGGGATTCCCGACTACCGCGACGAAGGAGGGGCCTGGAAGCGGCCCCCGCCGGTGACCTACCAGGCGTTCATGGGAGACGAGGGCGTGCGGCGGCGCTACTGGGCGCGCAGCATGATCGGGTGGCGGGTGATGGGCCAGGCGGCGCCCGGGCCGGCCCACCGGGCATTGGCCGCGCTGGAGGCGCTGGGCCGGGTGGAGATGCTGCTTACCCAGAACGTCGATGGATTGCACGGCGCGGCCGGGCAGCGGAGCGTGATCGACCTGCATGGCCGGATCGACACGGTGCGCTGCATGGCATGCGAGGCACGCGTGTCCAGGGCGGACCTGCAGGAGGCGCTGGTGGCGGGCAATCCCGCCTGGGCCAGCCTGGATGCGCAGGCGGCGCCCGACGGGGATGCCGATCTGGACGGCCGCGACTTTTCCACGTTCCGGGTGCCGACCTGTCCGCGGTGCGGCACCGGGCTGCTCAAGCCCGATGTGGTCTTTTTCGGCGAGAGCGTGCCCCGGGACCGCGTGGAGGCGGCGCGCGCCGCGCTGGCCCGCTCGGACGGGCTGCTGGTGGCCGGCTCGTCGCTGATGGTGTATTCCGGTTTCCGGTTCGTCCAGGCCGCGGCCGATGCCGGCCTGCCGGCCGCCGCGGTCAACCGGGGCCGCACGCGGGCGGACCCCCTGTTCGCGCTCAAGGTGGAGGACGACGTGGGCACGGTGCTGTCCGCGCTGGTGGGGCAGCTCCAGCGCGAAGGGGCCGGCCCCGATGGACGGGAAGGGCCTGCCGCGGGGGCATGACCCACCACCGCAGCGTGGTTTTGGCGGGGGTGGGCGCCTGGTGGGGTGCTAAGGTGTCCGGATACAAAGCCATGGGCCGGGCCTTCCAGAGCGCACCGGCCACCCCAGGCGAGGAGACATCCCTATGCAGAGCCCCTCTTTCATGGTGCCGCCGGCCCCGTGTTCCCCGGCGATCCCGGCGGCACGGGTGATCGCCGAGGCGCACGAGCGGTCGCGGTCCTTCGGGTTGCGCCGGCATGAGTCCATCGACCTGCAGCCCGTCGCGCCCGATGCGCTGGCCTGGATGCTGGCCCGCAACGAGGCCTTGTGCACGCACGCACGGCCGGTGATGGAAACGCTGTCGGCGCAGATCGCGGGCACCCAGAGCATGGTGTTGCTCACCGACGCCCAGGGCGTGGTGCTGCATGCCCAGGGCGACGAGGAGTTCCTGGAGCGGGCGCAGCGCGTGGCCCTGCGCCCCGGCGGGACCTGGTCCGAGCGCAGCAAGGGCACCAACGCGGTGGGGACCGCGCTGGCGCTCGGCGATGCCGTCCAGGTCAACGGCGACGAGCATTTCTTCACGGCGAACCATTTCCTCACCTGTTCCTGCGCGCCCATCCTCGATCCCCAGGGGCAGGTGATCGGCGCGCTCGACGTGAGCGGCGACCGGCACCACCAGAGCGCGCACACCCTGGCCCTGGTGCGCATGTCCGCGCGCATGGTGGAGAACCATTTGTTCGGCAAGGTCTACGAAGACGCGGTGCGCCTGCGCTTCCATGCGCGCGCCGAGTTCCTGGGCACGCTGGTCGAGGGGCTGGCCGCGTTCACGCCCGACGGGCGGTTCCTCGCCGCGAACCGCAGCGGGCAGTTCCAGCTGGGCCTTTCATCGAACGCGCTCCAGGCCCAGACCTTTCCGTCGCTTTTCGGCATGCCCATGAGCGCCTTGCTCGCGCACGCCCGCCAATCGACGCCCCGGCCCCTGCAATTGCCGCTGCCGGGAGGCGTGGTGGTCAATGCGCTGGTCGAGTTCCACCCGCGCGGCCAGGCACCCCTGGTGTGGGTGTCGCCGCCCGATCACGCCGGCGCGGCGGCTCCGGAGCCTTCCCGGCCCCGGCGTGGCGGGGAGGCCAGGCCGAGGCTGTCGAGCCTGCGCTATCTGGACACGGGCGATGCGCATCTGGCCCAGGTCATCGACCGGGTGTCCCGCCTGCTGGGCAGCGACGTGCCGACGCTGATCCTGGGGGAGACCGGCACGGGCAAGGAGCTTCTGGCCCGCGCCATCCATCAGGATGGCCCGCGCGCGCGGGGGCCGTTCGTGGCCGTCAACTGCGCCTCCATTCCCGAGACGCTGATCGAGGCCGAGCTGTTCGGCTACGAGGAGGGGGCTTTCACCGGGGCGCGGCGCAAGGGCAGCGCGGGCCGGATCGCCCAGGCGCACGGCGGAACGCTTTTCCTGGACGAGATCGGCGACATGCCGCTGTCCCTGCAGGCGCGGCTGCTGCGGGTGCTGCAGGAGCGCAGCGTGGCGCCGCTCGGCTCGTCCCGGCTGGTCGCGGTGGATGTGCACGTGGTGTGCGCCACCCACCGCAACCTGCGCGACATGATGGCCCGGGGGCTCTTCCGCGACGATCTCTACTACCGGCTCAACGGCCTCGTGGTGCGGCTGCCCGCCTTGCGGGAGCGCAGTGACCTGGGGGTGATCGTGGACCGCATCCTGCAGGCCCAGGAGCGCGAGCAGGGCGGGGCCGGGCGGGCGGCGCGCGTGTCGCCGGAGGCGATGGCGCTGTTCCTCGGCCACCGTTGGCCGGGCAACCTGCGCCAGTTGGCCAATGTGTTGCGCACGGCGGCGCTCATGGCCCGGGACGACGATGCGATCCGCGTCGAGCATTTGCCCGAGGACCTGCTCGACGACGGGCCGGCGGCGCCAGCCTGGGAGGCGCCGGTGCCGGCCCGGGAGCCTGCCCGCGCCGATCCGCAGGAGCCTGCCGCCGCAGCCGCCGCCGTGCGGCCGTGGGACGAGGTCACGGGCACCGCCCTGCGCCATGCGCTGGCGGTGCACCAGGGCAATGTGTCGGCGGCCGCGCGCGCGCTGGGCGTCTCGCGCAACACGGTGTACCGGCGGCTCAAGGCCCTGGAGGAGTCCTTCGACCAGGCGCAGGAGCGCCACTGACGCCCGCCCGGATCAGGCGCCGCCGCGCCGGGGCGGGCCGAGCGCTTCGATCGCGGCCCATTCCTCGTCGCCGTACAGGCGCGAGCGGGTGAGGAATCGCAGCCCCGTGGGCCGCTCCAGCGAGAACATGCCGCCGTTGCCCTGGACCGCATCGATGATGAGATGCGTGTGCTCCCAGTAGGCGAACTGCGACTGGCTCATGTAGAACGGCGTGCCGGCGATCTCGCCCAGCAGCACGTCCGAATCGCCCAGCATGAATTCCCCCAGGGCGAAGCACATGGGCGCGCTGCCGTCGCAGCACCCGCCCGACTGGTGGAACATGAGCGGGCCGTGCTGCGCGCGCAGCCGGTCGATGAGCGCCACCGCCTCGGGGGTGGCGGATACGCGGGTGGCGGCGGGCGTGGCGGCGGGTGTTTCCATGGGAATGTCTCCTGTCGGGGGCCTGCCGCCGGGCGCGGGGCCCATGCTGCGGAGCGCCCCGGGGGTGTCGCGCTTCAGGCCGACATGTCGAGCACGATGCGGCCCTGGATCTGGCCCTGGTGCATGCGCGCGAACACGTCGTTGATGTTCTCCAGCTTCTCGGTGGCCACGGTGGCCCTGACGGCGCCGCGGGCCGCGAAATCCAGCGACTCCTGCAGGTCCAGGCGCGTGCCCACGATGGAGCCGCGCACCGTGACGCCGCGCAGCACCATGTCGAAGATCGGCAGCGGGAAGTTGCCGGGCGGCAGGCCGTTGAGCGACACGGTGCCGCCGCGCCGCACCATGCCCAGCGCCTGCTCGAAGGCCTTGGGCGATACGGCCGTGACCAGGGCGCCGTGGGCGCCGCCGATCTCCTTTTGCAGGTAGGCGGCGGGGTCGGTGGTCTTGGCGTTCACGGTGACGCTGGCGCCGAGCTGCTTCGCCAGTGCGAGCTTGTCGTCCTCGACGTCCACGGCCGCCACGTTCAGGCCCATGGCCTTGGCGTATTGCACGGCCATGTGGCCCAGGCCGCCGATGCCCGAGATGACCACCCAGTCGCCCGGCCGGGTGTCGGTGACCTTGAGGCCCTTGTACACCGTCACGCCGGCGCAGAGCACGGGCGCGATCTCCACGAAGCCCAGGTGGGCCGGCAGGTGGCCTACGTAGGCCGGGTCGGCCAGCGCGTAGTCGGCGAAGCCGCCGTTGACCGAGTAGCCGGTGTTGTTCTGCGATTCGCACAGCGTTTCCCAGCCGCCCAGGCAGTGCACGCAGCACCCGCAGGCGGAGTGCAGCCAGGGGATGCCCACGCGGTCGCCTTCCTTGACGTGCTTCACGTTGCGGCCCACGCCGGCCACGAAGCCCACGCCTTCGTGGCCCGGGATGAAGGGCGGATTGGGCTTGACGGGCCAGTCGCCCTCGGCGGCGTGCAGGTCGGTGTGGCAGACGCCGGAGGCCTCGATCTTCACGAGGATCTGGTCATCGGTGGGAATGGGCACCAGCACTTCCTCGATGGTCAGCGGCTTGCCGAACTCGCGGACGACGGCGGCTCTCATGGTCTTGGCGGTCATGGCGATGGAATCCTTTCTTCGTGATGGCAATGGACAGGAGGCAGGCCTCCACCTTAGGCGCGCCTCCCGTGGTCCGGGCTGATGCAGGTCAGGCCGCCCCGCAATCCCGGCGAACTCCGCGCCGCCGGGGTTGCGGGGGCTGGGCGGTCAGAAGAAGCCCAGCTTGTCCGGGCTGTAGCTCACGAGCAGGTTCTTGGTCTGCTGGTAGTGGTCGAGCATCATCTTGTGGTTCTCGCGGCCGATGCCCGACTGCTTGTAGCCGCCGAAGGCCGCGTGCGCGGGATAGGCGTGGTAGCAGTTGGTCCACACCCGGCCGGCCTGGATGCCCCGGCCCATGCGGAAGGCGCGTGCGCCGTCGCGGCTCCAGACGCCCGCGCCCAGGCCGTAGAGCGTGTCGTTGGCGATCTCCAGTGCCTCGTCCTCGGTCTTGAAGGTGGCGACCGAGACCACCGGGCCGAAGATCTCTTCCTGGAAGATGCGCATCTTGTTGTGGCCCTTGAACACGGTGGGCTGGACGTAGTAGCCGCCCGCCAGGCTGCCGCCCAGGGCGTTGCGCTCCCCGCCGATCAGGCAGTCGGCGCCTTCCTTTTTGCCGAGGTCCAGGTAGGAGAGGATTTTTTCGAGCTGCTCCTGCGAGGCCTGGGCGCCGATCATGGTGCCCTTGTCCAGCGGGTGGCCCTGCCGGATCGCGGCCACGCGCTTCAGCGCCCGCTCCATGAACTGGTCGTAGATCGATTCCTGGATCAGCGCCCGGCTCGGGCAGGTGCAGACCTCGCCCTGGTTGAGCGCGAACATGGCGAAGCCTTCGAGGGCCTTATCGAAGAAGGCGTCGTCGGCCGCCATCACGTCCTCGAAGAAGATGTTGGGGCTCTTGCCGCCCAGCTCCAGCGTCACCGGGATGATGTTCTGGCTGGCGTACTGCATGATGAGCCGGCCGGTGGTGGTCTCGCCCGTGAAGGCGATTTTCGCGATGCGCGGGCTGCTGGCCAGCGGCTTGCCGGCCTCCAGGCCGAAGCCGTTCACCACGTTCACCACGCCCGGCGGCAGCAGGTCGCCGATCAGCTCCAGCAGCACCAGGATGGAGGCGGGGGTCTGCTCGGCGGGCTTGAGCACCACGCAGTTGCCGGCGGCCAGCGCGGGCGCGAGCTTCCATACCGCCATGAGGATGGGGAAGTTCCAGGGAATGATCTGCCCCACCACGCCCAGCGGCTCGTGGAAGTGGTAGGCGATGGTGTGGTGGTCGATCTCGCTGATGCCGCCTTCCTGCGCGCGCACGGCGCCGGCGAAGTAGCGGAAATGGTCGATGGCGAGCGGGATGTCCGCCGCCATGGTCTCGCGCAGCGGCTTGCCGTTGTCGATGGTTTCGGCCACGGCCAGCGTGAGCAGGTTGGCCTCCATGCGGTCGGCGATCTTCAGCAGGATGTTGGCGCGGTCGGTGGCGGAGGTCTTGCCCCAGCCCGCCTTGGCCTGGTGGGCCGCGTCCAGCGCGGCGTTGATGTCCTTGTCGTTCGAGCGGGGTATCGCGGTGAAGACCTGGCCGTCGATGGGCGAGCCGTTCTCGAAGTACTGGCCATCGATGGGGGCCGTCCACGCGCCGCCGATGTAGTTGCCGTATTGCTTCTTGTAGGGGTTGGCGATGCCGAGGTTGGCGATTTCTGCCATGTCCATGGTGCTTGTCTCCTGGTGGTGATGACGGTCGGTGTGCCGGTGTTCCGCACTGCGGGCCCGGCCGGCGGGAATGCGCAATCGCCGTGCCAGGCGGCGGCGCATGCCTCGCTCCCTGGGAGCGCCGGGCCGGCGGGTGTGCCATGGTTGCGGCACCGGTGTTCCAGGTGTTCCGTTCTGGAGCAGGTGTACCGCGGTGCCCGTGGCACAGGGACGGGCGCGGCGGTGGGGGTGGAAAAGCCGGGGGATGCCCCCATAACCGCTGGGATGGGCCCGGGCCTGCCGGTGTCCCCGTTTGCAATCAACCCTCCGAGAAAGGACGAGCATGAACCTGAGCACGCGAACCTCCCGCCTGCGGCGTTTTCTCCTGGCGGCGGCGGCCACGGCCGTGGGGGCGTCCGCCTGGGCCCAGTACACGGGCCCTTCGGCGACGCCGGCCTACCGGACGGTGGCCGAGGTCCTCAAGAACCCGGTGGACGATGCGCCCGTGGCGCTGTCCGGCCACCTCGTGCGGCAGCTCAGCAAGGACAAGTACCTCTTCTCCGACGGGACCGGCGAGATCCGGGTGGATGTCGATGCCCGGCATTTCCCGTCCACGGCGGTGAACGAGAAGACGCGAGTGCACCTGCGCGGCGAGGTCGAGAAGGAGTTCCTGGAGAGCCCCGAGATCGACGTGGACAGCCTGGCGCTGGCCCCCTGAGCCTGGCGCCGCCCCGCCGCAGTCCCGGGGAGCGCGCGCCGCGCGCCATGGGCTTGGTGTATAACCGCGCCTCCCCGCCGGTTCCATGGCCCCCCTGGGACGCGCCGCGGCGGAGCCACCGCGCGCCCCGCCGCGGCCTTTTCGATCACTCCCGAGCATGACAGACCACTACGCAGCCCTGGGGCTGAGCGCGAACGCGTCGCTGGCCGACGTCAAGAAGGCCTTCCGCCAGAAGGCGGCGTTCTACCACCCCGACCGCAATCCGGCGCCGGACGCGGCCGAGCGGTTCAGGGCCGTGCAGAAGGCCTATGAAGTCCTGTCCGACGAAGCGGCCCGGCAGGCGTACGACGACAACCGCCGCCGCAACCTGCTCGACGATCCGCTGCAGACCGCGCGGGAGATCTGGCAGTCCTATTTCAAGAACGTGCTTTCCTCGTGAAACTCTCTCCCTTCTTCCATGACCTGCGCTCGGCCTACCAGTCCGAGCTGGATGACCTCGCGCTCGACTCCGAGGGCAAGGATGTGCTGCGCAAGCGCCTGGCGCAAAAGCGCGGCGAGATCGCCTTTCTCGCGCAGATGGTCGATTTCAGCCCCGAGATGGTGGCCGTGGCCTTCCACCAGGGGTTCCGCTTCCACCGCCCGGCGGCGCTGGAGCCGTTGCTCATGCGCAGCGCGGCCGAGCTGCCGGAATGGTCCGCGCTGGACGGCGCCGTCACGCTGGAGCCCTGGGCCCAGGCGCTGGCCGACGTGGTGCTGGCCGAGCCGTCCGGCGCGCGCTTCCTGACCATCGCGGCGGTGCTCGAATACGTGCGGCAGCACAGCCGCTTCGCGGCCGCCGCCGCTGCCGAATCCGGTGCCGCGGAAGGCGAGGAGGGTGACGACGGCGAGCCGGTCGAGCGCGACGATGACGACGACGCCGGCCGCTGGAGCGCGGACGACGCCGACGAGCCGCGCACCCGCTCCGACCGCGAGGACGCCGGCGCCGACTGGCTGGCCGACCTCGGCTTCGACCGCAAGGAATGACGCGCCGGCCCGTCCTGCGCCCCTGAAACGCTTCTACGACCGCACCCGCCCATGTCCCGACACCTCGCACTCATCACCCAGACCCAGAGCCTGATCGCCGCCGGCGACATCGTGGGCGCCGAATCCGCGCTGGCCGACCTGGCGGACGCCGAGGGCGACGGCGCGCTGGTGGAGGTGCTGGGCGAGCTGGCGCCCAAGGACGTGCTGGCGGTGATGCGCGAGTACGACGAATCCCGGGCCTCGGTCGTCAACATGCTGGTGACGCCGCAGCAATTCGCCCGGGCGCTGGTGCTCGAAAAGCAATACAAGGACGTCACCCACACGCACCTGCGCAGCATGCTGAACGCGGTGGTCTTCCGTGGCGACGTGGAGCCGCTGGAGTTCATCACGGCCATCGGCGACACCGAGGGCGGCAGCGAGGCGCTGGCCCACTATTTCGCCGAGAAGTGGAGCCGGCTGGAGGCCTTCGCGCGCACCGGCACCTTCGACGCCACGGAGGATTACGGCTCCGCGCTCACGGAAGACCAGCTCTTCGACGTGGCCTACGCGCCCCCGCGCGTCGAGCAGGACGAGGTGGCCGACCGCGACTGGATGCAGCTCGCCTGGCTGCTGCGCTACCAGTGCCCGGACCTGTTCATCGAGACCCTGCTGGTGCTGCGCGCCAAGGCGCAGGCCCACGACCTGGGGCTGGGCGACGAGGAGGGGGACGAGGGCGATGCGGGCGACGGCAAGTTCGAGACCAGCGAGACCGACCGGGGCAAGGCGACGCCCGCCGCGCGCGCCTCCGACGAGGAATCGGCCATCTGAGCCCGGGGCCGCCGCGATGACCTCCCCCGCAACCGATCCCGCCGCGGCCGGCGCCGCGCCCGCGACGGCGCTCTCCCTGCACGATGCCCGCCCGTTCTTCGAGAAGGCGCTGGTGCACGGCATCCGGCACGGCATCATCCCGGCCGACAAACTGGCGGCCATCGAGGCCGACGCGCCCAAGGGCATGGTGCAGATCGCCCGCTACTTCGGCACCGAGTTCCTGCGCCCCGAGCTGGAGAAGGCGCGCGAGCGCATCGTGAACCTCGTGAGCCTGGACCTGCTGGAGGAGAGCGGCGGCGACCTGGGGCGCGCGGCCCAGGTGCTGCGCGATCACACCCTCCTGTCGCGCTCCAAGGCGGGCTCCGACCGGCTGCGCCGCCTGATCGCCCTGCCGCAGGACAGCAACTTCGGCTTCCTCTCGACGACCGGCGAGCCTGACGTGCACCAGCTGGCCGCGTGGTCGCTGCGCGGCCATGCCGAATACCGCGCCGAGCTGGCGCGCCGCACGGCGATCGCCGCCGAGGTGGCGGCCGCGCGCTGGTTCGCCGAGGGCCTGGGGCTCGACGAGGAGGCCCTGGAGGAGGGCGCCGCCGACGCCCAGGCCGTGGTGCGCATGGGCCTGCTGTGGGGGTGGATGCACCCCGCCGCCGAGGCGTGGCCGCACGCCGCGGCGTTCGAGAAGCGCCTTGCGGCGCTGCGGCGCAAGGCCGTGAAGGTGCCCGCGCAGCTTCCCCTGCCGCCGGACATGCCGCCCGAGGCCGCCGACGCCGCGCAGGCGCACCGGTCGGCCGTGCTGGCCGACGCCGCGCGGGTGCTGGACCCGGCGGTGCCCCCGCGCGCGCTGCTCAAGCCGATGGGAAGCTTCCGGGCGCGCTACTTCCTGGTGGACGACCCGCTGGCCGAGGTGGACGGCTACCACCACGGCCTCGATGCGATGGTGGAGGAGGGCGACGACAGCGAGCCCCCCGCATCCGCCAGCAAGACCTGGGCGCGCACCACGCAGGGCCACGAGGACGAGCACTCGCTGCTGACGCTGTTCCTGTGCCTGGCGGCGGGCGTGCCCCGCAAGACCGTGCTGACCGGCAAGGCCGCCGCGAGCCTGGTGCGCCGGGTGCGCAAGCACGGCTGGCAGCCGGAACTGGCGGCCGGGTTCATCCGCGACCATGCGGCGGGCGCCCTGCAGCCGGGGTATCTGGCGCTCTGGAGCAGCTTCGTGGACGAGGCCCGCGCCACCCTGTGCAACGACCGGGACGAGAGCCTGCAGGAGGCCCTGGCGTGGCTGCGGCGTGAATGCCACGTGGGGGCTTGAAGAACAACCCCCTGTGGCGCTGCGCGCCATCCCCCTTCTCTCGCGCTGCGCGCGGGAAGGGGGACAACGCCGGTGGCCGGGCGGAGCCCGCTCCACGGCGTTTGCTGGCATGGCCTGCTCCGCGGCCATCGGACGGGTAGCGCAGCGCCGGTTTTATACGCCGGGGGGATGCTATGGTTGCGGATGTCGGTTTGCTATCTAATTGGTAGCGTGGTATGCAGCAGATCCGGCGACATGGGGGCGTTTTGGCCTGAAATCATTGACGGGGTGACCATCCTGGGGCTTTGCACGGCGCTGGCATTGGTTTGCTATTGAATTGGTAGCGTGATGTGCAATGAATCCGGCGACGTGGGGGCGTTTTGATCTGAAATTACCGGCTGGGTGGCCACCCGGGGGCTCCCGCGCGGTCAGGGGCAAAAAAAAGCCGCCCGGGTGAATTCCGGGCGGCGGTGCTGCCGGGACGTGCAACGTTCAAAAATCCCCGGGAGTATGCGGATGGCACTTCATGAACGTCTTTCGGCACACGTGCGGCAGCACGAAAAAAGCGGGGGCCTGCGCTGCCGCTCAGGGGCAGGCACCCCGGGTGGTGGTGAAGATGGCGACGCCATTCAGGTAGAGGGTCACCTTCAGGCCCTGCGGAAGGATGCCGCAGGTTTCGCAGCAGGCCTTCAGCGGGCCGTGGGGCGGGATCGGCAGCGGCAGGGTCACCCGCTGGGGGCCGAGCAACGGGATGCGGAAGCAGGCCTGTTGCGTGGCCGGGTCGTAGGCGGCATCGACGCAGGCCCGGATCTGGAGCGCATCGACACCCTGCAGGGTTGCCTGGAGGGCCCCGAAACCGTCGGGGGCCGGGTCTGCGAAGCCCGTCACCGCGAAGTTCCTCACGTGCCCGGAATCCGGGGAGAGGGTGTCGTGTCGGCAGTGGCAGTCGGACATGGGAGTGGCTCTTTCCTGGTGTCTGGCGGCGGACCCGCTGCCCGCGGGGCGTGCCGCGGCCTGCATGGAGGGCATCCGCCGTGGCGCCTCCCGCCCCCGCTTCGTGCCTGAACGGCCCGATCCGAAGCACGCGCGCATCGGGGGCAGGGCCGGCGCATGCCGGGCCCTGCTGCGGAAGGTCGCCCACGCATTACGCGCGGGCGGGCCGACCGGATTCATGCGGCTTCGCAGCCCAAAAGATCACTGCGTTGCTTTGCCGTGCCACTGCACCGTTTGCAGCCTCGCGCCTGGTTCTCTCCTGGATGGCCAACCCGTGTCACGCGCCGGATGCCACGGGTTCCTGGGCCACGAAGAAGCCGGCCTGCAGCCAGGGCTGGCGGACCTCGGTGCGCCACGAGTGCGCCACCGCGTCCAGGGGGTGCCCGGTGCCGTCCGCGATGGCCTGCAGCGCCTGGGGGATGCCGCCCCGGGCCTGGACCTCGGCCAGGAAGCGGTGGTGCAGCGGGCTGACGGGATAGGTGTGGGTCAGGTAGTCGCGGCGCACGATCAGGGCATGGAACGGCCGGGCCTGCGGCGGTTGCGGGTCGCGGCCGGCGCGCACTTCGTGGTAGTACCAGGCCACGGGATAGCGGCCGGTGACGAGCACCGCGCAGGGCTGCAGCACCAGTTCGCCGTCCGGCGTGGCCTCGCCGGGCCAGGGCCGGCCCTCGTGGCCGGGGGCGTCGAACAGGTGGTAGAGCACCCGCTCGTAGCGGGCCAGGTCCACCATGAAGTCGATCCACGTCTCCCGCTGCGCGGGCGGCAGGTCGTGGTCCGGGCGCGTGTCCTCCAGCCATTGCGGGAAATGCCGCCCCAGCTCGTACAGCGTGTGGCTGCGCGAGGGATGGGCCTGCAGGTATTCGGTGGCGAACGCATGGAAGACGTCCGGGCCCAGCGCATGGCGGGTCGCGGGGAACTGCTCCTGCAGGCAGTGCACGAGCCGCAGGAGGTAGCTGCGCTGGTAGATCGCCAGGCAGGCCGCGGCGCCGAGGTGGGCCCCCGGCTCCAGGAGCGCGCTGGCGGCGCGCGGGGGGGCGCTGCCGGGGTGGACGAGGGCGTCCAGCATCCATTGCTGGACATCCGCCAGCGTTTCGGGCGCCGGGGTCATGCCGGATGTCCCATGGCCACCTCGGGCACCATGAAATCGAGGGGCGTGGACACGGCCGTCCGCGCGCCCGCCGCGGGCCGGGGCGGGCCGGGCGGCCGTGGCGCGGCCCCGGGGCCGATGAATTCCCGGGCGCGCAGCACCTCGGCGTGCAGCGTCTCGAAATCGGGCACGTCGCCGTCCCATTCGAGCAGGGTGGCCGCGCCCTGGCTGCGCTGCCATGCCACGCGGAACAGGGCCCACACCGCGTCGCTCACCGGCTGGTCGTGGGTGTCCACGATGTGGGTGCCGCAATGCTGGTGCCCGGCCAGGTGCAGTTGCACCACGCGATCGAACGGGAAGGCCCCGAGGTAGTCCATCGGGTCGGTGCCGGCATTGAAGCAGCTCACATGCACGTTGTTGACGTCCAGCAGCAGCAGGCAGCCCGTGGCATCGCACAGGGCCCGCAGGAACTCGGGCTCGGAGAGGGTGGAGTGCCTGAAGCGCACGTAGGTGCTGGGGTTCTCCAGCACCAGCGGCCGCTCCAGCACGTCCTGCACCTGCCGCACGCGCCGGATGACGTGCGCGAGGGTCTCCTCGGTCAGCGGCAGCGGCAGCAGGTCGTGGCTGTTGATGCCCTGCACCCCCGTCCAGCACAGGTGGTCGCTCACCCAGCGCGCGGCCACCTCGTCGGCCAGTTGCCGCAGCCGCCGCAGGTAGCCCGCGTCCAGCGGGTCGGTGCTGCCGATCGACAGCGAAACCCCGTGCAGGACCACGGGATAGCGCTCGGCGATCCAGCGCAGCACGGCCCGGGGCCGCCCCCCGGAGTCCATGAAGTTCTCGGAGATGGCCTCGAACCAGTCCACCGGGGGCCGGTGGGCCTGGATGTGGCCGAAGTGCTGGTTGCGCAGGCCCACGCCGAGGCCCAGCCGGGCGTCCTGCGGAAAGCCGCCCATGCGATGGGCCACGGACGGGGGCTTCACGCGCAGCTTCCGGCGCCGCTCATGCCGCTGGCGCCGCAGGCCGTCATGCCCTGGCCGCTGTAGTCCTGGATCCACCCGATGGTCGGCCCGTAGCGGAACAGCTCGGGGTGCGGCAGCGGGGGCTCGGCCGGCAGCGACGGATTCTTCTCGCGCAGCTGCGGCCAGGTTTTCTCCGCGAACACGGCCCGTGCGCGCCCCCAGACGCTCTTGCCGCGGTTGGGGCCGGCCGTGCTGAAGCGCTCGGCATTGATCGGGGTGGCGCAGGAGCCCAGCGTGGCGCAGTCGTTGGCGCCGGGGTGGTTCTGCTCCTGTCCCGTGCCGTAGAGCCCGCAGCCGCCCTGGCCCGCGCAGGCGTTCTTGACGTGGCAGGTGTGGTCGGACACCTGCGGCTGGGCGGGGTTGGCGTAGTCGTACTCCAGCGCGGTGGAGCAGTAGCCCTGCCCGGCGCAGGCGTTGTCCCGGGTGCGGCCCTGGCCCTGGCATTGGTTCAGGCCCATGCAGGCATGGCGTGCCTCGCCGTCCTGCAGTGCGTCCGGGCCCGGCGGGTTGGCGGGGAAGCGGGGAATGCCGTGGTACTTGCCGCTGTCGCACGGCGCGGCTTCGGCCGGCTTCCAGAGGCTGCTCACGTCGGGCAGCGTGGGGATCATGCGGACGTAGTACTGCAGTTCGCTCTGGGTGTACCAGGCGGCGTTGCCGTACTGCGCATCGATTTCGCCGCACAGGTTCACGAGGGTCGCGAAGGCGTTCTCGCGCGGGCCCAGGTCGATGTTCTCGAAGGTCGGGGCGAGGCGCGGGCTGGCGGTGGTGGTGCTGACCTGCTGCAGGGAGACCTTGCGCATGGACTGGATGATCTTGTCCAGGATCCAGATCATCGAGCGGTGCAGGGCCTGGTTGAAGTATTTTTTCTGGTCCTGGGGCTTCTGCAGGAAGATGCTCTCCGTCATGATCAGCATGTACTGGTAGAGGCCGCTCACCAGGTTGGCGACGTCGCGCTGCCCGGCCGGATAGCCGGCCGCCACGGGGTTGTCGGGAAAGTCGAAGACGATGGTGGCCAGCTCCTGCGGGCTGAACTGCCGCGCGGCGGGCTCGGGCGGGCGGGGGTGGCGCGGCAGCTTTTCATGGTGCGGGTCGTAGCCCTGCAGCCGGGACTGCAGCTTCAGGAACTTGTAGTAGTGCGACCATTCCTGGTGCGATGCGTCGTCGAACTTTTCGGGGCCGAAGCCTTCGCCCTGGGCATCGATCGTCTGGATGGCCTGCAGCGCGCGTTCGCGCGAGTCGATGGTGATCAGCGCGGAGGCGCCGGCATGCGCGTCCTCGCGGCTGGCGAAGGCCGCCACCGAGGCCGCCGACCCGGCCTGCGCCGGGGCCACGGGGCAGCGCGCGTCGAACCGCTGCTCCGGGTAGGCGGTGTCGATGCTGTTGGACGAGTAGTTGCCGGGCTGGATCTGGTGGCGCGCCTGGCCCCGCCGGAAATCCGCGTCGGTGATGTGCCGGCAGCTGATGATGCAGCGGATGTAGGAATAGATCTGCCCGATGGTCTTCCAGTGGTCGGACTCGGGCGGCGCGTCGCTGGCCGCCGGGTACTCGATTTCGAGGAACTTCCACAGCTGCTGCAGCGACAGCCGGGCCAGCGGCAGGGACAGGGGCTGGTGGTCCGGCCCGAGCTTGCCGTGCGCCGGCAGGTTGCTGGGGAACGGGGAGGGCGACCGCAGGTAGAGCTGCGGCAGCTGGCCCAGCGAGTACAGGATGTTGGAGGACAGCGACATGTGCAGCATCTCCTCCACCGCGATGCTCATGACCGTCGCGCCGGCCTCGTCCGCGAACCGCGACAGCTCGGTGTCCGGGAAGCCCGCCGGGGTGCGGTCGATCGAGTAGTAGGTGTAGAGGTAGAGCGGAATGGTCGCCAGCTCCACCTCGATCGCGATCTGCAGGTGGGCCTGCAATTCGGAGAGGGCGCGGGCCGGGGTCCAGTGGGCGTCCAGATGGTGCACCAGGCGCTGCTCGGCTGCGGTCAGGGGGCGTACGGGAAGGGCGTGGGAGGTCGTGGCGTGGGGTTGCATGGTGGGGCGTGGGGTGGTTCTTCTTTGGGGGCATGCCGGGTGCACTCTGGTGCGCCGGCGATTGGTAGCGGTGGGTGGCGTGGGCCGTGGGAGCTTCCTCTCTCTTCCTCCTTGCTTGTCGTTTTCAATCGCTGTTGTCATTTTCGACCGTTGGCGCGGTAGTTGCTAATCCGTGGCCGGTCGATGCAGGGCGCAGTCTGCATGGGCCGGCGGCGCCGCCTCTCGGTGTATTCCCTGTTGCTGCCGCACAGGGTCGGAGAAATTTTCTTCATGGTGGCATGCCGCTGCCTTTCATCGCATCTTTAGAATCCTGAAGCGTTCTGAAACATATCTATGAAGGGTGGGGTGGCCAGCCTGCCGGGAGGGGATCACGCAGGTTCGTCGTTCACTGCCCTCGGAAATCCATGGCCACTGAATTCACGTTCGACCACTTTGTCTTGCGGGTGCACGAGCGCCAGCTCCTGGCGCACGGCAAGCCCGTGCTGCTGGGAGCCCGGGCCTTCGACGTGCTCTGCGCGCTGGTGCCCAAGGCGGGCGCGCTGGTTACCAAATCGGAGCTGTTCAGCCAGGTGTGGCCGGGCATGGTGGTGGAGGAGAACAACCTCCAGGTCCACGTGTCCGCGCTGCGCAAGCTGGTCGGCTCCAGCCTGATCGTCACGATTCCCGGGCAGGGATACCGTTTCGTGGGGCGCGTCGGCGTGGCACCGCGCCAGAGCGCGGCGCCCCCCGAGCCGCCGCCCCCGGCGGCGGCTCGGTCGGTGGCGGTGCTGCCCTTCGGGGTGGCCGAGGCTGACTCCGACCAGCAGTATTTCGCCGATGGCGTGGCGGAGGACATCATCAACCGCCTGTCCCGGTCGCGGTGGCTGTACGTCATCGCCCGCAACTCGGCGGTGCAGTACCGCCACCCGCTGCCGCCCAACGGCGTGATCAGCCGCGAGCTGGGGGTGCGGTACATCGTCTCCGGGCAGATCCGGTTCCGGGGCGGGCGCGTGCGCGTGACCGCCGAGCTGATCGATGCGCCCCGCAACGAGACCATCTGGACCCAGAGCTACGACCGCCCGGTGGATGACCTCTTCGAGGTGCAGGACGCGATCTCCACCGCGATCGTCAGCGCCATCGAGCCGGTCTACCTGCGGCGCGAGGAGCTGGTGAGCCGCCAGACGCCCCCGCGCGACCGCCACCACTGGGAGCTGCTCATGCGCGCGCGCTGGCATTTCTGGCGCTCCAGCCGCCACCACGTGGAGCGGGCCGAGCACTTCGCCGAGCAGGCGCTGGCGTCGAAGCCGGACGACTCGCCGAGCCTCGCGCTGCTGGCGTTCGTGCGCATGACGCGGGTGTGGGCGGGCTGGTCCGACTGCCCCCGCGTGGACATCTCCGAGGCGCACCACCTGGCCCTGCGCGCCGTCAGCAACGACGACACCGACGCCTTCGCCCACTTCACGCTGGGCACCGCGCTGTCGTTCACGCGGAGTTTCGCCCAGGCGATCTCCGAGCAGGAGCATGCCCTGTCGATCTACCCGCAGTTCGCCGCGGCGGCGGGCGAGCTGGGGCGGGTGCTGGCGTTCTGCGGGCGCACGCAGGAGGCGGCGGCCTATGCGCTGCAGGCCTGCGAGGCCAGCCCGCTGGACCCGCACATCAGCCTCTGGATCCGCACGCGCGCCCTGGCCTGCTTCATCGATGGCGACTACCCCGGCGCGGAGGCCTTCGCGCTGCAGGCGCTCTCCAAGCGGCCGGACTGGTTTTTCAACCACTACCTGCTGGCCGCCTGCCAGGTGGCGGCCGGCCACCCGGACGAGGCGCGGCAGACGCTGGAGCAGGCCCGCAAGTTCGGCCCCTATTCGCTCAACGCCATGAAGGCCGGGCATCCCTTCATCGACGAGGCGCGCCTGGACCATTTCATCGACTGCCTCCGCCAGGCCGGCTGGAGAGGCCAGTAACACAACGCATGTCCAACAACAGAGAGAGGGAAACATCCATGCCAGAGCAGAACGCTCCCCAAAAAATAGCCATCCTGGGAGGCGGCCTCGCCGCGCTGACCACGGCGTATGAGCTGACCCGCCAGCCCGGCTGGCAGCAGAAGTTCGACATCACCATCTACCAGATGGGCTGGCGCCTGGGCGGCAAGTGCGCGACCAAGCGGGGGCCGAACGACCGCATCGAGGAGCACGGCATCCACGGCTTCCTGGGCAGCTACTACAACGCGCTGCCCCTGATGGCCGACTGCTACGAGGCCCTGGGCCGCCCGAAGGATGCGCCGCTCGCCACCTTCGAGCAGGCCTTCCTGCCCGAGAGCTTCGTGCTGATGTGGGAGTACGACCAGGGCGGCTTCCGCCGCTGGCCGATGACGCTGCCGACCAACGGCCTGTCGCCCGCCGATGCCTCCTCGCTGTCGAGCCTGCGGCTGTGGATCGCGGCGCTCATCGAGACGGCGCAGGCCCTGATCGATCCGGGCGCGACGCCGGGCCTGCTGCAGGCGCATGCGGACGTGCTGAGGGCCGGCCAGAAGATCCTGGAGGGGCTGAAGGCCGAATTCCGCAAGGAGGGTGCCGAGGACACGCTCGGCACCGGCCACCCGCTCCTGGACGACATCTGGAACTGGCTGCGCGGCGCGCTGATGCCGATCATCGAGGCCCACGACGACCTGCGCCGCTTCTACATCCTGCTCGACTACCTGATGGCGCTGGTGCGCGGCGTGCTGGCCGACCGCATCTTCCAGAACGGGTTCGACAGCATCGACGGCGAGAACTTCTCCGACTGGCTGCAGCGCCACGGCGCGTCGGTGCTGACCACGTCGTCGCCGCTGGCGCTCAATACGGTCAACCTCTCGTACCAGTATCCGCAGGGCGATACGGCGCGCACGGCCCGCATGGGGGCGGGGGCCTACCTGCACTGGTCGCTGCGCAGCTATGCCTACCTGGGCGCGTTCGCCTGGCTGTTCGCGGCGGGCACGGGCGAGACGGTGATCGCGCCGCTCTACCAGGTGCTCCGGCAGCGCGGCGTGCGTTTCGAGTTCTTCCACAAGGTGCGCGACCTCGTGCTATCGGACGACCGGAAATCCGTCGCGGCCGTGGAGATGGGCGTGCAGGCCACGCTGAAGGACGCCTGCGGGCCGTACGAGCCGCTGGTGGAGGTGCAGGGCCTGCCGTCGTGGCCCGCGGGGCCGCTCTACGGCCAACTGGTGCAGGGCGATGCCCTGCAGGCGCAGGACATCGATCTGGAGTCGTACTGGACCCCCTGGCAGGACGTGGGCACGAAAACGCTGCGCGCGGGGCAGGATTTCGACCAGGTGGTGTTCGCGATCTCGGTGGGCGCGGTGCCGTACCTCTGCAAGGATCTGCTGGCCGCGGATGCGCGCTGGCGCGCCATGGTCGAGAAGGTGCCCACCGTGCAGACGCAGACCATGCAGATCTGGCTCAACCGGACCACGGCCGATCTGGGCTGGGACATCCCCCTCAAGAACCCCACCGACACGGTGATCGGCGCCACCTACATGAACCCGCTCGACGGGCAGGTGGACTTCTCCCACCTGCTGCGCTGGGAGTCCTGGCCCGCGGCCGGCATGCCGAAGTCCCTGTGGTATTTCTCGGGCGCGATGGCCGACTACGAGCCGCCCCCGCCCCTGAGCGACACGGGCTACCCCGCCCGGGCCCATGCGCGGGTCAAGGCCCAGTGCATCCAGTACCTGCAGGTGTGCATGGGGCCGCTGCTGCCCAAGGCCACCACCAACGCGGTGTCGCCCCCCGGCGATCCCGTGGGCATGGATTTCAGCCTGCTGCAGGACTACGACCTGGCCTGTCCGGGGCAGGGCGTGCAGCGGTTCGACCAGCAGTTCTGGCGCGCGAACATCGATCCGTCGGAGCGCTACGTGACCAGCCCGCCCGGCAGCACGGCCGCGCGCATCAAGGCCTGGGATTCGGGCTTCTCGAACCTCGTGCTGGCGGGCGACTGGATCTACACCGGCCTCAACGTGGGCAGCGCCGAGGGCGCGGCCATGGGCGGGCGGCTGGCCTCGCATGCGATCAGCGGCTTTCCGGCGCTGGGCGACATCGTGGGCTATCCCGAAGACGGCGGCCCGCCTGGCGACCCGGTTTTGCAGTCCTGAGCGCCGCGGGCCGGCCGTGGCCGGCGGCGCAGCGGGTCAGCGGTGCAGGAAGTCCACCTGCTGCGGGCGGCCCGGCAGCGCCAGCGTGGCGATGGGCGCGGGGCTGCCGGCCACGCGCCGGCCGCGCCGCCACACGCCCAGGCGGGCGGCGCGCAGGCGGATGGCCTCGGCCGGGTCGCGCGCGTGCAGCAGCACGAAATCGGCGTGGCAGCCGGGCTCCAGGCCGTAGCCCTCCAGGCCCAGCAGGCGCGCGGGGCTCTCGGTGATGGCCGTGAAGCACTGGCGCATGGCGGCCTGTCCGGTCATCTGGGCCACGTGCAGGCCCATGTGCGCCGCTTCCAGCATGTCGGCGCTGCCGCCGGCGTACCACGGGTCCATCACGCAGTCGTGCCCGAAGGCCACCGTCAGGCCGGCGGCGATCAGCTCCGGCACGCGCGTCATGCCGCGGCGCTTGGGATAGGTGTCGTGCCGGCCCTGCAGCGTGATGTTGATGAGCGGGTTGGCCACCACGCCCAGCCGCGCCTCGGCCATGAGCGCGATGAGCTTGCTCACGTAGTAGTTGTCCATGCCGTGCATGGAGGTCAGGTGCGAGCCGGTCACGCGGCCCTGCAGGCCCAGGCGCTGGGTTTCGGCCGCCAGGGTCTCGACGTGGCGCGAGAGTGGGTCGTCGCTCTCGTCGCAATGCATGTCCACGCGCAGCCCGCGCTCGGCCGCGAGCTCGCACAGCAGGCGCACGCTCTCCGCGCCCTGGGCCATGGTGCGCTCGAAGTGCGGTATGCCGCCCACCACCTCCACGCCCAGGTCCAGCGCGCGCCGCAGGCTGTCGAGCCCGCCCGGTGTGCGCAGCACGCCGTCCTGCGGGAAGGCGACCAGCTGCAGGTCGAGGTAGGGCGCCACGCGGCGCCGGACTTCGAGCAGCGCGCCCACGGTAAGCAGGCGGGGATCGCTGGTGTCCACGTGCGAGCGGATCGCCAGCAGCCCGCGCGCCACCGCCATGTCGCAATAGCGCAGCGCCCGCTCCACGATGGCTTCGTGCACGAGCCGGGGCTTGAGCTCGCCCCACAGGGCGATGCCTTCCAGCAGCGTGCCGCTGTCGTTCACGCGCGGCTGGCCGTAGGTGAGCGCGGAGTCGAGGTGGAAGTGCGCATCCACGAACGGCGGCGAGACGAGGCAGCCGGCGGCATCCACCGTCTCGCGGGCCGGGGCGTCCAGCCCCGGGGCGACGTCCACGATGCGCCCATCGCGCACCGCGATGGACATGTTCTGGCGCCCGTCTGGCAGGGTGGCATGGTGCAGCAGCAGGTCGAGCATGGCGGGCGGATCGTGGAGCCTGGGAAGAGTCCAGTGTAAGTTTCTTCCCGGCCGGCGCCGCGCGTTGGATCGTTACACCAGCAGGCGGCGGATGCGCGCGGAAACGAGGTCGATGGCGCTCACGGTGACGATGATGATGAGCATCACGGCGCAGGTCTCCGCGTACTGGAAGCCGCGGATGATCTCCCACAGCACCACGCCGATGCCGCCCGCGCCCACCATGCCGACGACCGAGGCCGAGCGCACGTTGGCCTCGAACCGGTAGAGCGTGAACGAGATCCACAGCGGCATGACCTGCGGAATCACGCCATAGACGATCTCGTGCAGTGCCGAGGCGCCGGTCGAGCGGATGCCTTCCACCGGCTGCGGGTCGATGGCTTCCACCGCCTCGGAAAACAGCTTGGCGAGCGTGCCGGCCGTGTGCACCCAGAGGGCCAGCACCCCCGCGAAGGGCCCCAGGCCCACCGCGACGACGAAGAGCATGGCGAACACCATCTCGTTGATGGCGCGGCAGGCATCGAGCACGCGCCGCACGGGCTGGTAGATCCACCAGGGCACCAGATTGGACGACGCCAGCAGGGCCAGCGGCACGGCGGTGACCACCGCCAGCGCCGTGCCCCAGAGGGCGATCTGCAGGGTGACGAGCATCTCCTGCACGTAGAAGCGCCACTGCGCGAAATTGGGCGGAAAGAAGTCGGACGCGTAGCGCGCCATGTTGCCGGCGTCCTGGATGAGGGCCAGCGGCCGCATGTCGGCGCCGCGCCACGAGGCGGCCAGCAGCGCCAGCAGCAGGCCCCAGGCAATGTACCAGCCCGGTTCACGGTGCGGCCGCGCGGCTGGAACGGGGGCCGGCATGGCGGAGGCGGAGGTCATGGCGCGCGGCGGGGGCGTCAGCGCAGCGCGGCGAGCTGCCGGTCGATGTCGGCCAGCCGGGCCTTGCGGTCGGCCTCGGCCAGGGTCGTGTCGGCCTCGATCTTGGTGCGCTTGCTGAAGAGGTCGAGCTGGCGGATGGGCTTGAGCTGGTCGTTGGTCGAGGGCTTGAAGCCGGAGCGCTTGGAGATCCTGTAGACGATCTCCTTCTCGCGCGGATCGGTTTCGGCGTAGTGGTAGAAGAATTTCCGGATGCGCGCCTTGGTCTCCTCGGGCAGCTGCCTGCCCATCACCAGCGGGTCGAGCGGGATCAGGGGCGAGGTCCAGACGATCTTGATCTCCTTGAACTTCTCGGGCTGGCGCTCCTTGAAGTGGTCGAGGTCCTCGCTGTTGTTGGTGGCCACGTCCACCTGGTGGTTGACCACGGCCAGGATGTTGGATTCGTGGTTGGCGTTGCGCACCACCTTGAACAGCGTCTTGGGGTCCACCTTGTTCTGCGTGAACGCGTAGTAGCCCGGAACCAGGAAGCCGGAGGTCGAGTTGGGATCGCCATTGCCGAAGCTCAGGTTCTTGCCGTTCGCAAGCACGTCCTGCAGGGTGTTGAGCGGGCTGTCCCGGTGGACGATGAGGTGGGAGTAGTAGCCTTGCGAGCCATCGGCGTTCACCATCTGCGCGAACACCTCGGCATTGGCGCGGTCCACGGCCTCCATGGCCGACTTGTTGCCGAGCCAGGCCACCTGGACCTTGCCGAAGCGCATGCCTTCGATGATGCCTGCATAGTCGGGGGCGAAGAAGGCCTGGACCTTCAGGCCGGTCTGTTTCTCCATGTCGTCGATCAGGGGCTGCCAGTCGGCCCGGAGGGTCTGCGTCGATTCGGTGGAGATGATGCCGAAGTGGATGTCCTGCGCATGGGCGCTGCCGGCCGCGAGGGGGCCTGCAAGGGCCGCGAGGGCCAGAATTTTCCGGAACATGGAAGCGACTCCTGTGGAGAGAGGGGGGAGGGGGAAGAGGGTGAGGTCGGACGTGGAGGAGGCGATGCGGGGCGCGCTCAGGCGGCCTGCGCGAGCGCACCGGGCCACGCGATCACGGTGGAGGGGGCCGTGGCCGGGCCGCCGCCCGGTTTGTTTTGGAGCAGGCCGGCGCCGTGCAGGATTTCGTCGGCCTGCATGCCATACAGCTCGCGCAGCAGCGCGGCGGTGACCGCGCAGGACGGCCCGTCGTACACCACGCGCCCCTGGTTCAGGGCGATCACGCGCGGGCAGTAGCGCAGCGCCACGTCCACCTGGTGCAGCGACACGATGACGGTGCAGCCGTCCTCGCGGTGGATGCGCGCGAGGATGTCCATCACCTTGCGGGAGGACTCGGGGTCGAGCGAGGCGATCGGTTCGTCCGCGAGCAGGACCCGCGCGCCCTGCACCAGCGCGCGGGCAATCGCGGCACGCTGCTGCTGCCCGCCCGACAGGGTGCCGGCGCGCTGGGCATGGCATTCCGCGATACCCACCCGGGCCAGAGCCTCCAGGGCGCGGGCGCATTCGGCGGCGCTGAACCAGCGCAGCAGGCTGCGCCACCACGGCATCCCGTGGAGCTGGCCGACCAGCACGTTCACCAGCACCGGCAGGCGGTCCACGAGATTGAACTGCTGGAACACGAAGCCCAGCTGCGCCCGGGTGGCGCGGATGTCGCGCCCGATGCGGCCGTTCTGCTGGATGCAGCGCCCGTTGACCTCGATGCGCGATCCCGGCGACGCGTCGGCGGGCATCAGCCCCGCGATGTGGCGCAGCAGCGTGGATTTGCCGGAACCCGATGCGCCGATCAGGGCCACCATCTCGCCCTGGGCGATGTCCAGGTGGATGTCCTGCAGGGCATGCCGGCCGTTGCCGAAATGCTTGTGAAGATGCTCGATGCGGAGGGCCATGGCGTGATCTCCCTTGGGGAAATATGTCTAGACAACATCGGAAGTCTGGTGGGCCGGAATGACACCGCGTTGACGGATCGATGAACGGGCGATGGCAGGCGCGCGCCGCTTCGTCCGGATTCCGCACGGGGCGCAGAACCGCGTCAGATGACGCGGCGGCCCTCGCGCCAGACGGCGCGGACCACGCCCTGCGGCGGGCCTTCCGGCACGTCGAGCATGCGCACCTGTACCAGATCCGCCCGCAGGCCGGGGGCGATGCATCCGCGGTCGTGCATGCCCAGGGCTTTCGCGGGCTGCAGGCTGACCGTGCGCACGGCCTGGGGCAGGTCCATGAGCCCTTCGCCCGCGAGCCGCAGCACGGCGCCCAGCAGGCTGCCCGGTACGTAGTCGGACGAGAGGATGTCCAGCAGCCCGTGGCGCGCCAGCTTCGCCGCGGCCACGTTGCCCGAGTGGGAGCCGCCGCGCACCACATTGGGGGCACCCATCACGTTGTGAAGGCCCAGCGCCCGGGCCGCGCGCGCGGCCGCCAGCGTGGTCGGGAATTCCGAGATGCAGGCGCCTTCGCCGTGGGCCTGCGCCACGTGGGCCTCGGTGGTGTCGTCGTGGCTGGCCAGGGCGATGCCGTGGTCGCGGCAGTAGTCCACGAAATAGGCCCGGTGCGGGGCCGCATAGCGCGCCTGCAGGTCGGCGGCGTGGGCCACGCGGTGCTCGAACTTCTCCTGGCTCCAGCCCTTCTTGCCGGTGTAGTAGGTGCGTGCCTGCTCGATGTCTTCCCACTGCCGCTGGCCGGGGGTGTGGTCCATCAGCGAAATCATCGCCAGCCGCTCGTGGCCCCGGAAGGGCTCGAACAGCTCGATGGTGTTGGGTGCCGGCAGCTCGCAGCGGATGTGCAGGTGGTGGTCGGCGCGCAGCAGGCCGTGCGCGGTGCCGCGGGCCAGGGCCTGCGTGACGCGGTGCCAGGCGCTGCCGCGCAGGCTCTCGGGGTCGGCATCGCCGACGCCCAGCGCATCGAGCACGGTGGTGATGCCCGCGGCCGCGATCTCCGCGTCGTGCGCCATGAGGGCCGGCAGCTCCGCCCAGTGCACTTTCGGGCGCGGCATCAGGTGGCGCTCGAAGTTGTCGGTGTGGATCTCCACCAGGCCGGGCAGCAGGTAGTCGCCTTCGAGGTCCAGGGCCGATGGCACCGAGACCGTGCCGTGGTCGAGGGCGGTGATGCGCCCCTTCTCGGCGGCCAGGGAGCCCGCGGGCAGCACCTCGCCGCCCAGCACGATGCGGGCATTGGTGATGCACAGGGCGTTCGCGGGCGCGGGCGGGGTCACGGCTGCCCCCGGAATTGCGCCATGTCGATCCGGCGCGTGGCGACGGCCGCGCCGACGCGGTCGTCGTGGAAGATGCCGACCAGCGCCGCGCCGCGCGCGGCGGCCTCGTGGATCAGCGCCACGACGGTGTCGGTATTGGCCGCGTCGAGCGAGGCCGTGGGCTCGTCCAGCAGCAGCACGGGGCGCGGCAGGATCAGGCTGCGGGCGATGTTCACGCGCTGCTGCTCGCCCCCCGAGAAGGTCGCCGGCGGCAGGTGCCAGAGGCGCTCGGGAATGCGCAGCAGCGCCAGCCAGTCGCCGGCCGTGGCGCGCGCGGCGGCGAGCGCGTTCGGGTCGCAGGCATCGGCGCCTTCGAGCAGCGGTTCGGCCACCACGTCGAGCGCGCTGATGCGGGGCACGGCCCGCAGGAACTGGCTCACGTAGCCCACGGTGCGCTGGCGCATGCGCACCAGCTCGCGGGACCCGGCCGTGGTGACGTCCGTTGCCCGGCCGTCGGCATCGCGCACCGTGATGCGGCCGCCGCTGGCGCGGTAGTTGGCGTGGATGAGCTTGAGCAGCGTGCTCTTGCCCATGCCCGAGGGGCCTTCGAGCACCACGCATTCGCCGGGCGCCACCCGCAGGTTCACGCCGCGCAGCACCTGCAGCTCGGCGCCGTCGCGGTGGTGCAGGGTGAAGCGCTTGGAGACGTCTTCGAGTTCGATCAGGGCAGGGGGCGTCATGGCTGGAGCACCGAGGAGACGAGCAATTGGGTGTAGGGGTGCTGGGGGTCGTCGAGGACCTGGTCGGTCAGGCCGCTTTCCACCACGCGGCCGGCCTGCATGACCAGCATGCGGTGCGCGAGCAGGCGCGCGACCGCGAGGTCGTGGGTGACGAGCACCACGGCCAGCTGCATCTGGCGGTTGAGCTGGCGCAGGAGATCGAGCAGGCGCGCCTGGACGGACACATCCAGCCCCGAGGTGGGCTCGTCCATGAACACCAGGCGCGGGCAGGTGACCAGGTTGCGCGCGATCTGCAGGCGCTGGCGCATGCCGCCCGAGAACGTGCGGGGCGTGTCGTCGATGCGGATGGGGTCGATCTCGACGCGGCGCAGCCAGTCCTCGGCCTGGCTGCGCAGGCGGCCGTAGTGCCGCTCGCCCAGGCCCATCAGGCGCTCGCCCACGTTGGCGCCGGCCGAGACGTCCATGCGCAGCCCGTCGGCCGGGCTCTGGTGCACGAAGCCCCAGTCGGTGCGCGCGAGCACCCGGCGCCGCGCTTCGGCGAGGGCATGGATGTCCCACGCCATGCCGTCGCGGCCCCGGTACTCCACGGAGCCGGCGGCGGGGGCGTGGCGCGCCGCGAGCGCATTCAGCAGCGTGGATTTGCCGGAGCCCGATTCGCCGACGATGGCCAGCACCTCGCCGGGCCAGAGATCGAACGAGATGTCGCGCAGCACCGTGCGGCTGCCGTAGCGCTGGGTGATGCCGCGCACGCGCAGCAGGGGGGTGGCTGTGGTGTTGGGCATCTCAGTGTTCCACGGCGCTGCGCGCCACCCGCGACGCATGCAACTGGCGCTGCGTCCCTCGTCCGATGGCCGCGGAGCAGGCCACGCCAGCAAACGCCGTGGAGCGAGCTTTGCTCGGCCACTGGCGGTGTCCCCCTTCCCGCGGGAGAAGGGGCTGAAGGCCGCGGCTCCAAGCCTGCCTGCGCAGGCTTGGACGGCCCTGAAGAGCTGCCGCCTCTGGCGGCTGTACCGAGGCGCGAAGCGCCACAGGGGGTTGTTGTTTCATCTCAGGTTTCGATCGCAAAGCTGATGCCGTGGCGCGCGAAGCCCAGCGATTCGTAGAAGGCGTGCGCGGCGAAGCGCTGCGCGCTGGAGGAGAGCGCGAGCTTGTAGCAGCCCGCGTCGCGCGCCTGCCGCAGCGCGTGTTCCATCATGTGGCGGCCGATGCCCCGGCCCTGGTGGCGCGGGGAGACGACCACGTCCTCGGCGATGGCCGAGGGCGCGCCGTTGTGCGCTAGGTTGTGCATCACCAGCAGCGCATAGCTGCCGACCACGGCGTCTTCGCCGCAGGGCGGTGCGTCGCTCTCGCCGTCGCCGTCCGGCGCGCAGGCCACGTAGAGGCGGTAGCTCGGGTAGTCGCCGAAGGCATCGAGGAGCCTGCGGGCCTCGGCGGAGGCCATGCGGCGGCCGTCGTCCATGCCAGTGTCCGCATAGAGATCGAGCACGCCTTCCAGGTCGGCTTGCGTGGCGGGGCGGATCACGACGCGCATGGCGAGCCTCCTTGTGCGGCCGGGGCGTCCTGCGGTGCCTGCTGCGCCTGCTGCGCGCGCCGCTCCTGGCAGTAGTCGGAGTCCGAGCACACATGCATGCGCTTGCCGCTGTCGTCCAGGATCACTTCGTCGAGGAAGGAGTCCGTGGCGCCGCACAGCGCGCAGCACGCATCCCAGCGCTGGACGGCGAAGGGGTGGTCCTCGAAGCCCAGGCTCTCCACCGGCGTGTAGGGCGGCACGGCGTAGATGCGCTTCTCGCGGCCGGCGCCGAAGAGCTGCAGCGCCGGATTCATGTGGAGCTTGGGGTTGTCGAACTTCGGGATCGGCGAGGGCGCCATCACGTAGCGGCCGTTGACCCGCACCGGATAGTCGTAGGTGGTGGCGATGTGGCCGTAGCGGGCGATGTCCTCGTAGAGCTTGACGTTCATGAGCCCGTACTCCGCCAGGCCATGGAGCATGCGGGTCTCGGCCTCGCGCGGCTCCAGCTTCTGCATCGGCTCGGGCATGGGCACCTGGTAGACGATGACCTGGCCCTCGGCCAGCGGCGTCTCGGGGATGCGGTGGCGGGTCTGGATCAGCGTGGCCTCGCGGGTGCGCGTGGTGGTCCGCACCCGCGCCGTGCGCTCGAAGAAGCGGCGGATGTTCACCGCGTTCACCGTGTCGTCGCTGCCCTGGTCGATCACCTTGAGCGTGTCGGCGGGGCCGATCACGGCGGCCGTCACCTGGATGCCGCCCGTGCCCCAGCCATAGGGCAGCGGCATCTCCCGCGAACCGAACGGTATCTGGCAGCCCGGGATGGCCACGGCCTTGAGGAGGGCGCGGCGGATCATGCGCTTGGTGTGTTCGTCCAGGTAGGCGAAATTGAAGGCGGGCGCGCCCTCGGGCGCGGCCGGGGCGGCGGACGGCGCCAGGGCCGTGGCGGGCAGGGGGGCGTTCATGCGGCTTCCTCGTCGGGGGTGGGGCGGCCGGAGTCGGCGCGCGCGAGCGCGGCCTCCGTGCGCATGCGCCGCACCAGTTCGAGCTCGGACTGGAAATCGACGTAGTGCGGCAGCTTGAGGTGCTGGACGAAGCCGGAGGCTTCGAGGCTGTCGCTGTGCGAGAGCACGAACTCCTGCATCTGCGCGGGCGACTGCACGTCCTCGCCCAGCTCGTCGGCGCGCAGCGCGCGGTCCACCAGGCTCATCGCCATGGCCTTGCGCTCGCAGTGGCCGAAGGCGAGGCCGTAGCCGCGCGTGAACTGCGGGGGCTGCGTCCTGGAGCCGGCGAACTGGTTCACCATCTCGCACTCGGTGATCTCGATGTCGCCGATCGAGATCGGGAAATCCAGCTCTTCGGGCGCGATGTCGATGGAGACGGTGCCCAGGCGCAGCTCCCCGACGAAGGGGTGGCTGTGCGCATAGCCGCGCTGGGTCGAATAGGCCATGGCCAGCAGGAAGCCCTCGTCGCCGCGCGCGAGGTTCTGCAGCCGCGTGGCGCGGTCTGCGGGAAATCGCAGGGGCACGCGCGTGATGTCGCGGGGCTCGGGATCGCCCGGCGGCATGGGGCTGGTCTCGACCAGCCCTTCCTGGTTCAGCAGATCGCTCACGCGCGCGGCGCGCTCCTCCGGCCGGGCGCAGGCCGGCGCGGTCTCCGTGTCCAGATCGGCATCGGCGCCCGCATCGGCCAGGAGGCTGAAGTCCAGCAGCCGCTGCGTGTAGTCGTAGGTGGGGCCGAGCAGCTGGCCGCCCGGAATGTCCTTGAAGGTGGCGGAAATGCGGCGCGCGAGCTGCATGCGCGCGGTGTCGATGGGCAGCGTGCTGCCCAGGCGCGGCAGGGTCGTGCGGTAGGCGCGCAGCAGGAAGATCGCCTCGCCCAGGTCGCCGCTCGCCTGCTGGATGGCCAGCGCGGCCAGTTCCGGGTCGTGGACCGATCCTTCCGTCATCACCCGGTCCACGGCCAGCTTGAGCTGGGTGCGGATCTGGTCCACGTGCAGCGCGGGCTGGCGCACGTCGCCGCGCCGCTGCCGGGCCAGCAGGCGGTAGCTTTGCAGGATGGCGGCTTCACCGCCCTTGACGGCCACGTACATGGTCAGCGCTCCCGTGAATGCTCGATGTGCGTGGTGCGCGGCAGGCCCGCGATCTGGTCCGGCGTGGCGAGGAACAGGTCCACGCCGCGCGGGAACAGCGCGTGGCTCTCAGCCTGCAGCGCGGCGAGCGTGGGCGGGCCGCCCTGTACGTCCAGCCCCTGGCGGCCGGCGACGCCGGGGCCGCTCAGCCACCAGCCGGGCCCGGTCTCGGGGGCGTGCAGCGCCTCCACCTCGACCACGCAGGTGGCCGACTCCTCGGGGTAGGTGTCGCTGCCCAGCCTCAGCCCCGCGAGGGGCGGCAGCGGATCGCCCAGCCCGATCCAGAGGAAATCCGCCATGCCGGGGCAGCCGGCCAGGCGGCAGCCCGTGTGGAACCGCAGCCAGTCGCCCGCGTCGCCGCGCGCGATGCGGGGCGAGAGCCAGAGGGCGCAGTCCGCATCCAGCAGCGCGAGCATGAGCGCTGCCGCCGCGGGGTGCCCGATGTCGGGCACCTCCGCCACGCGTGGAATCGGCAGCGGGCGGCCGGGATGCGAGAGGGCCGCGAGCGCGATGCGGAACACCGCCTGGCTGCCCAGGGCGGCATCCCGGAAGCCGGGGCGCAGGGTGTCGAGGGCCACGGGCGGCGGGGTCATGCCTCGTCCTCCTCGCCGCCGGCGCTTTCGCGCGCCATGGTGAAAAAGTCCACGCGCGTGGATTGCGCGCTCGCCTGCTGCTGCGCCCGCTGCGCGGCGATGTGGCGGCGCGCGGGCTGCAGCAGCGCCGCTTCCAGGGCGGCGTGCTCGCCGGGCTCCTGCAGCAGCGCATCCGCCAGGGCCGCCAGGCGCGCCTGGCGGTGGCTGCGGCCCAGCACATAGGCCACGCCCACGGGGGCCGCGCCGGGCCGGCGCAGCGCGCAGCGCGTCACGGTCACCTCACCCACGTTGAAGCGCGCGCCCGTGCCGCCGATGCGGCCCTGCACCATCATCAGGCCGGTCTCCGGCGGGCGCAGCCAGCGGGGTTCTTCCCGGGCGCGGTCGCCCAGGGCGCCGGCCAGCAGGTCGGCGGGCGCGCGTGCCAGCAAGGCCATCCATTCGGCGCGTGTCGCGGAGCGTCCCGGGGGCAGGTTGTCAAATGCATGAAACATCGTTCCGCTACCCTTAAAGTTGTCTATACAAATCAAACCGAGCGCCAGCTTAGGCGCCCCCTGTTTAACTTTCATGACATTCCAAGCAACTTCCGGATCACCCGCCGAGGGCCAGGGCGGGGAACGCGATCGCTTCTGGGCCAGCATCGCCAACGACATCGCCGACGCCATCGCGCGGGGCGTCTATGCGCCGGGCTCCCGGCTGCCGTCCGAACACGCGCTGGCCGAGCAGTTCGGCGTGAACCGCCACACCATCCGCCGCTCGCTGTCGAGCCTGGCGCAGCGCGGGCTGGTGCGGGCCACCCAGGGCAGCGGCACCTATGTCGAGGATTTCGCGGTCGATCTCGCGCTGGGCCGGCGCACGCGCTACCGCGAGAACCTGGCGCAGGTCGGCCTGCGCGGGCGCCTGCGGGTGCTCTCGGGCGAGCGCCTGCGCGCCACGGCGGATCTGGCCCGGGTCCTCCAGGTGCCCGCGCGCAGCCCGCTCCTGCACCTGCATGTGCTGGGCGAAGGGGAGGGCCAGCCCCTGCACGTGAGCAGCCGTTACTTTCCCCTGCCGCGCTTCGCGCGGCTCGAAGACATCGTGCGCGCGACGGGCTCCATCACCGAAGCCTTCGCCGCGCACGGCGTGCCGGACTACCAGCGCCCCGAGAGCCGCATCACCGCGCGCATGCCCACCCCGGACGTGGCGGCCGTGCTGCGGCAGCCGCCCGCGCGGCCCGTGCTGCAGGTCAAGAGCGTCAACGTCGATGCGCAGGGCGTGCCGATCGAATACGCGTGCACCTGGTTCGCGGGCGATCGCGTGAGCCTCACGGTGGACCACTTCCATGGCTGACACGGCGCGGGCCTGGCGGTACGCGGTCTACTTCGCGCCGGCGGCCGGGGGCGCCGGCTGGCAGGCCGGCAGCCGCTGGCTGGGGCGCTGCGCCGCCACGGGCGCCGCGCTGGCGCAGCCGCGGGTGCCGGGCATCGCGCCGGATGTCTTCGCCCGTGCCACGGCCGAGCCGCGCCGCTACGGCTGGCATGCGACGCTGAAGCCGCCGTTCCGCCTGGCCGAGGGGGCCTCGGACCCGGCCCTGCGCGCCGCGCTGCAGGCCTTGAGCGCCGAGTTGCCCGCGACGCCGCTGCCGCCGTGGCGCGTGCGCTGGCTGGACGGCTTCCTGGCCCTGTGCCCGGACGGCGATGCCGCCTGGGCCCACGCGCTCGCGGCGGCCTGCGTGCAGCGCCTGCATGCCTTCGCCGCGCCGCTCACGCCGCAGGAGCAGGACCGGCGCCGCGCGCAGCGGAGGCTCACGCCCGCGCAGGAGGCGCTGCTGCAGGCCTGGGGCTATCCGTGGGTGCTGGAGGAGTTCCGGCTGCATTTCTCCCTCACGGGGCGGCTGGAAGGCGCGCCGCAGGCCCTGCGCGATGCCCTGGAGGCGGCGGCGCGGGCGCATTTCGAGGGCCTGGGCCCGTGCGTGATCGACCGGCTGTCGCTGTTCGCCGAACCCGCGCCCGGTGCCGACTTCCGGCTGGTGGAGCAGTGGGTGCTGCATGCATGAACCCGCGGCTGCTCTACGTCATGGGTCCGTCGGGCGCGGGCAAGGACAGCGTGCTGGGCTGGCTGCGCGCCCGCCTGGGGGAGCAGGCCACGGTCCACTGGGCGCGCCGCACCATCACGCGCAGGGCCGATGCGGGCGGCGAATCCCACGAGGCCCTGGAGGCCGCCGCATTCGCCGCCGACGCTGCACGCGGCGCTTTCGCGCTGTCGTGGCGGGCACACGGCCTCTGGTATGGCATCCGCGTGGCCGAGCTGGCGCCGCTGGAGCGTGGCGCCTGGGTCTTCGTCAACGGCTCGCGCGCCCATTTCGGCGAGGCGGCCGCCCGGTTTCCGGGGCTTACCGGGGTGCTGGTCACGGCCCGGCCCGAGGTCTTGCGCCAGCGCCTGGCCGCGCGCGGCCGCGAGTCGGCGGAGCAGATTTTGGGCCGCATGGCCCGCCCGGCGGCGCCCGACCGGCCGGGCACCACGATCACGATCGCCAATGACGGCGCGCTCGCGGACGCGGGCGGGCGGCTGCTGGAGGCGCTGCGGGCATTGCCGGGCTGGCAGGCGTGAAGAGCGTGCGCGTGAAAGGGGTACCCTGGCGGCCTTTCACACCACAGAGGCCCCGTGCCCCGCACCATGCAATTCGGCTACACCATTCTCTACGTCGAGGACGTCCCCCGCACCCTGGCCTTCTACGAGGCCGCCTTCGGACTGCAGCGCCGCTTCCTCCACGAATCGGGCGACTACGGCGAACTCGATACCGGCGCCACCGCGCTCGCCTTCTCGTCCCTGCGCCTGATGGAAGAGCTGGGCAAGAGCCCCAAGCGCGCGTCGGCGGACGCGCCGAGCTTCGAGATCGCCTTCACCACCCCCGACGTGCCGGCCGCCCTGCAGCGGGCGGTGGCCGCCGGCGCGCGCCCCGTGCAGGAGCCGCAGGCGATGCCCTGGGGCCAGACCATCGCCTACGTGGCCGACCTGGACGGCGTGCTGGTGGAGCTGTGCACGCCCGTCGCGGCGCCTTGAGCGGCCTGCAATCCCTCGTGCCGGGAGGCGCCGGGAGGTGGCTGGAGGCGCACATGCATTACTTCAAAAATGCCACGCCGCATTCGTGGCATTGGGTCTGGCCAACATCGACCTCGTACGCAAGCACCTTGTGGCATGAGTGCGCCTGCTGCGGGTGCTACGGGCGCTTGAGGCGATGAACGGGCCTTGGGGGGCCTCGAAAACCACCTGTTGCCACGGACCCATCACGCGTTATGCGATCAATGCGCGTGGCTTGCTGAAAACGGTGGCTTGTTCAACGCTGCCCTGAATGCCAAAGCCGTTGAAGAGGTTTCTTATCTGAGCCAAGGCACGGAAATGGCCCAGCAGGCAGGGCTCTCCATCGCCACCGGACTGCAGGTCTACTTCTGCGATCCGCACAGCCTCTGGCAGAGAGGTACCAGCGAGAACACCAACGGGCTGCTGCGCTCGTGCCTTCCAAGGAGCATGGAGCTCAGCACGCACCGGGCAATCGACCTGCTGCAGGAGCTCCGGCTGAACGACGGCGGAGCACGCCTATCGGGGGCGCTTCCTCCAGAGCACCGCGCTGGCCGTGAGCGCCCTCGATCAAAAAACTTCGTGTCGGACATGAACTTCCGCAGGTCCCTGCACTGAGCCTCAATGCATCCCTGAGCACGCAGCCCCGCGTCCACGCAGCGGGGGAGATCCGAGGGCTTCGCACGGTCCATCCCCCTCACGGGGGGGCACGCATATGCGATGTCGATGCGGGGTATCGGGACGAAACACGCCCACTTCAGATTTCCCCTCACCTCTTCGCTTTCCCGAGGCACCACCACCACAGGCACTTTCTAGTATGTAAACCGATCGCCACGCAGCATTGTCGGCACCTCTGGTCCGCGCAGGCTCGGGCAATCCCTCGCCGCGTGTCTTCAACGGCGCGCATCATCCACCGCATCGCCTCATGGCGTGCAAAGGAGTCCATTAAATGGGAATGATCAAACTAGTCTCGACCCCCCGGTCCAACTTCCTGGGAGGCACCAGTTCGCTGCCCCAGGACAGGCAACAGGCCGCCCGACAGGCCAGCGCCGCGCTGGCGCAGTTCATGCGGACGACCGGCAAGCAAACGGTCAACATGAACGACCTCTTGAGCATCGCGCGCAACAGTAGCGGCAGCACACCCGCCGATGTCTCTGACGCCGCCAGCTTCATGCTGTCCACCCCCCAATTGTTTTCGAAGCTGGAATCGCGCGACGACACAGCCGGTACGCGGGATGGCATCGCCAGCGTGGAGAGCTTTGACCTCGCGGCCTCCGGTGCCTTCGACGATACGGTCAAGCCCACCCTCCTCGTCGGGCGAGCCATCAGGGAAGCCGCCCAAGAAATGCCCGACCATGAAGCGCTCGATTTCCTGAACACGTATCGGGCGGGTAATTCCTCGAAGCGACTGGACGCGCAAACGCTCTATCAACTGGCGCAAAACCCGGCATCGTCGGATCCGCCCGCTTTGGCACAGGCGGCCAAGCGCGCACTGAAAAGCGTGGATCTGATGAAACAACTCCAGTTGAATGATGGGCCTGGGGCGCCTCAGAAGTCCGTGGTATTGCTGATGAGTGACAGTCTGCGCAACTCGGCACCCGATGCGCTGGGCGCGCAGATGCGCTGAGAGAATCCGATCGATGAAGCAAGCGAACCTGGGCTTGAACCTGACGACCAAGCGCTCGCGCAAGCTTGAGCCCGGGTATCTGCGGCATCAAGATGACTTCGCCGGACATACATGGACGCCCCCCATGCCCAGTCCTCCATTCGCGACGGCTCGACGATAAGGATGGCCCCCGTACATTCGGACTTTGGTTGCAGCCTTTCGGGCCGCTGTCCCTGATGGGATTTGCGGGTTGACGCCTCGATCGCATACACGCACTTGGAGGGCCTCATTCGGCGCGGGCTTTGCCAACCACGATCTGAGCTGTCCTGCCATCACTTCATGAGCGCCTGATCAATCGGTAGTTCGTTCTCCCTGACGTCGTTGTTCCTGGTTGCTCTGGTTGAAGTACATGCTTGGCCCCCCTTGCCGGCCCGTGCACCGGGTTGAGGCCACTTCGCCAAGGATCGAATGCGACAATGGGAAGACTTCCCGAGAGCATTCTTTCGGGCGTATTGCTCACAATGACTCTTGCACAAGAACCATCCCACGCAGCCCTCATTGCGCTCCGCTGAGAGGCCCCGCACCCTGAAGGCTGGACGCTACCGTGACGCGACTCCCTGATCCAACGGAAAGCAAACGCATTCGCGGGCCGCGTTCGGACGCGATTCAGAACCGCGCGCGCCTGATCGCTGCAGCTGGAATGATGATGCGCGAGACAGGTGGCGATGTGCCGCTTGAAGCGATTGCCGAGCGCGCTGGCACGACGCGCGGGACGGTCCATCGCAATTTCTCCGACCGTGGCCAGTTGTACCTTGCGGTGCTGGAAGAGGATCTCACCCAGATTTCCCGGCGGCTCGCCGCTGCACCCGACAGCGATCTGGTTTGCGTCATGCATGAACTCTCGGACATGATGCAGGTCTACAACCGTTTTCTCGCAACTCTTCCCGTGTTGGACGATGTCAGCGACCATGAGGGCTGTCAGCGCAGGATTCTCGTGCTCATCGAAGAACCCTTGCGGCGCGCGCAAGACGAGGGTCATGTGCGCGCTGACTTGACGTCGATCGACATCCTCATCGCGTGCAGAATGATCGGCGCCGATTGGCGGCTGGATAATGCAAGGGACCAGAAGGCAGCGCGCGATCGCCGAACAGCCATCGTGCTCCACGGGTTGATGGCACGCCCTTGATGGGGAGGCGCCCTTCGGAGGGGCGCCGCCGAATTCACCCATCCAACAAAGGGGAAACGCAATGCTGGCAAGTGTCATATGTCCGCAAAGGACTTATGAAAAACCAGATTTCGCGAGATTTCAGGACCGCTTCCACTCGTACTTCAGCGTCTCACGAAAAGCGAACCCGTTGATGTGGTGTTCAACGATCGCCTCAAGCTCTCCAAGACGGTTCGCATCAAGGTCTTTGATCAGCATTTTCAGACATGCCTCGTCGGCGGAGAGCTCAACCGACTGATCATTGCCAAGATCGATATGGGCTGTATTCGAGTCGAGGCGCACGGGGAAGCGATGGCTCCAATGCTTTGAAAGTTGCCTGAGGTACTTGCTGCCACTCTCCGTTGCTACGGATACGCGCGACTCTTTCACTTGAGATCCCTTTCGCGTTTGTCGATGATTCTGGATGCGCCACCCGGATCGTGAATTGACTCAGTTCGCCAATGCAGACGCAACAGCGTCGGCCAATGTGGTGGTCGGCCGCCCGATAAGCCGCGACAAGGTTCCGGAGCGCTCTTCTGTCAGGCCGTTGCCAAGCCCCTTGGCCTCCGTCTCGGCAAGCAGGGCCGCGAGAGGCGCGGGGAATTGCACGACCTGCTCAAGGAACCCCGCAAAGGCTGCCTCAGGCATGTTGCGGTAGGCGATGGCTTTGCCTGTCTGGCGCGACACCTCGTCTGCGAGGTCAGCGAGGGTGTAAGACGAATCACCCGCCAGTTCATAAATCTTGCCGGCATGGCCGTCGCCGGTCAGCACCGCGATGCCACCTTCGGCCAGATCGCGGCGCGCCGCCCAGGCGATTCGCCCATCACCAGCCGCTCCAGCCAGCGCGCCCGCGGCAATCGCGCCGCGCAGTCCTTGCGTGTGGTTTTCCCAGTACCAGCCGTTTCGCAGCACGACCGTCGGCAGCGATGACGACGCCAAGTCCTGCTCGGTCACTTTGTGGTCTTCGGCAAACGGCACCGTCCATTGGTCGCAATGGATCAGGCCGGTGTAGGCGAGCAACGACACACCGGCCTTTTCCGCCGCCGCGATGACGTTGCGATGCTGCTGGACGCGGCGCTCGAAATTGTCCGAAGAGATCAGGAGGGCTCGGTCAATCCCGGTCAGCGCAGCCTCCAGGGCTTCGGGATGGTCGTAGTCAGCCTGCCGCACTTCGACACCAAGATCTGCGGCCTTTGCGGGATTTCGGACGATGGCCACGACTTCCGTGGCCGGGACTTTTTTCAACAGGCTCTCGATGGCGAGGCGGCCGAGATGGCCCGTGGCGGCAGTGACTGCAAACATGATGGACTTCCTGAATTTCTTTAAACGTACACTAATGTACGTTTAGTGAATCGTCAAGCGTCACCATGAGTCGCCCCAGGCTACGAGTCCCAGTGGGCGGCCATTCGCCGCGAAGGCCAGGCGGTGGCGCGCTGCATGGTCGAGCGGCTGGTGCGGCACTTGGGCCTGCGCGGCGCGATGCGCGGCAAGTCAGTGCGCACGACCATGCCGGACAAGAAGGCCGCATGCCCGCTGGATCGCGTGAACCGGCAGTTCAAGGCCGATCGGCCGAACCGACTCCGGGTTTCGGACTTCACCTCCGTCTATCGAGCCCTTGGTTGGCTCCAAGGGCGACAGCTGCGCCAATGCCTTGGCCGAGACGATCTGAAAACGGTGGCTTGTCCAGCGCTGCATTAATGGTTTTTATTTCAAGAAAGTATCGAAACCCATGCATTGATGACATTGTGTTAACGCAGCTTCCTCCCCTACCATCGCGCCCTTGTCAAATTGGGGCGGGATCCGTTGGGTTCTGGGGGAATATGTCTGGGATCCGTTCGGCGGAAATGGAAGGCGCGCCTTCGGCGGCCGCGCGCGAGTTCAACCCGCATGCTGGTGATGCGCCCGGGCCATCGCCCGTGGCGAACCACGCGGCCCTGCAGGCGCTGTGCCTGATCGCCAGGCTGCACCAGGTGGCGGCGGAGCCGGCCACGCTGGCGCACCAGCTGGGGCTGTCGGCGAGCGATGCGGTGGGGGTGCAGGACCTGCTGCTGGCCGCGAAGCTGCTGGGCCTGAAGGCCCGCAGGGTGCGCAGCGGGGCCGAGCGCCTCACGCTCGCGCCGCTGCCCGCGCTGGCGCTGGTGCGCGCGCCGGGGACGGCCGGCGGCGAGGATGGCGGTGACGAGGGGGCGGGCGGCGCCGGCCTGCATGCGGTGGTGCTGGCGCAGTGCGACGGCCAGCGGGTGCTGCTGCAGGACCCGGGCGCGGCGGGCGCCGAAAGTGGCGGAGGGCGGCCCACCATCGAATCCGTGCCGGAATTCACGCGGCGCTGGACGGGCGAGCTGATCCTGGTCAGCAGCCGCGCGAGCCTGGCGGGCGAGCTGGCGCGCTTCGACTTCTCCTGGTTCATCCCCAGCCTGGTGCGGCACCGCAGGCTGCTGGGGGAGGTGCTGCTCATCTCCTTCATGCTGCAGCTCTTCGCGCTGGTGAGCCCGCTGTTCTTCCAGGTGGTGATGGACAAGGTGCTGGTGCACCGGGGGCTGACCACGCTGGACGTGCTGGTGGCCGGGCTGGTGGTGGTCGTCGTCTTCGAGAGC
>NZ_QLTA01000006.1 GCF_003269065.1 Paracidovorax anthurii
GGAAGGCGTGCAAGCGCTTAAGCTAACCAGTACTAATTGCTCGTGCGGCTTGACCCTATAACTTTGACATACCGTCAAGGTCTGTTGTGCCAGGCGCAATCAAATACACAACTGATTCACTCTATGAATTCGTCATGCTGACCAAAACTCAGCAAGACACCCCGTTATGCCTGATGACCATAGCAAGTTGGCCCCACTCCTTCCCATCCCGAACAGGACAGTGAAACGACTTCGCGCCGATGATAGTGCGGATTCCCGTGTGAAAGTAGGTCATCGTCAGGCTCTTACAGCCCAAACCGCCCTCAGATCTCTCATGATCTGAGGGCGTTTTGCTTTTAGCGCAACCACGCTCACTAAGAGGGTGTAGACGAAATCAACTGGCCTGAACATTGCGAGTCATCTGCCCTTGATGCAGGAGATAGCAATGACGGAGCATGGTTGCGGTGACGGTGAGAAGGCGGTCAGCCGAGGCGGCAGACCCATGGCGCTGACGCCGCAGCACATCTGCCTGCTGCGCGAGATCATTGCCCGGATGCCGCATGCGACGCTCGACGAACTCGCCGCCGAGCTCGGTCACCTCGGTGAGGTCCGCGTCTGCACTGCGACCATCCGCAGGACGCTGCGTGCGCAGGGCATCGTGCGCTCGATGCCAGCGCGGCAGGCCCGAGGCGAGCCGGTCGAGCCAGAGACACCGGTCGCTGTGGCCAAGCGCTACGGCTACACCGCAGCGCACCGGCGTGATGCTGGCCAGTACAGCACAGATCTGACCGATGCCGAATGGAGCCTGGTCGCCGACCTCTTCGAGCGTCCCGAGGGCAGCCGCGGTGCGCCGGCACGCTACAAGCGTCGGCACCTGGTCGACGCCTGCTGCTATGTGCTGCGGACGGGTTGCGCCTGGCGGCTCCTGCCTTCGAGCTTCGCGCCGTGGCAGGCGATCTACAAGGCCTTCGTGCGCTGGGTCGAGGTCGATGCCTTCGAGCAGATGCAGGATCGGCTGCGCCAGCAGTGGCGGGCCCGCATGGGTCGCGGAGCCGAACCGAGCGCGGCCGTCATCGACGCGCAGTCCAACCGCGCATCGCCGCAAGGTGACGAATGCGGCTACGACGCCGGCAAAAAGGTCAAAGGCAGGAAGCGCCACATCGTGGTGGACACGCTCGGGCTACTACTGGCCGTCACGGTGACCGCTGCCAGCGTGCAGGACCGCGATGGCGCTGCTGAGGTCGTGGCACAGGCGTGCCGCAAGGCTCCTTCCATCGAACGGCTCTACACCGATGGTGCTTACGGTGGTCAATGCGCTCGGGCAATCGAGCAGACCCATGGCATCCGGGCCGAGGTCGTGCGCCGGCCCGGCAATCGCTCGACCGGCATCCTGCGCGATCCGCAGCAGTCACTCTGGCAGGAGCCCATCCGAGGCTTTGTCGTCTTGCCAAAACGCTGGGTCGTCGAGCGAACCCATGCCTGGAATGAGCGCTGGCGCCGCATGGCCATGCACCACGATCGCAAGACCTCGATCTCCACTGCTTGGGTATGGCTCGCCGAGGCGCGTATCCTGCTCAGCAGGCTCGCCCTTCGTAGTTGATTTTGTCTACACCCTCTAAACCATCTTCTCGCAATACGGCAGACTGATCACTTGTCTGCCACGCAGACCCTATCGCACCAGAAGCTCTGTAAGCGCGCAATGAACCACATCCTTGCTCGTGATGTTGGAACTGATGCGCGCAGGGTGACCTATGCTGCGTCGAGCGCTGATGTTGCCCCCCGTATTCCCGGCCTCGTCCTATTCGCAATAAAGCGCCCAGTCAGCCCCTGCGGCCTGCTGCCGCCTGAACTCCCGAGGCGAACGCATTTTCAACGCCGAGTGCGGATGCACCTCGTTGAAGTGCTCGAAGGCCGTTGGCAGCTGCGCCAGCACTGTCCGAGCGTCACGCAGGTCCATGCGAGCCACGTAGTTGCGCTTGAAGGTGGGCGCGCGTTGCTCTCGGCCAGCCATTGCTCTGCGGGCTGCAAACGGGCGTGTTGATGGGCTTCGGACCCAGCGAGCGTGCCAGTGCCCGCGTGTCGGCAGCGATGTAGGCCCCGCCGTTGTCGCTCAGGAACTCCGACACATGGGCCGCCGGGACTGCTTCGACCAAGCCGAAGCAGCGCTCGACGGCTTCGATGAGCATCTCGCGCACCGGCTCGCCCGGCAGCCCTCTGCCCTCCCAAGCCCGCTAGGCCATCACCTCGCGGTCGCAACAATCCTTGGTGAAGGTGGCCGTCACTGTCTGGCCCGAGTCGCACTTGATTTCCAAACCATCGGAGCACCAGCGCAGGTCGCTGCGCGAGACCGCCACCCGGCCCGCATGCGTGCGTGCGGACTGGCGCCGGCGCGGCGCCTTGGGCCAGCAGCAGGCCGGCTCCAGCCATGACGCGATAGACGCGTTTGGCATTGACCCTGGAGGCACCAAGTGCCGTGCGCTGGCGGTCGACCAGGGCACAGGCATGTCGGTAGCCATCGCTGGGCAGTTCCGCAATCTCCTGGCGCAGTTCGGCGAGCAGCCCGGCATCGTCGCTGGGTGTGCGATGGCTGCGGCCATCGGTCCAGTCTTCACCGCGCTCAAGCAGGTCACGTACATGGGAGCGCGCCAGCCCCGTCGTCCGGCAGACCGTTTTCATTGGTCGTCCCCTCCCCGGACAGCAAGGGCGAGCGCACAATCCACTTTCTAAAGATAAGCGACAGGACGGGGCCGGCGATTCAAGGGACTGATCTCGGTCGAGAGCTGCAACACCTTCAAACGCGACTACGTGGTGCGGATGGATGGATCGTACTGGCACAACGGCTGGCGGTCTTCGAGCGCTTCAACGAGGCACATCCGCACTCGTCGCTGAAAATGCGCTCGCCTCAGGAGTTCAGGCAGCAGCAGGCCGCACAGGTGCACCAGGAGCCAACGACGAACCAAGCGCTTTATTGCGATAGGACCGAGCCAAGAATACACAGGCAACATCAGGCCAGGCCCGGGGGAGTGCTCAGGTCACAGGGGCTACACTCTAACGCTGCGGAAGGTTAATGAACTGAACATGCTCTTGCTTCGTCGTTTTCGATCTTGGATGTTGATTCTTGCGGTCTTGTCCATGGGGTATGTCGATGTCATGGCGGCGTCTACTCCTGTATTCGTCCTGAACTCGCTGGAGGCGGACATCAGCGTGATTGACCCCACTACGTGGACAGAAACCACACGCATTCCGACAGGCAAAGAGCCGCACCATATGTATCTCACGCCCGATGAGAAATCCTTGGTAGTAGCAAACGCATTGGCCGATACGTTGACGTTTATTGATCCCAAGACCGCGCAGGTCCAGCGGACGGTGCGTGACATCGTGGATCCTTACCATCTCCGTTTCACACCGGACATGAAGTGGCTGATCACGGCCGCGAATCGCTTGAATCATGTCGACTTCTACCGCTGGGATGGCAAAGATCTGACGCTGGTCCAGAGGGTTGCCACGGGGCGCACACCAAGCCATCTCTGGGTCGACAGTCGAAGCCATACGGTTTATTCGACCATGCAAGACAGTGATGAGCTGGTGGCGATCGACATCGCCACGCAGAAGATCAAATGGCGAACCAAGACGGGCCCCATGCCTGCAGACATTTATGGAAGCCCGGATGACAAATTCCTTTTTATCGGATTGACGGGGAGTGACAGCGTCGAAGTCTTCGATGTCTCTGGGGCAGAGCCACGCAGCGTGCAGCGTATCAAGACCGGCAACGGCGCCCATGCATTTCGCGGGGCCGGCGATCGCCGTCACATCTATGTGAGTAACCGGGTGGCCAACACGATCAGCAAGATCGACATGATGGCGCAGAAGGTGGTGGACGTGTATCCAGCCCCGGGTGGCCCCGATTGCATGGATGTCTCCGCGGATGGTCGTTGGATTTACGTCTCTGCGCGTTGGGCCCGGAAGATGCTCGTGATTGACACGGTCGAGCGCAAGGTCGTGCAGAAAGTCAATGTGGGTAAGTCTCCACACGGCGTGTGGACTCTGCAGCATGCGCCACGCTGATTTGGATGTGAAGGCGGGCGGTGGCGGCGCCATCCCTTGGCGCCGACTGCGTTTTCTCGCGGTTCTTGCATCCGCGGTTTTTGCGGTATCGGCAGGGGCTGCCGATCAAGACCGCTGCGAGAAGCCTGTGTACCTGACGCTCGACACCGGCCACATGGGGGTTGCACCGCTGATCGCGGATGTGCTGCGCCGACAGCAGGTTCGGGTGACTTTCTTTGCCGCGAACGAAAAGACGAAGGAAGGCGACGGCAGTCTGGGCAATCACTGGGCTGCGTGGTGGCGAGCCCGCGCTGCCGAGGGCCACGCATTTGCGTCGCATACCTACGACCACATGTACTGGCGCGCTGATCTCGGGCAGGGGGCGGAAATCCGATTCCGAGTGCGACCCACTGCGGGGCCCAGGTCGGGGGAGGAGTTTTCTGTCCGTCCTGCAGAGTATTGCGAGGAAATCGCGCGCGCGAACGCGCGTCTGAAAGAACTGACGGGACAGCCGCCGCTGCCGCTTTTCCGGGCGCCTGGTGGCAAGACTTCACCCCGGCTGCTGGCAACCGCGAAGGCGTGTGGCTATGAGCACGTGGGCTGGTCTCCCGCAGGCTTCCTGGGCGATGAATTGCCCAGCGAGCGCTACAGCAACGCCGCCTTGCTTCAGCAAGCCCTGGCGAAGATCCAGTCTGGCGACATTCTTCTTGCGCACTTGGGGATCTGGTCCAGGAAGGATCCGTGGGCGCCTGCAGTCCTCGAGCCTTTGATCGAGGGGTTGAAGCAGAAAGGATTCTGTTTCAGGACCTTGAGGGACCATCCCGACTACCGTCAATGGATTTCCGCCCATCCCAACCGCTGATGCGGAACCAGGACGGTTCCCGAGGATCGGATCGATAGCCATGGATTGGTTCACACAGCTTTTCGATACTGCGCAACAGTGGCTTTTTGAAGCCGCCATTCAGCCTTTGATGTTTTCCATGGGCATGGCCAATCTGCTGGAAGATGGCTATGCCGCCACAGGCTGGTTGCTGGTGGGGCTCCTGCAACTGGCCGTGATGGTTTGCGTGATTGCGCCGCTGCAGGTCTGGCGGCCCGTGGAGCGGGTGACCGATCGGCCGGCCATCCGCACGGATATTCTCTATACGTTGATCCATCGATTGGGGCTGTTCCGTCTGGCCCTTTTCTTTTCCGTGGATCCGCTGTGGGATGCATTTTTCGGGGCTTTGCGCCTTGAGGGATTCAGCACCTTCCATCTCGATGCTGTCTGGCCCGGCGTGACGGATATCCCCTGGGTAAGTCTGCTGCTTTACCTGCTTGTCTTCGACTTCCTGAACTACTGGATTCACCGGGGGCAGCACCAGTTCGAGTGGTGGTGGAAGTTGCACTCGCTTCATCATTCCCAGCGCCAGATGACGATGTGGAGCGACAACCGCAATCACCTGTTGGACGATGTGCTGACCGATGCAATCGTGGTGGTGGTGGCCCAATTGATCGGTGTCGCTCCTGGCCAGTTCGTCGCCATCGTGGCATTGACCCAGTTGAGTGAGAACCTCCACCATGCCAATCTGCGAGTGTGGTTCGGGCGTTGGGGCGAGCGACTGTGGGTGAGTCCGCGCTTTCACCGCCGCCACCATGCCGTGGGCATCGGACATGAAAGCCCGTCGCACTCGCGCGCATCGGGCCCGGTCCTGGGGGGGAACAATTTCGGTGTATTGCTGCCTTGGTGGGACATGCTGTTCAAGACGGCCAATTTCGAATTGCGCTATGACCCTACGGGTATCCGGGACCAGGTGGAGCCCGGTCCCGATGGACGGACCCGGGACTATGGGACAGGCTTTTGGCACCAGCAGTGGCGCGGCCTGCTGCGCTTGATGGGCAGGGCCTGAAGGGCCTGTCATCCACTGGCGCTATGCTTGCGGCCATGGGTCTGCTCATCGATTCATTCTGGCGCGCCGCCGCGTACTGCCTCTATCCCCGCGTCATTGTTCTGTCGCTGCTGCCGTTGGTGTCCATCGCGCTGTTGACGGGGCTCGGGTGGCATTTCCTGTGGGATGGATCGGTGGCTGCGGTTCAGGCCGCTCTGGAGTCCACCGAGTGGCTGTCGTTCGTCTGGGGCTGGTTCCAGGGGCTGGGTCTGGGCGAGGTGCCTGCCGTATTGGCGCCGCTGGTGGTCGTGGCTCTGGCCACGCCCGTCATCGTCGTGATCTCGGTGCTGGCCGTGGCGATGTTGATGGCCCCGGCGCTGGCATCGCTCGTGGCGCAGCACCGCTTTCCTGCGCTGGAGCGAAAGCACGGAGGCTCATGGGTCACCAGCCTGCTGTGGTCGCTGGGCTCGACGGTCGCTGCGCTCGTGGCCCTGGTCCTGTCCGTGCCCCTGTGGTTCATTCCCCCGCTGGTGCTCGTGCTGCCGCCCTTGATCTGGGGTTGGCTCACCTATCGCGTGATGGCCTTCGATGCCTTGGCGGAACATGCCAGCAAGGCAGAGCGCGAGGTGTTGATGCGCCAGAACAGGATGTCGCTGCTGGGCATCGGCATCGTCACGGGCTATCTGGGCGCGGCGCCCGGAATCGTCTGGGCATCGGGCGTCGTATTCGCCGCGGCGTTCGTGGTGCTGATTCCGCTGGCGGTCTGGATCTATACGCTGGTGTTCGCGTTTTCGTCCCTGTGGTTCGCTCACTATTGCCTGGCGGCATTGCAGCGGTTGCGAGCGGAGACCCGCCCGGCCGGCACGGTGGGTTCATCGACGGCGCAGCACGTGCCGGGTGCCTCGGCGCCTTCATCTTCATCCCCTGACGCGACCCCATGACCACGGTTCCTTCTTTCGGACTCATCATCATTGGCGATGAGATACTTTCAGGCAAACGTGCCGACAAACACATGCCGAAGGCCATCGAACTGCTGGCGGCGCGCGGCCTCCAGCTTGCGTACGCGGACTATGTGGGCGATGACCCGGAACGCATTGCCGCGACGCTGCGGCGAGCCTTCGCTTCGTCGGACATCGTCTTTTCATGCGGGGGCATTGGCGCAACCCCGGACGACCACACCCGGCAATGTGCCGCGAAGGCGCTAGGGGTGCCGCTGGAACTGCATCCCACTGCGGAGGCGCTGATCCGCGAGCGCATGCAGGACGTGGCGATGGAGCAGGGCGTGGCCTACGAGCCGGACCGGCCGGACAATCTGCACCGCCTCAACATGGGGGTGTTTCCGGCGGGCGCACGGATCATTCCCAACCCCTACAACAAGATCCCCGGGTTTGCATGCACCGGGCCCGGCGGCGGATCGGTGTATTTCGTTCCCGGCTTTCCTGTCATGGCCTGGCCGATGATCGAGTGGTGCCTGGACGAGCACTGCCGGCAATGGTTCAATCGCCGGCCGCAGCTGGAGCATTCCGTCGTGGTCTACGGGGCGATGGAGGCCGCGCTCACGCCGCTCATGGAGCAGGTCGAGGCCTCCCATCCTGGCGTGCGCGTGTTCAGCCTGCCGAGCGTGGACCACCCGGTGCATGGCCGCCATATCGAACTGGGCGTCAAGGGCGACTCCGCCCTGGTGCCAGCCGCTTGGAGCGATTTGCAGCAGGGTTTGCACAATAATGGTGCGAATCTTGGCCCCGAATTGGTGCGATGAGTTGGATGATTGGCCCGTGGCAGAGAGAAGCCCGCTCTTGGTGCGTTCGGGCCAGTCGGGTGCGGTGGGCAGGTGCGTGCTCCTCCTTAGTGCATGCTGGCACGCAACCTGCTTTTTATTGGTCGTGTTTTTTTCAACAAACGCTTAAATCCTGGAGATCCTGATGGCAAAGACCGTTGCAGACGTGATGAAGATGGTGAAGGAGAACGAAGTCAAGTTTGTGGACTTCCGCTTCACCGACACCCGCGGCAAGGAGCAGCACGTCACCGTGCCCGTGTCCGCCTTCGACGAGGACAAGTTCGCGTCGGGCCACGCCTTCGACGGCTCTTCGGTGGCTGGCTGGAAGGGTATCGAGGCTTCGGACATGCAGCTCATGCCCGACCCCAACACGGCCAATATCGATCCCTTCTTCGAAGAAACCACGCTGTTCCTGCAATGCGACGTGATCGAGCCGGGCGACGGCAAGGCCTATGACCGCGATCCCCGCTCCATCGCCAAGCGTGCCGAGGCGTACCTCAAGGCTTCCGGCCTGGGCGATACCGCGTTCTTCGGCCCTGAGCCCGAATTTTTCATCTTCGACGGCGTGCGCTGGTCCAACGAGCCCGGCAAGGTCATGTTCGAAATCGAGGAATACGAGGCTCCCTGGAATTCCGGCGCCAAGCTCGAAGGCGGCAATCGCGGCCACCGTCCCACGGTCAAGGGCGGCTATTTCCCCGTGCCTCCGGTCGACAGCACGCAGGACATGCGCGCCGAGATGTCCCTGATCATCGAATCGCTGGGCATTCCGGTCGAGGTCTTCCACCACGAAGTGGCGGGCGCCGGCCAGAACGAGATCGGCACCAAGTTCAGCACGCTGGTGGAGCGCGCCGACTGGACCCAGGTGCTCAAGTACGTGGTGTGGAACGTGGCCAACGCCTATGGCAAGACGGCAACCTTCATGCCCAAGCCGTATGCCGGCGACAACGGCTCCGGCATGCACGTGCACCAGTCCATCTGGAAAGATGGCAAGAACCTTTTCGCCGGCGACGGCTATGCAGGCCTGTCGGACTTCGCCCTGTACTACATCGGCGGCATCATCAAGCACGCCCGTGCCCTGAACGCCATCACGAACCCCGGCACGAACAGCTACAAGCGCCTCGTGCCTGGCTTCGAGGCCCCGGTGAAGCTGGCCTACTCGGCGCGCAACCGCTCGGCTTCGATCCGCATCCCTTACGTGGCGAACCCGAAGGGCCGCCGCATCGAGGCACGCTTCCCCGATCCTTCCGCCAACCCCTACCTGGCATTCTCGGCCCTGATGATGGCCGGCCTGGACGGCGTGGAGAACAAGATCCATCCGGGCGAGGCCGCCACGAAGGATCTCTACCATCTGCCGCCCGAGGAAGACAAGCTGGTGCCCACCGTGTGCCACAGCCTCGACCAGGCGCTGGAGTACCTCGACAAGGACCGTTCGTTCCTGACCAAGGGCGGCGTGTTCACCGACTCCATGCTCGACGCCTACATCGAGCTGAAGATGCAGGAAGTCACCCGCTTCCGCATGGCTCCGCACCCGGTCGAATACGACATGTACTACTCGCTGTGAGCGGGGAAGTCCCGTGCCGGGCGGATGCCGCAGGCACGGAAATCCAGAAAGGCGGCCTCGGCCGCCTTTTTTCTTTTTCCGCAGGGTGGCGTCGCGTCTTGCGCAAGACCCCTGGACGCGGGGCGATCCATGGCGGTGGCGGTGCGATTGGGGGATACTTCCGGGCATCTCCCGTGTGCTGCGGCATGCCTTGCGAGGACTCCGAATGACGAAAATTCTCACCGTGCTCATGGCGCTGGCCGCCGTGGCGCCCGCCGCCTGGTCCCAGGACCGCATCTACCGTTGCGGCAACGAATACACCAACAATGCCACCCAGGCCCGCGAGCGGGGCTGCAAGCTCGTCGAGGGAGGCAATGTGACGGTGGTGCAGGGCTCGCGGCCGGCGGGCGGCGGTGGCGCCGCTGGTGGCAGCGCGGCGTCTTCGTCGCCCGCGAATGCGCCGCGGGTGGATGCGAACGACCAGCGCGCGCGGGATGCCGACGCCCGCTCCATTCTCGAGGCCGAGCTGCGCAAGGCGGAGGCGCGCCAGGCGGATCTGGCCAAGGAATACAACAACGGCGAGCCCCAGCGCACGGCGCTGGAGCTGCGCAATCCCCAGGTGTACACGGAGCGCACGGCCGAGCTCAAGGCGTCCCTGTCGCGTGCGGAGAGCGACGTCGCGGGCATCAAGCGCGAGCTGGCCCGGCTGCCCGCCCCATCGGGCCGCTGAGCGTGGCGCCCGCTTCCCCAGCGCTCCCGGTGGAGCGCCATCTGGCGCTGGACCTGGTTTCCACGCTCGTGGCGGTGCTCCATCCGGACGGCTCCGTCCTGTTCGCGAACGCGTCGCTCGAAAACATGCTCGGCTTGTCGCGGCGGACACTGGAAGCGACGGATTTCTCGACCTTCTTCACCGATCCGGCCCTGCTGCAGACGGCGCTCGCGGGCGCGCGGGGCCAGGACTTCGCCGCGCTGCGCTTCGAGGCCGGGCTGCGGCGCGGCGCGCAGCAGGAGCAGGTGCCCGTGCACGTGAATGTGTCGGTGGCCGAACACACGGGCGAGATCCTGGTGGAGATGTGGCCGCTGGAGGCCCAGGCGCGGCAGGACCGGGAGGAGCGCCTGCGCGAGCAGGCGCAGGCCAACAAGGAGCTGATCCGCAATCTGGCCCACGAGATCAAGAACCCGCTGGGCGGCATCCGGGGCGCCGCGCAGCTGCTGGAGATGGAGCTCGACAACCCGGAGCTCACCGAATACACGCAGGTCATCATCCACGAGGCGGACCGGCTGCAGAGCCTGGTGGACCGGCTGCTCGCTCCGCACCGCCACCCCCATCTCGTGGGGGACGTGAACATCCACGAGGTCTGCGAGCGTGTGCGCTCGCTGGTTCTCGTCGAATACCCGCATGGCCTGCGCGTGCAGCGCGACTACGACACGTCCATTCCCGAGTTCCGCGGGGACCGCGCGCAGCTCATCCAGGCGGTGCTGAACATCGTGCAGAACGCGGCGCAGGTGCTGACCGAGCGCATCGCCGCCGGCGATGCCGTGATCACGCTGCGCACGCGCGTCGCACGGCAGGTCACCTTCGGGCGGCAGCGCTATCGGCTGGCACTGGAATTGCATGTCATCGATAACGGACCGGGCGTCCCCGAAGCGATCAAGGAGCGGATTTTTTATCCCCTCGTGACGGGGCGTGATGGAGGGTCGGGACTGGGGCTGACGCTCGCGCAAACCTTCGTGCAGCGCCACCATGGTCTGATCGAATGCGACAGCGTGCCGGGTCGCACCGATTTCCGAATCCTCATCCCCTTGCCTTGAGGTCCCGAGACATCCCATTTCCGACAACAAGGTAGAACCGACACATGAAGCCGATCTGGATAGTAGATGACGACCCCTCGATCCGCTTCGTCCTGGAGAAGGCGCTGGCCCGCGAGAACCTGCCCACGCGCAGCTTCACCCATCCGCGCGAGGTGCTCGACGCGCTGGCCGACATCGTCGCCGGCGATCCCGCGCGGCAGGGGCCCCAGGTGCTGGTGAGCGACATCCGCATGCCGGGGGGCTCGGGCCTGCAATTGCTCGAGCAGTTGCGCGAGCAGCAGCCGGGCCTGCCGGTCATCATCATGACGGCGTACTCGGACCTCGACAGCGCCGTCTCGGCCTTCCAGCGCGGCGCCTTCGAGTACCTGCCCAAGCCTTTCGACCTGCCCAAGGCCGTGGAGCTGATCCGCCGGGCCGTGGAGGAAAGCCAGCGCGAAGAGGTCACGGAAGAGCGCCAGACCGGCGCCCCCGAGATGTTGGGCCAGGCGCCGGCCATGCAGGACGTGTTTCGCGCCATCGGCCGGCTGAGCCAGAGCCAGGTGACGGTGCTGATCACCGGCGAATCCGGCTCCGGCAAGGAACTGGTGGCGCGCGCGCTGCACAAGCATTCGCCGGTGGCCGAGGGGCCCTTCGTCGCCATCAACACGGCGGCGATCCCGAAGGACCTGCTGGAGAGCGAGCTGTTCGGCCACGAGCGCGGCGCGTTCACCGGCGCGCAGACGCAGCGGCGCGGGCGCTTCGAGCAGGCCGAGGGCGGCACGCTGTTCCTCGACGAGATCGGCGACATGCCGTTCGACCTGCAGACGCGCCTGCTGCGCGTGCTCTCGGACGGCCAGTTCTACCGCGTGGGCGGCCACGCGGCCGTGAAGGCGCACGTGCGCGTCATCGCCGCCACCCACCAGAACCTGGAGCAGCGCGTCAAGGACGGCGTGTTCCGCGAAGACCTGTTCCACCGCCTCAACGTGATCCGGCTGCGCCTGCCCGCGCTGCGCGAGCGGCACGAGGACGTGCCCATGCTGACGCGCCACTTCCTGCAGCAGAGCGCGCGGCAGCTCGGCGTGGAGCCCAAGCGCATCTCCGATGCCGCGCTGGCGCGGCTGGGGCAGTTCGCGTTCCCGGGCAACGTGCGCCAGCTGGAGAACATCTGCCACTGGCTGACTGTCATGGCGCCGGCCCAAGTGATTTCCCCGCAGGATCTGCCGCCCGAGGTGCTGGAGGCGCCGGTCTATGCGCCGGCTGCCGCGGCCCATGCGGCGGGCGCACCGACGGAGGCCGCCCCCGCCGCGCCAGTAGCGCACCCTCCGGGCGTGGAGGCTGGCGCAGGGGGGCAGGGCACGGCGCGGGACGAGCGGGGAGGGGGCATCCCGCCCTGGCCGCCCGGCGCGGGCCAGGCGGCCGGCGGGCGGCTGCCGGGCATGCCGACCGCCGCAGCGGCGGGCGTGGCCGGGCCGGCCGTGGCGCCATCGCACCCGTCCCCACCCGAGCCGTCCGGCTGGGAGCACGCCCTGGAAATCGAGGCGCAGAAGCTCCTGGCATCCGGCCAGACCGAGGTGTGGGATGTGCTCACGCGCCGTTTCGAATCGCGCCTGATCCGCACCGCGCTGGCCGCCACGCACGGCCGGCGGATGGAGGCGGCCCAGCGCCTGGGCATCGGCCGCAACACCATCACCCGCAAGATCCAGGAGCTGGGGCTGGATGCCGCAGAGGATTTGGGGTGAAACCGCCTCCATGTCGCCGAGAATGCTGAATTGTTTGCTATCTAATTGATAGTAATCGGGGCGGACGGAGGATGGCAGCGCCTCCTCGCTCCGACAAGGGCGAGTCCTACGGGCGTGCAGTGCAGGGGCCGACCCTCCGGGCGGGAGGTGCCTTCCAGAATGAAGGCACTGTTCAACCAACCGGAGCGAACCCATGTCGGACATCAACGATGCAAACCGCGATCCCCTGACCAATGAGCCCGGTGCCCATCCCGTAGGCACCGGCGTCGGCGCCGCGGGCGGGGCGGTGGCGGGCGCGGCGGCCGGATCTTTCGGCGGACCGATCGGGGCTGCCGTGGGCGGAGTGGCGGGCGCGGTGGTCGGCGGCCTCGCAGGCAAGGCGGCCGCCGAATCGATCCACCCCACGGCCGAGGACGCCTACTGGCGCGAAGCCTATCCGCGCGAGCCCTATTACCGCAGCGACCGCGCCTACGACCACTACCGGCCCGCCTACGAGCTGGGCTGGAGCGCGGTGGGGCGGTATCCAGGCGATTTCGATGCCATGGAGCCCCAGCTGGCGCGCGACTGGGCCCAGGCCCGGGGCGCGAGCGGCCTGGAATGGCCTGAGGCGCGGCCCGCCGCGCGCGCGGCCTGGGAGCGCACCACCAGGGAGGCAGGCCACCCGGCGCCGGCCACGGCGGCGGAACGCGCCGATGATGGCGGCGACGTCGCGGACGTGCTCAACCGCCTGCTCGCGTCCTGCCGGGACGGCGAGTACGGCTTCCAGGCATCGGCCGGGCACGCCGATGCACCCGAGCTCAAGGGCACCCTGCTGCGCCACGCCAGCGAATGCGCCTCGGCGGCGGCCGAGCTGGAGCGCGAGATCCGCCTGCTGGGCGCGACGCCCTCCAGCGGCGGGTCCGTGTCCGGCGCGCTGCACCGGGGCTGGGTGTCGGTGAAGACCGCTCTGAGCACCCATGACGACAAGGCCGTGCTGGAAGAGTGCGAGCGCGGCGAGGACGCCGCCCTGGCACGCTACCGCAAGGCCCTGATGGAGCCGCTGCCGCCCAGCGTGCGGGCCGTCGTGGAGCGGCAGGCCGAGGGGGCCCGGCGCAACCATGACGAGGTGCGGGCGCTGCGCGACCGCTATCGTGCCGAGGCCTGAGATCGTGCGAATGCCCTGAGGGGCCGGCGCGGCGGGGGCGGGCGGAGCCTGGTCAGGCCAGGGTCACGACGACGGGCGTGTGGTCGCTGGGCTGCGGGTTCTTGCGCGGCGCGCGGTCGATGCCGCAGGCGGTGACCTGGCCGCGCAGTGCATCGCTCACCAGGATGTGGTCGATGCGCAGCCCCCGGTTCTTCTGGAAGCCCAGCATGCGGTAGTCCCACCACGAGAAGCTTTTCTCCGGCTGCTCGAACAGGCGGAAGGCATCGGTCAGGCCCAGGCCCAGCAGGTCCTGGAAGTGCGCGCGCTCCTCGACCGTGTGGTGGATCGTGTCCTTCAGGCCCACGGGGTCGAAGGAGTCCCGGTCCTCGGGGGCGACGTTGAAGTCGCCCATCAGCACGAGGCGCGGGTGCGCCAGCAGTTCCTCGCGCAGCCAGCGGTGCAGCGCCTGCAGCCACAGCATCTTGTAGGCGAACTTCTCCGAGCCCGGGGCCTGGCCGTTGACGAAGTAGCCGTTGACCACGCGCAGGGGGCCCTCCGGCGTGTCGATCGTCGCGGCGATCACGCGGGCCTGGGCGTCCTCGTGGCCCGGGATGTTGCGCACCACGTCGCGCAGCGGGGCGCGGCTGAGGAGGGCAACGCCGTTGTAGGTCTTCTGGCCGAAGCAGGCCGCGTGGTATCCCGCGGCCTCGAAGGCGTCGTGGGGGAATTTCTCGTCCACCAGCTTCAGCTCCTGCAGCCCCAGGGCCTCCACGGGGTTGTCCGCCAGCCAGGCCAGGACCTGCGGCAGGCGCACGGAGAGGGAGTTGACGTTCCAGGTGGCGAGTTTCATCGTGTTCGGCAATTCATTGATTTCATTGGGAAAAATGGAGAACCATTTTTCGAGGATGGAGCTGGCCATCAGCCAGGTTGCAGTGGCGCGCAATGCGTTGCCCGTGCCGGTGCGCCGCCACGGTCCATCCATCCTATCCACTCACATCGAGCGAGGAAGGGGCCGCCGAGGTCCAGCCGCAGCCAGCCGCGGCTGTCGCCCGCAGCATCCGATCATGCCGCATTGCCTGATCGGTCCGCGCTGCGGAGTGGTTTCCGCCATCCTTCGCCCGCCTTTTTTGGCGGACTGAGGTCAAGCAGATCGGTCTCCAGCCTGAAAACACCCACCATCCCGGCCAAGGCCGCCGCCTCTTCCTTCATCGAGGACGCCACCGCGGAGGCCTCTTCGACCAGGGCCGCATTCTTCTGCGTGACATCGTCGATGAGGTGGATCGATGCGCTCACCTGCAGCATCCCGGTGGCCTGCTGGTGGGTGGAACTGCTGATGTCGGAAATGATCTGCGCGACCTGATCGACGCTGCTGACGACCGCGTGGATCGTGTCTCCCGCGTCTTTCACCAGGGTCGTGCCCAGCGCCACCTTGTCGACGGAGTCGGTGATCAGTGCCTTGATTTCCCTCGAAGCATGGGCCGAGCGCTGTGCCAGGTTGCGAACCTCCGACGCGACGACGGCAAAGCCTCGCCCCTGCTCCCCGGCTCTTGCCGCCTCGACCGCTGCATTCAGCGCGAGAATGTTCGTCTGGAAGGCGATGCCGTCGATCACGCCGATGATGCTGGCAATCCGCTTCGACGATGCGTTGATCGCGTCCATCGTCTCGACGACCCGGGCGACCGCCCGCCCGCTCCTGGACGCGACGTCGCTCGCCAGCGCCGCGGTTTTCGTCGCCTTTTCCGCGCTGTCGGCGTTGCGCTGGATCGTGGATGCGATTTCCTCCGTGGCCGCCGCGGTCTCCTCCACCGACGAGGCCTGTTGCTCCGTGCGGGCCGACAGATCCAGGTTGCCGGAGGCGATCTCGGAAGACGCCAGCGAGATCCCGTTGACGCTCGCGCGGATGCCGGAAATCAACCGCAGCAGGTTGGTGTTCATCCGGCCCAGCGATGCCATCAGCCGGCCTACCTCGTCCTTGGATTGGGCGCCGATGGAATGGGTCAAGTCGCCCTCGGCCACACGTTCCGCCACGCTGACCGCGAGGGCGAGCGGACCCACGATGGAGCGTGTCAACCGGTGGGCCACGAGGATGGCGAACAGGATCGCCGCGGAGACCAGGATCAGCAGGAGCCGCGTGCTGCGCCGCGTCGTGCTCTCTATGTCGGCGTTGATGGCGTCGATCTGGTCACGCTGCACGCTCACCAGGTCCTGCATCAGTTGCTGGAACGTTTTCGAGATCGGAAGGTACTGCGCTTCCAGCAGCTTGAGCGCCTCGTCGGTGCGGCCCTCCGCCTTCAGCTTGTTCACCCGGTCGCGGGCGTCCAGATAGCGCACCCGCTGGAGATCGATCTTGTCGAAGAGCGCCCGTTCTTCGGCCGTTTCCAGCAAGGAGCGAATCTTCTCCTGCAGATCGCCCGAGCGCTTGGGGCCATCGGTGGCGAGAAAGGCGGCCAGCGAAGGATCGGAGCTCTTGGCAATGGCCGTTGTCCGCATGATCCCGGAGTCGATGGCCCGATACCAGTCGCTGCTCAGGCGCTCCTTCATCAATGGCTTTTGCATCATGGCGGCCGATGCATCGCTCATGGTCTTCAGGTTCCACAGGGAAACTCCGACGGTGATGCAGGACAGTGCGATCACGGTCCCAAAACCCAGGCGCAGCCGGGTGCCGATAGTAAGGTTCGTCAACATGTCAGCCCCTGCAAGCGATGCATCGCATCGAGTCTTCTGATCCGACGATCGCAGTGCCCTGCGATCGATTCACTGGGTTTGGGCAGCGCTGCCCTCAAGAAGCAAGAAGACATCGAGTCCACCGGTGCCTTGCTTCTCGCGCGCTAGCGCAGCAGCTTTCCTGCCGGCCCGACCACTGCGATGTCCACATACTTGGAGCCCGAGTGGCTGGTGGGTGAGAACGAGACGGCGAACCCGCCGGGGCGGTAGTCCTGGAGGGACTCCAGCGCTGCCTTGAGCCGGATCGGAGTGGGGTTCGCGCCCGCCCGGCGAAGCCCTTCCACCAGCACATGCGCAGCGATGTATCCCTCCACGACGTCGATGTTCAACACCGACCCGGGCGCGCCGAAGCGTCGGTGGTCGTCCTGCAATTCGTGCACCAGCAGGGAGGTCTTGCTTGCGGGGTCTGGTGCCACCTGCGTGATCCCGAGGCCGTGCGCCGCTTTGGCGCCGATGCGCTGGACGACCGCCGCACCATCGGCCACCGACAGCGCAATGATGAAAGCGGAACTGCCCGCCGCCCGCATTTGCCGATAGAACTCCGCGGTGGCCTCGCTGGTGGCCACGGCGATGACCGCGTCAGGCGTTGCCCTGGAGAGCACGGCGACCGCGTCTTTCACATGGGACGTGCCGTACTCGTATGCCGCCGTGCCGGCCAGACGCAGTCCGAGGGCCTTGATTTCCGCCTGGGCCTGGGCCAGGCCTTCTGCGCCAAACGCACTGTTCTCATGGAAGACCGCCACCGATCTCCGACCGACGGTGCCGAGGTGGGCGCAGATCTTTTTCACTTCCTGCGCATAGCTGGCCCGCGTATGAAATATCCACGGATTGACAGGCTGGTGCAGTGACACGGCCCCCGTGCGCGCCCCCACGAGCGGTATGCTGGCCTCGCCCAGGACGTTCGCTTTCGCGATCGCCTCCAGGGGGCCCGTGCCGCTGATGCCCACCAGGGCGATCGGCCGATGTTCCGCGATGACCTCGCGGGTCTTGTGGACCGAGTCGATGGCATCCGGCCCCCGGTCCTTCAGCACCAGCCGCAGCTTCGCCCCCTGGACGCCCCCCTGCGCGTTGACCGCATCGAAATAGATCTGCACTCCGGCCCGGATCTGGTTCGCAGTGGAGGCCGCGTCCTTGAACTGGCCGACGCCTGCAACCACCATCTCGCCCGGCGCTGCGCGGCCCTGTGCCGCAGCCATGAGCCAGAGCCCTGCCAAGAGAGCGCATTTCAGTCGCATTTCATATCTCATGGGGACGTGGGGTGTCGTTGTGGGGGCTGGTGGGGAATGCCCGCACGGGCGGGCTTTCCCGGTCGAGAGATGCCGCCTTTAGAAGTTGTGCTGTATGCCAACCCCGGCCGCACGCACCACGTCATTGGCAACGCGGTTGTTCGGGTCGCTGCGGTCCAGGAAGACGTATACGTTGGTGCGCTTGCTCAGGTTGTAGAGGTAGCCCACCTGGAATCGCCTGAGCTTGGCATCGCGGTTCGTCTGGACATCTTTGGTCATGTAGTTGCCCACGACTTTCCCGTTCCCCAGGTCCCAGGACGCGCCGACGTAATGGACGTCCGTCTTGCTGCGCGATGTCGGGCCGCCCTGCGTGTTGTCCCGGTTGAAGAGCGCCCATGCACGGACAGCGCCGAAGTCGTAGGAGGCGACGGCCATCCACTTGTCCTTGACGTCGTTGACCAGGGCACCGCCCCGCTTCTTGTTCTGCCCATAGCCCACGCCGAGTCCCAGGGGGCCGCTGCCTTCCCCGTAGCTGAGCGACACATCGGCCTGCTTGTAGTCGCTCTCGAAACGCACGGGCGTGTTGGCGGCCTCCGTGATGCCGTCGCCGTTGAGGTAGTAGCCCGCGCGGAAGACGAAGTTGTTGACGATGGGGCTCGCGTACCCCACCGCGTTCGATTCGCGCGTTCGTGCGTTCAGGATCGACGTGCCCACAGCCGTCGCGCCGGCATCGTGGATGACGAATTCCGTATGCCGCGTGACGAGGGCGTACAGCGGTGTCCGGGTCGGCGTGGCCGAGTCAAGGCGGCCGATGGCGACCGCGCCGAAGCCCCCGGCCAGGCCCACGTAGGAGTTCCGGAAGGCGGGGGTGGAGAGGCCGCCCGTGTCCGAGGAGACGCCCATCTCAAGGCCGAACTGCACCTTGAGTCCGTCGCCGAGATCCTCTACGCCGCGAAACCCCAGCCGGGAGGCGTTGCCGGTCATCTGCGTCGAAGAGACCGACCCGGTCTTGACGCGGTCGATGCTGGTGTCGATCCGTCCGTAGATCGTCACCGACGATTGCGCCGCGACCGTCATGGGCACGGCTGCGCAGGCCGCAAAAGTTATTACACACGCCGAATACCGTTTCATAGCGCCTCACTCCTGATGATGTGGAATCGGCATCGCTGACGTAGCCGCTACCCGGGTCTCCCCAGCAGCGCAGCCTCCAGCGCGAGCCAGACTGGTGGCCGCTTCGATGGCTCATGTGGGATCTGCGGTGCTGGCGCTCGAAGGCCCGCGCCCCACGGGCGTGCCGGGCGCGGGGGCCCGGCGCAGGCCCGGGCAGAAGAGCGCCGGAGCGGTTCCGTGGCGGCGGTGGCTTCTCAAGGGACTTTTCACAAGGCGTTCCTCCAGGGGGTGCAAAGCGATGGACAAAAGCGATCCCTTCCGCCTGCGGATTGCGCGCAGGCGGTGGGCCGTGGAGAGGGGAAGACCTGGTGGGTCAGCCGCTGGCCATGGCAGCGGGCAGCGGCCGCAGGGCCTGGGGTTCAGCCACGCACAGCGTGACGCTGGAGGGGTGTTCCGGCGACAGGTGCAGGGTGTTCAACGCCACGCGCTTCTCGCGCGCATCGGCGGCGGATTCGCCGCTGTTGGGGTTGACGTCGTACTTCGGGAAGTTGCTGCTCGCGATATCGAGCCGGATGCGGTGGCCCCGCTTGAACAGGTTGCAGGTGGCAAATGGTTCGATGGTGATCGCATAGACCTTGTGCGCTTCGAGCAGGCTGGCCTTTTCCCAGGACGCATGGAAGCGGCAGCGGAAGATGCCGTCCGTCAGGTTCAGGGCGTAGCCCTCGGGGTAGTCGGCGCTGGCGGGATAGACGTCGATCAGCTTCGCGGTGAAGTCGGTGTCGGGGCAGTCGGAGGAGATGAACAGCCTGACGGTCACCGGGCCGACGACGGCGAGGTCCTGTTCGAGCGGCGGGGTCTGGAACACCACGACGTCATCGCGCGAGGCCAGCGGCAGGCCGGGCTGCTGCACGCCGAAGAAGCGCGGGTCTTCGCGCTGATCGAAGCCGCCGCCCGCGAACACGGGCTGGCCCGACGTCAGCGAGCCGCCGATGGTGGGAACGGGGCGGTGCGGGTCGGACTGATAGCGGATCCGCGCGCCCTCGGCGGTGGGCACGGCGTGGTCCAGGCTGCCGTCGGCATGCAGGTAGTAGGCGGTGGGCTGCGCTTGCGGCACGGGCCAGGCATCGGCCTGTATCCAGGCACCGCCGTGGTCGAAACGGCCTTGGGCATCGCGCCGGCCGCTGCCGCCGCCCATCAGGAACAGCCGCGCCGCCGGATCGGCCGCGATGCCCGGGTCGCGTCCTTGCAGCCAGCGCTGGAACCATGCCAGCCGGAAGCCCAGCCAATGGGCAGCGATATTGCCGTCGAACGCGGCGCGGGGGCCGAACTCCGCATCGCCGCTGTGGGTGGTGTTGCGGTCGCCGTGCAGCCACGGCCCAAGGACCAGGCGCACCGGCGATTGCCGGCCGCCGGTCAGGCCCGCATGGTTCTCCAGGGTGGTGCGTACGTAGGCGTCGTACCAGCTCGACATGAGCACCACCGGAATGTCGGGGATGGCGTCGTAATAGCCCTCGGCATAAATGCCCAACTGGCGCCACGAAGCATCGAAGGTGTCCGCGCGCCACTGCCCGAACAGGTAGTCCTCGTACTCCGGCACGGCGGACAGCGGCGAATGGCCGGGCCGCCACGGCATGCGCGAGAACCATTGGCGGATGTCCTGCGCCTCCAGCGCGGCCAGCGTCACCGGATCCTGCTGCGCGGCCGGGCTGAGCTTGGCCTGCTTGAACGCCCAGGTGGCCTGCTTGAGCTCGAAGGCGCCGGATTGCCGGATGCCGCACTGGTAGCCGTTGGAAAAACCGCCCGAGTCCAGCACCATGCACGCCAGTCCCGGAGGGCTCATGCAGGCCAGCGCCATCTGCGTGTGCGCGGCATACGACAGCCCCATGGTGCCGACCTTGCCGTTGCACCAGGGCTGCGCCAGGATCCAGGCGAGCGTGTCGAAGCCGTCCGGCCCCTCGGCGAGGTATTTGGTGAAGTGGCCCTCCGAGCCGTAGCGGCCGCGGCAATCCTGGTACACCACGGCGAATCCGTGGTCCACGAAATAGCGGGCCACGTCCGGGCGGGGAACGCCGATCCGGTCGCCGATCTGCTCGGCGCGCGAGACGCCGGACTTGTCATAGGGCGTGCGCTCCAGGATGACCGGCAGCGGCGCGTCGCGGCCCGGCCGGTAGCCGGCCGGCAGGTGCACGTCGGTGGCCAGGCGCACGCCGTCGCGCATGCGCACCATCTGGTCCTGCAGCACGAAGGCCGTGCGTGACGGGGAAGTCGTGGCATCGGGCTGGGTCATTTCGTTTCCTGGATGTACAGCATGGAGGTGCGTTCGAGCTTGTTGGCGCGGATGGTCGTGCCGTCGCGCGCGGCCCAGAAGACCACCGGGAAATACAGCGGCACGATGCCGGCGTCGTTGAACCCGGCCTCCGCGGCCTGGCGCAGCAGCGCGTCTCGGCGTGCGGGGTTGAACTCCACGGCGGCCTGCGCCAGCAGGCGGTCGAGGGCCGGGTTGGAGTAGCGCGAGCGGTTGAAGGCGCCGGTCCCCGCGGTCTTGTCGTAGGTGGCCAGCACGTTGGTCAGGCCGTTGGTCGAGTCCCCCGTGGTGTTGCCGTAGGAGAAGATGAAGGCGCTGTATTGCTGCTTGCCGCTGGCGCCCGCGTAGACGTTGTAGGGCTGGGTCACCACGCCGTTGATGCGCAGCCCGGCACGCGCCATCATCTGCGCCAGGGCTTGCGCCAGGTCGCTGTCGCCCGCAAAGCGGTCGTTAGACGAATGGATGGTCAGCCCGAAGCCTTGGGGGTAGCCGGCCTCGGCCAGCAGCGCGCGCGCGCCGGCAAGGTCGTAGGCGGGGGGCGGGAGCGTCGGTGTGTAGCCGCCCAGCCCTTCGGGGACCATCTGTCCGGCGGGCACGCCCGCGCCGCTGAGCAGGCGCGCGGTGATCGGCTCGCGCATGAACATCTTCGAGATGGCCTGGCGCACGCGCACATCCTTCAAGGGGTTGACCTGCAGGGGCCGGCCTTGGGCGTCGGTGACGAACGGGCTGACATCGCGTGCCGAATCCAGCGCCAGGTAGATCAGTCGCGCCGATGCCGTGCTGAACAGCGTGAAGCCCCGCTTGCCCTTCAGGCTCTTCGTGTCGGTGGGGGGCACGCTGTCGATCAGATCGACGGAGCCGGACAGCAGTGCCGAGATGCGCGCCGCGTCGTTTGAGATATAGCGGATCAGCACGCGGTCGAAGTCCGGCCGGGCACCCCAGTAGTGCTCGTTGCGCTCCAGCTCCAGGCTGTCGCCGGGCTGCCAGCGCTTGAATCGGTAGGGGCCGGTGCCGACGGTCGCCGCGCCCGAGTTGAAGTCTTCCGAGCGTTTCCCCTGCGCTGCATGGCGCGACACGATGTAGACCAGCCCGATCTGCTCCATCAGGTCTGGCGTGGGCTCCTTGGTGCGAATGCGCAAGGTCAGCGGGTCCACGACCTGGATGCTGGCGATGGTGCGCACGGCGCCGGTGAACGGCGCCGGGCTGTTGGGCACCTTGGGCGCGCGGTCCAGAGAGAACACCACGTCGTCGGCGGTGAACCGCGTGCCGTCATGGAACTGCACGCCCGGCCGCAGCCGGATCTCCCAGAGCGTGGGCTCCAGCACGCGCCAGGAGATCGCCAGGCCCGGGCGCAACTGCATGTTCTCGTCGCTGGAGACCAGGCGCTCGAAGATGTTCTCGGCGGCGGCCTGGTTGTTGCCGGTGCGGGAGAACAGCGGGTCCATCGACGAGGGCTCGCTCGAATGGCCGATGGTCAGCAGCGGCCGCGCGAAGGCGGCCGTCGAGGCCAGCAGCGCCAGCGCCAGGGCGGCGTGCAGCGCGCCGCGGATCAGGGGAGGGGTGGGCTTCATGATGGCAGGGCTCATGGGTTCGCGCCGGATGGCGCGTTGTCCAGCAGGTGGCACGCGGCGTGCTGGCCGCCGCCGACCGCGCGCAGCAGCGGCTGCTCGGTCTTGCACCGCGCCATGGCGTGGGGGCAGCGCGGGTGGAAATGGCAGCCTGCGGGCGGGTTCAGTGGCGAGGGGATTTCGCCCTGGATCGCATGGAAGCGCCGCTTGCGGTTGGACAGGCGTGGGACCTCATCCAGCAGCGCCTGCGTGTAGGGGTGGCGGGGTGCCTCGAAGACCTCGTCGGTGGGGCCGGACTCGACGATGCGGCCCAGGTACATGATCACCGTGCGGTCGCTGATGCGTTGCACCACACCCAGGTCGTGGCTGATGAACAGGTAGGTCAGCCCCAGGTCCTGGCGCAGGTCCATGAACAGATTCAGGATCTGGGCCTGGATGGAGACGTCCAGCGCCGCGATCGATTCGTCGCAGATCAGGAACTGCGGCTTGACGGCCAGGGCCCGGCCGATGCCCACGCGCTGGCGCTGGCCGCCCGAGAACTGGTGCGGGAAGCGATTGCGGAAGTCGGGGTTGAGCCCCACGCGCTGCATCACCTCGACCACATAGTCGTCGCAGTCGCGCCGGGCGACGATGCCGTGGGCCACCGGTGCCTCGCCGATGATGTCGCGCACCCGCTTGCGCGGATTGAGCGACGACATCGGGTCCTGGAAGATCATCTGCGTGGCCATGCGCTGCGCGTGCGCGGCGCGGCCCGCGAGGCTGGCGAGTTCGCCGGCCGGCGTCTGGATGGTGCCCGAGGTGGCAGGCAGGATGCCGGCCAGCACCCGGCCCAGCGTGGATTTGCCGCAGCCGGACTCGCCCACCAGACCCACGACCTCGCCCTGGTGGATGGTCAGGTCGATGCGGTCCACGGCATGCACGGTATGGGCGGCGACCTTGGCGCCCAGCAGGCCGGCCAGGCGTTCGGCGTAGTCGGGTCGCTTGACGAACAGGCGCGACACCTGGTGGGCCTGCATCAGGATCGGCGTGTTCACAGAAGGGCTCCTGTCTGGGGATGGAAGCAGCGGTAGCTGCGGCCGCCGCCCGTGTCGAGGGGGGGCTGCTCCGCGCGGCAACGCTCCGAGGCGTGTCCGCAACGCGGGTTGAAGGCGCAGCCTGGCGGCAGCGCGAGCGGCGAGGGCGCCATGCCGGGAATCTGGTAGAGCCGGTCGCCGGCGCGATCGTTGCTGGGCACCGAGCCGATCAGGCCGATGGTGTAGGGATGGCGCGGGCGGTCCAGGATGTCGTCGGTGCCGCCGGATTCGACGACGCGTCCGGCATACATGACGCAGACGCGATCCGCCAGGCCGGCGACCACCGCCAGGTCGTGGCTGACCCACACCATGGCGGTTCCGGTCTCGGCGCACAGCTTCTGCATCTCGGCCAGGATCTGGGCCTGGATCGTCACGTCCAGTGCGGTCGTGGGCTCGTCGGCGATGATCAGGTCGGGCTTGTGCAGCATGGCGATGGCGATCGCCACCCGCTGGCGCATGCCGCCGGAGAGCTGGTGCGGATAGGCCTTCATGCGTTCGGCGGGCGACGGGATGCCCACGGCGGCCAGCGTGTCGCGCGCGCGGTCCCAGGCCGCTTTGCGGCTGCAGCGCTCATGGCTGAGCACGGTCTCGACCATCTGGCTCTCGATGCGGAAGACCGGGTTCAAGGTCATCATCGGGTCCTGGAAAATCATGGCGATGCGGTTGCCACGCAACTGCCGGAGTTCTTCCCGGGACAAGGTCGCCAAGTCGGTCCCCTTGAACAGGATCTGGCCGCCGTCGATGCGGCCTGGCGGGTCGATCAGGCCCAGGATGGAAAAGCCGGTGATGGATTTGCCCGAGCCCGATTCGCCGACCAGGCCGAGGATTTCCCCGGGATGCACGTCGAAGCTCACATCGTCCACGGCGCGCACCAGGCCGGCGCGCGTGTGGAACCAGGTGCGCAGGTTGCGCACGGAAAGCGTGGGGGTGGTGGTTGAAGTCATGGGGCTTCCTATTTCTGCAGGCGCGGGTTGAGCGCCTCGCGCACGCGATCGCCCACGATGTTCATGGTGAAGACCACGGCCAGCAGCAGCACGCCAGGGAACACGCTGATCCAGTAGAGGCCCGCGAGCATCTGCTGGTAGCCGTTGGCGATCAGCAGGCCCAGCGACGGCTCGGTGACGGGCAGGCCGATGCCCAGGAAGCTCAGCGTGGCCTCGGCCGCGATGGCGTTGGCGGTCTGGATCATCGCGATGACGATCACGGGCGGAATGCAGTTGGGCAGCAGTTGGGAGAAGAGCGCGCGCCGGTGGCTCAGGCCCAGGCAGAGCGCCGCTTCCATGTACTCCTTGCGGCGTTCGACGACGGCCGTGGCGCGCACCGCTCGGGCGAAGTAGGCCCACTGCACGACCACCAGCGCGAGGATCACCTTGTCCACGCCCTGGCCCAGGATGGCCAGCATCATCAGCGCCACCAGGATGGTGGGAAAGCCCAGCATCAGATCGACCAGCCGCATGATCAGCGCATCGACACGGCCGCCGAAGTAGGCGGCGGTCAGCCCCAGCACGGTGCCCACGGCCATCGCGAACAGGCCGCTGAGCACGCCCACGCTCAGGCTGGTGCGCAGGCCGTACATCATGGCCGACAGCATGTCGCGGCCCTGGGCGTCGGTGCCGACCCAGTAGATATCGCCGTAAACCCCCTGGCTGCCCGGCGGCAGGCGGCCGTCCAGGATGGTGATGGCGGCCAGGTCGTACGGGTTCTGCGGCGCGATCCAGGGCGCGAGGATCGCCGCCAGGACCAGCACCAGGAAGATGGCCGCGGCCAGGGTGGCGGGGCGGCTGTCGAGCACGCCGTGCACCGCCTGGCCGAACGTGGTGTCGCGGCTGGGCAGCAGCTTCTTGAAGACAGGGGAGTTCATTCGGAGGCTCCCACGCGGACACGGGGATCCAGGATGGAATAGAGGATGTCCACCAGCAGGTTCAGCGTGATGAACATGGCGACGACGATCAGCAGGTAGGCCACCACGACCGGGCGGTCCAGCTTCATGATGCTGTCGATGATCAGCTTGCCCACGCCGGGCCAGGCGAAGATGGTCTCGGTGACGGTGGCGAAGGCGATGAGCGAGCCGAACTCCATGCCCACGACCGTCACGATCGGGATCAGGATGTTCTTGAGCACGTGCACGTAGATCACGCGCGATTCGCGCAATCCCTTGGCCCGCGCGAATTTCACGTAGTCCAGCGGCATGGTCTCGCGCACGCCGCTGCGTGTCAGGCGCACGATCAGCGCGATCTTGAACAGCGCCAGGTTGAGCGCCGGCAGGATCAGGTGGCGGATGCCGTCCCACGACGCGAGACTGGTGTGCACGCCCAGAACCTCGCCCGTGGCGCCGCGCCCGGTGGACGGCAGCCAGCCGAGCGTGACGGAGAAGATCAGCACCAGCATGATGCCCTGCCAGAAATTGGGCAGGCTGAAGCCGAGAATCGAGCCCGTCATGATGCCGCGGTCCAGCGCGGAATCGGGCTTCAGTCCGGCCACCAGGCCCAGCGGCAGGCCGACGAGCAGCGCCAGCAGCAGCGCCACGAAGGCCAGTTCCAGGGTGGCGGGCAGCCGCTGCAGGATCAGCTGGATCGCCGGCTGGTTGAAGACGAACGAGTGGCCCAGGTCGCCCTGCAGCGCGTTGCCGACGAACTTCAGGTACTGCTGGTGCAGCGGAAGATCCAGGCCCAGCGAGTGGACCGCCTGGGCGATTTCGGCCTGCGACGCATCGGCGGGCACCAGGATCTCGATCGGATCTCCGATGGCATATACCCCCGCGAAGACGATCAGCGAGGTCAGCACCAGGATCACGAGGCTCTGGCAGAGCCGGCGGATGATGAACGCGGTCATGGCGTGTCGCGGCGACCGGGATCGTGGCGGGGAATGGCGCGCATCTTGCTCTCCTTGCCGGTCGTGGCCGGCGCTATTCGCATGTATGTGTGTCAGGGATTCGTGAATGACCAGAATCCGAACAGGGCGAATAATCCTGCGATCCCGCAGGCCGGACAACGTTATGCAGAGCCGGTATTTGGCTATGTGAATTGCGACAAAGTGAGTGTTAACCCTTGGTCTTCCATCGCGGTGCTTTCCAGACGACGCCATGAATTTCAAACAGCTCGAAGCGTTTCTCGCCTTCATGAACACCGGATCGACCATCGAGGCAGCGCAGCGCCTGGGGACGTCGCAGCCAGCCGTCAGCCGCCTGTTGAGCCAGTTCGAGGACGATCTGGGCGTGCCGCTCTTCCTGCGCCGCAAGGGGCGCCTGCATCCCACCCACGAGGCGGAGGTTCTGTTGCCGGACGTGCAGAGCATGGTCTCTGGCGCGGGGTCGCTGCAGCGCCACGTGAATCAGTTGCGGCTGGGCGGGCAGCGTCGCACGCTGCTGCGGGTGCACGTGCCCAGCACGGTGGCGCAAGCGGTCATGCCCGGCGTGGCGGAGGCCTTCCTCGATGACCACCCCGACGTGGCCCTGGAAGTGCTGGCCGGAACCTATGAAAGCGGCGAGGTCGCGATCCTCGGCCGCGAGACCGATCTGGCACTGGTGCGATCGCCGCCGCTCAATTCGGGGCTGGCCATGGTGCTTGAACTCGCCACCGAGGCGGTCTGTGTCATGCCGGCCGGGCATCCGCTGCAAGACCTCAAGACGGTGTCCTGTGCCGATCTGATCGATATCGATCTGGTGCTTCTGGGGCGCCAGCGCTCGTTGCGCCAGCAGATCGACCAAGTGTTCCGCAAGGCGCGGATGATGCCGCAGATCCGCGCCGAGGTGCATTCCGTCGAAATGGCCTGCCGCTTCGCGGCGCAGGGGCTGGGGGTGTCCATCGTCAACGGCCTGTTTGCGCACTTGTGCCAGGACATGGGCATTGTCTGCCGGCCATTCCGGCCGCGCATTGACTACTGTCTGGGAATGGCCACGCTGGCCGGGCAATCGCCGGACCCGCTGGTGCCCGAAATGGCAACGCGCATCCTGGACGCCATGGCGCATCGCGCAGGCGCCCATGCCTTCACCGTGGGCACAACGCACTCGGGCAGTGAATCGCTCGCTGCGGGAATCGCGGCTTGAGTTCGTAACTGCGCGGCGAACCGGGCTGGCGGTTGCCGGCAGCCGCCGTTTCCCCGCCGAGCACGTCTGCCAAGGTGTTTCAATGGGCGGGACCGATGGCCCGCAGAAGGTGCCGCTGAAAGAACGCCAGGACCTCGGCGTTGAAGGTCGCATGGAACGCAACGCGGTCAAAGCCGGCCCCATCGCGGCACAGGCCGGGCAGTGTGGTGGCCATGGCCGGCGAGCACGGCGCGAGAAAAGCGAAATGGGCCGCGCCGGAGGCCACATGCCATTCGGGCGGTGCCGGCAGTCCCTGGCGAACCGTGTCCACGGAGGCGGGCGTGACGCCGTCACCGCCATATTCGGAAGCCCAGAGCTGAACCGGGACCCCCACCTGTTTCAAGCCCCGCGCGTCGAAAACACTCAAGGGATCGGCCACGACGGCCGCCTTGATGCGCGGGTCTGGCACGGGTGGGGCAGGGAATGCCCGGCGACGAATCTCTTCACACAAGGGCCGCGGGGATTCCGGCGGGCACAGGTCCTGGCGCAAGGCCCAGTCCGGCTGGGCACCGACCGCCGCCAAGGCGGTATAGCCTCCCCGGGAAAAGCCGAAGATGCCCACTCGGCTGGGGTCCAGCCGGGCGCGACCGGGCCAGCGGCCCAGCATGTGGTCGACGAGCCGTTTCATATCCACCGGCCGGGTGGCGAATGCCGACAGGTGGCCCTGGCGGCTGAGGTCGCGGAAGTTGTCCCCAGGGTGGCTGATGGCGGCCACAACGAAGCCCGCGTCGGCCAGTGTGGCCGCCGTGTCGTGGTGGCCCAGGAATGAGCCGCCGGTGCCGTGGGAGACCACGACCAGGGGGAGCCCTGTGCCCATGACCGGGCAGTCCTTGAGGCCATCGATGACCAGGGGGTCGAGGGCGATGCGGCCCGCAGGCGCATCGCAGGGCGACCAGACGGCTCCGCGCAATGCGGGCCCCTCCCGGTCGGCGGGCACCTCGATGAAGGCGAAGCCCGCTGCATGGGCCAGGGTGGCCGACAAGAAAAATGCGGCGATGGAAAGCAGGCAGGGTCGGGTCATGGCATTCGGGCCGTACGGATGGGGATCAGCAGGTCGGTGAGCAGGTCGGCCTGCCCGGCATCGCGCGGCGAGTTCAGGTAATGCTCCAGCGCCGGCCTGTCGTCGGGTTCGTATCCGCTGGACGGCAGCCAGCGCGCGTAGAGCGCGGCCATCGCCGCGCCGATGCGGGCATAGGGGCCCGCGAGGCGGTGCCGCGCATAGCGCCCGGCCGGGATGTCGAGGGTTTCCAGCCCTGCATCCATCGCCGCGTGGGGCTCGGGGACGACCGCCGCGGCGTAGTACCTGAAGCCGGACGCGGGCACTCCGGGGTCTCCATAAGAGGCGCCCAGCCGTTCGGCTGCGCGGGTTCCGCAGGCCAGGTACAGCCGGCGCTGGGTATGGGGAATGGTCGCGATGGGGCCGGCATGCCGCAAGGCCAGCACCCGTTGCGCGGGGCGATCGATGACCTGGACCGCCAGCGGGTGGGCAGGGGCGCCCTCCGCAAAGGGACCACCACCGCCCGGCCCGACCTGGTGCAATGCTCTCTGGAAGGCCTGCGGAGACTGGCCGGTGAACTGGCCGAAGGCGCGCGTGAAAGCCTGCGGGCTGTCGTAGCCCACGGCCAGCGCCACCTGCGTGATGCTCTCCCTTCCTTGCTCCAGCAGGTGCGTCGCGCGTGCCAGCCGGACGCGGCGTACCGTGGCGGCGACCGTTTCCCCGACCACGCTGCGGTACACGCGGTGGAAGTGGTAGGGCGAGAAATGCGCCATCGCCGCAAGGTCTTCCAAGCCGTGCTCGGCCATGGGATTCGCCACGATGAAAGCGACGACACGCGCGACACGCTCTCGATAGTCTTGTTCGGCACGGTGGTTTCTCATCGCATGCCAGTGTGCCGCGGCAGGCTGGGGAGCGCTTAGCGGATCTTGCGCAATTGGCGTCGAAGCGGCTGGCTGTGCGCAATGCCTGCGAGCGGATGGCCCGGCGAATCAGTGCATTCGGGCCGTGTGTCGCCACAAGACCAGCGAATGAAAACGGGTCGTCCGGATGCGCCGACCTACCCGAAGGAGTACCTACCGGAAGAGGTAGTTACGCGGAATTTCGGTAGAAGGTCAAATTTCCGCTGTACAGAATAATCAACAAGTGCAGCGAGGATGGCTTTGATCGGTTCGAAAATTGCAGCAACTGTCGCGTTCTCGCTGCTTGCATCCGTGGGCAGCGCCAATGCGCAGACGCGGCTCAACTGGCCTTTCAGCCAGTTTGCGCAGTCGGCGCTGCCGGATTATCCGGACGTGATCGGCGAATACATCCAGATCGCGGGTGGTGAGCTCGACGCCAATGCGTACACCCTGCGCACGCCTGCCGAGCTGAACCAGGCCACGTTCCTGCGCGTGCGCTCGGCGCTGGATGGCGAGTTCCCGCAAAAGGCCCATGCCGTCATCGTGGCCATGCCGGGGTTCTCCAGCACCCCCGCGCACTGGCTCTATCTCAGCGCCCAATTGCTGCACAAGGCCCATCTCCGGCAGGGGGGATGCCGGGACGGCCAGCGCGCGGTCGATTGCCGCCTGGAGGTGTGGGTCGTGCAGCGCCGGGGCGCGCACCTTGCCGATACCCGGGGCGCCCGCGCCGCGATCCTGGGCGACAGCCCCGAGGCGGCGGTCGAATACTATTTCGGGCCCTCCATCATGGGCAGCGACGGCCGGTTCGCGCTGGATGGCCGTGGCAAATTCCCGCTGGCGTCCCCGAAGGCGCTGGCGGGCCGGCCCGGGGCCGCTTGGAAGCCCCTCGAACAGGGCGACGTGCCTTTCATCGCCGACTGGGACTTCGAGACCTATGCCCGCGACGTCGATCGCATGCTGGCGCTGGTCCAGCAGAAGACCGGCAGCAGGAACATCTTCCTGGCCGGCCACTCGCAGGGCGGCAGTTTCGCCAGCCTGTACGCCGGCCGCCTGAGGCCCGACGGCACCCGCGGCTTCCAGCACCTGGCCGGAATCGTGATGCTGGACGATGCCGGTGCCTATGGCACCGATGGCTACCCTTCCGCGCAGCAGGCGGATGCCCACCGGCAGGCCATCGATGCGCTGCGCGGTGGCCGCAGCCCGGTCTACACCGATGCGGTCGGCCTCAACCTGGCGTCCGGCCCGGCCGCCGGAGCGCGCGAGATCGCCAGCATCCGCTATTACGCCCGGGAGAACGCCGCCAGCGAATCGCTGTTCGCCCCGCGGCAGGCCGGCATGATCGTGCCCACGTCGCAGTTCCCCGGAACCACGGCCGGAACCGCCAACGCCTTCCTCGGCCAGATCCGGCTCTCGCATCTGGCGCGGGCCGGCATGAACTTCGACACCAGCCCGACCCGTTCGGATTCGGCGGCCTACGGCCCGCTGCAGGTCAATCTCCAGGAGCCGCTGGTGGTGGCGGTGGGGCAGAGCCTGGGGCTGCTGGACTTCACGCCGAGGTCGGGCACGTCGTCGCAGTGCGATGCCGGCTCGCTGCCGGGGATGTGCGTGCCCTTGCCGTCGCAGATCGATCCGGGCCGGGTGTACGGATGGCAGGAGGCGGGAGGCCGCTCCGCCATTGCGCGCGAGGCCAAGGTCGGGGTCGGCCAGGCGGCGCAGTTCATGAAGGCCTATGCCTGGACCAGCAACCGCACCAACATCCGCCCGGTGACCTACGCCTTTCCCGTCAGCGGGCCGCGCACGGTCGATGCGCGCGAGATCGTCACCAACAACTGGTATCCCTCCGAGCGCTACGACGCCGACATCCGCTTCCTGGGCGGCGGCTCGAAGTTCACCTTCGTGCACGACGGCGTGCGGATCGACATCGACAAGACGGCCATCGACATTCCCCTCTACTACGCCCACCGCGCGGCACCGTCGCCGGCGATGCCATCGGTCTTTCCCGGGGTGCGCGACTACACCTACATCGGCCCGACCGGCACGCTGCAGTCGCAGGTCGCGGCGGGCAAGTCGCCGCTTCCGTCCACCATCAGCTCCCGGTATTACCGGCACACGGACTACGTGGCGGCCGACGACACGCTCGGGGACGCCGCGGATGCCCCGCCGCCGGGCGAGCCGGGCAGCAGCCTGGTCGCCAATACCTTGCTCGACTGGGTGCTGGCCCGCACCGGCACCGAAGGGGCCCGCGTGCCGACGCCCTGGCAGCTTGGCGTGGTGCGCAGCAGGTGACGGTCATGGAGCGAACCACGCCGCAGGCGGCGCCGATGCCGGGGCCCTCGTGATCGCGCGCCGCCGCCGCTGGCGCGGCTGAACCCTCCTGAAGGCGGGCAGGGCGGGGTGGTTCGCACCGCTCCTGATCTTGATCCGCCCCCGCTACCCCTTGCCCCGCTCCGAACCGGTTTCGGTGGGGGCTGTCCGCCGCATTGCGACTTTGCGATTTGCCTTTGCCCCTCCAGGGAGAACCATGTACAGCGATGAAGTGAAAACGGACGTGGCCCCGGCCAGCGCCAAGTCGGTGAAAGCCGAAGTGGTCACCATTGGCCTGGCCCAGTTGATGTCGGCGACGGCCGACGTGGCCGAGCTTCAGGGCCGGCTGAAGCAGTACACCATGTACTGCAAGGCGAACAACGTGCCGATCCAGCGCCCCCTCGTGGGCCAGCTGGAGTCCGCGATGTCCTCCGCCCTCGAAGTGGCCGAGGCCAGGATCCGGCACGAGGGCGGATTGCAGGCCGAGAGCGAACTCGACCGGCAGACCATCGAGTGCGAGCAGCTCGCGCGGATGATGCTGCAGACCAAGAGCTACGTCATCCAGTGCCTGGAATGGTGCGCCCCGGCCTACGAACAGTCCCACTCCAACCAGTTCTTCGATCTGTGCGCGCAGCGGAATGCGCGGGTCAACTACGAGCGCTACGAATCGAAGGAGGTGGAAGCCATCGAGCGGCAGCTGGCCGAGGTGCTGGGCTACGACACCACGCAAAAGGCCGTGGTGCTGACCTCTTCCGGCATGTCGGCCTATGCCATCGTGGAAGCCTTCACCGTGCGGGAAATCCTGAGCCCGGGCGATACGGTGCTGGTTTCGCCCTACATCTACTTCGAGGCCTCGGGGCAGCTCACCACGCTGAAATCGCTCGACGTGGTTTTCGCCGAGAGCTACGACGTGGAGCAGATCCTCGCGCTGGCCGAGGCGCGCCAGCCCCGGGCCATCTTCCTGGACCCGTTGTCCAACACGCCCGAGCAGCGCCTGATCGACCTCGACCGTTTCTTCCGCGAGATCGGGTCCCGGATGACCGGGGCCGTCACCGTCGTGGTGGACGGCACGATGTCGCCGGGCTGCTACCGGCCCGAATGGAGCGATGCCGGCGGCAAGGTCGAGGTCATCTACTACGAGAGCTGCTCCAAGTACCTGCAGCTCGGCTTCGACAGCATGATGGCCGGCTACGTGCTCGCGCCCATCGCCCACCGGGAGAAGCTGGGCATCATCCGCCGCAACACGGGCGCCATCCTCTCGCGGGACTGCGCCAACACGTTCCCCCGGTACTCGGCCGATACGCTGTGGAAGCGCATGGACATCATCGCGCGGAACGCGATGGCGGTCATGGACCATTTCTCGGGCCTGGATGCCGTGCAGTCCCTGGTGGAGGTGCACTATCCCGGCCACGCGTCGCACCCGGACCACGAGGTCGGCAAGCGCTACAAGACCCTGGGGGGCTGCGTGTCCTTCAAGTTCCGGTCCGGCAACGACTACCCCAAGCTCAACCGCTTCATCAGCGAGCTGATCGAGGTCTGCACCGCCCGGGGCATCCGCCTGATCAAGGGCGTGTCCTTCGGCCACACCGTTCCGCGGGTGTCGGCGTCGTCGGCGATGGCCGGCTTCGACAAGCCCTATATCCGCCTGTTCGTGGGGGCGCTGGGCGTCGAATCGACCCAGGCGCTGTGCAAGGCGATCGAGCTGACCCTGCTGGCGGGCAGCTATCTGCAGAGCGAGCCGGCCCATGAGCTTGCTTGAGTCCCCGCGCATCGGCGGCGACCGCGCGCAGGCGCCTGCGCGCGCCGCGCAGCCGGGCCGGTTCGTGCTGCTGCCGCCGCCCAATGTGACGGGCGACCTGCACCTGGGGCACGGCTTCAGCTTCACCCTGCTCGACACCTGCGTGCGGTACCTGCGCAGCCAGGGGGAGGTGGTCCATTTCCGGCCGGGCACGGAGCATGCGGGGTCGCGCGCGGAGATCGCCTACAAGCGCCAGCACGGCGGCCGCTGGGACATGGCGGATTTCCTTCGCTGGCAGCAGGAGACGCGGCGGTCGATCCTCCAGCAGATCGCGTACATCGGCCTGGATGCCGACTGGGACGCCGAGTACAACTCGATGGACGGCACGCGCGTGCAGTTCATGCAGCGCGCGTTCGTCCAGCTGCAGGGCGACGGCTACATCTACCCGTCGGTGGAGATGGTGAACTGGTGCCCATGCTGCCGGACCTCGATCTCCGAGATCGACGTGAAGTACGCCGCCGAGCGCATTCCCCGGCTGCTCGTGTCCCACGCCGATGCCGGAGGAGGTGGCATCACCATCGCCACGCATGGCCTGGAGCGGCTCCTGGGCGCCACCGCGCTGCGGATCGCGCCGGAGCATCCCCGTTTCGCCCCACTGGTCGGCCAGGAGGTCCATTTGCTCGGCAGCCGCCTGCGCATCCAGGAGGGCAAAAGCCATCCGGACCTGGCCCCTGATTGCCTCACGATCTGCAACCCGCAGGTCAACCCGGCCGACTTCCAGCCGCCGGGCGAGGCCGCCCCGGTCAACACCTACGACCGCGATGGCAACGTCAGCGCGCACTACCCCGCGTTCCGCCGGGATTCCCTGGCGGCCAGCCGCCGGGAGATCGAGCAGGCCCTGGCGCGGGATGGATGGACGGTGGCACGCGAAGACACCGACCACCAGGTGGCCCGCTGCGGCGTGTGCTCCACGGAGCTCCATCCGCGGGTGTCGGGGCAGTGGTACTTCGACGTCCGCAAGGGGCTGGAGCGGGCCGGGAAGCCGCCGCAGTTCCATTCCGCGCTGTGGCAAAAAGGGTTCGAGCTCTGGCTGGACAAGCTGCGCCGGCCCATCGTGAACCAGTACCACGAGACGCTCAACACCAGCTACTACGGCGGTTACGCCACCAACCGCGACTTCCAGGTATCGAGCCAGTCGCTGTGGGGGCAGCCGCTGCCGGTCTGGCACTGCCAGGCCTGCGGCCACGCGGTGGTGGCGCAGGAGCGCCCGGCGCAGTGTGCCCAGTGCGCCGGCGACGGTTTCGAGCCCTCGCCCGACGTCATCTCCATCTTCTTCAGCTGCTGCCTGATGGGGCCTTCGGCCAACCCGTCGGACGCGATGGAGAACGCGGTCGATTTCACCGTGTGCGGGCACGACATCTACCACTACTGGGGCTCGCTCAAGAACATCCTGGCCTGCGCGCTCGGCTACGAAGCCGGCTTCGGCTCGCTGATGGTGCACGGCCTGCTGGTGGACCAGCAGGGCGAGAAGATGACCAAGTCCAAGGGCAACGTGATCGACATCCGCGCCGTCATCGAGCGCTACGGTGTCGATGCCTTGCGCGCCGCCGTCTATGACGCGGCCCACAGGGATGCCAACAAGCCCTACATCCGCTTCGACGTGCAGCAGCTCGAACGGCTCCAGCCCCGCATGGCCGAGCTGGGCCGCAGGCTGGCGCAGCCCGCCGAGGCTCCCGCAGAAGCTCTTTGCGAAGTCATCACGCAGGACGAGGTCGCCCAAGCGCAGGCGCAGGTCGATCGCTTCATGCGCACCTTCCAGATCGGCGCGGCCTACCGGGCCGTCATGGCGCTGGCCGAGCGGCCCGTGCTCGCCTTCTCCTCGCTCGCCGTGCGGCAGGCGTTCTGCCGCCTGCTGTCTCCCTTCCACCCCGGACTGGCGGCATGCCAGCCGCCGTGCACGCACCCATGAACACGCCCATCACCCATCACCCCTACCTGGCCGCCGATGTCGGGGCCATGGCCGCGGAGGTCCTCGAAATCGACGCCGGCGCCGTGGATGCCGGCCGGAGCCTGAGGGACCAGGGACTGGATTCCCTGAGGCTGCTCTTCCTCATCGACAAGCTGGAGGGCCGCTTCGGCATCAAGCTGGTGGGCGAGAACCTGAGCCCCGACGACTTCCGGTCCGTCGATTCCATCTGCCAGCTCCTGAGAGGCCACCATGCATAACGAAGGCAGCGAAGCACTCAAGAGCTACGCTCCCGTCCGGCTGACGCAGGAGCAGAAGCGGGAGCTCGCCACCAAGAAGCCGATGCGCTTCGTCGTCCAGTTCGCCGTGCTCGCGGCGCTCTATGCCGCGCTGGCCTATGCCGGCCTGCGGGTGGACCACTTCGCGCTGTGGCTTCCGATCTGGATCGCGATGGGCGCCATGCTGGGCGGGCTCAACCTGATCGGCCACGAATGCGTGCACTCGTCCTTCTCGGGATCGCGCAGGCTGAACCATCTGGCGGGCGCCTTCTTCATGGCGACCAACTTCCTCAATTTCACGCTGCACCGCGGCTACCACCTGAAGCACCACGCGCACACCACGCAGGAAGGCGACACCCAGAACGAGATCGGCCTCTACGGCTACCGCAGCCGCGCCGAGTACCTCAAGGGCCTGCTGTCCTGGTCCACCATCTTCAACTCCTTTTTCTACAACGAGTGGAAGTACAGCGTGCTGGCGTTCTTCGGGCGGCGCACCGCGTTCTTCAACACCAAAGAGTCCGACCTGCCCGCCGTGAGGGCGGATTTCGCCGTGATGCTGCTGTGGTGCGCGGCCGTGGCCGGCTTCACCTGGCAGGCACCGGAAATCGCGGTCAAGACGTTCCTGGTGCCGGTCTGCGTCTTCTTCCCGCTCATCCTCTACCTGATCAGCCTGCCCGAGCACTACAAGGTCGATTGCGGCAGCAACGCGCTGGAGAACACGCGCACGATCCGCTCGAACTGGCTGGGGCGCCTGGTCTTCTGGAACATCAACTACCACACGGCCCACCACGCGTTTCCGTACGTGCCGTTCTACAACCTGCCCAAGGCGCACAAGATCCTCGAGAAGCAGATGAAGTACTGCGAGCCTTCCTATATCGGCTTCCATCTCAAGGCCTATCGGGACCTGCGCGGCACGCCCGCGGTGAAACGGGAAAGCGCATGAGCAAGGCGATCGATTCCTTCACGGAGGGGCTGCTGCAGGCCGATGCGCACATCCCCGCGGATTTCCACTTCGTTGCGCCGGACGCGGTGCGGGGCGCCGCGCACGGGTATTCCTCGGTCATCGCCGGCATCGTGGCCCAGTGCTACGGGCCCGACTATCCGGCGCCCACCCAGGACAGCGCCTACCTCGTCACCGCCCTCGAAAGCGGGTCGCAGACGAGTTGCGTGTGGTCGATGAACGAGGCGAGCCTGCGGGCCGAACAGTTCGGCACGCTGTCCCTCTACGACGCCGACTTCCCGTTCGGCTCGGGCATCGGCGAGCTGGGCAAGAGCGGCTCGGCCAGCGACGGCAGCGCCAAGTACGGCTTCGCGCTGTTCCTGCGCCAGTGGCTGGAGACGGCCGGCTCCCGCTACCGCAGCTTCTTCTGCACCTCGCGCAACTGCAGCAGCCGCGCGGCCCGCGAGGGGCGGGTGCGGGGCGGCGGCGCGGTGCGCTATCTGGTGTCCCACGTGATGAAGATGACGCAGTGGGGCTATGCCCCCTGGTATCTGATGCCGGACTCCGGGGCCGGGTCGTATGAGCTGCTGGACTTCTTCGTGCGGCTGCCGGGCCCCTTGCACGACGCGCCCGGCGTCGGGGGGCTGCGGGACATCCACGTCTTCGGCGAGAGCACGGAAGCCTTCATCCGGCAGGTCTTCATCGACAACTGGGGCGCCGCGCCCCGGCTGGTGCGGCCCGCGGGCGGCTGCGCCCCGGTCCCCGCGGGCTGGCTCCTGCTGGAGGAGGACTACCAGCAGGAGAAGAACCCGGCGAAGCTGGTGGCAAGCCCGGGGGGCGGCGACTTCCATCGCTCGCTGCACCGGCTGGAGCAGGTGGCCTGCAGCACGCTGACCGTCATCCTGCCGATGACCGAGGCCTACGTGGGCGCCCAGCGCACGCTGGAGGACAGCGGCTACACCTTCTGCGCGCTGTACCCGCCGCTGGATGCGCAGGGCACGGCGCAGGGCATGTGGTGCCGCCTGAACACGGAGCGGCCCCTCATCCTTCCGAAGTACCACGGCAAGCCGGATGGCGCCGGCAGCCCCTGGCTGGCCCGCCATGCCGGGACGCTGGCCGCCGAACTGCTGGACCGCAGCACCGCGGCCGTCCGTGTCTGAGCGCCGCGAGGCGCCGCCCACGCCAGCCCCATGGCGCGGGGGTGAATCGACCGTGGCGCCCCCTTTTTTTTCCGACCGACTGAAGCAGCATGCGAACGAATGACGTCTACTTTGGAGGCTTTCAGCACGAGCTGGGCGAGCAGCGCCCGGTGGAGGAGCTGCCCCAGCTGATCGAACAGCCCGAGCTGCGGGCCCACATCCTGAGCGGCGGATTCCGCCACTACCGGAAATCGCCGCACGGCCCGGCCGAGCTGGCCTACCGCTGCGTGCGCAAGCTGCTGGATGCCCGGCCCGCGCTGCAGGAGGGCATCGATCTGGTCATCTACGCGACGCTGACGTTGCGGGACCCGCAGCTCTACAACGAGCAACTGGGCGACACGCTGGTCCGCCTGGGGCTGGAGAAGGTCAACGTCGTGGGCCTCTTCTCGTCCGAGTGCGGCAATGCGGTGGGCGCTCTGCAATTGGCCCAGGGCCTGATCGAGGCGGGCAAGGCGCGGCAGGTGCTTGTCATCGCCACCGACACGTGCCTGGACGAGCGCCAGCGCGTCATCGACGGCAATGTGGTCGTGAGCGATGGCGCGGCCTGCTTCGTGGTGGACACCGACCCGCGCAACGACTTCCGGCTGCTGGACAGCCTGCAGCGCTCCAACCAGCGGCTGCGGGTGGAAACCTCCAGCGCGTACTCGCCGAAGTTCCTCAAGCTCTCCACCGATGCGATGAAGGAATGCGTCGAGACGCTGCTGGCCCGCCAGGCGACCGACCGGGCGTCGATCGATACCTTCCTGACCGGCAACTTCGCGCTGCCGGCGCTGGCGATGTTCAGCTACGTCGCCGGCGTGAAGCGGGAGATCCATTTCTGCCCCGATGTCGCGGAGGTCGCCCATGCCTATTCCTGCGACATCCCGCTCAACCTCGAACGCCTGCTGGAGCAACGGCGGCCCGCCGCCGGACACCGGGTGCTGTGCCTGGCCACCGGCAAGAGCAACTGGTTCGCTTCGGTGTTCGTCAAGACCTGAGCGCACGGGCCGCCACCGCAAGGGGCGGCCTTCGCCACCCGCCCCGCCCACCATGTCCACCCCCCTGAACTCGAAAGCAACGATGACGGCACGCCGAGCAGTAACGCCCACGCTGATGCACTGTCTGCTGGACCGCGAAGCGGCCTGCGACGGCAGCGTGGCCTATCGCTTCATCACCCGCGGCGATCTCCAGCCCCTGGAGTGGTCGTACGCCACGCTGGTCGCGCAGGCGAAGCGCCTGGCCGCGGCGCTGCAGCAGCGGGGGCTGCGCGGGGAGCGGGTGCTGATCCTCTGCGCGGTGGGCGAGGACTACAGCTGCGTTTTCTTCGCCTGTCTGCTGGCCGGGGCCATCGCCGTGCCCTGCACGCCGCTGCGGGGCACGCGCCACCGCTCGAAGATCGTCGAGATCGTGAAGAGCTGCGCGCCCCGGCTGGTGGTGTGCGACGAGGCCTCGATGCGGCCGCTGGCGGAGCTGCTGCAGCCTGCCGGGCTGCAGGGCATCGAGCTGGCCGATCCGGCCCGCCTCGCGGCCGAAGGCCATGCGTGGCAGTGCCCGGACGTCGCGCCCGGCGATACCGCGCTGCTGCAGTACACCTCGGGCTCCACCAGCGATCCCAAGGGCGTGGTGGTCACGCATGCCAGCATCATGGCGAACCTCGCGGGCATCGAGACGAAGTTCGGCCTCGGCCCGGATTCGCGCGGCATGGTGTGGCTGCCGCCGTACCACGACATGGGCCTCATCGGCGGTGTCCTGAGCCCGGTCCACACCGGCTACCCGATCACCCTGCTGTCGCCGCTGCTGTTCATCCAGAAGCCGGGGCGCTGGCTGCAGCTCATCTCGCGCTACGGCATCACCGCCAGCGGCGGCCCCAACTTCGGCTACCAGGCGTGCGTGGAGCGCGTGGAAGAGGCCGAATGCGCGGGGCTGGACCTGGGGTCGTGGGAGCTGGCCTTCAACGGCGCAGAGCGCGTGGACGCGCAGACGCTGGAGCGCTTCACGCGCCGGTTCGCGCCCCATGGCTTCCGCGGCACCGCGCATTACCCGACATACGGCATGGCGGAATCGACGCTGATGATCTCCGGCGGCTCCCGCGGCGCGGGCTACCGGGTCCTGCCCGCCATCCCGGGCGGCGGGCACCGGGCGGAGTTCCGCGATGCGGTGTCGTGCGGCAGCGCCCTGGACGGGCACGAGCTGCTGATCGTCGATCCGGAGTCGCGCCGGCCGGTGGAAGAGGGCGGGATGGGCGAGGTGTGGGTGCGCGGCCCCAGCGTGGCCGCCGGCTACTGGGGCAACCCCGGCGAGGCCTTCCGCGGCCAGGTGGAGGGCCGGGCGGAGCACTTCCTCCGGACGGGCGACCTGGGCGTGCTGCGTGGCGGCGAGCTCTACATCCTCGGGCGCATGAAGGAGGTCATCATCGTCCGCGGCGCCAACTTCTTCCCCACCGATCTGGAAAACGCCATCCGTGGCGCGCACGAGGCGCTCAACCCGGAAGGCGTGGTGGTGTTCTCCCATGCCGGCGAGGCGCAGGAGGAGTCGATCGTCGTCATGGCCGAGCTGCGCCGCGCCGCCAGGGACACGCCGCCCGAGGCCATCCGGGCCCGCATCACCGCGGCGCTGGTGGGCGAGTTCGACCTGCGCCCGATCGACGTGGTGCTGCTGCCGTTCGGCGGGGTGCTGCGCACCTCCAGCGGCAAGCCCATGCGCATGAAGATGAAGCAGCTGTATCTCGAGCGCGCCCGGGAGCCCGAAGCGGTGGCCTAGCGCCACGCCACTTTCCAAAAACCACCCTCCGGCCCTTCTGAACCCAGTGGATGCCGCCTGGAATTCTTCGATGAAATACTACATAGGACTGGCCTGCACCGGCCACGAGAACGCGCTGGCCATCGTCAACGCGGATGGCGAGATCGTGTTCGCCGAGGCGACCGAGCGGTTCCTGCAGAACAAGCGGGCGGTGAACACGCCGCCGGACGATCCGCTGCGCATCCCGCGGCTGCTCAAGCAGTACTGCGAGCCCTGCAGTTCCATCGTCGTCGCCAAGACCTGGAGCAGGGAGGCGCCGCAGAAGATGCGCGCCGATGCCGCGCAGATCCTCAAGGCGCTGGCGGGCGCCGATGCCCAGGCCGACCGCGACTGGATCGCACGGGTCGCCTTCCATGCCGGGCTGTGCGACAAGCTGATCGAGCCCAACTACAAGCTGGCCGGCACCGGCATCGAGCGCTACTGCGGCCTGCAGGGGCTGGAGCACTCGGTGCGCAGCTACGAGCACCATCTCACGCATGCGGCCTATGCCTGCTACACCTCGCCGTTCGACGATGCCGTGTGCGCGGTCTTCGACGGCTACGGCGAGGGCGTGCACAGCAGCTATTTCCACTACCGCGACGGCAGGCTGGAGCCGATCCCGCGCACGAAGTCCGCCCGGGGCCGGTACGGTTCGCTGTCCAGCCTGGGGCTGTACTACGGCTACACGATCTGCGCGCTGCTGGGCATGGACATCGTCAACGGCGAGGAATGGAAGGTGATGGGGCTGGCGCCCTATGGCGAGCTGAACCCCGCGTTCCTGGACGTCCTGCGCCGCCACATCTACGTCGATGGCCTCGATCTGGTGATGGACGAGAACGCGGCCGGCACCTACCGCGAGCTGCAGGCGTTCGCGCGCCGCCCCGGCCAGAGCTACGAGTCGGTGGCCGACATCGCCTACACCGCGCAGCACTACTTCAGCGAGATGATGCTGGAGGTGCTGGCCGGGCTGCGGAAGCTGGGGCTCTCCGACCGGCTGGTGCTCTCCGGCGGCTGCGCCCTCAACTCCACCTTCAACGGCTGCGTGGCGCCCCGTAGCGGCTTCGGGCAGTTCTACGTCCCGCCGGCGCCCTCCGACGACGGCAACGCCGTCGGCGCCGCGCTGCTGGCCTATGCCGAGGACGGCGGCACAGTGCCGCGCCGGGCCTTCCATTCGCCCTACCTCGGCTCGGCGATCGACGACAAGGAGCTGGAGCCCTTCCTGAAGAACGGCCCGATGCTCGGGCAGGTGCCGGTGCCCCCGGGCGAGCTGTGCGACTACGTGGCCCGGGAGCTGGCCGCCGGCAAGGTGGTCGGCTGGGTGCAGGGGCGCGCCGAGTTCGGCCCGCGCTCGCTCGGCAACCGCTCCATCCTGGCCGATGCGCGGCAGGCCTCGATGAAGGAGCGCATCAACGCCATCGTGAAGTTCCGCGAAGGCTTCCGGCCGTTCGCGCCCTCCATCCTGGACGAGTTCGGCGATCGCTACTTCGAGGACTATTCGGCCACGCCCTACATGGAGAAGACCCTGCGCATCCGCGAGGCCCACCGCGAGGAGATTCCCGCCGTGTGCCACGCGGACCACACCGGCCGCCTGCAGACCGTGCGCGAGGACTGGAACCCGCGCTTCCACGAGTTGCTGAGCTCCTTCCACGCGCTCACGGGCACCCCGGTGCTGCTCAACACCAGCCTGAACGTGATGGGCAAGCCCATCGTCCACAGCGCGGCGGACGCGGTCACCGTGTTCCTGTCCACGGGGCTCGACCTGCTGGTGGTCAACGACCACGTTTTCTCCAAGCCGTAGCGCACGGGGCGGCAAGCAAACCATGAGTGCAATCCTTCCAGCCTCCGCCGCCGGCGCGGGCGACACCTATTCGGCCCGGGGGCTCGCGTCCATCTCGGAGGCGGCTGCGCCGTCTCCGCGCGAGCTGTGCCGGCGGCTGTGCGACGACGCGGCCTCGGAGTACCGGCTCTACCTGGCCAAGGCCTGCCTGCGCTTCTTCGACGCCCATCCGCCGCGGACCGGGCGCGGCGCGCCGCGGGCCGAGGTGCTGGCGGGCGCGAGGAACATCGCCGCACTGCTGCAGCGCGCCGAGGGGAGCGTCGGGGTCCTGCCGCAACTGCGCTTCCTGGTCTGCGCCAGCGATCGCCTGCTGCTGCACGTGGCCGACGTCCGCAATTTCTCGCGGCCGCTGATGCACGTGCTCTTCCGGCTGCTGGACGACGGCGACCAGCCGGCGATACGGGCCACGCTCGACGACCATGCCCGCCGCAAGGGCGCCTGGCTTGGTCCGCAGCACGACCTGCAGGGCTATCTCGCCGAGGAGCCCTTCGACGAGGAGACCTTCCTGGCGGCCTGCATTCCGGCGGCCCTGGGCACCCTGGCCTGCGAGCGCCTGCCGGAGATCGCCGGCTTCGCCCATGCCCTCTGGCATGCCATGGCGCTGCTGACCCACGGCAGCGACCAGGGCCGGTTCTACCGCGCCCGCAGCCGGGCGCTGTGGCAGGCGCTGGCCGGCCTGCCGGACGCGGAGGCCGGGCGGGCGCGGCACGGCGCCGTGCTGTTCGGCGCCTGCATCGGCCTGCTGGACGACGCCACCCGCGAGAGCGCCGCCCGCGCGGGCCGGCGGGCGGCCGACATCATGGAGCACAAGGCCCGCTTCGCGCTGATCCACCACCCGCACGTGATGCTGGCCGGCCGGCGGCTGGTCGAATGGTTCAACGACAGCGAGCACCCGGGTGCGGCCCTGTTGCAGGCGCTCTGGAACTCCCACTGGATCCGCCGCGACGGCATCGACGACAGCCCCTTCTTCCGCAACCTGCTGGGCGAGGGCGGAAAGATGCACGGCGTTTTCTCGCGGCCCGAGATCGAGTCGCTCAAGGCCCACTTCCGGCTGCTGGCCGCCGGCGAGCCGCCGGTGGCGGAGGCCGGTTGTATCGCCCGCTTCGGCGCGTTCCTGGGCCGCGACCGGCAGGCCGTCCTGGCTGCCGCGCCGGCCGGCGATGGCGGCGACGGCGGCTTCCGCTCGGCCTATGGCGCCATCATCAACGCGGAGTCCCGCCCGGCGGCGATCGAGGTGGCGCGGCAGGTGCTGGAGCGCATCGGCGCGGAGTTCGCGGCGCTGCGCCCCGGCATGGAGGCGCTGCCGCTGGTGCGCCCCTTCGCCTATGCGCGCGCCGATTTCGAGCGCCGCATCGAGGACTTCTACTACTTCCAGGCCGAGCAGACGCGCAAGCTCCAGCTCGACCTGTGCGACCTCGGCCTGCAGCGGCTGCACGTGGCCTTCGCGCCCTTCGCGCTGGTCGATGGCTGCTGGCTCCGGCATGCCGGCGCGGCCGAGCTGTCCCGCGGCGCCCGGGCGCGGCTGTTCACCATCTTCGCGGACGAGGTGGGCAACGGGCACCACGAGGCCAACCACGCCAACATCTACCGCCGCCTGCTCGCCGACATGGGCTTCGAGTTCGCCGAGGCCTGGCAGGAGGCCTTCGCCCAGGACCCGCGCATCCCGGAGCAGGCCTACAAGGTGCCGTCGTTCCTGCTGGCCGTGGGCGTGTGCTCGCAGCAGTACTACCCCGAGACCCTGGGCATCAACCTGGCGATCGAGATGTCGGGCCTCGACGGCTTCTACGAGGCCATGATCCGCAACCTCGAAAAGCGCGGCCTGCGGGCCGACTTCTGGCGCGTGCACGTGTCCATCGACAACTTCTCCTCCGGCCACGCGCGCCAGAGCGTCAACGCCATCGCCGAGCACATGGCGTCGGTGCAGGAGCGCTACGGCAGCGACGTGGCCGACCTGGTGTGGGCCCGCATCTGGACGGGCTTTCTCACCATGATCTACCTGTTCCGCGTCGAGCTGGCCGTGCTGATGTCGGGCGTGGCATCGGCCACGGCCACCCGGCACTGACCGGCTTTCGAAAGCGCATTCGCATGCACAGCCTTCACCGCACCCAGTCCACCCTGCAGTTTTCCTGGCAGGACACACCGGTCCGCTATGCCGTCGGTCAATGCGACACGGCCGAGGGCCGCGCCGCGCAGGTCCTCTGCGTCCACGGCATCACCCGCAACCGGCATGACTTCCACGTGCTGCAGCCCCGGCTGGCCCGGCGCTTCGCCGTGAGCGCGCCCGACCTCGTCGGCCATGGCGACAGCGACTGGGTGGGCGAGCAGCTGACATACCGCTCCGATCTGTTCCTGGCGCAGTTGCGGCATCTCATCTCGGCGCGGGCCGGCCAGGGCCGCGTGGGCTATGTCGGCAGCTCCTACGGCGGCCTGCTGGGCATCCTCCTGGCCGCCGAGCCCGCGTCGCAGGTGGCCTGCCTGGTCATCAACGACGCCGGTCCCGGCATCGACCCCGAGCTGTACCAGCGCATCGCCAGGCTCATCAGCTACTACCCGACCTTCCAGTCGAGGACGGCCGCGGAGCAGTGGGCGCGTGCCGCGCTGCGCCAGGGCGGGCCGCTTCCCGAGGCCGTGGCCGACGCCGTGGTGCGCCACGCGATCCGCCCCCTGGAGGGCGAGCGTTACGCGCTGCGCTACGACCCGGCGCTGCCCCGGCTGTACACCGACGCGGGCGCGAAGCCGACCGACATCTGGCACGTGTGGGAGCAGGTGTCCTGCCCGGTCCTGCTCCTGCGCGGCCAGAACTCGGAGGTGCTGACGCCCGGGATGGTCCGCCGCATGCAGTCCACGCACCCGGGGCTCGACGTCGTCGAGGTGGCGGGCGCCGGGCACTTTCCGCACCTGATGACCGAGGACCAGACAGGCGTCGTCGAGGCGTGGCTCGCCGCGCACCTGGAGGCCGTCCCCCCGCACCCGTCCACCCCTTCACTCACCATTGAAACGAGCGCACCATGAATGCATCCCCTTCCCAGACCGCTTCCCTGCAGGCCGACACCGTCTCCGACTGGCTGGTGGACTACCTGGCCCGCAAGCTGAGCATCGATCCGAAGAAGATCGACACCGAGGCCACCTTCGCCGAGTACGGGGTCGATTCGATGATCGCCATCGTCATGTCCGGCGATCTCTCGTCCTGGGCCGCGTGCGACCTGAACCCGACGGCCCTCTACGAATACCCGTCGATCTCGGCCCTGTCGCAGCACATCTGCGAGCTGAAGGGGCAGGGCGCGCTGGCGGCCGGGAGCATGGCGTGAGCGGCGCGCGGCCCGTCCGTCGCGCGGCAGCCCGGCCGCTGCCACGGGATTCCGGGTGGACCGGGGACACGTCATGAGCGGCGCGCAGACCGTGCTGGAGCGGCACCACCTGAAGCTGCGCCGCTACGACTACGTCCTGGGCCGCCTGTTCGTGGTCCTGCCCGTGGGCGGGCTGGTGGCGGCCGTGCTGCTGTGGCTGGCGGGCTGGCAGGTGGGCGCCTTCGAGCTGGCGATGTGCCTGGCGATGTACCTCTTCACCATGATGGGCATCGAGATCGGCTTCCATCGCTGCTTCGCGCACCGCGCCTTCCGGGCCAGCCCGGGCCTGGAATGGGTGCTGGCGGTGGCCGGCTCCATGGGGGGGCACGGGCCCCTGATCTGGTGGGTCACCACCCACCGCCGGCACCACCGCTTCGTGGACACGGACGACGATCCGCACACGCCCAACAAGGACCTGGGCAGCCCGTGGCGCAACTTCCGGTCCTTCCTCTACGGATACGTGGGCTGGACCCTGGACACCGACGTGAAGCTGCAGGAAGGCTGGCAGAGCTACGGGCTGGACCTGTACAAGCGCAGCATCCTCTTCAAGGTGCACTCGCGCTTCGCGCTGGTCTCGCTGCTGGGGTTGGCGCTGCCCACCGTGGCGGGGGCGCTGTTCCATCGCTCGGCCGAGGGTGCTTTGCTCGGCCTGCTGTGGGGCGGGCTGGTGCCCGTCTGCCTGACGCAGCACCTGTTCTGGATGATCAACTCGTTCGGGCACCGGGTGGGCGCCAAGCCCTTCCACACCCGGATGGTCGGCGACAGCCGCAATTGCTGGTGGCTGGCGCTGCCGACGCTGGGCCAGGGCTGGCACAACAACCACCACGCCGACCCGGGCTGCGCGACCACGCGCAAGACCTGGTGGCAGGTGGACCCGGGGGCGTGGCTGATCCGGGCCTTCGAGCGGCTGGGCTGGGCCAGCGCCGTCAAGTGGGAGCAGCGGGAGATCCGCTGACGCGGCGGTAGCTCACGAAGGCATAGGGCAGGCCGCCCGCCGAGCGGTGCGCGTTGCGCGCCGTCTCCCGCCATTCGGGGCCCAGGGTGGGGGCGAAGGCGTCGCCCTCGAAGTCCTGCTGGATCTCCGTCACTTCCACGCCATCGGCCAGCGGCAGGGCCTGGGCATAGATCTGGGCGCCGCCCATGATCCAGACCGCGTCGCCCTGCGCGCGGCCCAAGGCGATGGCGTCCTCCAGGCTGCCCGCGCGCAGCACGCCATCGGCCTGCCAGTCCGCCTGCCGCGTGACCACGATGTTGGTGCGCCCCGGCAGCGGGCGGAAGCGCGCGGGCAGCGAATCCCAGGTCTTGCGGCCCATCACCACGGACCCGCCCAGCGTGAGCTGCTTGAAATGGGCCAGGTCCTCGGGCAGGTGCCACGGCATGGCGTTGCCGCGGCCGATCACGCCGTTGGCCGCGCGCGCGTAGATGAGGTGCAGGGGCATCGGCGGGTTCCTTTCACACCGTCTCAGATGTGGAGGAAGGCCAGCGCGCCCACGGCCAGGCCGATGCCGGCCACGCCGTACATGCCCCATCCCAGCCACTTGCGGCGCGTGAGCAGGGCGATGGCGGCCAGCGCGATGGCGACCTGCAGCACCGTGGTGGCCTGGGCCCAGCGGTGGTGCTGGTGCATCTGCGCCTCGCTCTGGTGGTCCAGCGCCAGCGACTGCGCCTCCAGGGCCTCGGCGGCCTTCTTGATGTCGTTCTTTTCCTGCTCGTAGCGGTCCAGGCGGGCCTGCAGTGCGGGCTTGCGGTCGTCGACGGCCAGGTCGCGCGCCAGCTCGGTCAGCGACTGCTTGGTGCTCTTGGACTGGTAGTAGGCCCACTGGTTGGCCGCCTCGGTCTTCTTGATGGCGGCGTCGTTCTTGATGAGGCCGGCATTGGCCTGCGTGGCGCCGCCCATGTACGAGAAGATCGCGCCCACCGTGGCGATGATGGCCGTGGCCATCGCGATCTGGTTGGTCAGGGCGCCTTGGGCGGCATCGGAATGGGCGTGCTGGGCGGCGTGCTCGACGGCGTGGTCGTGCGGCCCATGGACGTGGAAGCCGTGGGAGGACATGGGGTTTGCGGAGCGGAAGTGGGAAAAGGGTGGGGTGGCCGCGTCGGAACTTCTCAGACGGCCACCGGGGCCTTGATGGCCGGGTGGTGTTCGTAGCCGGCGACCTCGAAATCCTCGTACTGGTAGTCGAAGAGGTTTTCGGGCCGGCGCAGGATGCGCAGCACGGGGTAGGGGTGGGGGGCGCGCGAGAGCTGCAGCGCCACCTGCTCGGCGTGGTTGTCGTAGATGTGGCAGTCGCCGCCGGTCCAGACGAAGTCGCCCACGTCCAGGTCGCACTGCTGGGCCACCATGTGGGTCAGCAGCGCATAGCTCGCGATGTTGAAGGGCACGCCCAGGAAGATGTCGGCGCTGCGCTGGTAGAGCTGGCACGAGAGCCGGCCCCGCCCTCCGGGCTCCTGCGCAGGGGCCACGTAGAACTGGAACAGCGCGTGGCACGGCATGAGCGCCATCTGGTCGAGTTCCGCCACGTTCCAGGCGCTCACGAGGATGCGGCGCGAATCGGGGTTGCGGCGCAGGGTGTCGATCACCTGGGCGATCTGGTCGATGTGCCCGCCGTCCGCGGCGGGCCAACTGCGCCACTGCACGCCGTAGACCGGGCCCAGGTCGCCGTCCTCGCGCGCCCACTCGTCCCAGATCGTGCAGCCGCGCTCCTGCAGCCAGCGCACGTTGCGGTCGCCGCGCAGGAACCACAGCAGCTCCAGGATGATGGACTTCAGGTGCACCTTCTTGGTCGTCACCAGCGGGAAGCCCTCGTTCAGGTCGAACCGCATCTGGTGGCCGAACACGCTCTTCGTGCCCGTGCCGGTGCGGTCGCCCTTGGCCACGCCGTGGGTGGCGACGTGGCGCATGAAATCTTCGTACTGGTGGCGGATGGGGCGGTCGGTCATGGCGTTCCGGCGCGGGGGCCGGCAGGCGATTGGGGCGGGCGGCGAAGGCCCGGGCTGGCCCGGGATTTTAGGCCGGCGCTGCCCGAAAGGCCTCCGCAGGGCCTTCACGGCATGGAAACGGATGAAATCCGGTCCATGTCGCCGTATTTGCTGAATAGTTTGCTATGTTTTATGTAGCAATTCGGTGGGCGGTCAGGGCTGGCGTGCCAGCACCCGCCCCGGATTGAGCAGCCCGCGCGGGTCCAGCGCCTGCTTGATGGCGCGCATCATCGACAGCGCCACGGGCGACTGGTAGGTCTGCAGCGTCTCCACCTTCAGCTCGCCGATGCCGTGCTCGGCCGAGAACGAGCCGCCGAAGCGCGCGACGGCCTCGTACACGAGGTGGTTCACGCGCTTTTCCTCATCGCGCAGGAAGGCCTTGGCATCGCCCTCGGCGGGGGCCTGCACGTTGTAGTGCAGGTTGCCGTCGCCCAGGTGGCCGAAGTTGACCAGCCGCACGCCCGGCACCTCGCGCGCCAGCAGCGCGTCGGCGTATTCGACGAAGGCGGGGATGCGCGAGATCGGCACCGAGATGTCGTGCTTGATGTTCAACCCTTCCTCGGCCTGCGCGAGCGGGATGTTCTCGCGGATGTGCCAGAGCTGGTGCGCCTGCGAGAGGTTCTCGGCCACCACCGCGTCGCTCACGCAGCCGTCCTCGAACGCGGTCTCCAGCAGCGCCTCGAAGCGCGCGCGGGCGTGCTCCTCCGATTCGCTGTCGGCGTTCTCCAGCAGCACGCCGTAGGGCACGTCCTCCTGATCGACGAAGGGCACGCGCAACTGCGGCATGTGCCGGGCCACGAGGCCGAGCGCGAAGCGGCCCATCACCTCGAAACCCGTGAGGCCGGCGCCCAGGTGCTGGTGGGCCAGCCCCAGCAGGCGCACCGCGGCTTCCATCGAGGGCACGGCCGCCCAGGCGGTGAGGCTCGCGGCGGGGCGCGGATAGAGCTTCATCGTCGCGGCGGTGATGATGCCCAGCGTGCCCTCGCTGCCGATGAACAGGTCGCGCAGGTCGTAGCCCGTGTTGTCCTTGCGCAGGCCCTTCAGGCCCTCCCACACCTCGCCCTGGGGCGTGACCACCTCCAGGCCCAGGCACAGGTCGCGCGTGTTGCCGTAGCGCACCACCTGCGTGCCGCCGGCGTTGGTGGCGAGGTTGCCGCCGATGGTGCAGCTGCCCTCGGCCGCGAGGCTCAGCGGGAACAGCAGGCCGGCCTTCTCGGCCACGTCCTGCAGGTTCTGCAGCACGCAGCCGGCCTCGACCGTCATGGTGAGGTTGTCGGCGTCCACCGCGCGCACGGCGGCCATGCGCGTGAGGGCCAGCACGACCTGGGTGCCGGATTCGTCGGGGATCGAGCCCACGGCCAGGCCCGTGTTGCCGCCCTGGGGCACGATGGGCGCGCCCGCCTCGGCGCAGGCCCGCACCACGGCGGCGACCTGCGCGGTGGAGGCCGGCCGCACCACGGCCAGGGCCTTGCCGCGCGCGCGGCGGCGCCAGTCCTGCTCCCAGGCGGCGAGGTCGCCCTCGGTGAGCACGTGGGCATCGCCAACGATCTGGCGCAGGGTATCGATCAGGGAAGAAGACATGGGAGTCGGTCTCGCAGCAACGGTGACGGTGAAAGAGTGCGTGGGGCGGGCCGTCAGGGGCTTGGGGTGGTTTGTCGTGAAGGGGCGAGGTCCGCGGCGGCCCGCTGCGCGCGCGCCTGCCGCTGGCGCAGCCGCACGTGCAGCGCGCAGGCCGTGAACAGGCCCAGGCAGAGCGCGATCTCGGCCAGCGCCAGCCAGCGGCCCGGCGGCGCATCGCTCCAGGCGCGCACCACGCCCTCGGTGAAATAGAGCCACACCACCAGGCTGACCCAGCGGTAGGTGTACATGCGGTGCTTGAGCAGCCCCGCGAGCGGCACGGCCAGCGGCAGCGCCTTGAGCGCCAGCCACGAGCCGCCCGGGCGCAGCGGCGCCAGCCACAGTTCCCAGGCCAGGGACAGCACGATCAGGCCCATCAGGCTGCCCACCGCGAGCCAGCGGGTGGCGTCGATCACGGGAGCGGGCGAGGGCGGGTGCGCAGGCAGGGGCGGGGTCATCGGGGTGGCATCATATCGGCCATGTCCATTGCCCTTCTCGCGCAGCGCTTCGAGGCCGTCCTGGCCGACCTGTCGCACTTTCCCTGGCGCACCACCGCGCAGACGCTGCGCGAGCGCTTCCGGGAAGACCGCCTGGGGCTCACGGCCAGCAGCCTCACCTTCACCACGCTGCTCGCGCTGGTGCCGTTCTTCACCGTGGCGCTGGCGATCTTCTCGGCGTTTCCCATCTTCGGCACCCTGCAGACGGTGCTGCAGCGCTGGCTGGTGGACAGCCTCGTGCCCGACAGTATCTCGCGCCAGGTCCTGGGCTACCTCACCCAGTTCGCCGCGCAGGCGAGCGGGCTCGGGGTGGCGGGCTTCTCGTTCCTGCTGGCTACCGCGCTGGCGCTCATCCTCACCATCGACCGCACGCTCAACAACATCTGGCGCGTGCCCCGGCTGCGGCCCCTGGGCCAGCGCGTGCTGATCTACTGGGCCGTGATCACGCTCGGGCCGCTGGTGCTGGCCGCCAGCCTGGCGCTGACCACCTCGGTGGCCTCCACCGCCTCGCGCGGGCTCAACGCCGCGCTGCCCGACAGCGCGCGCCTGCTGTTCGACTCCATCGAGTTCCTGCTGCTCGCGGGCGGCACGGCCGCGCTCTACCGCTACGTGCCCAACACCCAGGTCCACTGGCGGCATGCGTGGTCGGGCGGGGTGTTCGTCTCCGTGGGCATCGAGGTGGCCAAGAAGGTGCTGGGGCTGTACCTCGCGTCCGTGCCCACCTACTCGGTGCTCTACGGCGCCTTCGCCACGCTGCCCATCCTGCTGGTCTGGATCTACGTGGCCTGGGTCATCGTGCTGCTGGGGGCCGTGGTGGCCGCCTACCTGCCCAGCCTGCTGACCGGCGTGGCGCGCAGCCCGGGCGCGCAGGGCTGGAGCTTCCAGCTCGCCGTGGAGGCGCTGCAGCAGCTCCAGCAGGCCCGCGCCACGCCCGCGCGCGGCCTGCGCGTGGGCGAGCTGGCCCAGGCGCTGCGCGTCGATGCGCTGCAGCTCGAACCCGTGCTGGAAGTCCTCACCGGGCTGGACTGGGTCGTGCAGGTGAACGAAACGGCCCACGGTGCCGCCTCGGAGGCCGAGGAATTCCGCTACCTGCTCGTCGCCGATCCCACCGCCACCGCGCTGGAGCCGCTGGTGCGGCGCCTGCTCATCGAGCGCGGCGAGAGCCTGGAGCGCTTCTGGGGCAACACCGGCATGGCGGTGCTCAAGCTGGCCGATGTGCTGCCCTGGCCCGGAAGAGCCGGGGGCACCGATCCGGCGAAAATCGGCTGATTGCTCTCTTTTTGATAGCTGATTATTGAGATTTCACGGCGACATGGAGGGGGTTTCTCCCTCCAGGCGGCCCGCGGCGGTCCCGCAGAGCACGGCGCCTTCCAGCGTGGCGGGGTAGGGGCCCTCCACGTAGTCGCCGCAGGCCTGCAGCCCCGGCGCGATCGGGCGGGCGGGGCGCCGCAGCGCCGGCACGCAGGCGAAGGTCGCCCGCTTCTCCACCACGGTCTGCACCACCTGCAAATCCGGCAGGCCGAGCTGCTGCCGCGCCTGCCGCACCACGTCCTGCTCCAGCGCGGAACGCTCGCCCTCGAACGCGCTGACCACGAAGGCCAGCAGGCCCGGGCGGTTGCCGAGCCGGCCCCGGTCGAACACGAACTGCGCGGGGGCCTGCGGGCCGCTGCGCAGGGCCAGCATCGGGGCGGGCCAGGCGGCGCAGGCGGCCGCGCCCTGGGGCGCCTGGGCATATACCGTGGCGATCGCGGTGAACTGCAGCGCGTGCGCCGTGGCGGCCCAGTCGCGCAGCGCAGCTGCCTGCCCGGAGGCCAGCGGCTGCGCGGCGGCCTCCACGAGCCGGGCCGCCTCGGTGGCGGGCGTGGCCAGCACCACGGCATCGAAGGCCTCGCCATCCACCCGCCACGCGGGGCTTTGCCCGGCTGCGGCCTGGAGGTGCTGCACGCGGCGACCCGTGTGCACCGCGTGCCCGCGCGCCCGCAGCCAGGCCGCGGCCGCATCGGGCCAGAGCGCGCTCAGATCCCGGCGCGGCAGCAGCAGGTGGGAGCCGCCCCGGCCGCTGAACAGGCTGTCGCGCAGCACGCGCAGGAACACCGCGCCGCTCGCGGCATCGCAGGGCGTGTTCAGCGCCGAGACGCAGAGGGGATCGATGAACTCCTGCAGCAGCCGCGGCGGCAGGCCCTCGCACAGCTGGGCCACCGTGGCGTGCGGCGCGCAGCGGAACCCCGAGAGCCGCCAGCGCGCCGCGCGCGCCAGCAGCACCATGCGCTCGGACAGGCTCCAGCCGCGCGCGCCGGCGATGCCCCGCAGGGCATCCCAGGGGGGCGCCGCATCGGGCAGGCGCAGGCCCGTCCCGTCGGGGAACACCAGCGCCAGGGGCAGGCGCAGCAGCGCCTCGTCCGGGTCCACGCCCACGAGCCGCATGAGCCGCAGGCATTCGCCATAGGCGCCGATCAGGATGTGCTGGCCGTTGTCGAGCGCCTGCGGATCGCCGTGCGCTTCCGTGGCGGGTGGCACCGCGCGCGCGCGGCCGCCCAGCGTGCGGGCCGCCTCGAACACCGACACCCCGTGCCCGGCCTGCGCCGCCGCGATCGCGGCCGCCATGCCGGCCCAGCCCCCGCCGATGATGGCGACGCGCATGCTCAGCGCCGCGCCGCGCCGCGCGCCGCGCGCCGGCGCAGCGTGGTGGCGGGCAACGCAGGCCCGGTGGAGCCGAGGCCGCGCGCGCTCACATCCGGCCCAGGGCCTGCATCTTCCAGGCCAGCCAGAGCTTGCGCAGGGGCGTTAGCGCGATCCGCTGGTGCAGCACGTGGAAACCGTCGCGCTCGATCTCCCGCAGCAGCGTGCGGTAGATGCTGGCCATCATCAGCCCGGGCTTCTGGGCCCGGCGCTGCTCGGCGGGCAGCAAGGCCAGCGCCTTGTCGTAGAGCCCGTGGGCGCGCTCCGCCTGGAAGCGCATGAGCGCGGTGAAGCGGTCGGAATACTGGCGCTTGAGGATCTCGTGGGCCTTCACATCGAACTGCTGCAGCTCCGCCACGGGCAGGTAGATGCGGCCCATCATGGCGTCCTCGCCCACGTCGCGGATGATGTTCGTCAGCTGGAAGGCCAGGCCCAGCGTATGGGCGTACTCCACCGTGCGTTCGTCGGTGGTGCCGAAAATGCGTGCGGCCACTTCGCCCACGATGCCGGCCACCAGATGGCAATAGCGCGAGAGCCCCGCGAAATCCAGGTACCGGGTTTGTTCCAGGTCCATCCGGCACCCGTCGATCACCGACTGCAAGTGCTGCTCCGCGATGCCGTAGAGGGCCGTGTGCGGCATCAGCGCCTGCATCACCGGGTGCGAGGCCTTGCCCGCGAACGATTGGGCCACCTCGGCCTGCCACCAGGCCAGCTTGGTGCCGGCGACGCCCGCATCCGAGATCTCGTCCACCACATCGTCCACCTCGCGGCAGAACGCATAGAACGCCGTGATGGCGGCACGCCGGGGCGGCGGCAGGAACAGAAAGGCGTAATAGAAGCTGCTGCCGGAGGCCGCGGCTTTTTGCTGGACGTACTGTTCCGGGGTCATGGAAGGCGATTGTCCCATGCGGTACCGCCGCACTGGAGGGGTGGAGGAGGGCCGTAAAACTGCGTGGATGGTGGCGGGTTCGCAGGACGGGAATGGCCGTCCGTTCTCATCGCGGCCCTGGCGGCCAGGATGGGCAAACCCCGCGCGCGAAAAAAAAGGCCCACTTGGGGCCTTTTGTCTTGAACCGTTTGAAACGATCCAATGAATTTGGAGCGGGAAAAGAGTCTCGAACTCTCGACCTCAACCTTGGCAAGGTTGCGCTCTACCAACTGAGCTATTCCCGCATTTTGATGTTTTCAGTTTTCACTGAATCACCAAGCCTTGAATTGTAGCACCTATTTTTGGTGCTTTTGCCAAACTTGCATCAGAACGCTGTGCTGTTCAAAACAGCCCGGATCTGGAGGCGCGGGCCGGAGTCGAACCGACCTACACGGATTTGCAATCCGGTGCATAACCGCTTTGCTACCGCGCCGAAGATGCTTTCCTTGGCAAAAAGGGGAAGCTTCGGCTTCCCCTTTTTTGGGGTCTGGAGCGGGAAAAGAGTCTCGAACTCTCGACCTCAACCTTGGCAAGGTTGCGCTCTACCAACTGAGCTATTCCCGCGTTTACCGAAGCCTTGCATTCTACAACGTTTGGCGTCGATGGAGCGAATTGTAGCGCATTTTTGGGCGGTTTCGACCAACCTTGCGCTCAATCGCTCAATGCTTGACGGAATCCGCCGTGGCGGCGGCTTCCCGGCTCTCGCGCGCGGTGATGGCCGCGGCGATCTCCTCCTCGGTCAGGGCGATCGGCTTGCGCTCCAGCGCGATGTCGAGCACCTTGTCGATCCACTTGACCGGGATGATTTCCAGCCCGCTCTTCACGTTGTCCGGGATCTCCTGCAGATCCTTCACGTTCTCTTCCGGGATCAGCACCGTCTTGATGCCGCCCCGCAGGGCCGCCAGCAATTTCTCCTTCAGGCCGCCGATGGCGGTCACTTCGCCGCGCAGGGTGATTTCCCCCGTCATCGCGACGTCGCTGCGCACCGGGATGCCCGTCAGGGCGGAGACGAACGCGGTCGTCATCGCGGCACCGGCGCTGGGGCCGTCCTTGGGGGTCGCGCCATCGGGGACGTGGATGTGCATGTCGCGCTTCTCGAACGCTTCGTCCTTGATGCCCAGGCGATGCGCCCGGCTGCGGACCACCGTGCGCGCCGCCTCGACCGATTCCTTCATCACGTCGCCGAGCGAGCCCGTGCGGGTGATCGTGCCCTTGCCGGGCATCGTCGCGGCCTCGATCGTGAGCAGGTCGCCACCGACCTCGGTCCACGCCAGCCCCACGACCTGGCCGACCTGGTTCTGCTGTTCGGCCCGGCCGTAGGTGTACTTGCGCACGCCCAGGTAGTCCGCGAGGTTGTCGGCCGTCACCACCACCTGAGGCTCCAGCTTCTTGAGCTGCAGCCCCTTGACCACCTTGCGGCAGATCTTGGAGAGCTCGCGCTCCAGGGAGCGCACGCCGGCTTCGCGGGTGTAGTAGCGGACCACGTCGCGCACCGCGGCTTCCGTCACCTGGAGTTCCTCGTCCTTCACGCCGTTGTTGCCCATCTGCTTGGGCAGCAGGTACTTCACTGCGATGTTCGTCTTCTCGTCTTCCGTGTAGCCGGACAGGCGGATGACCTCCATGCGGTCGAGCAGGGCCGGCGGGATGTTCATGGAGTTCGACGTGGCGACGAACATCACGTCGCTCAGGTCGAAGTCCACCTCGACGTAGTGGTCGCCGAACTTGTGGTTCTGCTCGGGATCGAGCACCTCCAACAGCGCGCTGGACGGATCGCCCCGGAAGTCGGTGCCCAGCTTGTCGATCTCGTCGAGCAGGAACAGGGGATTGCGCGTGCCCACCTTGTTGAGGCTCTGCAGCACCTTGCCCGGCATGGCGCCGATGTAGGTGCGGCGGTGGCCCCGGATCTCTGCTTCGTCGCGCATGCCGCCCAGGGCCATGCGTACGTACTTGCGGCCCGTCGCCTTGGCGATCGACTGGCCCAGGGAGGTCTTGCCGACACCGGGAGGGCCGACCAGGCACAGGATGGGCGCCTTGACCTTGTCCACCCGCTGCTGAACCGCGAGGTATTCGAGGATGCGGTCCTTGACCTTGTCCAGGCCGTAGTGGTCCTCGTTGAGCACTTCCTCCGCGTTGGCGAGGTCGTGCTTGATCTTGGTCTTCTTGCTCCACGGCAGGCCCGTGAGTACCTCGATGTAGTTGCGCACGACCGTGGCCTCGGCCGACATCGGCGACATCAGCTTGAGCTTCTTGAGCTCGCCCTCGGCCTTCTTGCGGGCCTCGGTGGGCATCTTGGCGGCCTTGATCTTCTTCTCGATCTCCTCGATGTCCGCCCCTTCCTCGCCTTCGCCGAGCTCTTTCTGGATGGCCTTGACCTGCTCGTTCAGGTAGAAGTCGCGCTGGTTCTTCTCCATCTGGCGTTTGACGCGTCCGCGGATCTTCTTGTCCACGTTGAGGATGTCCACCTCGCGGTCCAGTTGTTCGAACAGGTTCTCCAGCCGCGCCTTCACGTCGGCCAGGTCCAGGACGGCCTGCTTGTTCTCCAGCTTGAGGGGCAGGTGCGCGGCGATGGTGTCGGCCAGGCGGCCGGGGTCGTCGATGCTGGCGATCGACGTGAGAATCTCCGGCGGAATCTTCTTGTTCAGCTTGACGTACTGGTCGAACTGCTGCATCACGGCGCGCCGCAAGGCCTCGATTTCGCTGGGCTTGTGGCTGCCATCCGAGGCTTCCACGGGGGTCACGGTCGAGGTGAAATGGCTGTCGTGGTCTTCAATCGACGACACGTTCGCACGCTGCTGTCCCTCCACCAGCACCTTCACCGTGCCATCGGGGAGCTTGAGCATCTGCAGGATCGTGGACACGCAGCCCACGTCGAACATGTCCGACACCAGGGGCTCGTCCTTCGCGGCCGTTTTCTGCGCCACCAGCATGATGCGGCGATCCGCATCCATCGCCAGTTCCAGGGCCTTGATGCTCTTGGGGCGCCCCACGAACAGCGGGATCACCATGTGGGGGAACACCACCACATCGCGCAACGGCAGCAGGGGCAAGTCGATCGGGGTGGCGGGCAAGGGGGTGTGTCCGGACATGGAAATCCTCATGAAGCTGTGTGGAATATGGTCCACCAGCCGATATTTTCAACCCACGGCGCACCAAACTCCTGCGGCGGCCGAGGGCGCATCCATTGGGAAAGCGGAGAACCCGGCGGGGATCGACCGCCGGCCGGGTTCACGCTTTCTTGGCGGCCTCTCGATAGACGAGCAGCGGCGCCTTGTTCTCTTCGATGGTGGATTCATCCACCACGACTTTTTCCACATTGGTGGCATTGGGCAGGTCGAACATCGTCCCGATCAATGCCTGCTCCAGGATCGAACGCAATCCGCGGGCCCCGGTCTTGCGGGCCAGCGCCTTCCGCGCGATCGCCTTGAGCGCTGCCGGCCGGATTTCCAGTTCCACGCCTTCCATCGACAGCAGCTTGTTGTACTGCTTGACGAGCGCGTTCTTGGGCTCCGTGAGGATCTGGACCAGCGCGTCTTCGCTAAGCTCGGCCAGTGCGGTGACCACGGGCATGCGCCCCACGAGTTCGGGGATCAGGCCGAACTTGATGAGGTCTTCCGGCTCGATCTCGGTGAACACCTCGGTCAGGGAGCGCTGCTTCTTGCTCTTCACGGCCGCACCGAAGCCGATGCCCGATGCCTCCGTGCGGTTCTCGATGACCTTCTCGAGGCCTGCGAAGGCGCCGCCGCAGATGAACAGGATGTTGGTCGTGTCGATCTGCAGAAAATCCTGGTTCGGATGCTTGCGGCCGCCCTGCGGCGGGACGCTGGCCATCGTGCCTTCGATGAGCTTGAGAAGGGCTTGCTGCACCCCTTCGCCGGACACGTCGCGCGTGATGGAGGGGTTGTCGGACTTGCGCGAGATCTTGTCGATCTCGTCGATGTAGACGATGCCGCGCTGGGCGCGCTCCACCTCGTAGTTGCAGCTCTGCAGCAGCTTCTGGACGATGTTCTCCACGTCCTCGCCCACGTAGCCGGCTTCCGTCAAGGTCGTGGCGTCCGCCATCACGAAGGGCACGTCCAGCATGCGCGCCAGGGTCTGGGCCAGCAGCGTCTTGCCCGAGCCGGTCGGGCCGATGAGCAGAATGTTGCTTTTCGCCAACTCCACTTCATCCTTGCCGGCCTTGTCCTTGTGGCGCAGCCGCTTGTAGTGGTTGTAGACCGCCACGGCCAGCGTCCGCTTGGCGACCTCCTGGCCGATGACGTAGTTGTCCAGGTTGGTCTTGATTTCCGAAGGCGTGGGCAGATCGCCCCGCGAGTCGCGGGCGCCCTCGGAGGCGGGCAGCTCGTCGCGGATGATCTCGTTGCACAGGTCGATGCACTCGTCGCAGATAAAGACCGACGGACCGGCGATCAGCTTCTTCACTTCATGCTGGCTTTTGCCGCAGAAAGAGCAGTAAAGGGTTTTTTCGCTGGAAGAGCCTTTTTTCTCGGCCATGGGGGCATTGCCTCGTGTTGCGGAAAGGTTGGCGGGATGATAACGAAATGGAAAGCGGCGTCTTCCCCTGTGGGAAAACGCCGCACGATTCCCCGCCGGGGATCAGGGCCGCTTGGCGATCACCTGGTCGACGAGGCCGTAGTCCTTGGCTTCGTCGGCGGTCAGGAAGTAGTCGCGTTCGGTGTCCGCCTTGACCTTTTCCAGCGGCTGGCCCGTGCGCTCGGCCAGGATGCGGTTCATCTGGTCCTTGGTGCGCAGGATATCGCGGGCATGGATCTCGATGTCCGTGGCCTGGCCACGCGCGCCGCCGAGCACCTGGTGGATCATGATCTTGGAGTTGGGCAGCGAGAAGCGCTTGCCCTTGGCACCCGCGGCCAGCAGGAAGGCGCCCATGCTGGCGGCGAAGCCGCAGCACAGCGTGGACACGTCGGGCTTGATGAACTGCATCGTGTCGTAGATGGCCATGCCGGCCGTGACGCTGCCGCCCGGGGAGTTGATGTAGAACGAGATGTCCTTGTCGGGGTTTTCGCTCTCCAGGAAGAGCAGCTGCGCCACGACCAGGTTGGCGGTCTGGTCATTGACCTCGCCCACCAGGAAGATCACGCGCTCTTTCAGCAGGCGTGAATAGATGTCGTAGGACCGCTCGCCGCGTCCCGACTGCTCGATGACCATGGGAATCATGCCCAGGGCCTGTGTTTCCAGTGCGCTCATGTGATCTCCAGTGATGCGGATACTGTACCGACAAATGAATTGGGGCCTGTGCTCGCCAGCACAAGCCCCATGGCGGTCGAGGCGGGCCGGTAAACGCTCAGGAAGCGTTCCCGGTCCCGGGCTCTTCTCAGCCTTGGCCCATCAGTTCGTCGAACGAAATGGACTTGTCGGCGATTTTGGCCTTGCTCAGGACGAAATCGGTCACATTGTTTTCGATGACGACGGCTTCGACTTCCGCGAGGCGCTGGCGGTCGCCGAAATACCAGCGAACCACGTCCTCGGGCTTTTCGTAGCTGGCGGCCAGCTCATCGATGTGGGTCTTGAGCTGCTCGGGCTTGGCGTGGAGGTCGTTGGCTCGCACCAGTTCGGCCACGACCAGACCCAGGCGCACGCGGCGCTCGGCCTGGGGGCGGAACACGTCTTCCGGGATCTCTGCCTTGTCGGCATCCTTGATGCCACGCTGCTTCAGGTCGGCGCGCGCGCCGTCCAGGAGGCGGGCGATCTCGGCCTGTACGCTGGCATTGGGCAGATCCAGTTCGGCCTTGCCGACCAGGGCTTCCATCACGGCCTGCTTGTTGCGGGCCAGCAGGCGGAACTTGACTTCGCGCTCGAGGTTCTTCTTGATGTCTGCGCGCAGGCCGTCCACCGTGCCATCGGCGATGCCGAGGGACTTGGCCAGCTGCTCGTTCACCTCGGGCAGGTGGGCGGCTTCGATCTTCTTCACCGTGACGAGGAAGTCGGCCGTCTTGCCGGCGACGTCCTTGCCGTGGTAGTCCTCGGGGAAGGCCAGGGGGAAGGTCTTGCTCTCGCCGGCCTTCATGCCGCGGACGGCGTCTTCGAATTCCTTGAGCATCTGGCCTTCGCCGACCAGGAACTGGAAGTCTTCTGCCTTGCCGCCGGAGAAGGTTTCGCCGTCGATCTTGCCCTCGAAGTCCACGGTGACGCGGTCGCCGTCTTCAGCGGCCGTGCCTTGTGTGCGCTGGGCGAAGGTGCGGCGCTGCTTGCGCAGGATCTCGATCGTCTTGTCGATCGCGGCGTCGGTCACTTCGGCGGAGAGCTTCTCGACTTCCGCGGAGGAGAGGTCGCCGATCTTCACTTCGGGGAACACCTCGAAGATGGCGTCGAAGGTCAACTGGCCTTCGGGCGCGCCTTCCTTCTCGGTGATGCGGGGCTGGCCGGCCACGCGCAGGTTGGCTTCGTTGGCGGTCTGGGCGAAGGCTTCGCCGACCTTGTCGTTCAGCACTTCATATTGCACCGAATAGCCATAGCGCTGGGCCACGACGTTCATCGGCACCTTGCCAGGGCGGAAGCCGTCCATCTTCACCGTGCGGGCCAGGCGCTTGAGGCGCGAGTCCACTTCCGACTGGATGGCGGTCAGGGGCAGGCTCAGCGTGATCTTGCGCTCGAGCTTTTCAAGGGTTTCAACAGTAACGGCCATGGCTCTTCCTCTATGAAATGGGACCGTGACAGCCGTCCCGTGCATTCGCTGGGACCGCTTCACCGTGTTGTGTGTGGTGCGCGGGGGGGGACTCGAACCCCCACACCATTGCTGGCGTCAGGACCTAAACCTGGTGCGTCTACCAATTTCGCCACCCGCGCGATTCCAACGTTGCTACCGACAAAAAGCGGCGAACGCCAGGGTCCGCCGCCGAGTGAAATTGGTCAACCTTCGATTTTACCTTGTCGGCGGACCCATCCCGCTCAGGCCGTGGACGGATGGTGGGGCGAGGGGCGCCGCACCCTGAACCACGCGGCATACATCGCGGGCAGCGCGAGCAGTGTGAGCACCGTCGCCACGATGAGTCCGCCCATGATGGCAACGGCCATCGGCCCCCAGAAAACGCTGCGCGACAAGGGGATCATGGCGAGCACCGCCGCCGCCGCGGTGAGCACGATCGGGCGCAGCCGGCGCACGGCCGACTCCACGATGGCCTCCCACGCGGGCACCCCGCGCGAGCGGTCGCTCTCGATCTGGTCGATGAGGATCACGGAGTTGCGCTGGATCATTCCCATGAGCGCGATGACGCCCAGCAGCGCGACGAACCCGAACGGGCGGCCGAGCAGCAGCAGGGCGCCGGCCACGCCCGCGATGCCCAGCGGGCCGGTCAGGAAGACCAGCACCGCGCGGCTGAAGCTGTGCAGCTGGAGCATGAGCAGCGTGAACGTGATGAACAGCATGATCGGCACGCCCGCGGCGATGGAGGCCGAGCCCTTGGAGCTTTCCTCGACCGCGCCGGCCACCTCGATGCGGTAGCTGTTCTCGCCGGCCGCGTGCCATTTCGCCTCCAGTGCGCGCAGGTCCGGCAGCAGGGCCTGCGTCACGGTCGCGCCCTGCAGGCCTTCGATGACGTCGCCTTGCACGGTGATGGCGTATTCGCGGTTGTGGCGCCACATGACCCCCGGCTCCCAGGTGAACACGGGCTTGGCGATCTGCGTGAGCGGGATCGAGCGGCCCGAGGCGGTGGGCAGGTAGGCGTTGGCGATGTCCGTGATGGCCTGCCGCTCGTCGGGCGGCTGCCGGAAGACGATGTCGATGAGCTTGTCTCCCTCGCGGTACTGACCCACGGTGGTGCCGGTGAACACCGTGCGGGCGGCCTGGGCGATGGACTGGCTCGTCACGCCCAGCGCGCGGGCCTTGTCCTGGTCGATCTCCAGCCGCATGACCTTGACGGACTCGTTCCAGTTGTCGTTCACGCCCCGCATCTGGGGATGCTCGCGCAGGATGGTGCGCACCTGGTCGGCGCGGACGCGCAGCGTGGCGGGGTCGGTGCCGATCACGCGGAACTGCACCGGATACGCCACGGGCGGGCCGTTGGGCAGCAGCTTCACGCGGGCGCGTGCCTCGGGAAACTCCTGCGCCAGCACGGCGGGCAGGCTGTGGCGCAGCGATTCACGCTCGGCCAGGCCCTTCGGCAGCAGGATGATCTGCGACACGTTGGTCTGCGGGAACACCTGATCGAGCGGCAGGTAGAACCGCGGCACGCCCGAGCCGACCCAGGTGCTCACGGAGGTGACGCCGGGCTCGGCCAGCAGGCGCTGTTCCATGCGCTTGAGCACTTCTTCGTTGGCGGAGAAGGACGTGCCTTCGGGGAACCAGGCGTCGATGAGGATTTCCGGGCGGCTCGAATCGGGAAAGAACTGCTGCTGCACGCGCCCCATGCCCACGATGCCGAGCACGAACAGCAGCACGGTGAGGCCGATGGTGATCCAGCGGTGCTCCACGCAGGCATCCACGGTGCGCCGGAAGGCGTTGTAGAACGGGCTGTCGAAGACTTCGTGGGGGCCCTGTTCGTTGCCCGGCCCGGGGTGGGTTTCCGCCTTGGGATGTGCCGGTGCCTTGAGCAGCAGCGTGCCCAGGTAGGGCACGAAATAGACCGAGACGATCCACGAGAGCACCAGCGCGATCACGGTGACGGCGAAGATCGCGAACGTGTATTCGCCGGTGACCGATTTCGCGATGCCGATGGGCAGGAAGCCCGCCGCGGTGATCAGCGTGCCCGTGAGCATGGGCATGGCGGTGATCTCGTAGGCGAAGGTGGCGGCCCGCACCTTGTCGTAGCCTTCCTCCATCTTGCGCACCATCATCTCGACCGCGATGATCGCGTCGTCCACGAGCAGGCCGAGCGCGATGATGAGCGAGCCGAGCGAGATCTTGTGCAGGCCGATGTTCCAGTACCACATGGCCAGGAAGGTGACGGCCAGCACGAGCGGAATCGTGATGCCCACGACCAGGCCGGGTCGGATGTCCAGCGTCCAGCGGCGCCACAGCGGGTTCTGGCCGGGCCGCTTGTGCATGCCCAGGCTGAGGAAGCTCACGGCCAGCACGATCACCACGGCCTCGACGAGCACCTTGACGAATTCATTCACCGAAGACGACACGGCGCTGGGCTGGTCCTGCACGTTCACGAGCCGCACGCCCACCGGCAGGGTTTTCTCGATCTGCTGCGTGGCCTCGTGCAGGGCCTTGCCCAGGCGGATGATGTCGCCGCCCTTGGCCATCGAGACGCCCAGCGCGACCACCTCGCGCCCCTGGTGGCGCACCTTGATCGCGGGCGGCTCCACGTAGCCGCGCCGCACCTCGGCGATGTCGCCGAGCCGCAGCTGGGCGCCCGAGGCGCCCCGGATCGGCATGGCGCGAAGCTCCTCCACGGCGCCGAACTGGCCGGCGACGCGCACCTGGACCTGGTCCTGCGGGGTCTGGATGGTGCCCGCGCTCTCCACCGCGTTCTGCTGGCTCAGCTGGTTCAGCACCTGGTTCATGTCCAGGCCCAGTTGCGCCAGGCGCTTCTGGGAGATCTCGATGTAGAGCTTTTCGTCCTGGACGCCGAACTGCTCCACTTTGGCCACGTCCTTCACCCGCAGGAGCTGCTGGCGCACGTCGTCGGCGAAGGTCTTGAGCTCGGCGTAGCTGAAGCCGTCCGCTTCCAGCGCGTAGATCACGCCGTACACGTCGCCGAATTCGTCGTTGAAGAACGGCCCCTGGATGCCCTGGGGCAGGGTGCCGCGCATGTCGCCGATCTTCTTGCGCACCGTGTACCAGACGCCGGCCACGTCGCCGGGAGGCGAGGAGTCCTTGATCTCGAAAATGATCTGCGACTCGCCCGGCTTGGAATAGCTGCGCATGCGGTCGGCGTAGGGCACTTCCTGCAGCGTGCGTTCGAGCTTGTCGGTGATCTGCTCGGCCACCTGCTGCGCCGTGGCGCCGGGCCAATAGGTGCGCACCACCATCGCCCGGAAGGTGAAGGGCGGGTCCTCGTCCTGGCCGAGCTGGAAATAGGCGCTGATGCCCAGCAGCATCAGCACCACCATGAGGTAGCGGGTCAGCGCCGGATGGTCCAGCGCCCACTTGGAAAGATTGAACCCCGCTTGGGGCTGTTGCGGTTGGTGCTCCATGGACCGGCCTTCAGCGGGCAGACGCCGCGGCCGTCGGTGCGGATGCCGTGGGGTTTGCTATGTTATTGGTAGCGCTCTGCGTAGATTTATCAACGACATGGAAGTCTTTTGGCTGATAAACCAGCACTTTTTGCCCGGGGGAGAGCACGTGCACGCCGGCCGCCACCACCTGCATGCCCGGCGTGAGCCCCGAGGCCACGACCGCCTCGTTGCCGTCGGCGGTGGCGATCTGCACCACCTGCGAGCGCACGCTGCCGCTGGCAGGTTCGTACACCCAGACCGCCGTCTGCTGACCCTCCTGGCGCAGGGCGCTCGTGGGCAGCTTGATGGCCTGCGCACCCTCATGGCTCAGTGCCGCGGGGATGACATAAGCCGTGGCGCCGAGGGGCGGCGGCGTGTCCGACTCGATGGCGACCTTGATCTGGAACGTGCGCGTCGCAGGATCGGCGCTGGCGGCCACTTCGCGCACCCGCCCCGGCAGCGTCTCGCCGGCCGACCAGGTCCGCACGGACACGGACTGGCCTGTCCGCATGCGTGCGATCTTGTCCTCGGGCACCGCGAACACCACGTCGCGCGGGCCATCCTGCGCGATCCGGACCACCGGCGCGCCGGCGGCCACCACCTGGCCCGGCTCCGCATCGATCCCCGTGATCACGCCGGCCGCATCGGCCACGAGTCGCGTGTAGGCCGCCTGGTTGCCCTGCGACGCGAGCTGCGCGCGGGCCTGGTCGAGCGAGGCTTCTGCGGCCTTGAGCGTCGCGGAGCGGCGATCCAGCTCCGCGCCGCTGATGAAGTTCTGCGCCTTCAGCGCGGAAAAGCGCTGGTAATCGGCCGCGGCAAGATCCCGCTGCGTGAGGGCGGACGCCACCTGCGCGCGTGCCGCGTCGGCCGACAGTTGGTAGTCGCGCGGGTCGAGCTGCGCGAGCACCTGGCCGGCCTGCACGCGCTGCCCCGCTTCCGCCTGCCGCTGGACGATCTTGCCGGCCACCCGGAAGCCCAGCCGCGATTCGATGCGAGCGCGGACCTCGCCCGCGTATTCGAGCTGGGTGTGCAGCGGCCCCGTGCCCACGGTGAGCAGCTTGACCGCGCGCACGGGCTCGGGCGGCGGTTCCTGCTTGGAACAGGCCGCCACCGCGGCGATCGCCGTGGCCACTGCGGCCCAACGGGCGGCCGACCGGAGGGGGCGCACCCATGAAAAAGCCCCGCAAAGGGGCTGATGCTGGAGTGGCGGTGCGGACTGTGGCAGCGGGGCAAGGGGAAGCATGTCGGTGTCCGGGGAAAAGAAGAATTTTAATGACTGACTGGTTAGTAATCTAGGGGAAACACTTGGCGACTGTCAAGCGACAATCGCGCCGTGAAATCGCCTGCACCGCCCCCTTCCGCATCGCGCTCCCCGGCGCCATCCGCAATGCATGCCGCGCTGCCGCCGCCCTCGGGCGGTGTGCCGGCGGCAGGTGATGGGGGCTCCCTCGATGCGAAAGGGCATCCGGAATCCGCAGCAGTTGCCCCGGAGGGGCCGCCTCCGCGGCGTGCCCAGGCCGTCACGCACTACGAGAATTTCCCGGTCGCGTCGCTGCTCTGTCCTCCGGCATTGCGAGAGCCCATCGCCGCCATCTATGCCTTCGCGCGCACGGCGGACGACATCGCGGACGAAGGGGATGCCACGGCTGTGGAGCGACTGGCCGCGCTCCAGGCCTATGCGCGCGAGCTGCATGCCGTCGCGGCGGGCGCTGTGCCCTCGGCCCGATGGGCGCAGGTGTTCGGTCCGTTGCAGGGCGCGATGCGCAGCCATCGGCTGCCTGTGCCACTGCTTGCCGACCTGCTCAGCGCGTTCTCCCAGGACGTGGTTCGCACGTCCGAGGGGGCCTTCTATGCGGATCGGGCGGAACTGCTGGACTACTGCCGCCGCTCGGCCAATCCGGTCGGCCGGTTGCTGCTGCACCTGTACGGGGTGGCCGACGACCGCGCCCTGGCCCAGAGCGATGCCATCTGCAGCGCCCTGCAGCTCATCAACTTCTGGCAGGACCTGAGCGTCGATATCCCGCGGGGGCGGCACTATCTCACGGAGGCCGATCTGGCCGCGCATCGCGTGGAGCGCTCCGCAGTCCAGTCCTCGCCGCTCCTGCCCGAGGCCCGGGCCCTGGTGGCCGACTGCGCCGCATGGGCCCGGTCGATGATGGAGGAGGGGGCGCCGCTGGTGCACCGGCTGAGCGGGCGGGTCGGCTGGGAACTGCGCCTCGTCGTTCAGGGGGGGCTTCGCATCCTCGACAAGGTGGATGCGATGCAGGGCGAGAGCCTGCTGCACAGGCCGACGCTCGGGGCTTTCGACTGGCTTCGGATGTGCATGCGTACGGTGGCGATGTAGGTCGTATTGCCCGGGCCCTCCGGAAGATCATATTCGGATGAATATCTGCAACCTGTGGTGGATGTAAATCCTAAAAATGATATTCCTGCGATATTTGGCGATTTTCTCGTGCCTTGCGCGTAACGGTACGTATCAAGACTTGCCATAAAAAAAGCCAGGAGCCGTTTCGGCGTCCTGGCTTTTCGAGGAGTAAGGGAGCTTACGCTTCCTTGTTTTCCTTGATGTTGAAGCCCATCTGGCTTTCGGCACCCTTGCCGCCTTGATTGGTCTGTTCCCAGTATTGGGTCTTGATTTTGGCGGCCTGGAATGCGTAATCCACCAGCACGGCATCGCTGCCGTCCGTGCCGCGAACCGTCACGCTGGTCACCAGAACATCGGTCAGGGTGATTTTCCCGAATTCGATCTGCGTTCCACCGGCCTTGCACATCGAGATTTCCACCTGGCCCAGATGCTTGCCGGTGGCGCAGTGCTTCAAGACGGCGGGATAGCATTTGTCGACCTTGGCGACAACGTTCAGATCATGGAACGTCACCTTGCCGGCACCAGCGCCGCTGCCGGTGGCCATCGAGTTGGGCTGGGTGGCGCCCCAGGTGAAGGAGTGGATGTCAGTCCAGCCCTTGTGGTTGGAATCTTGCGACTCGCCACTGGCTCCTTCAACCTTCATGAACATATCGACCGACATGGATGCTTCCTTTTAATTGACTGCGCATGCGCGCATGGAAATGAAAATGAGCCACCGCGCACTCGGGGCGCTACTGGCGTGGATCGGACAAACGGGGTGTTTCATGAGGAGCCGTGGCTGCCTGGATTTCGCATCCGCATAACTCCCCTCCCGAGAGTCACGCAAGTACGATGACTGATTTGGCTCCTCCGAAAGCCTGATTGCGCCGGCGATCATAGAGGCCGCGCAACTCGTTTGGAAATACTCCAAGTTTCAACATTGTTTTAACTCGGGAAACAAAAGAAACAAATTGTCTTTTTTCTTTGCGATTTGAGGGTTATGTGGGGCGTGTCACATGTTCCCGTTACACTTGCGCGCTCACATGCTGAGTTCAGGGCGGCTCGATGCAGGTGGATGTCAAACAACGGCGGATGGCAGTTATTACTGCGCATCTCATACACAGTTAAAAAATAGCCGCCCGGGAGTGGAACCTTGACTTTGGCGCTTGATGTGCGAGACGAATGGCAAGTCCCGGCAGCGAGGTCGGTCGAGTCCAACGACGTTCGCGCCGTTTCCCGCGGTGCTTAGAAGCGTGAACTCATGCACAAGGAATTCAGTGGTTCTGCGAACTGCCTAGGCCCGGGCGCGAACGTCGGTGAATACCGGTTGAGCGATGTCGTCGGAGAGGGCGGATTCGGCATCGTCTACAAGGCGCGGGACCTGAGCCTGGATCGCGTCGTGGCGATCAAGGAATACATGCCCGCGACGCTCGCCGGCCGCAAGGAGGGCAACGAGGTTCACGTGCGCTCCCAGCATCGGGGAGCATTCGACGCCGGTTTGCGGAGCTTCATCAACGAAGCCCGGCTGCTGGCCAAGTTCTCCCATCCGGCGCTCGTCCACGTCTATCGGTTCTTCGAGGCCAACGGTACGGCCTACATGGTCATGCAGTACTACGAGGGGCAGACTTTCCGCTCCTTCCTCGGGCAGCAGCACGCCATGGATGAGCAGTGGCTTTCAGCGATCATCGCCCCGATCCTGGATGTCCTTGAAATGCTGCACGCGGCCGATTGCTATCACCGCGACATCGCTCCCGACAATATTTTCCTGCAGGATTCGGGCATGCCCGTGCTGCTCGACTTCGGTGCGGCGCGCCGCATCATCGGAGACATGACCCAGGCACTCACCATGGTGCTCAAGCCCGGGTTCGCCCCCATCGAGCAGTATGTGGACGACGGTGCCATGCCCCAGGGTGCATGGACCGACATCTACCAGCTGGGTGCGGTGTTGTATCAGTCGATCACCGGCCGTCCTCCCGCCACGTCGGTGGCGCGCATGATCAACGATCCGTTGACCAGCCTGACCCCAGAGACCTGCCCAGGGTTCAGCGCCCAGTTCCTGCATGGGGTGCAGCGCGCCCTGGCGGTCAAGCCACAGGATCGGCCACAGAGCATTGCCGAGCTGAGGCATCTGCTGGGGCTCAAGACGGTGACCATTTCCTGGCCCCATGCAGCGGCTGGCATCGCTGGTGGCGCGGATGCGGCGGCTCGGGCTTCCGAGGCCGCCTTGGAGCTTTCCCCCTTGGCTTCCGATGCGGCCCGGCGTTCTCCGGATGTCGTTGCCCCGCACTTGCCGTCGCCGGCAGAGGTGGGAGGCCGCGGCGAAGAGGTCGGCGGTGGTGCGCGGGAGACTGCATCGGGGGCATTGAGCGATCTCGTTGCGCCCCGGCCGTCTTTTTCGGTGCCTGAACCTTCTTCCGTGGGGACGTCAGCTGCCGCGGGCACTCCGGCCCAGGCCCCTGTGAAAGTTGAGGGGCGATCGCAGTCATCTCGCAGCAAGGAGGCCCCCGCGACGAAGGCGAGCGGAGCCTCTGGCGAAAAAACGGCCCAGAGGCCTGCATGGCTGCTCCCGGTGCTCGCCTTGGCGGTGCTCGTCCTGATCGGCGGGGTGTGGTGGACGGTCCAGGCCGCCAGCGAGTCTGCTGCCCGGGAGAAGATGGCGGTGCAGGAGGCGAGCCAATGGGAGCTTGCCTCGCGCCTCAATACGGTGGAGTCCGTCCAGGCTTACCTGGGCGCGTTTCCAAACGGCGCACACCGGCTCCAGGCAGAGGAGGCGCTCACACGGCTGGCAGCGCGTTCGCTGCAATCCGCGGCAACGGCTGCGGATCCGCTGAGTGCGCCCGCATCGGTCCCCATGGCGGCGACCTCCGCTGCAGTGGCGGCCGCCGTTGAATCACCGGCGCGGGCAAGTCATCCGGCGGCGGCTTCCGCGCCGGCCCTGCCATTGCAGCCTGTAGCGGCGGCATCCGTGCCAGCGGCGGCGTTGCCCCCGGGAGAAGATCCCGCGAGGGCGCAGCGTGCCGCATCGCGGGCCGCAGAGGCAGAGAACACGGGCAAGGTGATATTGCGCATCATGCCGTGGGGCAATGTGACGGTGGACCGCGTTCCGGCAGGCACGACTCCTCCGCTGACCCAGCTCACGCTGTCGGAGGGGTTCCACCGGATCGAGATATCCAACCCGGCATCTGAGACGATCACGCGGATGGTGCAGGTGAAAAGGGGCGAATCCATCGTATTGACGCACAGGTTCGAGTGACCTACCCGTCGTGCGGCCGGCCCATGGGGCATCCGAGGTCGCGGCGATAGGGGATGTGCGGAGGCGGTTCGCAGCTTCATGGCTGCACGGTGAACGGATGGTCACGATTTTTGACGAGGAGAGCATGGCATCAAGAATGAAGCTCATTGTGGGGATGTGCCTGTTGAGCGGGCTGCTGAGCGCATGCCAGACTCCGCCGACGGGTGCTGCTGGCGGGCAGGCATCGGCCGAGCCGGCCGCAGGTTCCGAAACGAAAGAGGCATCGAAGCCGAAGGATCCGACGACCCTGAAGGAAGAAGCGCTGTCGCAGGCGCTGGATGTGTATGCCGATGGACGTTACGACGAGGCCATCGCCGCATTGACTCCGCTGAGCACGGCACCTGAGCTGCCTTTGGCCTCACAGGTCAAAGCCTACAAATTCATCGCGTTCAGCCACTGCGCTGTCGGCCGGCTGCGCCAGTGCCGCCAGAATTTCGAGTCTGCCTTGCAGCAGGATCCGAACTTCCAGTTGAGCGATGTCGAGAGGGGGCATCCCGTATGGGGCAAGGAGTTCAATGCCGCGCGTGCGGCGGTTGCGGCACGTGGCAAGCGTGCCGTGAGGAAGACTCCATGAACGGATGGGGCTGCACCCGACATGGATAAAGTCGAACTCCGGGTGACCCGCCAGGCGGGTGGTCACGTTGATCGTCTCTGGACGGCGGTGTTCGGTGTTGCGGGCGGAACCATTGGCCGTGGTGGCCAGAACAAGCTCGTCTTGCCTGACGGCGACGCGGGTGTCGCACGCGTGCATGCCATGGTGCGCATCGAGTCCGAGGCCGCCTATATCGCCAATCTGTGCGAGCGCCGGTCGATCTTCGTGGCCGGTGGTGAAGTGCGCTCTGGCGAGGAGGTTCGTCTTTCGGTAGGTGATGAGGTGCAGGTCGGCCCGTACACCCTGCGCTCCGTGATCCCTGGATCTCCCTATGTGGCGGAAGTGAGTGCACCGGCTCCTGCTGAACCCGCTCAGCCCCCGGCGCCGGAGGCCGTGGTTGCGGAAGAGGCCTTTGTGCCGCCTCCTTCCGTTCCGGCGCCAAGCCACGTGGCGGTCCTTGCCATGGCGGATGAACCGGAAAATCCTTTCGCGATGCTGGGTCGAGTGCCTGCAGCCGATGCGGGGACGCCAGCAACGCAGCTGCCCCGCGAGACGGGTCTTTCCGGGCCTGTCCCCGAGGTGCCATCCGAGACGGGACCCGCACATGCCGGGGCGTTTCCGTCGCCCATGCCGGGTGAGGGTGCTGCCGTGGCCAGGGGGAATATGCCTTCGCCACCACCGCCTGTTCCGGAAAAGCCCGTGACCTCCAGGCCCTTGGTGATTCCGGACGACTTCGATCTCTTTGCGGTCGACACGCGCCGCGTTGAGGAAAAGAAGGACGTCTGGGCGGGGGGGCTGCAGTCCAAGAGTCTTTCGGAAGTGGCGAATCTGCGCCACGACGATCTGCTGCAATCGTTGCCCACAGGGAGCACGAAGTTCACCGAGGATATGGACAACCCGGCGCATACGGGTCTGCCCAAGGGGCTCGACCCAAGGCCTGAACTGGATCCGTTGCGGCTTTTCGACGGGTCTTCGGCGCCTTCGTTGTTGCCATCCGGTTCTGAGCATGCGTCCATCGCCTTGGGGTCGGATCTATCGCAATCGTTCAGTTTGCCCAAGGGCTTGAGCGAGGGGGCGGGGCAGCGTCCCGGCACGGAGACCCGGACAGGTCCGGCGCTGCCTGTGGGCGCCACGCCCGCTCCCGGCGATGAGGCCGCACCGCGCAACATGCAGACGTTGACCGTGGGGGGCGCTGCGGCGTCTGTGACGCCATCCCCGGTTGCTCCGCCCGTGGCGGCGCCGAACGTGCCTTTGACGGGGCTGCAGCGGGTGGACGGTCTGGATCTTGGCTCGTTCGGCGCATCATCCCTGTCCGGCGGTGATCTGGACTGGTCCCGGCCGGAAGCAAGCGCTTCTTCCTCGGGGCAGGTCGAGGTACCTGCCCTGGCTCACCCGGTGATCCGGGGGGATGTCGGCATCCTGGGGGCCGAGCCGCAATCCACGTTGCCTGAGGGGTATTCGGCATCGAAGCCGGAGGATATTCCGCAGGCACCGATGCCTCGGCAAGCGGTTGATCAGAAGTCGATTCTTGCGGAGCAAAGCTCCGCCTCTCCTCTCGCTCCTGTGCTTCCAGACCTGGAGTCCGCGTCTCCTGCCGAATTGCAGTCGCTGATCACGGCCTTCCTGGAAGGGGCGGGGGTTCTTCCGAAGAAGGTCGAGCCCCAGAAGCTTAGCCCCGAGTTCATGCGCTCATTCGGTGAAGCGTTTCAGGTCGCGGTGCAGGGAACGATCGATCTGCTGGCTGCGCGGTCGGAAATCAAGCGGGAGTTCCGCGCGGGCGTGACCATCATCGCCTCGGGCGCCAACAACCCGTTGAAGTTCTTGCCGACCCCCGAGGGCGTCATCATGCAGATGATCGGGCAGAGCTTTCCCGGCTTCATGAAGCCGATTCCTGCCATGCAGGAGGCCTATGAGGACCTGCGGGTGCACCAGGTTGCCTTGATGGCTGGGCTGCGTGCCGCCTATGCGGAAGCATTGGCACGGTTCGACCCCGCGGAGCTGGAGGGGCGGACGGATGTGACGGGAGGGGTGTTCGGCAAATTGTCGGCCACCAGCCGCAAGGCCGCGCTCTGGGACGAGTACAAAAAGAATTTCGCAGAGATTCGCCGTGGGGCCGAGGACGATCTGGCGGCTTTTTCCGGACAAGCGTTTCTGGAAGCCTATGAGAACGCCGAAGCGGCAGCAAAGGCCAGAACGTGATTTTTCACATCGCAGGTGAGGAATACAACTTCCGGCTCATGGCCGCCTCCATGTCGGAAAAGGGGGGGCGGGAAGTCAATGAGGACTTTCTCGGCGTGGTGGATGTTGGGGCCCGCGGGCTGTGCTGCGTGCTGGCCGATGGCGCGGGAGGGCATGGGCACGGCGGGCTTGCCGCGCGCATGACCGTGAACGCGGTCCTGGATGGTTTCAGCCACAACCCCCTTTTCGCGCCGGCGGGCCTGGCATCGCTCATCTCGCTGGCGGAGCATGCGGTGGCGGGAGCGCAGCCGCTGTCGGTTTCCCGCAAGCACATGAGTGCAACGGTCGTGCTGCTGTGCATCGACCGGAAGACGGGGCGTGCCCTGTGGGCGCATTGGGGTGATTCCCGGCTTTACTGGTTCAGGGGACAGGCGGTCCACCAGATCACGGAAGACCACAGCGTCGTGCAGCAGCTTCTGCATGCCGGTGTCTACCGGAACGAAGATCCCCGGCGCCTTCCCAACAGAAGCGTTCTGGCCGGAGCCATTGGCGCAGAGTCCCAGATTCCGCCCACGGTGCTGTCGAAGGCGGTGGATCTGGCGGCCGGGGATGCCTTTCTCCTGTGTTCGGACGGCCTGTGGGAGGGACTTCACGAAGAACAGATGGAGAGTGCCTTGCGCCACAGCCAGACGCCTCAGGAGTGGCTGGAGCACATGGAGGCTGCGGTTCGGGCCCAGGGAAAGTCGTACCAGGACAACTTCAGCGCACTGGCTGTGTGGGTCGCCGCCAATGAGGATGCGGCCTGAGCGAGGCCTGCAGCATCGCCTATTTATCGGATCAAGGGAGTCGAAACATGCACCGTATTGTCATGACGCGGCGGGGATGGGGAGGTCGGGGTGTGGCTGCGGCGGCCGTCGTGGCTACCGCGCTCAGTGGCTGCGGGGTGATCAGCAACCTGAATCGCCCCCAGGAGACGCCGACTGCGGTGCCCTCGGCCCTGTTCGAGATCGTGGCGGACCGTGACATCAACCCGGATATCCATGGCGCGCCGAAGCCGATCATGATCCGGGTCTATGAGTTGCGTGCCGCGGCTGCATTCGATCGTGCCAGCTACCTCGATCTGCAGGACAAGGACGAAACCCAATTGGGTGCCGACTTCGTTCGCCGGGAGGAGATCCTGCTGCAACCCGGGGAGCGCCGCACGATCGAGCGCAAGGGGAGTGCCGATGTCAGGACGTTTGCCGTCTTTGCCGGCTATCGGGATCTTGAGCGCAGTACATGGCGTGCCACCATCGGTGCCCCCAATTCTGTGGAGATGCGCAGGCGATGGTGGGGGCTTGGCGAGACGGAGCGCCTGAAGCCTGTCCAGTACCGCATCACGGTGGGCAAGGACACCGTCAAGATTCAGTCCCTATAAGAACGAAATCCAGAAGTCTCACCATGGTTTGGCAGCGCAAGGTCGTTTGGGCGGAGGGCATGTTTCTCCGCCCGCAGCATTTTCAGCAACAGGATCGTTTTACCGATTTCCTGGTGCAGTCCCGCGCGTTGCCCGCGCAGTTTTTCTTCTGGGGATTTTCCAAGCTGGTCCTGGATACCGAGTTGCTGGCGCTCGGCAAGGTCGGTCTGCTGTCCGCGGAAGGCGTATTGCCCGATGGCACTCCCTTCAGCTTTCCTCACCACGATGAGCTTCCTGCCGCGTTGGCCATCGGCAAGGACGTGAAAGACACGGTCATCCATCTCGCTTTGCCGATGCGGCGCAGGGCCGGGGCTGAGGTGACGCTGGGCACGGCGGGTGCAGGCCCTGTGCGTTACGCGGCGCAGGTGGCGGAGGTGGCCGACGTGAACGACGTGGGTGCACAGCCCGCCGAAGTGCAGGTGGGGCAGATCCAGCTGGCGCTGCGGCCCGCCCCTGATGTGACGGATGGCTGGGTCAGCTTGCCCCTGGTGCAGGTGGTGGAGCGCCGCGCGGATGGTTCGCTGCTGCTGGACCCGTCGTTCATTCCCACGGTCGTCAACAACTCCGAAATCTCGGGGCTGGCCGTCTTTTGCCGTGAACTGTTCGGCCTGCTGCGCCAACGGGGGGCTGCGCTGGAAGAGCGTCTCAGCCAGCCAGGGCGTGGCGGCGTGGGCGAGGTCGGCGACTTCCTGATGCTGCAGTTCCTGAACCGGTGGGAGCCAGCGGTCGAGCACTGGGTGCGGGTGCGTGCCATTCATCCCGAGCGACTGTTCGACGATCTGCTGAAAATGTCGGGAGAGTTGGCAACGTTCACGCGCGAGCAGCGCCGCCCGGCGGCGATGCCCAGCTATGACCATGACGACCTGCGCAGCTGCTTCCTGCCGCTGATGCTGGAGTTGCGCCGCGGTTTGTCTTCCGTGCTCGAGCAGAACGCCATCCAGATCGAGCTCCAGGAGCGCCAGTACGGCGTGCATGTGGCGCTGATCCCCAGCACGGAGTTGCTGACGAGTTGTGTCTTCGTTCTGGCCGTGCATGCCCAGACCGCCGTGGAGTTCCTGCGCGCGCATTTCCCGACGCAGATCAAGCTGGGCCCCGTGGAGCGCATCCGCGATCTCGTGAACCTGCACTTGCCCGGTGTGCCCTTGCGTTCCTTGCCGGTGGCGCCGCGCGAGATCCCCTACCACGCAGGATATTCATACTTCGAACTGGACACAGGGCATGACCTGTGGCGCCAGTTGCAGAACTCCGGTGGCCTGGCGCTGCATGTCTCTGGCGGATTCCCTGAGCTGCAGCTCGAGATGTGGGCCATTCGGCGCTGAGAACGGAGAATCCGATGCAAAACTCCGTCAACGTCTTTGCTGCAGAAAATCAAGGGCAGCGGGCTGCGCAGAATGCGCCATCGAATGCGGCCGGCATGCCCGGCGCTGCGGGCTCCGTGCCGGATGGTCTCTCCAAGGTGTCCGGGCTTCCGGATGTCGTGAGTGGCGGGAATCCGCTCGTTGCGGCCGCCAACACCTTGCTGAATCTGATCCCCCAGATTCGGAGGATGGCCACCAACCCCGATCCGTCCGCGTTTCAGCACTACCTCCTGGAGTGCATCCGCCAGTTCGAAAGCCGGGCAGGGGCCTCGGGGGTCCCGATGGAGACGATCATCGGTGCGCGCTATTGCATCTGCACGGCGATCGATGAGGCCGCCGCGCAGACCCCCTGGGGCGGCTCGGGCGTATGGCCCCAATACAGCCTGCTCGTGGCATTGCACAACGAGACCTGGGGCGGCGAGAAGTTCTTCCAACTGCTATCCAAGCTGGTGCAGACGCCTCAGCAGCACATCGACCTGATCGAGTTGATGTATTTCTGTCTGATGCTCGGGTTCGAGGGGCGCTACCACGTCATCGACAACGGCCGCAGCCAGCTCGAAAGCCTGAAGTCCCGCCTGCTGCAAGTGATCGAAAGCACCCGGGGGGATCGCAGTGGCGCCATGTCCATCCGCTGGAAGGGCGTCCAGCGGGCCGCGGTGCCCCCGTGGAGCCTGGTTCCTTTCTGGGTGGCAGCGGTCGTCACGCTGCTGATCGCGTTCCTCATTTTCCTGTGGTTCAACTATCGCCTGGCCTCGCGTTCCGATGAGTTGTTTGCCGCGATCAATGGCATCCGGCTGCCGAAGATGCCGACCGCGGTGGTCGCCGCGCCCAAGCCGCGCTTGAGGCAATTCCTGGAGCCGGAGATTCGCGAAGGGCTGGTGGAGGTGAACGACCAGGCCGACCGCAGCGTCGTCACATTGCGGGGAGATGGTTTGTTCGACCCCGCCTCCACCGAGGTGAAGCCGCGCTATGTCGCCGTGATCCAGCGGATCGCCACGGCCCTCAACGAGGTGTCCGGCAAGGTCGTCGTCAACGGCTACAGCGACAACACGCCCATCCGGACGGCACGCTTTCCTTCCAACTGGCACCTTTCGCAGGAGCGCGCGCTGGCCGTGGCCTCCATGCTCCAGCGCACGATCACGGACGGACAGCGCCTGCGTGCCGAGGGGCGTGCGGAGAGCGATCCGATCGCACCCAACACCACGCCGGAAGGGCGGGCCCTGAACCGGCGGGTGGAAATCATCCTGCTGGTTCCTCCCCAGGCGCGCGACGCCGAATTGCAGCTCACTCCCGGCCCGGCGCCTGGCGGGGCAGCGGTGAACAGCAACACCAAGAACTAGAACATGCTGCGCAAGATTTTCTCTTTCTTCTTCAACCGGTTCACGCTGGTTCTGTGCGGCCTGGTATTGCTCAGCCTGCTGATCTGGTTCGTCGGTCCGCTGGTCTATATCAAGCCCTATCAGCCGCTCGAAAGCGAGGCTGTCCGGGCCTGGATCATCGTCGCGCTTTTCGCGATCTGGTTCATCAAGCTGTTCATCCAGTGGTGGCGTGCCAAGCAGATGAATGCCCGCCTGCTGGGGCAGCTCGCCCGTTTCGGTGCTTCGGATGCTGCCGCGCCGGATGCCGGTCCCGGCAAGGAAGAAGTGGCCGAGCTGGAAAAGCGCTTCAAGGAGGCCATCGACGTCCTCGGTAAGACGCGATTCGGGCAAACCGAGCAGGGCTGGCTGGGCCGGCTCACGCGGCGGTATGTGTACCAGTTGCCCTGGTATCTCATCATCGGCTCGCCAGGGTCCGGAAAAACCACGGCATTGGTGAACTCGGGGCTGGAATTTCCGCTGGCCGCCCAGTTCGGCAAGGCGTCGATACGCGGCGTTGGCGGCACGCGCAATTGCGACTGGTGGTTCACCGACCAGGCCGTGCTGTTGGACACGGCAGGGCGCTACACCACGCAGGAGAGCGATGCGGCGCAGGATGGCGCTGCATGGTCGGGATTCCTGGATTTGCTGCGGCGGTTCAGAGGGCGCCAGCCGATCAACGGTGTCCTCGTCACGCTCAGCGTGCAGGAGTTGCTGAGTGGCAGCGATGCGGAGCGCGAGCGGCTGGCCCGACTGATCGGATTGCGCCTTGCGGAGCTGTGCGAGGGGTTGGCCATCAAGTTTCCGGTGTATGTGCTCGTCACGAAGACGGACTTGCTCGCGGGCTTCAATGAATTCTTCGGCAACATGACGCGCGAGGAGCGCGCCCAGGTCTGGGGCTTCACCGATTCCTACGTGGAGGGGGCGGTCCAGGACGATCCGGGATTGCTGTTCCGGAAAGAGTTCGACGCGCTCACGGAGCAATTCAATCGGTTGTTGCCGCAGCGACTGCTGGTGGAGCCGGATCTGGCCCGGCGTGGCCTGATCTATGGGCTGCCTCAGCAGTTCGTGGGGCTGCGCGACGTGGTCCAGCAGACGCTTTCGACGATCTTTGCGTCGTCGCGTTTCAAGGAGAAGCCGCTCTTCCGGGGCGTGTATTTCACCAGCGGCACGCAGGAGGGCATGCCCTTCGATCGCGTTCTGTCCGCGCTGTCTCGCCGATTCTCGGTGTCGTCGCCTGCTGCGTCCGCGTCCGAGCCCCGATCCGGCAAGAGCTATTTCATCGAGACGCTGCTCAAGGGCGTCATCTTCAACGAGGCAGGGCTCACGGGCCGCAATGCCAAGAAAGAGCGGCAACTGCGGTTGCTGCAGATCGCAGGCTTCCTGGGGCTGGCATTGGGGTTGGCGGGGGCCACGATCGCCTGGATGGTCAGCCATGACAACAACCTGAAGTACCTCGCTGAAGTGCAGTCGAAGGTGCCGGCGCTCAAGCAGGCCGTGGAGGAATCGCGCGACGCAGACCCGGAGAACATGGTGGCGCTGCTGCCATTGCTCAACCATGCGGAGGCGCTGGCCGTGAGCCAACGCTATACCGACGACTCTCCGCCGCTGAGCTGGCGCTACGGCCTTCTGCAGGTACCCAAGGTCCAGGCGGCGACCGACGCCACGTACATGCGACTGCTGGAAGATGCCTGGCTGCCTCGCCTGGCCCGGCATTTGCGAACCTCGCTGCAGCAGGCCTCGAGCGCGAATCCGGAGGCGAGCTACGAAGCGCTCAAGGTGTACCTGATGCTCTATGAGCCCGAGCGTTTCAATCCCCGCGTCGTGAAGGCCTGGATGTTGAATGAGTGGGAATCCACCTTGCCGCCCGCCCTGGTCCAGTCGGGCGTGGTGGACCAGCTGGCGCACCATCTTGACCGGCTCATGGAGGACCGGGCCCTGGTTTCGCCGATCCCGATGGATCAGCAACTGGTCTCTGAGGTCCGCCAGCGCCTTGCCCAACTATCTCCTGCGCAGAGGGCTTACAGCCGGCTCAAGCAGTTGTTGACCACGGGAACCTCGCTGCCACCGGATTTCACCGTGGTGCGTGCCAGTGGTCCCGAAGCGCCGCAGGTGTTTTCGCGGCGCAGCGGCCGGCCCCTCACCCAGGGGATTTCGGGGCTTTTCACCTATGACGGGTATTACGGCGTTTTCTCGCATGAATTGCCGAAGGTCACGTCGCTGCTCGCCCAGGAGGAGACGTGGGTGTTGGGCAAGACGGAAGGCCAGCGCAGCGTCGCCAACGAGGTGATGACCGGGCAGCTCGCGCAGGAGGTGAGGCGCCTGTACCTCATGGAATACGCCAAGGTCTGGGAAGACTTCCTGGCGGATGTGCGTCCCGTGCGCATCGGTTCGCTGGACCAGGCCGGCGAACAGGCCCGCCTGTATTCCTCGGCCAATTCGAGTCTCGAGCAGTTCATCCGCGCCGTGGCGAAGGAAACCACCCTGGCGCAGAAACCGGGATCGGGGGGCGGCACGAGCAGTTGGCTGGGAGAAAAGATCAACCGGATCAAGGAAGAGCAGGAGCAGCTCAGCCGCCTGACCGGAAAGCGGGTGAACGTCGCGGGGCTGGCGGCCAGCACCACGCTGGAGGCGGACCTCGTCGATTTCCGCTTTCGGGAGTACCGTCGTCTGGCCACTTCCAACGGGTCGGGGCCGGCACCCGTCACCGCCAGCCTGCAGGTGTTGAACGAGGCCGCTGCCGTCATTTCTTCTGCGAGGCAGCAGGTCAGCGCGGGTGGCGCTGTGCCGCCATCGCTGGCGCCTGCGCTCGAGCGGGTGCGCATGGAGGCCAAGCGGGTGCCTCCGCCGCTCAACTCCATGTATGAGGAGTTGGCCTCATCCACATCTGCGCTGGTCGGGCGCGATGTGCGCGCGACGGTGGGCGGCAATCTCAATGCCACGATCGGCGCTTTCTGTCGCCGAGCGGTCGTGGGCCGCTATCCCTTCACCAAGGGTTCCGCCAGCGATGTGACGACCGATGATTTCGCCAGCCTGTTTGCTTCCGGCGGAATGATGGATGAATTCTTCCGGACCAATCTGCAATCCATGGTCGATATCTCGACCACGCCCTGGAGGTTCAGGCAGGGGGTGGATGGCACGCCCGTCGGGGGGTCCGCGGCATTGGCTTCGTTCCAGCGCGCGGCGACCATCCGTGACGTGTATTTCCGGGCGGGGGGCAAGGTGCCTTCGATGCGCCTCGACATCAAGCCCCTGGAAATGGATGCTTCCATTTCACAGATGGTGCTCGATATCGATGGCGAGGTGCTGCGCTATCAGCATGGACCGCAGATTCCCAAGTCGATGACCTGGCCCGGTACGCGGGGCACGGGGCAGGTGCGCCTGCAGATCACCGTGGCCGGCGCGGAGAACACGGGGCTCGTCACGGAAGGGCCTTGGGCCTTGCATCGGTTTTTCGACCGGGCACAGGTGCTGCCCGGCAATGCCCCCGAGCGCTTCGTCGCGGCGTTTGACATCGGCGGGCGCAAGATGCGCTTCGAGGTTACCTCCGGTAGCGTATTCAATCCGTTCCGTCTGAAAGCCATGGAGGAGTTCGAGTGTCCTGGCAATCTTTGATGCCATCGTTTCGGGAGCGACCCCGGATCGCGTGGTTTGGCAAGCTTCCGGGGCAGGGGGATTTCGTCGGGCGGCGCATGCCGCGGGCCATGAGCGACCAATGGGACGAGTGGCTGAGCCACGGACTCGGGCATCTCAAGTCCACGGCGCAAGGCGATTGGGAGCGGACATTCACCCAGGCGCCTCTCTGGTCTTTCGTGGCGTGCGAGGGCAAGGCGACGGCTTCCTCCTGCGGCATCCTGGCACCGAGCATCGATCGTGTCGGGCGCTGCTATCCCTTGACCGTGCTGGCGGTCGCGGAAGGACCGCAGCAGGTGCTGGAGGCCGATGGTGTGCTGAGCCGATTCTTCTCGGAGGCCGGCAATGCGGTGATCGATGCCCGGCGGCTTGCATTGCCGGCGGATGCCTTGGACGATCGCCTCTCCCGTCTGCCGTGGCCTTTCGCGCCAGCCCCCGCCAAGGGGCAGGGCGGCACGATGGCCAACATCCTGGCGGATCTGGGCATGGGAGCGGCCCATGGCGATGGGGCCGCATCGTTTGCCCGGGGCCGAGAGATCCTGCGGGCGGGGCAGCCCGCGAGTGTGTGGTGGCCCACCCAGGGGGGAGAGGGGCGAAGTTGCGAGCACTGGGGGGCCCCGAACGAGAGCCTCTTCGTGCGGCTTTTTGGCGGGGCATCGCATGCGTGAGCCATGCATCGTGCCCTGCCCGCATGGCGGCATGGACCGACAAAGATCATGATGGATATCGAAGCGCTTCTTGAACCCACTGCGGATACTCCACCCTGCGGCCAGGATCTGACCTATGACGCCGAGTTCCTCGCGCTCGAGAATGCCGCCAGCGGCAAGCCGGAGCAGCAGTTCGGCGAGACGGTCATACCGGCGGAGCCGCCGGATTGGCGGGACGTGGAGCGGCGCGCCGCCGCATTGCTGGTGCGTACCAAGGACGTTCGCGTCGTGGCGCTGCTCTGCCGAGCCCTGACCAACATCCAGGGGGTGCGCGGCATGTCCAAGGGGGTACAGCTGATGGCCGGCATGTTCGCCCGCCATTGGGACGAACTGCACCCGCTACCGGAGGATGGCGACCACTTCATGCGCATGAATGCGGTGGCGTCCCTCAACGAGATCACTGGCCAGTTGAGGGACCTGCGGCAGCAGGATTTTGTCCGCCTGCCGGCCGGCACCATCACCGTGCGCGACGCAGAGGCGGTGGCACGCGGCATGACCAGCGAGGGGGGCACCAAGGTTTCGCTGGATCAACTGCGCATCGCTCTGGCCCAGGCCTGGCAGCAGGGCGATGAATCGCTCCGGGCCTGGACCGCGGCCTGCGAGGCCGTGCGCAGCCTGCAGGCGATTCTTCGGGAGAAGCTCGGACCCAGCCAGTTGCCCGACATGGATCAGTTCCAGTCATTGCTCGTGGCCTTGAACGACCTGGTTCCGCACAGCGCCATGGCCGTGGGGCACGTGGCCGTCCCGGTGGAGGAGGGCCATGGAGTGGCAGAGGCCGGCGTGCCGCAGATGCCGGATGGTGGCGCAGGCGTGGTGGTGGTCCGGGCTGCCGGACTGCGGACGCGGGACGATGCGATGGCCCAGCTTCTCGAAGTGGCGGCCTTCCTGGAACGCACGGAGCCCACCAATCCCGCGCCTCTGCTGATCCGGCGCGCAGCCAGGCTGATGGGGCTGAATTTTCTCGACATCCTGCGCGAACTGTCGCCGGACAGTGTCCATCAGGTCGAGACCATCACGGGCGCGCAGCAGTCTTCGTGATTTGGAAAACGAAATGTAACAGCGGTGTTTTGATGCTGGCGGATACTTGTTCCGCAGACTGGGGAGGCGGTGGGAGTCTCGTATGCGCGGGATGCGATGCGGCAGATGTCGACCGATCTCTGTTTTTAGCTTTATGAGAGAGAAGAGTTCAATATGGTGACCTTAAGCAAGACCGGCAAAAGCGGTCAGAAGTTCATTGCCCGCAATCGTGCACCCCGCGTGCAGATCGAATACGACGTGGAAATCTATGGGTCCGAAAAGAAGGTCCAGATACCGTTCGTCATGGGGGTGATGGCGGATCTTTCCGGCAAGCCCGTCGATCCCTTGCCCGAGATCGCCGATCGCAAGTTCCTCGACATCGACATCGACAACTTCGATGCGCGGATGAAGTCGATCAAGCCGCGTGTTTCGTTCAACGTGCCCAACACCCTCACGGGCGACGGCCGGCTGCACATCGACCTGACCTTCGAAAGCATGGACGATTTTTCCCCTGCCGCGATCGCGCGGAAGGTGGGGGCCCTCAACTCCATGCTGGAAGCCCGTACCCAGTTGCACAACCTGCTGTCGTACATGGATGGCAAGCAGGGTGCGGAGGAACTGATCAGCAAGGTGCTGAAGGATCCCTCGCTGCTGAAGTCGCTGGCGTCCATGCCCAACAGGCTCGCCGACAGCACCGCAGAGAAAACCAACGACGCTCAGTGAAAAGGACCGCGCCATGAACACGACCACATCCCTGGACGCGGCACAAGGCACGCAGGTGCTGGAAGGCAACGAATTCACCGCGTTGCTGCAAAAGGAATTCAAGCCCAAGACGGATCAGGCCCGCGAGGCGGTGGAAGCCGCCGTGCAGACGCTGGCCCAGCAGGCCCTGGCGGCCTCGGCCACGCTGTCGGACGATGCCTACCAAACGGTCCAGGCCATCATCGCGGAGATCGACCGCAAGCTGTCCGAGCAGATCAACCTGATCATCCACCACAGCGAGTTCCAGCAACTGGAAGGCGCGTGGCGTGGCCTGCATCACCTCGTGCACAACACCGAGGTGGATGAGATGCTCAAGATCCGCGTGATGAACATCTCCAAGAAGGAGCTGCACCGGAACATGCGCCGCTACAAGGGCGTGGGCTGGGACCAGAGCCCCATCTTCAAGAAAGTCTACGAAGAGGAATACGGCCAGTTCGGCGGCGAGCCGTTCGGCTGCCTGGTGGGCGATTACCACTTCGATCACAGCCCGCCAGACGTGGAGCTGCTGGGCGAGATGGCCAAGGTTTCCGCGGCCGCGCACTGCCCGTTCATCGCCGGCGCCTCTCCCGCGATGATGCAGATGGACTCCTGGCAGGAGCTGGCCAACCCACGCGATCTGACCAAGATCTTCACCAATACCGAGTACGCGGCCTGGCGCAGCCTGCGCGATTCCGACGACTCCAAGTACATCGGCCTGGCGATGCCCAGGTTCCTGGCCCGCCTGCCCTATGGCGCCAAGACCAATCCGGTGGATGAATTCGATTTCGAAGAGGAAACCGAGAGCGGCGACCACAGCAAGTACTGCTGGGCCAATTCGGCCTATGCGATGGCCGTGAACATCAACCGTTCCTTCAAGTATTACGGCTGGTGCACGTCCATCCGCGGGGTGGAGTCGGGTGGCGCGGTGGACAATCTTCCCGCCCACACGTTCCCCACGGATGACGGCGGCGTGGACATGAAGTGCCCGACCGAGATCGCCATCAGCGACCGGCGCGAGGCCGAACTGGCCAAGAACGGGTTCATGCCGCTGGTCCACCGCAAGAACTCCGACGTTGCCGCGTTCATCGGCGCGCAGTCGCTGCACAAGCCTGCGGAGTACTACGACTCCGATGCCACCGCCAATGCCAACCTGTCGGCGCGCCTGCCCTACATGTTCGCGTGCTGCCGCTTCGCGCACTACCTCAAGTGCATCGTGCGCGACAAGATCGGATCGTTCAAGGAGCGTTCCGACATGCAGCTCTGGCTGAACGACTGGATCATGAACTACGTGGATGGCGATCCCGCCAACTCCTCGCAGGAAACCAAGGCTCGCAAGCCCCTGGCGGCGGCCGAGGTGCAGGTGGAAGAGGTGGAGGGCAACCCGGGCTACTACACCTCCAAGTTCTTCCTGCGGCCGCACTACCAGCTCGAAGGCCTGACCGTGTCGCTGCGACTGGTGTCGAAGCTGCCGTCCGTGAAGCAGGCCGGAAACTGATCGGCCTGGCGCGGGCGGAGTCATCCGCCGCGCCGATGGAGAGGCGGGCGGCGTGGCAGGGCGCCTGCCCCGTGGCTCGCTCTCCGAGCACGCAGCGGCGCATCGCCGCTGCGTGCGCACCATAACGATTCTGCGGACCACCGCATCCATTCCATGAATTTCGATTTCAAGCGCCCGCTGGATCGCCAGTTGGCCGACCTCAAAGATGCCATCCGGGGAAAGCCGGAGGACTCCACGCTGCGGGTGTTCTATTTCCAGATGCTGGCGGTGCATGGGGAGTGGCAGAAGGCGCTGGATCAGCTGCAGATCTGCGCACGGCTGGACCGCAAGGCCGAGACGATGGCCCGGGCCTACCGCGAGGTGATCCTCTGCGAAGTCGCGCGGCGCGACGTGTTCGCAGGCAAGCGCACGCCCAACATCCTCGGGCAGCCCCCCGAGTGGCTTGGGTGGCTGGTGGAGGCCTTGCAGTGCCTGGCCAACGGCCAGGCGCAACAGGCGGCCGACCTGCGGGCCGCTGCGTTCGAGCAGGCCCCCGCATCGGCGGGCGAGCTCGACGGGGATGCGTTCGAGTGGCTCGCCGACTCGGATGCCCGGCTGGGGCCCGTCTGCGAGCTGTACGCCAACGGCAGTTACTACTGGGTGCCGTTCGCGAGCGTGTCGCAGATCAGTTTCGAGAAACCGCAGGATCTGCGGGATCTGGTGTGGTCGGCCTGCGAGGTCACCCTGCTCAATGGCGGGGTGATGCATGGCTTCATCCCGACCCGCTACCCTGGCTCCGAGTGTGTCGAGCGGGACGAGATCCGTCTGGCGCGCGGCACGGAATGGCGGGACCTGGGCGATGAGCAGGCGTATGGCCTGGGCCAGCGGGTCTGGATCACCGACCGTGCCGATGTCGCGCTGCTGGATGCGCGGCGCGTGAAGTTCTCGGTGTGATCGGGGCAGCCGACGTATGGCAACGCAGAGCAAGGAGAACTACGGGCACGGCAAGGACCGTCTGCAGCCTGCGTTGCTGGACCGTCTGACCGATCATGAACCATCCCGGCGCACCGAGCGGGCGGATGCGGTGTACGTGACCGAGCCCCGGCTGCGCCAGGCGCTGCTGCGGGATCTCAACTGGCTCTTGAATGCGTCCGACGCATCGTCGCACATCGATTTCGATGGCTTGCCCCAAGCGGAGCGCTCGGTGCTCAATTTCGGCATGAAGCCGCTCGCGGGGCAATTGCTGTCCGAGCTTGACTGGAAAGACGTGGAGGCCGCGATCCTGAAGGCGATCCTGCTGCATGAGCCCCGCATCCTGCCGCGGACCCTGTCCGTGGCGCTGGCGCCGTCCAGCAAGCTGTTCAGCCACCACAACACCCTGCAGTTCGAGATCCGGTGCCAGTTCTGGTCGTCTCCTTATCCGCTCGAACTGCTGCTCAAGACCAGCATGGACCTGGAGACGGGCCAGGTCGTGGTGTCGGACCAGCGATGATGATTTTCTCCGTTGGGTGCCTTTGCCGGCCCCGTGTGATCGCCGCGGGTACGCGGCCGGGAGCCCTTGAGACATGAACCCGCGGCTGGTCGAGTATTACAACCGGGAGCTGAGTTACCTGCGCGAGCTGGGGGCCGAGTTCGCGGCGGCGTTTCCCAAGATCGCGGGACGGCTTTCGCTGCGGGAGTTGGAGGTGGCCGATCCCTATGTGGAGCGGCTGCTGGAGGGCTTCAGCTTTCTGACGGCACGCATCCAGATGAAGATGGACGCGGAGTTCCCGCGCCTGTCCCAGCGCATCCTGGAGATGGTGTGCCCCCACTATCTGGCACCCACGCCCTCGATGGTGGTCGTGCAGATGGAGCCCAGCGACAGCGAGGGCAGCCTGCAGGACGGCTACACGCTGGAAGCCGGGAGCGTGATCCGTGCCCGCAAGACGGCCGACAACCAGACGCCCTGCGATTTCCGGACGGGGCACCCCATCACGCTGTGGCCCATCGATCTCGCGCAGGCCCGCCTGGGCGGGCCGCCGCTCGACCTGCCGCTGTCGCGCCTGGGCCTCGCGGAAGAGGCCGCCGGCCATCTGCGCTTCACGCTGGCGACGCGCGGCGCGGCGCAGTGGTGCCATTTGCGCATGGACCGGCTCGATCTGCACATCTCCGCGTCCGACACGGTGGCCTCGCACTTGCAGGAGCTGATCCACGAGTCGGTGATCGGGGTGGTCATCCACGATGCGCAGGATGCCTCGCGTGTCTGGGCCCACCTGCCCGCCGACGCGGTGCATGCCGAGGGCTATGAGCAGTCGCAGGCGCTCCTGCCCTATACCCATCGCAGCTTTCAGGGGCATCGCCTGCTGCACGAGTATTTCGCCTTTCCCGCGCGGTTCCGGTTCTTTTCCATCCGGGGGCTGCAGGAGGCCCTGGCCCGCGTGCAGGGGGCGCAGGTGGCGATCACCCTGCTGCTGCGGCGTGCCCAGCCCCAGCTCGAAGCACAGGTGGACCGCAACAAGTTTCTGCTGCATTGCGTGCCCGCCATCAATCTGTTCGAGCGCGCCGCCGACCGCATTCATGTGTCCACGGGTGTGCACGAATACCACGTGGTGCCCGATCGGACCCGGCCCCGCGATTTCGAGGTCTACAGCGTGCTGGGGGTGACGGGGCATCGCGAGGGGCGGCTCAAGGACCAGGAGTTCCTGCCTCTCTTCGCGTCCATTCACGGCATCCGTGCCGGGGATCAGGCGTATTTCGCCATGCGGCGGGAGCCCCGGCTGTTCTCCGAGCATGCGGCGCGCTTCGGGCCTCGCACGCAGTATCTCGGCAGCGAGGTTTTCATCTCCTTGGTCGACCAGCGCGAGGCCCCGTTCTCCGACGACCTGAAGCAGCTCAGCGTGCGCACGCTGTGCACCAACCGCGATCTGCCGCTGCTCATGGGCGGGCGGGACGAACAGGGCGATTTCACGCTCGTGGAGTCCGCGCCCGTGGATGCGGTGCGCACGGTCGCGGGCCCGACGCGGCCGACGTCCAGCATCGCCGAGAACGAGATCACCTGGCGCCTGATATCGCACCTGTCCATCAATTACCTGGCGATGACCGATCTCTCCGAGGAGGAAGGGGCGGCCACGCTGCGCGACCTGCTCAGGCTCTACCTGGACCTTGGAGACCGGGATCTCTCCGGCCAGATCGCGGCCATCCGGTCGATGGACATCGCCCCCATCACGCGCCGTCTGCCGCAGCATGGCCAGCTGGTGTACGGGCGCGGCGTCGGCGTGACGGTGGGCGTGGACGAAGGGCCCCTGGCCGGCGTGAGCCCCTGGCCGCTGGTGGCGGTGCTGGAGCGTTTCCTGGCGCGCCACGTGGGCGTGAACAGCTTCACCGAGCTGTCGCTGCGCTCGCGCCAACGCGGGGCGATCGCGCGCTGGCGCGTGCGGCCCGGCCAGAGGCCCAGCACATGAGCGACCGCCTGCCGCCCAGCGCTGTCTCCCGTGCGGACGATGCCGGTGCGCCTGAGCAGGCCGCGCCGCGGGCAGGCGTGGACGCTGCCCTGTTCTGGCAGCGCCTGCGCCGGGACCCGCACCAGTTCGACCTGTTCTTTGCCTTGCGCATGCTCCAGGCGCGCGACCGGGCGCATCCGCGCTTCGGCAAGGCCCTGCGGCCTCGGGACGAGCCGCTGCGGCTGGGGCAGGACCCCTCGCTGGCTTTCGCGCCGGCCACCATCGCGGAGATCCTGCCGGCAGTGGCTGGCCAGCCCGAGCGGATGATGGTCTGGAATTTCGGCCTCTACGGGCCGAACGGGCCCATGCCCACGCACCTGACCGAATACGTGCGCGAGCGCCTGCGCCAGTACGACGATCCGACGCTGGCGCGCTTTTCGGACGTCTTCCACCACCGGCTGCTCATGCTGTTCTTCCGGGCATGGTCCGACCCGCAGCCGACCACATCGCTCGACCGGCCGGAGGACGACTCCTTCGGCCGCCACATGCGCAGCCTGATTGGCTACGGCGAGCGCACCCAGCGGGGCCGCGACGATGTGCCGGAGCATGCCAAGCAGTACGTGGCCGGGCATCTCACGCGGTGGACGCGCAACCCGGAAGGCCTGACGTCCGCGATCCGCCTGTATTTCCAGGTGCCGGTGGAGCTCATCGAGTTCACGCTGCACTACCTCGTGCTGGACCCCGACCAGCAGACCGCGCTGTCTCGGGTGCCGCGCAATGCCCGCCTGGGCCTCGATACCGTGGTGGGCAGCCGCGTGCCGGATGCGCAGGGCAAGTTCCGGCTGCGCATCGGCCCCTTGCCGCTCGCGCAGTACGAACGCTTCCTGCCCGGAGGCCCCGATTTCCAGGCACTCGTAGACTGGGTCCGCAACTACGTCGGCATCGAGTTCGCCTGGGATTTCGAGCTGGTCCTGCGCCGCGAGGACGTTCCGCCCTGCCAGCTCGGCGGGGCCGTGCGGCTGGGCTGGACCACCTGGTCCTTCAATGGCCCGGCGCAGCGCGATCCCGATGACTTCCGGCTCGATGCCGAGCAGTGGCTGGCACTGCGCCGGCAGAGGGCCCGCCCGGCCGCCGCCGCTGCGGCCTGAGTGCCGCCGTTCCTTTCGTTTCCATTGTCCAGAACCCCGCATCCATCAACGAGGTCCCATGTCTGAAATCAGCCGGCAAGCCCTTTTCGGCAAGCTCAATCCTCTGCTCTTCAAGTCGCTCGAGAGCGCGACGGTGTTCTGCAAGCTGCGCGGAAATCCGTATGTGGAACTGGTGCACTGGCTGCACCAGTTGCTGCAGGAGACCGATTCCGACCTGATCCGGCTGCTGCGCCATTTCGGCATCGATGCCGACCGGTTGTCCGCCGACGTGCTGCAGAGCCTGGACCGCCTGCCGCGCGGAGCCACCTCCATCAGCGACTTCTCGGCGCAGATCGAGACCTCGATCGAGCGCGGCTGGGTCTATGCCACGCTGATGTATGGCGAATCGCAGATCCGCAGCGCGTACTGGCTGTCGGGCATGCTGCGCACGCGGGCCCTGGCCAACGAGCTGCGGGCGATCTCGCCGGAATTGGGCAAGCTGGGCGAGCCCGCACTGAGCGATACCTTCGGGCGCCTGCTGCCGGATTCCCCCGAATCCCGCCTGCGGGCCGCGGACGGCTCCGGCGTGGGGGGCGTCCCCGGCGAGGCGAGCGGCGCCACGGCGCCCACCGCGGGGCGCGGCGAGGCGCTGCAGCGCTACACGGTCGATCTCACCGAGCGGGCGCGCCTGCAGGAGCTGGACCCCGTCACCGGGCGCGACGAAGAGGTGCGCCAGATGGTGGACATCCTCATGCGGCGCCGGCAGAACAATCCCATCCTGGTCGGCGAGGCCGGCGTGGGCAAGACAGCCGTGGTGGAGGGGCTCGCGCTGCGCATCGCCGCGGGCGACGTGCCGCCGCCGCTCAAGGACGTGCAGCTGCGGGTGGTGGACATCGGCCTGCTGCAGGCGGGGGCCAGCATGAAGGGCGAGTTCGAGAACCGCCTGCGGGCGCTGCTCGACGAAGTGCAGGCCAGTACGGTGCCGATCGTGCTGTTCATCGACGAGGTGCACACGCTGGTCGGCGCGGGCGGGCAGGCCGGAACGGGCGATGCGGCCAACCTGCTCAAGCCGGCGCTCGCGCGCGGCGTGCTCCGCACCATCGGCGCGACCACCTGGGCCGAGTACAAGAAGTACATCGAGAAAGACCCCGCGCTCACGCGGCGCTTCCAGCTCGTGCAGATCCACGAGCCGGACGAGCCCAAGGCCGTGCACATGCTGCGTGGCGTGGCCGCCAAGCTGGAGTCCCACCACAAGGTGCGCATCGGCGAGGACGCGGTCGCGGCCGCGGTGACCCTGTCGCACCGCTACATCCCGTCGCGGCAGCTGCCCGACAAGGCCGTGAGCCTGCTCGACACGGCCTGCTCGCGGGTGGCCCTGGGCCTGCACGCGACCCCCGCGCGCCTGGAGTCCGTGGTGCGCCAGCTCGAAGCCCTCCAGGTGGAGAAGGGTATCGTGCAGCGCGAGCTGGACCTGGGCGTGGGCGATGCCGGCCGCTTCGACACCATCGTGGAATCGATCGCGCGGCTCGAAGCCGAGCAGGCCACGCTGCGGGAGCGCTTCGATCGCGAAAAGGCGCTGGTGCAGCAGATCGTGGACGCGGAGGCCGGGCTGCTGAAGCAGCGCGGGGCCGCCGCGGACGACGCCCCGCAGGCGCCGGCCACGCCGCCCGCCGCCGAGGCGCCCGTAGCGGGTGCCGCCGGTGCACCGGCCGTCTCCTCGCAGGCCCTGGGCGCCTTGCGCGATGAACTGGCGGGCCTGCAGGGCGAGGACCCGCTGCTGCAGCCCGTGGTCGATGCGAGCGTGGTGGCCGCCGTGGTGGCGGAGTGGACGGGCATTCCCGTCGGCCGCATGGTGCGCGACGAGGTGCAGTCGGTGCTGTCGCTGGCGGACACGCTGGAGAAGCGGGTGATCGGCCAGCGCCATGGCCTGGACGCCATCACGCGCCGCATCCAGACGGCGCGCGCGCAGCTGGACAACCCGGGCAAGCCGATCGGCGTATTCATGCTGGCAGGCCCCTCGGGCGTGGGCAAGACCGAGACGGCGCTGTCGCTGGCCGAGGCGCTGTACGGCGGCGAGCAGAACCTCATCACCATCAACATGAGCGAATACCAGGAGGCGCACACGGTCTCCACGCTCAAGGGCGCGCCTCCGGGCTATGTGGGCTATGGCGAGGGCGGCGTGTTGACGGAGGCCGTGCGCCGCCGTCCCTACAGCGTGGTGCTGCTCGACGAGATCGAGAAGGCCCACCCCGACGTCCACGAGCTTTTCTTCCAGGTGTTCGACAAGGGCTGGATGGAGGACGGGGAGGGGCGCTACATCGACTTCAAGAACACCGTGATCATCCTCACGTCCAACGTGGGTTCGGACCTGATCGCGGGCATGTGCCGCGATCCCGAACTCGTGCCGGGGCCCGAGGCGCTGGCGAAGGCGGTGCGCCCGCCGCTGCTGGAGAAGTTTCCGGCCGCGCTGCTGGGCCGGCTGGTGGTGGTGCCGTACTACCCCATCTCGGACGCCATGCTGGAGCAGATCATCCGCCTGCAGCTGCAGCGCATCCAGACCCGGATCGCCGAGCGCCACGGCGCGGCGTTCGAGTTCGACGATGCCGCCATCCAGCTCATCCGGCAGCGCTGCACCGAGGTGGAGTCCGGCGCGCGGATGGTGGACGGCATCATCACGCAGAATCTGCTGCCACGCTTGGCGATGCGCTTCCTGCAGAGTTCCGTCGAATCGAAGTCCATCCGCCAGATCCGGCTCGGTGCGGCAGACAGCGATTTCACGATCGCCTACGAGGAGGCCTGAGGGCCCCGGAGGGCCGGCCGGCCCTCGGGATGGCCGTATTTCCACGGATGCCGGTCACGGGAAATTGGTACATAATCGATGTTTTCTGTGTGAAGGGCTGAGGAGCCTTTCGCAATCAGAACCACGCCGGGAACCACTGGTCATTCCCACTCCGTTCGATGAAAGGGAAGCTGCGGCTTCCCTTTTTTATTGCTGTGCAGGCGAGGCCTGCGTGTCCGCTGCGAGGCAGGGCGGGCATTGCGCGGGCCAATGTCCGGGGTTACGCTGCGATGCAGACACCCGGGCCCCACGGCCGGCGCCCCGATGGTGAAATTGGTAGACACTGCGGACTTAAAATCCGCCGCTTCCTGCGAAGGGGCGTGCCGGTTCGATCCCGGCTCGGGGCACCACTAACGATTCGATCATGTCAAGTTACAACGCTCCTTTTGAAATCCACGTCCACGGCCAGGTGCAATTGCGTGCCGACACCACCTTCGAGCAGCTGCAGGACGCCCTGAAACCCCTCTGGAAGTACGCGGGTGCCCGCTCCCTCGCGGATGGCGCCGCCAGTACCTACGAGGAAGAGCCGGGCATCCAGTTCGATGCGAAGGAGCACGTGCTGAACATCTGCTGGACCGTGCATGGCGACGAGGATTTCCGCCAGTCGCTCGACGAGATGTGCATGAGCCTGAACGAGCTGTCCGAGCAGGGCGCCGCCATCGAGGTGACGTTCTACGACACCGAGTTCGACGAAGAGGAAGAAGACGACGGCACCGAGGCGCGCGACGATTTCGTGATGCTGTTCGTCGGGCCCACGCCTGCGGCCATCATGCAGGTGCAGCGCGATCTGCTGGTGCAGGACGTGGTCCACATGATGGAGCGCCACTTCGACGGCGCGGAGCTCAGCGGCGTGGTGGCCGAGATCGACAAGCTCTTCTCCCAGCGCTTCGACGCCCTGGTGAACTCGCTGGAGATCGGCAAGCCCCCGCGCGGCGCGGGCGGCTCCGGTTCCGGCGGCCATGGCGGCGGCCGGCGGCCCCGGCACCTGCATTGAATTGACGGGCGGCCCCACCCCGGCCCGCGTGCGGCCGCAGGCGGCTCCGATGCCGGCATCCACCACCGATCTGCCCTATCTGCGGGGCTACCCCGAGGCGCTGTGCGCGCAGGTGGGGGCGCTGGCGTCCGCTGCGCAGCTGGGCACGACCCTGCTGCGCCGTTATCCCCAGGCGCACGCGGTGCGCGATGACAAGGCCCTCTACCGCTATGCCGCCGAACTGAGGGCGCGCCACCTGCGCAATGCGGCGCCGGTGAACAAGGTGGCGTTCGACAGCAAGATCCACGTGATGCGGCATGCCCTGGGGCTGCACACGGCGTCCTCGCGCGTGCAGGGCGGGCGTCTTGCGGCGCGCCACGAGATCCGTGTGGCCTCGATGTTCAAGCAGGTGCCCGAGGAGTTCCTGCGCATGATCGTGGTGCACGAGCTGGCCCATCTGCGCGAGAAGGACCACGGCAAGGCGTTCTACCAGCTCTGTGAAACCATGGAGCCGCGCTATCACCAGTACGAGTTCGATACCCGTGTGTACCTCACCCACCTGGAGCTGGGGGGCGAGCCGCTCTGGCGGGGTTGAGGTGATGAAACCGCCCCCTGTGGCGGTTGGGGGGTCGGAGAGCGCCTGAAGCGCGCAGGGCGGGCGCTCGCTCGATCAGGGGGCCAGGGCCGGGAGCGTGGGCAGAGCCGGGGGGCAGGCCGCTTCTTCCATCGGGACCGACACCGTGCCGCAGGCCTGCGGCGGCAGGTCCAGCCAGCGCCCGGCGGCCGCCTGCAGCGGCGCCAGATCGCCGGTGGTGAACAGCCGCACCGTGCCCGCGCCGGGCCCGTCCGGGGCCTGCAGGCCCGCGGCATCGAGCAGGCGCCGGGTCTGCCGGGCCACCGGCTCCCCCGTCTCCACCAGTTGCACGCCCGGGCCGATCAGCGACCGCAATTCGGCTTCGGCGAAGACGTAGTGCGTGCAGCCGAGCACCAGGGTGTCGATGTCGCCCGGTTCCTGGCCGAATCGGCCCATGGTCGCCGTGTAATCTGCGCAGAGTGCTCTTATTTTTGTAGCGGATGGCGCATCGCCGAGGGTGTCGGCGGTGCTGCATTCGATGGCGTAGGCCAGGCCGTCGCAGGGCTGGACCACGAATTCCGCCTGCCCCTGGAGGGATTCATGCAGCCGGCGGAACTTGGCGCTGGTGAGCGTGCCACGGGTGCCGATCACGCCCACGCGCCCGGTGCGCGTGAGCGCCACGGCCGGCTTGAGGGCCGGCTCCACGCCCACCAGGGGCAGCTCCGGGTACTGGCCGCGCACGTCGTGGATGGCCGCCGCGGTCGCGGTATTGCAGGCCACGACCAGGGCCTTGATGCCATGGGCCTGCCGCAGGTGGCGGGCGATGGCATGGGTGCGGCTGGCCACGTAGGCGTCGCCGCGCTCGCCATACGGCGCATGGGCGCTGTCGGCGAGGTACACGAAGCGCTCCCGGGGCAGGGCGGCGCGCAGCGCGCGCAGCACGCTCAGGCCCCCGATGCCGCTGTCGAAGACGCCGATGGGCGAGGCAGGATCGGTCAATGAGGGCATGGGCATGGCGCGCGCGGTGGTGGTCGTGCGGGAGGCCGACTCAGGCGGCCACGAGGTCGATGGCCTTGAACTCGCCCGTGGCGATGCGTTTCTGCCATTCGGCCGGGCCGGTGATGTGGGCGCTGGTGCCGCCCGCGTCCACGGCCACGGTGACGGGCATGTCCACGACGTCGAATTCGTAGATGGCCTCCATGCCCAGGTCCTTGAAGCCCACCACCCGGGCCTTCTTGATGGCCTTGCTGACGAGGTAGGCGGCGCCGCCCACGGCCATCAGGTAGGCCGACTGGTGCTTCTTGATCGCCTCGATGGCGACCGGGCCGCGCTCGGACTTGCCGATCATGGCGATCAGGCCGGTTTGGGCCAGCATCATGTCGGTGAATTTGTCCATGCGCGTGGCGGTGGTGGGGCCGGCGGGGCCCACGGCCTCGTCCTTGACCGGATCGACCGGGCCGACGTAGTAGATGACGCGGTGGGTGAAATCGACCGGCAGCGGCTCGCCCCGGGCCAGCATGTCCTGGATGCGCTTGTGCGCGGCATCGCGGCCGGTGAGCATCTTGCCGTTGAGCAGCAGCGTGTCGCCGGGCTTCCAGCCCGCGACTTCCTCGCGCGTTAGGGTGTCGAGGTTGACGCGCCGGCTCTTGTTGTAGTCGGGCGCCCAGTCGATCTTCGGCCAGAGGTCGAGCGAGGGGGCTTCCAGGTACACGGGGCCGGAGCCGTCCATCACGAAGTGCGCATGGCGCGTGGCCGCGCAGTTGGGGATCATGGCCACGGGCTTGGAGGCGGCGTGCGTGGGGTACATCTTGATCTTGACGTCCAGCACGGTGGTGAGGCCGCCCAGGCCCTGCGCGCCGATGCCCAGGGCGTTGACCTTCTCGTAGAGCTCCAGGCGCAGCTCCTCGACCGGGTCGAGCTTCTCGCCGCGCCGGCTCTTGTCCTGCAGCTCGTACATGTCCAGGTCGTCCATGAGGCTCTCCTTGGCCAGCAGCACGGCCTTCTCGGCGGTGCCGCCGATGCCGATGCCCAGCATGCCCGGCGGGCACCAGCCGGCGCCCATGGTGGGCACGGTCTTGAGCACCCAGTCCACGAGGTTGTCGCTGGGGTTCATCATGACCATCTTGGACTTGTTCTCGCTGCCGCCGCCCTTGGCCGCGACGGTGATGTCCACCGTGCCGCCCGGCACGATCTGCGTGAAGATCACGGCCGGCGTGTTGTCCCGGGTGTTCTTGCGGGCGAACAGCGGATCGGCCACCACGCTCGCGCGCAGGGTGTTGTCGGGGTGGTTGTAGCCGCGGCGCACGCCCTCGTTGACCGCGTCCTCCAGGCCCAGGCCGGCCGGAAAGCCCTCCCAGCGCACGTCCATGCCGATCTTGAGGAAGACGTTGACGATGCCGGTGTCCTGGCAGATGGGGCGCTGGCCGGTGGCGCTCATCTTGCTGTTGGTGAGGATCTGGGCCATCGCGTCCCGGGCCGCCGGGCTCTGCTCGCGCTCGTAGGCGCGGGCCAGGTGGGCGATGTAGTCGGTGGGGTGGTAGTAGCTGATGTACTGCAGGGACGCGGCAATGGATTCCACGAGGTCGTGGTACCGGATGGTCGTGGTCATGGTGGGGGTATCGTAGTTATGGAGCTGACGGCGGCAATTATCGCGCCGAGCCCCGGCGGGAGTGGCGCGGCGGCGCGGTGGCCCGTGCGTGGGTGCCGCCCGTCAGGCGGATGCCGCCGGGGGCGGCATCATGTCTTCCAGCGAGCCCACCACCGAGGGGGTGAAGTCGGCCGATCCTTCCGGCTTGTCGCCCAGGGCCCAGGCCAGCAGCGTGTCCGCCGGCATGGGGCGGGCGAAGAAGAAGCCCTGCAGCTCGTCGCAGCGCATCGCCAGCAGGATGTCGCGCTGCCCGGAGGTCTCGACGCCCTCGGCCACCACGCGCAGCCCCAGCGCATGGGCCAGCCGCACGACCGCATCGACCACGGCGCGCGCGTCCTCTTCGTCCTCCAGGTCGCGCACGAAGCTGCGGTCGATCTTGAGCTGCTGCGCCGGGAGCTGCCGCAGGTAGTTGAGGCTGGAGTAGCCGGTGCCGAAGTCGTCGATCGAGAGGAACACGCCGATGCGGCCGAGTTCCTCGAAGGTGCGCTGGGTGGCGCGCGTGTCCTCCATGGCGACGGATTCGGTGATCTCGCACAGCAGGTGCGAGGCCGGCACGCCATGGTGCGCGAGCGCCTGGCGGATGCGCTCGGCCAGGCCGCTTTCCCGCAGTTGATAGACCGACAGGTTGATGGCCACGCGCATGTGCAGGCCGGCATGCGTCCAGGAGGCCATCTGGCGGCACGCCTCCTCGATCACCCAGTTGCCGAGCTGGGCGATGAGGCCGAAGCGCTCGGCCAGCGGGATGAAGACCGCCGGGCTGACCATGCCGCGCTGCGCGTGCTGCCAGCGCAGCAGCGCCTCCACGCCGTTGATGCGGCCGCGCAGGCCGTCGATCTTGGGCTGGTAGTGCAGCGCGAGTTCGCCCCGGGCGATGGCGTGGCGCAGGTCGTTCTGCAGTTCGAGCTGCTCGGTGGCGTCCGAATCCATGTGCGACTCGAACAGCGCGAATCCGTTGCCTCCCGCGCGCTTGGCGGCATACATGGCGGCGTCGGCATTGGCCACGAGCTTGTCGCGCTCGCCGTGGTCGGGGTGCACGACGATGCCGATGGAGCCGGTGATCTGCACGCTCTTGCCCGCCACTTCGAACGGCTCGCCGAGGGAGGCCAGCAGCCGGTGGGCCGCGGCGATGCAGTCGGCCGGGTCGTTGACCTCTTCGAGCAGCAGCAGGAATTCGTCGCCGCCCACGCGCGCGACCGTGTCGCTCTGGCGGGCCGCGGCCCTCAGCCGCGCCGCGGCGCTGCGCAGGATGGCATCGCCCGCGGCATGGCCGAAGGAGTCGTTGATGGGCTTGAACCCGTCGAGGTCCACGAACATCACGGCGAGCCGCGTGCCCGCGCGGCGCAGCAGCGTGCGGTCGAGCCGCAGCAGGGCGTGCGCGAGCCGGTCCTCGAAGAGCAGGCGGTTGGGCAGGCCCGTGAGCGGATCGGCGAAGGCCTGCTTCTGGAGCGCGGCATTGGCCGACTGGAGCTGGGCATTGCTTTCCTGCAGCGACGCATTGAGCCGGCGCGCGGTGTTCTGCAGCCGGGCATCGAGCAGGGCGGTGAAGAGCGTGCCCAGCAGCAGCATGCCGGTGGACATCAGCACCATCGCGGTGAGGCCGGTGCCGCCCAGGCCGTCGGCGCTCAGGCACACCGAGCCCTCGGGAAAGGAGGCCGCCGCCATGCCGGTGTAGTGCATGCCGCAGATGGCCAGGCCCATCGCCAGCGCGGCGGCCACCTGGCGCGGCAGCCGGCGCCGCGCGCCCACGCGCAGCAGCCACTGGAACAGGGACAGGGCCGCGGCCGACGCCAGGAAGGCCACGGCCACGGACAGCACCACCAGCGGGCGGTTCCACACGATGTCGAGCGACATCACCAGGGCGTGCATGCCGATGTAGTGCATGCCGCTGATGCCTGCGCCCATGGCCGCCGCGCCGAGCAGCAGGTGCCAGGGCCGCACCCGGGGCAGGCTCGCGAGGCCCAGCGCCACGCCGGAGGCGGCCACGGCCGCCGTCCAGGACAGCAGCGTGAGGCCCCCGGTGAAACCCAGCGCGATGGGCAGCTCGAAGGCCTGCATGCCCAGGAAGTGCATGGTCCAGATGCCCGTGCCCATCACCAGCGACCCCGCCGCCCACCAGATGGCGCCCACCTGGCGGCGCGACGCGTGCACGCGCCGCGCCAGATCGAGCGTGACGTAGCTGGCCAGCACCGCGATGGCGAAGGAGGCCGCGACCACCAGCGGATCATGGCGCGAGGGCATGAACGCGGACGCGGCAAGGGCGGGATCGGCTGGCATGGAGGTGGCGGGCGGTACGGTACGGGGCCGGGTGGTGGCAGTGTATCCAGGGGTTACAGATCCTGCGTGCCCCGGGGAAACCCTGGAGTGCACAAATGAGAATGGTTCCGTTTGGCGTATGCTGTGGCCGCCGGGCCGCCAGCGTTCGCCATGGCCGGACGCGCCAGGCGGTGCCGGGGTGCACCCCCTTGCCGGTGCTTGCTTTCCATCCATCAGAATTGACGAAATGACCACCCGTACCGAACGCGATACCTTCGGCCCCATCGAGGTGCCGGCCCACCAGCTCTGGGGCGCCCAGACGCAGCGCTCGCTGCAGAACTTCGACATCTCCGGCGAGCAGCAGCCGCGCGAGATCATCAAGGCGCTGGCCCAGGTCAAGCGCGCGTCGGCCACGGTGAACCACGCGCTGGGCCTGCAGGACGCGAAGAAGACCGAAGCCATCCTGGCCGCGGCCGACGAGGTGATCGCCGGCCGGCACCCCACCGAGTTCCCGCTGGTCGTGTGGCAGACGGGCTCCGGCACGCAGACCAACATGAACGTGAACGAGGTGCTGGCCAACCGGGCGAGCGAGATCCTCGGCGGCGAGCGCGGCGAGGGCCGCCTCGTGCACCCCAACGACGACGTGAACCGCAGCCAGTCGAGCAACGACGTGTTCCCCACCGCCATGCACGTGGCGGCGGTGGAGGCGCTCACGCACCGCCTGCTGCCGGCCATCGGCAAGTTGCGCGCCACGCTGGAGGCCAAGGCGAAGGCATTCGACGGCATCGTGAAGATCGGCCGCACCCACCTGCAGGACGCCACGCCGCTCACGCTGGGCCAGGAGATCTCCGGCTGGGTGGCGCAGCTGCGGCACGGCGAGAAGCACGTGCGCGATGCGTTGCCGCACCTCTATGAGCTGGCCCTGGGCGGCACGGCCGTGGGCACGGGGCTGAACGCGCCCAAGGGCTATGCCGAGGGCGTGGCGAAGGCGCTGGCCGAGCTGACCGGGCTGCCCTTCGTCACCTCGCCCAACAAGTTCGAGTCGCTTGCCTCCTGCGATGCGCTGGTGCACGCGCACGGCGCGCTCAAGACCCTGGCGGCCAGCATGATGAAGATCGCCAACGACGTGCGCTGGCTCGCCAGCGGCCCGCGCAGCGGCATCGGCGAGCTCACCATTCCCGAGAACGAGCCGGGCTCTTCGATCATGCCGGGCAAGGTGAACCCCACGCAGAGCGAGGCCGTCACGATGCTGTCCGCGCAGGTGTTCGGCAACGACGTGGCGATCAACTTCGGCGGCGCCTCGGGCAACTTCGAGCTGAACGTGTTCCGCCCCATGGTGGCGCACAACTTCCTGCAGAGCGTGCGCCTGCTGGCCGACGGCATCGTGAGCTTCAACGACCACTGCGCCGTGGGCATCGAGCCCAACCGCGAGCGCATCGGCGAGCTGGTGGAGCGTTCGCTGATGCTGGTGACGGCGCTCAACACCCACATCGGCTACGACAAGGCCGCCTTCATCGCCAAGAAGGCGCACAAGGAGGGCACGTCGCTGCGCGAGGCCGCGATCGCCTCCGGCCACGTGACGGGCGAGCAGTTCGACCAGTGGGTCGTGCCCGGCAACATGGTGGGGCGCTGACGCGAGGCACCCCCCTGGCTGCGCCGCTTTCCCTGGCGGCGGCGCGATGCCGGTGGCCTGATCCGCAGCCATGGACGGGGGCGCGGCGCCGGCTTCAGGCGCCCCGGGTGAGGCGGCGCAGCCGCAGGATCATCCCGGGCCCGAGCAGCGCGCCGGCGGCCACCGTGCTCCAGGCCAGTCCCCAGGCCATCGCCGGCGCGTGGCCCCGTCCCCAGTCCAGCGCGAGCCCGAACGCCATCGGGCTCACGGCGCCGGCGCCGAAGCCCATCACCGATCGCACCGAGTAGGCGGCGCCCAGCCGCTCGGGCGGCACCATGTCCGCCAGCGCGGTGGAATACACCGACGAATCCGCGATCGCCAGCAGGTTGTAGAGCGCGCCGGCCAGCGCCACGGCCCACAGCGGTGCACCGCCGATCCAGCCGAAGCCGAGGGCGCAGGCCAGGCTCGCGCAGGAGGCCGCCATCATGACGGTGGTGCGCCCGAGGCGGTCGGACAGGCTGCCGCCCGCCAGGCTGCCCGCCACGCTGACCAGGTGCGCCAGGGCCGCCAGCGCGATGCCCTGCGCGGGCGAGAGGCCCCCCTGCGCGGCGGACACCGCCAGATAGGTCGGCAGCCAGGCCCACAGCGCCATCAGCTCCCAGCAGTGCGCCGCATAGGCCCAGCTGCCGGCCATCGCCTTGCGGTCGCGCAGGGTGGCGCCGAGCGCGGAGCGCACCGACGGGCGCCGTGCGCCGCAGGCCGCCGGATCGGGCCGCATGCGGCGCAGCGCGGGCACGGTGAGCACCGCGCCCAGGGCGCACACGCCGGCGATCGCCAGCAGCACCGTGCGCCAGGGCAGCGCGTGGCTGGTGGCGGCGACCAGCGCCAGCGACAGCCCGTAGCCCAGCGACGCGGCGCCGATGAACGCGCCCATGGCCCGGCCCCGCGCCTGCGGCGGCGCGTTCGCCGCCAGCAACTGCAGGCCGGGGCTGTAGCAGGCGCTTGCGCACAGGCCCGCCAGTCCGAAGAGCAGGGCCGCCGACAGCGGCCCGCGCAGGCCCAGCGCGAAGGCGAAAGCCGCCAGGGCCATGAGCAGGCTGCCCGCGAGAAACACGCGCCGGGGCCCCACGCGGTCCGCGATGAAGCCCACCGCGAAGAGCGACACCAGGTAGCCCGCGTGCCAGGCCCCCTGCACCATGCCGGCGCGCGCGGCGGACAGCTGCCAGTCCGCCATGACCTGCGGCAGCACGCCGGCCCAGGCCGTGGCCACCGTGGCCTGCAGCGTGCGGGTGGCGCACAGCAGGGCCAGCCAGCCGGGGGCGGGCCGCTGCGCCGTCATGCCGGGCCGGGGCACAGCGCCCGCTGCATCAGCACGGTGTCCAGCGCCACGCCGAACTTGCGGCCCACGCCGCGCAGCACGCCCACTTCGTGGAAGCCGGCGCGCTGGTGCAGCCGCAGGGAGCCCGCGTTGGCGCTGTCGCCCACGACGGCCACCATCTGCTCGTACCCCGCGCGGGTGCACTCGTCGATGACCGCATCGAGCAGCAACCGGCCGATGCCCCGCCCCTGGTGCGCGGCGCCCACGTAGACGGAGTTCTCCACCGTGCCCCGGTAGGCCGCGCGCGCCCGGTAGCGCACCGCATAGGCGTAGCCCAGCAGCTCGCCGTCCTCTTCCACCACCAGCCAGGGCAGGCCCGCCGCGCGCACGGCCTGCAGCCGCTGGCCCATCTCGTGGAGCGAGGGCACCTCTTCCTCGAAGGAGCAGCGCGCGTGCAGCACGTAGGGCGCGTAGAGGCCGCGGATCGCGGGCAGGTGGTGGTCTCCGGCCGGGACGGGGCGCAGCCGGGGGCGGACGGGAAGGAGTGGGGGTGTGTCGTGTGTCATGCGGCCGATGTTGACGGCGTGCCGCTGATAAGGGAACCTTGTGCGTCTTGTCATCAGCATAAGGAATCCTTTGTCATCGAACTGGACCCTGGACCAACTGGAAGTCTTCCTGCAGGTGCTGGAAGCGGGCAGCTTCTCCGCGGCGGCGGACCGGCTCGGCGTGAGCCAGCCGGCGGTGAGCCTGCAGGTGCGCCAGCTGGAGCGGCGCCTGGGCGTGCGCCTGATCGAGCGCGTGGGCAAGCGGGTCGCCCCGACGCCCGCGGGGGCGGAGCTGCGGCACCACGGCCAGGGCGTGCAGGCCGCGGTCCGCGCGGCCTCGGAGGCCGTGCGGGCCCATGCCGCGGGCGTGACCGGCACGGTGCGCCTGGGCACGGGGGCCACGGCCTGCCTGCATTTCCTGCCGGCGGTGCTGCGCGGCCTGCGCCAGCTCCATCCCACGCTGCAGGTCGTGGTGAGCACGGGCAACACGGCCGACTGCCTGCAGCAGGTCGAACACAACCTGCTCGACATGGCGCTGGTCACCCTGCCGGCGGCCCGCCGCGCGCTGTACGTGCGGCCGGTGCTGCAGGACCCCTTCGCCGCCATCGCGCCGCCGGGCGCCGCCCTGCCGCGCACCCACGTGCGGCCCCGCGACTGGCAGGAGGCGCCGCTCGTGCTCTTCGAGCCCGCCGCCCACACACGCGCGCTGATCGATGCCTGGTTCGTCGCGGGCGGCCCCAAGCCCCGGCCCGTCATGGAGCTGGGCAGCGTCGAGGCGATCAAGGAGATGGTGGCGTCGGGGCTGGGCTACAGCATCGTGCCGGCGATGTCCCTGCGCGACGCGGACCGGCTGCGCCTGCAGGTGCGCCCGCTGCGCCCCGCGCTGGCCCGCTCGCTGGGCCTCGTCGTGCGCCAGGACAAGCCGATGGCCCGCGGCATGCAGGCCCTGGCGGACGCGATCGTCGCCGGCGCGCGGGAGCGGCCGGCGCCCCCTGCAGGGGCTTCAGGGCCTTCCTGAGACCGATTCAGGGTCAAAGGGGCTCCATGTCGCCGTATCCATTGGGTTGTTTGCTATTTAAATGGTAGCAAACGAAGTGGTGGCACGGACGGGCGTGCGGGACTCTCCCGCGCTGGTTCAGTTCTCGGGGGGGTCGAACGAGAAGCCCACGCCGTACACCGAGCGGATCCACTCGTGGTCGCTGCCGTCGGCGGCGCGCAGCTTGCGGCGCAGGTTCTTGATGTGGCTGTCGATGGCGCGCTCGTTCACGTCCAGGGTGTCGTCGTAGGCCATGTCCAGCAACTGGGCGCGCGAGAAGATGCGCCCGCTCTGGCGCGCCATGGCCTGCAGCAGCCGGAATTCGCGCGGGGTGAGCGCCACGGGCGTGCCGCGCAGCATGACCTGCCAGAGCGCCTCGTCCATCACCAGCGGCGTGCCGGGCACGGCGGCGGCCACGCGCTCGGCGGCGCTGGCCGCGCCGCGGCGCAGCACGGTGCGCACGCGCGCCACCACCTCGCGCGGCGAGAAGGGCTTGCAGATGTAGTCGTCCGCGCCCAGCTCCAGGCCGATGAGGCGGTCCACCTCCTCCACGCGCGCGGTGAGCATGATGACGGGCCGGTCGTTGTGGCGGCGCGCCTGGCGCAGCACCTCGAGCCCGTCCATGCCCGGCAGCATGATGTCGAGCACCGTGAGGTCGGGCGGCGTGGGGCCGGTGAGGCGGGCGAGGGCGGTGGGCCCGTCGGCCGCGTGCTCGGCCTCGAAGCCCGAGTGGCGCAGATAGTCGAGCACGATGGCCGCGATGTCGGGTTCGTCCTCGACCACGAGGATGCGTTGGACGTCGGTCATGGGGATGGGTTCTCCAGCAGGGGCAGGGTGAGGAGGATGCGCAGGCCGCCCAGCGGCGAGGCCTCGGCCGCGATGCGGCCGCCGTGCGCCTGCACGATGGCGCGGCAGATCGCCAGGCCCAGGCCGGAGCCGCCCATGTCGCCCTCGGCGCGGGTGCGGGAGGCTTCGGCGCGGTAGAGCCGGTCGAAGACGCGCGCCAGTTCGTGGGGCGCCACGCCGGGGGCGGTGTCGTCCCACTGCAGCACGAGCTGCGCGCCGCCGTCCGCGCGCACGGTGCGCGCGGCGATGCTCAGCCGGCCGCCGGCATCGGTGTAGCGCAGGCTGTTTTCCAGCAGGTTGAGGAACACGCGGTGCAGCTGCGGCGCATCGCCGCGCACCACCGGCGGCGGGTGGCCGCCCGCGGCCGGCTCCAGCGCCGGGGCGTCCACCGCGATCTCGGCCTTGTCGAAGCGGGGCTGCATGGAGGCGATCGCCTCGGCCAGCAGGCCGAGCGGCAGCACGGGCACCAGCGCCGAGGGCATGCCGCCGCCGGCGGAGTCCAGGCTCGCGCGCAGGTCGCCCACGAGCTGGATCAGGCGCATCACCTGCCGGTGCAGGCGCAGCGCGGTCTTGTCGTCGAAGGGGCGCACGCCGTCCTGCACGGCCTCGATCTCGGCGCGCATGGCGGCCAGCGGGGTGCGCAGCTCGTGCGCCACGTCGCCGATCCACTGGCGGCGCGAGGCCTCCATGCCGCCGAGCTGCTCGGCCATGTCGTTGAAGGTGCGCGCGAGCCGGGCCAGTTCGTCGTCGCCCTGCACCGCCACGCGCGTGTCGAGCCGTCCTGCGGCCACGCCGCGCGCGCCGTCCACCAGCGCGCCGATGGGCGCCAGCCAGCGCCGCGCCAGCCACCAGGAGAGCCACAGCGCGAGCGCCAGGCCGGCGGCGCCGGTCCAGGCGACGAACACGAGCTGCTGGCGCAGGAAGGCGCGGTCGGCCTCGGAATCCACGCCGACGGGCGGCGAGAGCACGAGCTGGCCGATGGCCTCGCCCTTGGGGCCGCGCAGCAGGCGGCGCGCGGCGCCGTCGAGCGGCCGCGTGCCCGCCACGAGGTTCTGGTCCGCATCGACGAGGCCCAGGCGCTGCGAGAGGGCATGGCCCGTGGGCTCGGGCGGGGGCGGGCGGTAGGCGGGCGGCGGGGCGTTGCGGTCCGGCAGGTCCGCCGAGGGGCCCGTGCCGTCCGTGCTGCCCGGCCAGCCGCGCGGGGCGGGGCGGCCCTCCGCGTCATCGGCGCTGCGCGGGATGCGGCTGCCGTCGGGCATGCGGGGGGGCGGGGGCATGTCGCCGGGCCGGTGCATCTGGCGCCACAGTCCGGGCTGGGTGCGCAGGGTTTGCCAGCCGCCGTGCAGCACGTACATGCGCTCCAGCCGCGCCGCCAGCCAGTCGAGCCGGCCGAGTTCGATTTCGGCCACGTACGGCCCCAGCCCGCGCTGCAGGCCCAGTCGGGAGAACCCCACGAAGATCACGAGCAGTACGGCCAGAAGAATGCTCAGCGCGAGGAAGGCTTTGCTTTGGAGGGTGAGGCGGGGCATCGGAGGGGCAGTGGGCGCACGGCGGCGCGGTCGGGCCAGAAGGTGTGAATGAATCCGGCGTGGGCCGATCGGCCGCCAGAATGCGCCCGATCCAGGCGCAAAGCACAGCCGTAGCTCGGGCTACGGCGAGCATTTGCAACGCAGAGCGGGCGCATTCTGGCGGGTTGAGCGGCCATGGCGGGTTCTTTCACACCTTCTCAGCGTGCGGGCGGCGGGCCGCCTGCTCCCGGAGGCCCGCCGGCGGGCATGGCCACGAGGGAGCCGTTCATTGTGCGGCATGTGCCCTGCAGCGTCTTGCCGTCCGGCATGGTGAGCGTGACCGTGGCGCCCTCTGTCTGGCCCTGGCAGGCGGTGTAGGCCTCGGGCGGCGGCGGGGGCGGCTGGTGGCCGTCGTGGGGCGGCTGCTGCGCGCTGGCCAGGGGGGCGGCCAGGGCGGCTGCCAGCAGGAACGCCGCCAGCGGCAGCGTGGAGGGGGTGCGTTGGTGTGTCATGGCGTCGGTGGAAAAAAGAAAGCCGGCCGCGGGGCAGCCGGAAGGGGTGAGAAAAAAAGAGGGGGACGATGCCCCCCCAAGGGGATCGGTTCGCTCAGGCCGCGATGGAGATCGTGGCCGTGGCCGTGTAGCCGCCGCTGCCGTCGCTGGCCATGGTGGTCATCTGCAGCTCCACGCCGTCGCTGAAGATGTTGTCGGTGGCGAAGGTGATGCCGGCCAGGTTGCGCACGCTGGCGCTGTAGCCGGAGTTGGCGTTGTAGATGGCGCTCAGCGTCTCGGTGGGGAACGCGAGCTGCGTGGTCTTGACCTTGTTGCTGGCCGTCGTGGCCACGGAGAGACTGGGGTAGATCTCCAGGTGCATGTGCGGCATGCGGCCCGAGTAGCAGCCGGGCACGATGGTGGTGAAGGTCACCTTGCCGCTCGAATCGGTGGCCTGCACGCCGCGCAGGTAGTTCGCGGCGATGCTGTTCTCGTTGTAGACCGAGTAGTTGCCTTCCTGCGAGCAGTGCCAGAGGTAGATGGCATAGCCTTCCAGCGCCGCGCAGTTCGAGCGCGTGTTGGTGAGCGTGATGGTGATGGTCAGCGGCACGCCGCCCACGTTGCTGGTGGCGCCGATGTTCTTGCGGATGTCGGTGCGCACGATGCCGCTCAGGGCCAGCACGTTGTAGGTGGCGTTGCTGGCGGTGGAGCCGTCGGCGGGGTAGGGGCCGGCGGTTTCCTCGGGCACGACGGAGCAGGTCTGCGTGGTGGTGCCTGTGCCCGTTCCCGTACCGGTGCCTGTTCCCGTGCCGGTGTCCGTCGTGGTGCCCGTGCCAGTGCCGGTGCCCGTCCCCGTTCCGGTGGTGGTGTCGGTCGCGGTGGCCGTGGTGTCCGAGCCTCCGCCGCAGCCCAGAATTCCGGCCACGCCGAGCGAGCTGATGGAGCCGAGGGTGCCCAGGGCCAGGCGGCGGCGGGTGGTGTCCGTGCGGTCGGCTTCCGCGGGGGTGCGGGTCAAGGTCTGTGCCATCTTTTCCTCCTTCGTTGTGGGTGACGGGTTCCCACTTTGCGGGCCAATCGAGGAGAAAAATGGGCGGGCGCGTGCCCCGGGCCGCCCCGCAGCCCAACGCGGCGTTGGTTCTGCGATTACGGAAATTCATGCAGCCCGCGGCCCGCGGGCTGCGGGGGCTATGGGGCCACCGCGCGGGCCTGCGCGATGTCCTGCGTGGCGCGCAGGAAGCGGTCCACGTCGGCCGCGCCGTGGCAGTGCAGGGGCGAGACGCGCACCGCGCCGTCGATGCCGAAGGATTCGAGCATGCGGCGCGAGTAGATGCTGGCCGTGCTGCGCTCATACACCGTGATGCCGCGCCGCGCGTATTCGCGCACCGCGTCCGTGCAGTCGAGGTGGTCGAAGCCGATGGCGATGATGAGGTCGCGCCGCGCGAGGTCGTCGTGGTCGAGGAACACGCGCACGCCCTCCTGCGCGCGCAGGCCCGGCGCGTCGCCCCCGCCCGCGAGCAGGCGCCGCAGCAGCGCGCGCTCGTGCAGTTCGATGCGCTCGATGCCCGCCGCGAAGCGCTCGCGCCGCGTGGCATCGGGCGCTGCGCCGCCGCCCTGCGGGTGCGTGCCGATCCAGCAGACGTAATCCACGATCTCGGTCAGCACCGCGAACTGCCAGGGCGAGGCGCTGCCCAGGTCCCAGAAGCCCGGCGCCTTGCCCGAGAGCTTGTGGTGCGGCAGCACGGCGGCCCGGTCCGACAGCCATGCCAGGCCCGAGCCCCGGCAGCCGAAGAACTTGTAAGGCGCGATGTTGATGCCGTCCACCGGCGCGGCCTGCAGGTCGATGAGGCCGTGCGGCGCGTGCTGCACGGCGTCCACGAGGATGTGCAGGCCGGGCTTCACGGCGCGTGCGGCGCGCACGATGGCCGGCAGGTCGAGCTTGGCGCCCGAAATGTTGGAGGCATGGATCACGTTCAGCACGCAGGTGTCCGCGTCGATGAGCCGCGCGATCGCCTCCACGTCCACGCCGCCCGTGGCCGGGTTGCTGGGCGCCACGCGCAGCTCGCGCCCGGTCTGGCGCGCGTAGCGCTCCATCGCGTCGTAGGCCGAGGGGTGCTCCAGCACGGTGGTGACCATGTTGGTGCCCGGCACGTTCTCGGCCACGGCGCGCACCATGTCGAACATGGCGCCCGAGGCGGTGAGCGCCGCGTACACGCTGCCGCCCCGCGCGTTGAGCAGCATGCGCAGGTCGTCCGCGCCGCCGGCCTGGATGCCCTGCAGTTCGCGCGCGGTGTCGTGAATGCGCTCGGTGTTGTCGGGCACCGCGTCCACCTGCGCGAGGCGCTCCACGGCGGCGCGCAGCCGCAGCGAGCCGCCCGCGTTGTCGAAGTAGAGCCGCTCGCGGCCCTGGTGGTCGCGCTCCACGTGCAGGAAGCGCGCGCGCACCTCGGCCATCAGCGCCGGCGGAAAGGGCAGGCCGTGGGGGTGCGCCGCGCCGCTGGGGGAAGGGCCGGCCGTCGTCATTGCACGCCCTTGTTGCCGGGGTTGCGGTAGGCCTCCCGCACGGCGTCGGTCATGGGGAAGTTCAGGTTCGCGTTGTTCGGCGGAATGGGCTGCGTGAACCAGCGCGCGTAGAGCCGCTCCATCTCGCCCGACTTCATGAGCTGGATCACCGTCTGGTCCACCAGCGCCTGGAAGGCCGGGTCGTTCTTGCGCAGCATGATCCCGTAGGGCTCCTGGCGCAGCGTCACGTCCTTGAGGATGCGGTAGTCGCCCGGGGAGGGCGAGGTGGCGATCAGGCCCGCGAGCTGCACGTCGTCCAGCACATAGGCATCGGCGCGGCCGCTGGCCAGCAGCAGGAAGGCGTCGGCCGTGTCCTTGCCCGAGAGCTCCTGCACGTCCACCTTCTCGGTGCGCCGCAGGTTGCGCAGCAACTGGATCGAGGTGCTGCCGGCCACGGTGGCCACCGTCTTGCCGCCCAGGTCCGCGAGCGACTGGATGCCGGAGTTCTTCTTCACCGCGATGGTGATGTTGGTCACGAAATGGCTGGGCGCGAAGCTCGCGTGCTGCTGGCGCGCCACCGAGTTCGTGGTGGTGGCGCAGTCCAGGTCCACCGTGCCGTTCTGCAGCAGCGGGATGCGGTTGAGCGAGGTGAGCAGCGTGTACTGCACGCGCAGCGCGGGCAGCCCCAGGCGGGCCTTCACCGCATCGACGATCCGCAGGCAGATGTCGTTGGAAAAGCCCACCGGATCGCCGCTGCCCGTGGGCTTGTACGAGAACGGGATCGAGCTGTCGCGGCTGCCGATCACGATGGTGCCGGTTTCCTGGATCTTGCGCAGCGTGTCGATGTCCTGCGCGGAGGCGGGCTGGGACAGCAGGGCGGCGGCCAGGACGGCGGCCAGCGCCGGCAAGGCGGGGCGGGAGGGGCTGCGAGGGGGCATGGCGGGCTCCGGAGTGAATGCGAAGGGGGTGGAAGGCATTCTGGAAGCCCGCTTGCGTAGAAAAAAAGCGATTTTTTGTGCTCGAATCACATGAGGAAAAGTGATTCATTCAATCGATGGGGCCTGGGCCATGATGACCTTCAAGCAACTGGAAGCGCTGTACTGGATCGTGCAGCTCGGCGGCTTCGCGCCCGCGGCGCACAGGCTGCACACCACCCAGTCCGCCGTCTCCAAGCGCGTGCAGGAGCTGGAGCAGCTCTTCGATACGCCGCTCTTCGACCGCAGCCTGCGCACCGCGCGCCTGACCGAAAAGGGCGAGGAGATGTTCGTCATCGCCCGCAAGCTGCTGCGGCAGCGCGATGACGCCGTGGAGCAGTTCGGCAAGCCCGGCGTGATCGAGCGGCGGCTGCGCCTGGGCGTGACCGAGCTCACCGCCATGACCTGGCTGCCCCGGCTGGTGGCGCTGGTGCGCGCGCACTACCCGAAGGTGATCCTGGAGCCCGACGTGGACGGCAGCCTGCCGCTGCGCGACAAGCTCCTGGCCGACGAGCTGGACCTGGTCATCGTGCCCGATGCCTTCTCCGACACGCGCCTGGCCTCCACCGAGGTCGGCCGCGTGGACAGCGCGTGGATGGGCAAGCCCGGCCTCGTGGCCGGTGCCGCGCACGGCCCCGTGCGCCTGCACGAACTGGCGCGCCACCGCATGCTGGTGCAGGGCAGCAGTTCCGGCACCGGCCGCATCTACGACGCGTGGATGGCCGAGCGCGGCGTGGAGCCCGCCGATTCCATCGTGGTGAGCAACCTCGTGGCGCTCACGGGCCTCACCGTCTCGGGCCTGGGCGTGGCCTACCTGCCCCGGGAATGCCTCGTGCCGCTGGTCGCGGCGGGCATGCTGGAGGTCATCGAGGTCGAACCTGCCCTGCCGCCCGTGCCCTACGTGGCCATGCACAAGGGCGAGCACCGCAGCGCCCTCGTGTCTTCCATCGTCATGCTCGCGCAGTCGTGCTGCGACTTCTCGCAGGCCTTCCAGAAGGAGGGGGCCGCGGCCTGACGGCGCGTGGCCGCGCCGGGCGTCAGTGCGCCGCGGCCGCCATGGCCTGCCGGACCCAGCCGTCGAAGGTCTGCTGGTGCGCGCGGATCCAGCCGTCCGCGTGGCGCTCGATGTCGGCCTGCTTGTTCTGGCCGTTCTTCATCGCCAGGTTCTGCGCGTTGATGTCGCCCACGGGCAATTGCATCGCCTCGAAGAGCTTCGCGGCGGCCGGGTTCTTCTCCGCGAAGGCCTTGTTGGCCACGATGCGCTGGGTGTTGAGCACGAAGCCGTAGTTCTTGCCGTCCGGCAGCTTCGTGTCGATGCCGGCCTGCTCGCCCGGCAGGGACGAGCGCGGCACCTGCAGCCACACCACCTCCTGGCCCGGGCGCAGCACGCCGCTCACCCAGTAGGGCGTCCACGTGTAGTAGAGGATGGGCTGGCCCTGCTTGAAGCGCGTGATGGTGTCGGCCATCAGCGCCGCATAGCTGCCCTGCACGTGCGTGACCGTGCCGGAGAGGCCGAAGGCCTTCATCTGGTGCTCGATGACGGCCTCGCAGCCCCAGCCGGGGTTGCAGCCCGTGAGGTCCGCGCGGCCGTCGCCGTTGGTGTCGAAGAGCTTCGCGAGCTTCGGGTCCTTGAGCTGGTCGATGTGCGTGATCTTGTACTGCTCGGCGGTCTTCCGGTCGATCAGGTAGCCCTGGGTCGCGTTGGTCGAATAGGCGCCCTTGCGCCAAAGCTTCGCGTCGCCGCCCGCGTTCTTGTAGAAGTCGGCGTGCAGCGGGTCCCAGTGGGCGGCCATGAAGGTCGCGTCGCCGTTGGCGATGGCCACGTGGGCCGTGGCGTACTCGATCTCCTTGATGGGCTGCACGTCGTAGCCGAGCTTTTGCAGCCCACGCGAGACGAGCAGCGTCTGGAAGGCCTCCTCGGCGTTCGAGCTTTGCAGCGGCTGCACTTTCACGCCCTTGCCGGGCAGGTCCTGGGCGCGGGCCGCCGGCCCGGCCAGGGCCAGCAGGCCGGCGAGCGCGCAGAGCGCGGCGCCGGCCGCCCGGCGGAGCGAGGCGGGTGCGGGGTGGGGATGGCGGGTCATGGCAATGGTCATGGGGGATGGATTCCTGGTCATGCGGATGGGAGGGAAGGGCGGTGGCGCATTCAGCGGCCCGAGCCCGCGAGGGCGGGGCGCTGGCCGGCATGGGGGGCATCGCCGGCCTGCGCGGGGCTTGCGGCCTCCCGCGCGGGGCTGGCTGCAGGGCTGGCGGCCGGCGCCGCAGGGCGGCGCGGCGCGAGGAGGGCCGCCAGCAGGCCCGCGGGGCCCGTGCGCCACCACTGGCGCGCGCCGCGCCGGGGCTGGCCCAGCGCCTGCGTGAGCCGGTCCAGCGTGATCGCGAGCAGCACGATGCCCAGGCCGCCCACGGCGGCCAGCCCCATGTCGAGCCGGCCGATGCCGCGCAGCACCATCTGCCCCAGGCCGCCCACGGCGATCATCGAGGCGATCACCACCATCGAGAGCGAGAGCATCAGCGCCTGGTTGATGCCGGCCATGATCGAGGGCAGGGCCAGCGGCAGCTGCACCTTCCAGAGCAGTTGCAGCGGCGAGGCGCCGTAGGCGCGCGCGGCCTCCACCAGATCGGGCCGCACCTGGCGCAGGCCCAGGTTGGTGAGGCGCACCAGCGGCGGCAGCGCGAAGACGATGGTCACCACCACGCCGGGCACGTTGCCGATGCCGAACAGCATCACCACCGGCACCAGGTACACGAAGGCGGGCGTGGTCTGCATCGCGTCCAGCGCCGGCCGCAGCAGGCGCTGCGCGCGGTCGCTGCTGGCCAGCAGGATGCCCAGCGGCAGCCCCAGCACCAGGCAGAACGCGAGCGAGGTGAGCACCAGCGAGAGCGTCACCATCGCCTCCGGCCAGATGCCCAGCATCGCCACCAGCAGCAGCGACACCACGGTGCCCAGGGCCAGCGCGCGGCCCGCGAACTGCCACGCGATCAGGCCGATCACCGCGATCATGCCCAGCGCGGGCAGGCCCATGAGCACCGACTGCACGCCCGCCAGCGTGGCATCCACCGGCGCGCGCACGCCCTGGAACATGGGGCGGAAATGCTCCACCGCCCAGGTGAGGCCCTGGTTGATCCAGTGCTCCACGGGCAGCGAGCCGTCCCAGAACTGCGACAGGTGCAGGCCGCCGGCCGCCTGGGACGGATCGGCGCCCGCGAGCGCGTCCGGGGCCGCTGCGGCGCCCGCGCCGGGGTCGGGCGCGGCGTTCAGCCAGTCCGCGCCGCCGCTGCCGTCCGTGCCCCCTGCACTGGTGGAGGCCGCCCAGGGATCGGGCGCGGCCGGCTCCGTGGCGGGCGGTGCCTGCGGCGCATCGAGGGGCGTGGCGGCGGCCGGGCCGTCGCCCGCCGAGGCCCAGGGGTTGGTGTCCGGCGCCGTCGCGGGCAGGGCGGACGTGGCGCCGGTCTCGGCGGAGGTGGTCATCGGCGTGGCGTTCATGCGGGGCTCCTTGCCGCTTCTGCGGCGGCGGTGGTCGTGGCGGGCGGGGCCGTGGGCGGCAGGGGCGGCGTGTCGCGGTCGAGGAAGCGCAGCAGCGTGGTCTTGCTGATCACGCCGCGCAGCCGGCCGCCGCCCTCCACCACGGGCAGCGCGCAGGGCGCCTGCGCCACCTGGCCGAACAGGTCCGCCACGGGCGCGTCGGCGGCGATCGCGTCCACGCCGGGCAGGTAGGCGTGGTGCAGGCCCAGCGGGCCCACGTGCCCGTCGAGCGCGCCGCGCAGCGAGTCGGCGGAGACGGTGCCCAGGTACTGGCGCGCGGGGCTCACCACGTAGGCGTAGTCGCGGTCCTGGTCCTGCAGCAGCTGCAGCGCCGCGCGCGCGCCCCGGTCGCGGTGCTCGGAGACCACGGTGAGCGGGCGCCGCGCGATGTCGCCGGCCTTGAACACGGCCGCCGCGTCCACCCCGCGCACGAAGTCGCGCACATAGTCGCCCGCCGGGTTGCGCAGGATCTCGTCGGGCGTGCCCACCTGCACCACGTGGCCGTCCTTCATGATCGCAATGCGGTCGCCGATGCGCATGGCCTCGTCGAGGTCGTGAGAGATGAAGACGATCGTGCGGCGCCGGATCTGCTGCAGCCGCAGCAGCTCGCTCTGCATCTCGGTGCGGATGATCGGATCGAGCGCCGAGAACGCCTCGTCCATCAGCAGGATCGAGGGGTCCGACGCCAGCGCGCGGGCCAGCCCCACGCGCTGCTGCATCCCGCCCGAAAGCTCGTCGGGATAGCTCTGCGCCCAGCAGGCCAGGCCCACCTGCTCCAGCGCGGCGGCGGCCTGGCGCTGGCGCCCGGCGCGGTCCACGCCGGCCAGCTCCAGGCCGAAGGCGGTGTTGTCCAGCACCGTCATGTGCGGCATCAGCGCGAACGACTGGAACACCATGCTGATGTCCTTGCGGCGCAGCGCGCGCAGCTCGCGGTCCGCGAGGGCGTTGATGTCGGCACCCTCGACGAGGATGCGCCCGGCGGTGGGCTCGATGAGCCGGTTGAGCATGCGCACCAGCGTCGATTTGCCGGAGCCCGACAGCCCCATCACGACGAAGATTTCGCCGGCCTCGATGGTGAAAGAGGCGTCGAAGACGCCGATCGACTGCCCGGTGCGCGCCAGGATCTCCTGCTTGCTGCAGCCCTGGCGCACGAGTTCGAGCGCGGTCTCCGGCGCGTCGCCGAATACCTTGAAAACATGGTCGATGGTGATTTGCTTGGCCACGTCGTGGGTCCTCCCTCGGTTGGAAACGGGTTGAACGAACACGCCCGGGCAGGCGCTCCATGGGCGGAGCGCCTGCCCGGGCCCGGGGCCGGTCACGCGGCGGAAAACCTGATGCGGCGGCGGCGCGCGGCGCGGGCGAAGGCGCCGGCGTCGCCGGAAAACGGTGGGCACGGAGAACGGCCCGGGTTTGGCCCGCATGGCACGCGAAGGCGGTGCGCAAGGGCAGGGGGCGCGCGCCGGAGAGGTCGGGGCTGCGAGGACTCCGCCGGCGCCCCGCGAAGGGGCATCAGGGCCGGGGACCGGCCATGGTGTCGGCGGCCGGATGCGGGGCAACGGCGGCCGACGGGGGGATCCAGGCTTGCGGGAAGCGCGGATTACCTGCGCTGCAGGTTGTAAAACACCGCGAAAGTGTAGGCATTTGGTGTTATTGAGTCAAAACACCGGGATTTCGGGATGTGTTACTCGCGGGCGCGGCAAGGGCGCGGACCCGGCCGCGCCGGGCCATGACGCTTGCTATCTTTTTGATAACAAGAAAAGTCCATTCCACAACGACATGGGCCCCGGAACACCCGATTTCTCGGGGTTGCCGGGGCCCGGGAGGCTCGAAGGCGGGCTCAGTGCTTCTCGTGCGACACGTTCAGCAGCCTGTCCGTGTAGGCGATGGCGATCGCGCTCCCCAGGAAGGCCACGTGGATGATCGTCTGCCACATCAGCACCTTCTCGTCGTAGTTGGCGGCGTTGATGAAGGTCTTGAGCAGGTGGATCGAGCTGATGCCGATGATCGACAGGCCCAGCTTCACCTTCAGCACCGAGGCGTTCACGTGGCCCAGCCATTCGGGCTGGTCGGGGTGGCTGTGCAGGTTGAGGCGGCTCACGAAGGTCTCGTAGCCGCCCACGATCACCATGATGAGCAGGTTGGAGATCATCACCACGTCGATGAGCGCGAGCACCACCAGCATGATCACCGTCTCGTTGAGCATGGTGACCTCCACGCCGGGCTTGTAGCCCACGCTGTTGACCAGCGCCTGCAGCGCGGTGGTGTTGCCGAAGGCGGCCTCCACCAGGTGCCACAGCTCCACGAGGAAGTGCCACACGTACACGCCCTGGGCGACGATCAGGCCCAGGTACAGCGGCAGTTGCAGCCAGCGGCTCGCGAAGATCAGCGAGGCGAGGGGGCTCAGGGAAGGGCTCCTGGAATGGGGAGCGTTGGAGTGCGGAGAAGCCATGGCGGGGTGGAAAAAGTCCGGGTAGTGCTGCGGTGAGCGGGAGTGCGGCGCGATTCTAGAGCCGATTCCCGGGACATCCCGGTGGCCCGGGGCGGGGGGCTGTGGTAGGCGTAGCATGTGGGCCGCGAAGGCGTGTGGGCGGTGCTGGAAAAGCGTCAGTGGCGTGTAAGTGCGGCCCCGGAAAGTACGCCGGAAACCTTTCAAAACGACCCCTGGAGACAAAGCCAATGAGTGCGTCCTCGTCCGCGATCGAATCCGTGCTGGTGGAAAACCGCGTGTTTCCGCCCCCCGAGGCCTGCGAGAAAGCCGCCCGCATCTCGGGCATGGCCGGCTACGAGGCCCTGCAAGCCGAGGCCGGGCGCGACTTCGAAGGCTTCTGGGCGCGCCTGGCGCGCGAGAACGTGCGCTGGACCAAGCCCTTCACGCGCACGCTGGACGAATCCAACGCGCCCTTCTTCCAGTGGTTCGCCGACGGCGAACTCAACGCCAGCGCCAACTGCCTGGACCGCCACGTCGGCACGCCCACCGAGCACAAGACCGCCATCGTCTTCGAGGCCGACGATGGCGCGGTCACCAAGGTCACCTACCGCGAGCTGCTCGACCGCGTGGGCCGTTTCGCCAATGCGCTCAAGGCCGAGGGCGTGAAGAAGGGCGACCGCGTGCTCATCTACATGCCCATGACCATCGAGGGCGTGGTCGCCATGCAGGCCTGCGCGCGCATCGGCGCCACGCACAGCGTGGTGTTCGGCGGCTTCTCGGCCAAGGCGCTGCAGGAGCGCATCATCGACGCGGGCGCGGTGGCCGTCATCACCGCCAACTACCAGATGCGCGGCGGCAAGGAGTTGCCCCTCAAGGCCATCGTGGACGAGGCCCTGGCCATGGGCGGCTGCGACACCATCCGCAGCATCCTCGTATACCAGCGCACGGCCACCGCCTGCGCCATGGTGGCGGGCCGCGACAAGACCTTTGGCGACGCCCTGGCCGGCCAGCCGGCCGAATGCGCGCCCGAACCGGTGGGCGCCGAGCACCCGCTCTTCATCCTCTACACCAGCGGCTCCACCGGCAAGCCCAAGGGCGTGCAGCACGCCACCGGCGGCTACCTGCTGTGGGCCAAGCTCACGATGGACTGGACCTTCGACCTGAAGCCCGAAGACGTCTTCTGGTGCACGGCCGACATCGGCTGGATCACGGGCCACACCTACGTGGCCTACGGGCCGCTCGCCGCGGGCGCCACGCAGGTGGTGTTCGAGGGCGTGCCCACGTACCCCAACGCCGGCCGCTTCTGGCAGATGATCGAGCGCCACAAGGTCTCCATCTTCTACACCGCGCCCACGGCCATCCGCTCGCTCATCAAGGTGGCCGATGCCGACGAGAAGGTGCACCCCAGGAACTGGGACCTCTCCAGCCTGCGCATCCTGGGCAGCGTGGGCGAGCCCATCAACCCCGAAGCCTGGATGTGGTACCACCGTAACGTGGGCGGCGAGCGCTGCCCCATCGTCGATACCTTCTGGCAGACCGAGACCGGCGGCCACGTCATCACGCCCCTGCCGGGCGCCACGCCGCTGGTGCCGGGCTCGTGCACGCTGCCGCTGCCGGGCATCGCCGCCGCCATCGTGGACGAGGCGGGCAACGACATCGCCAACGGCACGGGCGGCATCCTGGTCATCAAGCGCCCCTGGCCCAGCATGATCCGCACCATCTGGAACGACCCCGAGCGCTTCAAGAAGAGCTACTTCCCCGATGAGCTCAAGGGCTACTACCTCGCGGGCGACGGCGCCGTGCGCTCGGCCGACCGGGGCTACTTCCGCATCACCGGCCGCATCGACGACGTGCTGAACGTCTCGGGCCACCGCATGGGCACGATGGAGATCGAGTCGGCGCTGGTCGCCAAGACCGACCTCGTGGCCGAGGCCGCCGTGGTCGGCCGCCCCGACGACGTCACGGGCGAGGCCATCTGCGCCTTCGTGGTCCTCAAGCGCCCACGCCCCACGGGCGACGAGGCGAAGGCCATCGCCAAGGAACTGCGCGACTGGGTGGCCAAGGAAATCGGCCCCATCGCGAAACCGAAGGACATCCGCTTCGGCGACAACCTGCCCAAGACCCGCAGCGGCAAGATCATGCGCCGCCTGCTGCGCTCCATCGCCAAGGGCGAGCAGATCACCCAGGACACCAGCACGCTGGAGAATCCTGCCATCCTGGATCAGTTGGCACAGGCCAACTGATCCAGGAGCGCCGGGAGGCGCGCAGCGAAGCTGCTGGCAGGATTCGGGGAGCACTCATGTCGCGAAGCGACGTGACGTGATCACCAAAACCCTGCGATCCTGGATCAGTTGGCGCAGGCCAATTGATCCAGCGGGGGCGCCGTGAGGCGACCCAGCGCGTAGCGCATCGCAAGGTTTGACGGCACTCATATCGCCGAAGGCGATGTGATGTGACGGCAGAATCAAGCGCTCCAAGGCGCGCAGCGAAGCTGCTGGCAGGATTCGGGGAGCACTCATGTCGCGAAGCGACGGCGCCGTGAGGCACCCCACCTGTGAGCACGTGTTTCCCCACTGTAGGACGGTGCCGGTTTCGGCGCCGTCCACCCCGGGCAGGCGCCAGGGCCGGGTTACAACCTCCGGCGAACGCGCCGTGGCGGCAGGCATGCCATGGCGTTCGGCATCCACACCGGGGAGAAACGCCATGTCCATCCGATCCATCGTCCTGCTGCTCATCGTGGCGGCCATCGCCGTGCTGGCCGCGCTCAACTGGAGCACGCTGGCCACGCCCTCGTTCATCTCGCTGGGCATCACCTCGTTCGAGGCGCCGCTGGGCCTGCTGATGCTGGGGCTCACCGTGCTGCTGGGGGTCTTCTTCATCGCCTACGTGCTGTCGCTGCAAGGCTCGGTGATGCTCGAGACGCGCCGGCACGCCAAGGAGATGCAGACGCAGCGCGAACTCGCCGACAAGGCCGAGGCATCGCGCTTCACGGAACTGCGGGTGTTCCTGGAAACGCAGCACCAGCAGGGCCACGCCGCGCTCCTGGCGCGCCTGGAGGTGCTGGAGACGCACCTCGCGGCACGCGTGCAGGAGTCCGACAACACCACCGCCGCCTACGTGGGGCAGTTGGAAGACCAGTTGCGAACCAAGCGGCGCGATCCGGTGCTCTGAAATCGCAGATCGCGCACGGCGCGAGACAGGGCCGGCGCCGCCGGGCAAGAAAAAGCCGCCTGGATCGCAGGCGGCTTTGGGGCCGGGCGGAGGGGCCGAACGGTTTACTTGATGGTCAGCACCCAGGCCGCGAGCTTCTTGGCATCGGCGTCGTTGACCTGCGCGTTGGCGGGCATGGGCACCGGCCCCCACACGCCCGAGCCGCCCTTCATGATCTTGGCGGCCAGCTTGTCCGCGGCGTCCTTCTGGCCGGCGTACTTGGCGGCCACGTCCTTGAACGACGGACCGACGAGCTTCTTGTCCACGGCATGGCAGGCCATGCAGTTCTTTGCGGTGGCGAGCGCCTGGTCGGCCAGGGCGGGCGTGGCGGTTGCGAAGGCCAGCAGGAGGAGGGGGAGCGTGCGCTTCATCGGGTGGGCTTTCGTGTGGGGTAGTATGCGACTCAATGAAATTGTAGTAGTCGGGGTTGACGGGGCCGGGGCCAGGGAGTTCCGCATCCGGCCGGCCCGCCGCACGGCGCAGCACTGGAGGTCGCCACCATGTACACCCTGGGTCTCGGAATTCTCCTGGTGCTGCTCAAATACCTTGAAATCGGCCCCGTCGCGAACTGGAGCTGGTGGTGGGTGCTCACGCCGTTCGCTGTCACCGCGGCATGGTGGGCCTGGGCCGATGCCACGGGCTACACCAAGCGCAAGGCCATGGAGAAGATGGACCAGCGCCGCCAGGACCGCATCGACAAGAACAAGGAAGCCATGGGCGTGCGGCCGCGGAAGCCGAGGTAACCCCCTGAGCCGCCTTCGGCGTCTTCCCCCAAGGGGGACGACGCTGGTGGACGGGCGGAGCCCGATCCACGGCGTCCGCTGGCGTGGCCTGCTCCGCGGCCTTCGGATGGGTGAGGGCGTGCGGGTGCATGCGCTGCGGGCGAAGCGCACTCACTGCATCGCACGGCGCCCGCTTTTGATCGGCAGACTGGATGCCCGCCTTTCAGATGGCGGGCCTTCATCGCGGCAAGGCAAGGGCACGTGGCCCGGCGGGAGAAAAGCACTGGAGGATAATCCTGTGTTGCCCTGCGCAACCGATCCCCCAACCGATCCCCCGACCCACGATGCCCGCATACCGTTCCAAGACTTCCACCGCCGGACGCAACATGGCCGGCGCCCGCTCCCTGTGGCGAGCCACCGGCATGAAGGACGAAGACTTCAGCAAGCCGATCATCGCCGTGGTGAACTCGTTCACGCAGTTCGTGCCCGGCCACGTGCACCTGAAGGACCTGGGCCAGCTCGTGGCGCGCGAGATCGAGGCTGCGGGTGGCGTGGCGAAAGAGTTCAACACCATCGCCGTCGATGACGGCATCGCCATGGGCCACGACGGCATGCTGTATTCGCTGCCCAGCCGCGACATCATCGCGGACTCGGTCGAATACATGGTCAACGCGCACTGCGCCGATGCCATGGTGTGCATCTCCAACTGCGACAAGATCACCCCCGGCATGCTCATGGCCGCGATGCGGCTCAACATCCCGGTCGTGTTCGTCTCCGGCGGCCCGATGGAGGCCGGCAAGACGCGCCTGGCCAACCCCGTCACCAAGACCATCGAGTTCAAGAAGCTCGACCTCGTCGATGCCATGGTGATCGCCGCCGACGAAAACTACTCCGACGCCGACGTGGCCGAGGTGGAGCGCTCCGCCTGCCCCACCTGCGGCTCGTGCTCGGGCATGTTCACCGCCAACTCCATGAACTGCCTCACCGAGGCGCTGGGCCTCTCGCTGCCCGGCAACGGCACCGTGGTGGCCACGCACGCCGACCGCGAGCAGCTCTTCAAGCGCGCGGGCCGCCGCATCGTGGAGCTGGCCCGCCAGTACTACGAGCACGATGAAGAGCGCATCCTGCCGCGCTCCGTGGGCTTCAAGGCCTTCGAGAACGCGATGACGCTGGACATCGCCATGGGCGGCTCCACCAACACCATCCTGCATCTGCTGGCCATCGCGCGCGAGGCGGGCATCGACTTCACGATGGCCGACATCGACCGCCTCTCGCGCACCGTGCCGCAGCTGTGCAAGGTGGCGCCCAACACCAACAAGTACCACATCGAGGACGTGCACCGCGCCGGCGGCATCATGGCCATCCTGGGCGAGCTGGAGCGCGCCGGCAAGCTGCACACCGACGTGCCCACCGTGCACGCGCCCACGCTGGGCGACGCGCTGAACCAGTGGGACATTGTGCGCACGCAGGACGAAGCCGTGCGCCATTTCTACATGGCCGGCCCCGCGGGCATTCCCACGCAGGTGGCGTTCAGCCAGAACACGCGCTGGCCCAGCCTGGACCTGGACCGCGCCGAGGGTTGCATCCGCTCCTACGACCACGCGTTCTCGAAAGAGGGCGGCCTCGCGGTGCTGCGCGGCAACATCGCGCTCGATGGCTGTGTGGTGAAGACCGCGGGCGTGGATGAATCCATCCACGTGTTCGAGGGCTCGGCCCACGTCACCGAATCGCAGGACGAGGCCGTGGAGAACATCCTGGCGGGCAAGGTGAAGGCCGGCGACGTGGTCATCGTGCGCTACGAAGGCCCCAAGGGCGGCCCCGGCATGCAGGAAATGCTCTACCCCACCAGCTACATCAAGTCCAAGGGCCTGGGCAAGGCCTGCGCGCTGCTGACCGACGGGCGCTTCTCGGGCGGCACCTCGGGCCTCTCGATCGGCCACTGCTCGCCCGAGGCGGCGGCCGGCGGCGCCATCGGCCTCGTGCGCGACGGCGACAAGATCCGCATCGACATCCCCAACCGCACGATCGACGTGCTGCTCTCCGACGAGGAACTGGCCCGCCGCCGCGAGGCGCAGAACGCGCTGGGCTGGAAGCCCGTCCAACCGCGCCCGCGCCGGGTGTCGGCTGCGCTCAAGGCCTATGCCAAGCTGGTGATGTCCGCCGACAAGGGCGCCGTGCGCGACCTCTCGCTGCTGGACGACTGATCCGCGAGAGGGCGGTGCCCCCGTGTGCGGGGCGCCCTGGAAACAAAAAAAAGCCGCACCGGCGACGGTGCGGCTTTTTGCTATTGTTTTGGTAGCTAACGAGGCAGCATTCTCGCCGACATGGGGCTCATGGCGTGCCGGAAGCGGTCTGCGACTGCAGGTAGTTCGGCAGGCCCACGCGCTCGATGAGGCCGAGTTGCTTTTCGAGCCAGTAGGCGTGGTCCTCTTCGGTGTCGCGCAGTTGCGCGAGCAGGATGTCGCGGCTCACGTAGTCGCGCACGCTCTCGCACAGCTGCACGCCCTTTTGCAGTGCGGCGCGCACTTCGTACTCGGTGTCCAGGTCCTTGCGCAGCATCTCGGGCACGGTGGTGCCCGGCGTGAACTCGCGCGGGCGCATGTCGGGCAGGCCGCCCAGGAAGAGGATGCGGCGCAGCAGCGCGTCGGCGTGCTGGGTTTCTTCCTCCATCTCGTGGTTCAGGCGCTCATAGAGCTTCACGAAGCCCTGGTCCTCGTAGATGCGCGAGTGGATGAAGTACTGGTCGCGCGCGGCCAGTTCGCCGCGCAGCAGGTCCTTGAAGTAATCGACGACCTGTGGGTTGCCCTGCATGGTGTTTTCCTTGTTTTCGTGAGGCGGGGAGTATCGCGCCGGCGCGGCGGTTTGTCGCGAAAGCCCCCGGACCGGCGGTTTGCATGCGCACGGGGATCAGAAGCGTTCGCATTGGGGCGGAACAGGGCGGCGATGCCCATGGGGTTTGTTGCGCTCGCACCCGCTCTTGTGGCGGTGTCGCCCCATCTTGTCGGGTTGGCTGTGCTGCCTGCGATTGAGCACTTGGGCCAGCACTGCTTTGCTGGACCTGTCCGTTGCTCTTCGCAAAACATCCGTGGTGCGTGCGAAACCCAGCAAAATGGACAAGTCACATTTTTCGGTTGCCGCGTCCATGGCCCTGCCACCCCTTCCCACCCCCCATGCACCATCCAACGGAAGGCGGTTCGCCGTGGCGCTTGTCTGCTGGCTGCTTTCGAGTATCGGGGTCGCCATGTCTCTGATCGGCGTTACAGGAGCGGCCGTGGTATCGCTGGTCCGGGATGCGACGGTCGGTCCTGTGGCGCTGATCGGCATGGCGGTACCCTACGCATGGCTGTCCCTGTATTTCATGAGCCGGGCCTGGGTGACGGGCCGGCCGGTCGCGTGGCACTGGCACGTCTTCGGTCCGTTCGCAGGTGCGCTGTGCGCTGCGTTCTTTTGGTCATTCGCATGGCTTTATGCGTCGGCACTCGCGCTGGGTGTTTATCTCACCTGGTTCCATTTCCTCGGGAAAGCGCCGCAAGCACGACCCGGAGAAGACAAACCCGTCGTCACGGTCGAGATTCGGACCTGGTGGGACAAGTGAGCATGGTGCAGGTGCGAATGTCGTATCGGGTACCGGTGACATTCCGCAGTGCCATGGCCGCAGGCACATGCTGAGCCGTCCCCTGCACCTGCTGGCTGGCTGTGTTCTTGCCGGCTTAGGCCTTCAAGCGGCCAGCGGGACCAGACCCTATCCACTGGATTGGCCGCACTCCGGCGAAGTGCTCACCTATCGCTCCTGCGGCTGCGCCGATGCCTGCTGGGTCGCCGAAGTTCGGCACAGGCGCACGCAGGCCCTCAAGGCCCGGCTGCGGTGCGACTGCGAAACACTCTCCTATGAGCAACCCTCCGCTCCGGCGCGGACGGGGCCCCTGGGAAGCTGCGAGCCCATCAATCGCAGCGAGCACAAGCCCGAAGCGATCCGCGAGAGGCTGGAGCGATCCTTGCACCCCGGTGCGGGCGGGCGACCAGAGGCCGCCCGTCCTTAGAGCGTGTTCAAAGTCTCCCGCTGAGCCATGAGAAGCTCGAGGGATGAGAAAGAGCTACCCGAGCGACATAAGCCGATCCCAGTTCGAGGCCATCAAACCGCTGCTGGAGAGCGCGCGCAAGAAAACCAGCCCCCGGCGTGTGGACCTCTACGAGGTGTTTTGTGCGGTGCTCTACCTGCTGCGTAGCGGCTGCCAGTGGCGCATGCTGCCTGAGGAGTTTCCGAAGTGGCGCACGGTGCATTCGTACTGGACCATCTGGAGCGAGCAGCGCGAAGGCGGTAGCCTGCTGGAGCGGGCTTTAAAAAAATCAGGTTGGCGCGGCCCGCGAGAGACTGGGGCGCAACGCCTGCAGCGCGTTCTTGATCGTGGACGCGCAGAGCGTGAAGAATGCGGACACGGCGGCCTTGAAGGGCTATGACGCGGGCAAGAAGGTTTCGGGTATCAAGCGCCACATTGCGGTAGACACCCAGGGACTGCCGCACGCGGTGGCAGTCACTACCGCCGAAGTGACCGATCGCAAGGGAGCCCTGCAGGCATTCGCGCGGTGCAGGTCGGGCCTCGGGCAAGTCGAAAGCGTGCTGTGTGACAGCGGCTACGTGGGCGAGCCCTTCGCGCAGGGCGTACGAGAGGCGCTTGGTGAGCATGTCACGGTGCAGATTGCCAAGAAGAGCGAGTTGCACACCTTCAAGGTCATGCCCAAGCGCTGGGTGGTCGAGCGCAGCTTCGCATGGCTGGAGAAGAACCGCAGGCTGTGGAAGAACTGCGAGCGTTGGCTCAACACCAGTCTGCAGTTCGTCCACTTGGCCTTCCTGGCACTTCTGCTCAGGAGACTTTGAACACGTTCTTAGGTTTTGCGATTGGCGTAAACCTCAGAAATCCACCGCCGCCGACAGCATCAGCGTGCGCGGCGCGCCCACGGTCACGTAGTTGCTGACCACCCAGTAGTTCTTGTCGAACACGTTCTCCAGGCTGGCGCGCAAGACCACGGGCTTGCCGGAGACCTTGGTGGCGTAGCGGGCGCCGATGTCCAGGCGCGTCCACTGGCCCACGCGCAGGCGGTTGGCGGCGTCGGCATAGACCGGCGAGGTGTGGATCACGCGGCCGTTGAGGCTCAGGCCCGGCACCCAGGGCGTGTCCCAGTCCAGGCCCAGGTTGAAGGTGCGGTCGGGCACGCCGGCGGCGTCGTTGCCCTGGTTCGTGCCGCCGGCGGTGCGCGTGACCTTCGCGTCGTTGAAGGCGGCGCTGGCCATCAGGCGCAGGCCGCGCTGGATCTCGCCGTAGGCCGTCAGCTCCAGGCCGCGGTTGCGCTGCTCGCCGCCGAAGCTGTAGAGGTTGGTGACGGGGTCGGTGATGGCGCCGGGGCGCTTGATCTGGTAGAGGGCCGCCTGGGTGGTCATGCGGCCCCAGTCCACCTTCACGCCCACTTCGTGCTGCTTGGACTTCTGCGGCGCGAAGGTCTCGCCGGCGTTGGCGGTGGTGACGCCGGCCGTGGCACCGCGCGTGAGGCCGGCGGTGTAGTTGGTGTAGAGCGAGATGTTCTTCGCGGGCTTGAACACGAGGCCGGCCAGGGGCGTGACGGCGCTCTTCTTGTAATGGCTCGTGGCGGCGCCGCTGGCCGGGTTGTAGTTGTCCTGCTGCATGGTCTGGTCGCGCAGGCCGAGCGTGACGAGGAAGCGGTCGTTCGCGAACGACATCGTGTCGGCGATGGCGATGCTGTGCTGCTTCGTGACGGAGCTCTTGCCCGGCGCGCCGCGCGCCACGGTCATGGGCGGCAGGGGGGCGGGGTTGTAGAGGCTGGAGGGGGCCGACGTGGCCGAGGTGGCGTAGAAGTAGCCCGTCTCCTGGTCCAGGAAGTTCAAGCCCAGCGCGAGCGTGTGCTTCACGCCGCCGGTGGAAAAGCGCGTGCGCAGGCCGGCGTCGGCGGCCTTGGATTTCGTGTACTGGTCGTAGTAGGCGTTCGACACGTTGAAGTTGCCCGCCGCATCCGGGCGGCCGCTCGGGAAGGTCTGTTCGTAGTCGAGGTCGGTGTAGCCCACGCTGCCGTAGACGGTGGTGCTGTCGTTCAGGTCGTGCTCCAGGCGCGACAGGACGGTCTTCACGTTGTCCTGCAGTTTCGTGCCGGGGTAGAAGTTGAGCCGCGCATCGGGCACGGCGGGCACGGCCGTGGCCGAGCCGGCGAAGCTGGTCTGGGGCCGGAACTCCTTGGTTTCGCCGCGCGTGGCGATGGCGTCCAGCGACCAGCGCGTGCGGGCGCCGGCATAGTCCAGGCCGACCGAGCCCAGGTTCAGGTTCTGCTTGCCGCCGTCGATGTTGCCCTCGCCGCCGCGCACCAGGCCGTTGACGCGCACGCCCCACTGGTTGTCCTCGCCGAAGCGGCGGCCCACGTCCAGGTGGGTGCCGAACTCTGCCTTGCCCATGTAGGTGGCGGTCAGGCGCGTGAGCGGGATGTCGGACGCGCGCTTGGTGACCACGTTGATGCTGCCGCCGATGCTGCCATTGGGGCCCACGCCGTTGGCGAGCGCGCCCGGGCCCTTGAGCACTTCCACGCGCTCGATCATCTCCAGCGGGATGCGCGTGGAGGGGGCGAGGCCGAAGAGGCCGTTCATGCTGATGTCGCCGTTGGAGACGGTGAAGCCGCGGATCTGGAAGTCGTCGCCGAAGCCGCCGCGCGAGGTGAGCGTGCGCACGGAGGCGTCGTTCATGACCACGTCGGCCACGCTCAGGGCCTGTTGGTTCTGGATCAGCTCGGAGGTGTAGTTGGTGGTGCTGAAGGGCACGTTCATGAGGTCGGTGGTGCCCAGGATGCCCAGGCTGCCGCCGCGCGCGAACTGGCCGCCCGCGTAGGTCTTCTGCAGGCCGCCGATGGCCTCGGCCTGCTCGGAGACGACCACTTCGTCCAGCGCCGCGCGGCTCGTGGCCTGCGCGGCCGCGCCCGCGGCGGCGAGAGCCAGGCCGGCGCCGAGGCACTGCCGCAGCAGGAGGGCGAGCGGGGTGGGCGCGAAGCGGGGAGCGGTGCGGGAGGATCGGTGGTGCATGGTGTTCATGGCGAGAGGGGTTGGAGAAGAGAGAAAAGGGAGAAGGCCGCGGGGGCCGTGGTCCGGCGGGGCCGGGCGGGAGGGCGGCGGCGCCGGGGAGCCGGCGCGCGCCTCAGAAATCGGCGCGCAGCGAAAGCGTCACGTTGCGCGGGTCGCCGTAGTAGTTGTTGAAATAGGTGCTGTTGGGCGAGAACTTGCTGTAGTAGGTCTTGTCCGAGAGGTTGTTCACGTTGAGCTGCACGGTGTAGGTGCGGTCGATGCGGTAGGCCAGCAGGGCGTCGAAGAGCGCGTAGCCGCCCTGGCGCGCGGTCACGCTGCCCACGGTGGCGTAGGCATCGCTCTGGACGCGGGCACCGCCGCCCACGGTCCAGCCGCGCAGGCCGCCGCCCAGCCGGTGGCTGGCGAAGAGGCGCAGGGCGTGGCGCGGGTCCACGCTGCGCAGGGGCTGGCCGGCGGTGGCGTCCACGGCGTCGCGCAACTGGCGGGTGCGGGTGTAGGTGTAGCCGGCCATGACCTGCCAGCCGGGGCCGGGCTCGCCCGCTACTTCCAGCTCCCAGCCCTCGCTGCGGCTCTTGCCGCCGGCCCGGTAGCAGGCGCTGGTGGCGGAGGCGGGCACGCAGGAGGAGGAAGCGGCGGCGGTGTCCAGCTCCGCCTGGCCCACGTGGTGGATGCGGAACACCGACAGCGAGGCGCTCAGCCGCCCGCCGAGGAATTCGCCCTTCAGCCCGGCCTCGAAGTCCTCGCCGCGCAGGGGGGCGATGACGCCGCCGCTGGCGGCGCGGTAGTTTTGCGGCGTGAAGATCTCGCTGTAGCTGGCGTAGGCGCTCACGCGGTCCGAGAGGTCATAGACCAGGCCGGCATAGGGCGTGACTTCGCGGTCCACGCCATAGCTGCCGGCGGGGTTGGCGGGCACCTCGTGGCGCCACCAGCCCACGCGGGCGCCGAGGGTGGCGGTGAGCGGATCGGCCAGCGACAGGCGGGCCGTGGCGTGGGCCCCCTGCTGCCGGGTGAGCGAGGCGTCGGCGGTGAAGGCCGTGCCGTTGCCGGGCGCGTAGGCGGGCTCCGGGTAGCTGCGGTAAGGGTCCCAGTCGCGCAGGTCGATGCCGTTCAGCGGGCCCACGCCCCAATGGCCGGAGGGGCCGGTGGTCCGCATCCGCAGGGCATCGGCGCCCACCGTCAATGCGTGCCGTCGCCCGAACAGCTGGACGGGGCCGCTGGCCGCGAGGCCCAGGGCGTTCTGCGTGCCCGCATCGGCGCCGTAGAGGGAGGTGCTGACGTTGACGAGGTAGGGGTTGGTGGCGCTGGCGCTGGAGAACGAGGTCTGCCTGAACCCGTCGGTGCGCAGGCGCGTGTGCGCGGCGCCGAGCCGGGCGCTCCAGCCGTTGCCCCAGCGGTGCGAGAGTTCGGCGAAGGCCTGCTGGTTGTGGCGGTCCCACTGGTTCCAGTCGGTGCCCAGGTAGGTGCCGCGCGGCAGGTTCAGCGGCGTGCCGTCGGTGTGGGCGGGCAGGCCGCCCCAGGCGCCGGTGGCGTCCAGCGCGGTGTGCTGCAGGCTGGCCGCGAGGGTGGTGCCCGGGGCCAGGTCGGCCTCGATCGCGCCGTAGAGCACCCGGCGCGATTCCGAGCGCGCGGCCTGGAAGAAGTCCTTGTCGTCCGCCACGGCGACGAGGCGGCCGCGCAGTGCGCTGGTGGCGCCGAGCGGGCCGGAGAGGTCGGCCTCCAGGCGGCGGCGGTTCCACGAGCCCAGCGACAGGGCGGCGGAGGCCTGGAAGTCCGGGGTCGGGCGCTTGCGCGCCAGGTTGACCGTGGCCGACGGGCTGCCCGCGCCGCGCAGCAGGCCGGCGGCACCGCGCAGGATCTCCACGCGGTCGAGCACCGCGGTGTCGGGCTGGATGAAGAGGGAGGCGGGCGCGTTCTGGCCCAGGGGCAGTCCATCCACCTGCAGCGTGTCGATCTGGTGGCCGCGCGACCAGTAGGTCACGCGCTCGCTGTCGGTGTAGTCCACGGCGATGCCGGGCGTCTGCTGCAGCACGTCGTGCAGGTCGCGCAGGGCCCGGTCGTCCATGAGCCGGCGCGTGACCACGGTGACGGGCTGGGGGATGCCGCGCGCCGACGCAGCGCCCGGGAACAGCGTGACCGCGCCGCCGGCATAGGACGCCGAATGCTCGGTGGTGACGGCCGCGCCGGCGGCGGGCGCGCTCACGGTGACGGTGGAGAGCGTGGCCGCCGCGCCCCGGGCCGGCGCCAGGGCGCGCAGCGTGTAGATGCCGCCCGCGCCGCGCGCCGCCTGCAGGCCGGAGCCTTCCAGCAGCCGGGCGAACCCGGCCTCCACGCCCCAGCGGCCCTGCAGGCCGGGCGAGTGCCGCCCGGCGAGGGGCGCGGCGTGGAACGAGAGCGCCACGCCCGCGGCATGGGCGTAGCGGGCCACCACCTGCGCCAGCGGGCCGGCGGGGATGGAGAACATCCGCTCGGCTGCCGTCTGGGATGGGGCCTGGGCGGCGGGTGCGCCCGGCAGCAGACCGCCCAGCGCGGCGGCGCACAGCAGCGCGGCACGGCCGGCCCGCGCCAGCGGGCGGGGCGCGGGGGTGGTGCGGTGGCGGCGGGCGGGCGGCATGGGGAAGCGGGAGCGGGAGCGGGAGGGCAACGGAAACAGGAGCGGCGGTGGCGCGGGACTTCACCCGGTAAGCCGGACGGGGCGGGCGGAACCTGCAAGCCGCGCCGCACTTTTTTTGCATTCCAGCGGTCGATCGGGAGCGTTTCAGGCTCCATGTCGCCGTGAATGTTGAATAGTTTGCTATCTTTTAAGTAGCAATCAAAAAGAAGGTGCCGTGCTCAGGCCGGCTCCACGCGCACCCAGTAGCGCGTGCGGTAGCGCACCTGCACGGGAAAGCCCGCGGCCAGCGCGGCCAGGGCGCGGTCGGTGTCGTCCAGCGGAAAGGCGCCGGACACGCGCAGGTGGGCGATGTCCGGCGCGCACAGCAGCAGGCCGGGCCGGTAGCGGCCCAGCTCCTCGACCATCCGGCCAAGGGGCATGTCCAGTGCGATCAGCCCGCCGTCGCGCCAGCTGGAGGCCGACAGCTCGGCCGGCTCGGCGGGCGCCACCGCGTCGGCGGTGAATGCGGCCTGCTCGCCCGCCCGCAACTCGCGCGGGGCGCCGTGGGCGGGCCGCAGTCGCACGGCTTTTTCCTGCACGGCCACGCGCGTCGCGTCGCCTTCGCTCTGCACGGCAAAGCGCGTTCCCAGGGCCAGCACCTCGCCCTGCGGCGTTTGCACGCGGAACGGGCGGCCCTGCGCGTCCGGCCGCGTGGCCACCAGGATGCGGCCGGCGTGCAGGCGCAGCAGGCGGGCGTCGGCATCGAAGGCCACGTCCACGGCGGTGGCCGTGTCCAGCGCCAGGTCGGAGCCGTCGGGCAACTGCAGCCCGCGCCGCTCGCCCAGCGCCGTGCGGTGCGTGGCCTGCCAGGCGCGCCAGGGCAGGGCGGACCAGCCCACCCAGGCGGCGGCGCCCACGCCCAGCGCCGCTCCCGCGTTGCGCAGCAGCGCGCGCCGCGAGGCGTCGGTGGTGGGGGCGCCCAGGGCCTGCCGCCCGAGCGGCGCCGGGATGAGCGCCAGTTGGGCGCTCACGGCCTGCACCCGCTGCCAGGCCTGCTGGTGCGCCGGGTGGGCGGCATGCCAGCGCTGCCAGGCCTGCTGGTCGGCGGGCCGGGCATCGCCGCGCAGGCGGGTGTGCCATGCGGCGGCCTCGCGCAGGGCGCGGCGGTCGGGGTCGTCCGGGGGGAGGTCGCTCACCCGATCGCCAGGCAGCAGTGTTCCAGGGCCCGGGTGAGGTAGTTGCTCACCGTGCGCAGCGAGACGCCCAGGCGCGCGGCGATCTCGGGGTAGGTCAGCTCTTCGAAATGGGCCAGCACGAAGGCCGCGCGCACCTTGGGCGGCAGGCCGTGCAGCGCGCGGTCCAGCGACCACAGCGCCTGCTGGATCTGGGCATGCTCCTCGGGCGAGGGGGCCAGCTCCTCGGGCAGGGCGGCGAGGTAGTCCAGGTAGGCCTGCTCCAGCGTGCGGCGGCGGAAGAAGTCGGCCACCAGCCCCCGGGCCACGGTGGCCAGGTAGCTCTGCGGCTCGCGGAGGTCTTCCAGCGGCACGGCCGAGCGCAGCACCCGCACGAAGGTGTCGTGCGCCAGATCGGCCGCGTCGTCGCGGTTGCCCAGGCGCTTGCGCAAAAAGCTTTGCAGCCAGGGATGGTGGTCCTGGTAGAGGGTGTGCACGGGATGCGGGCGAGGAGGAGGAGGGGGGAGGGCGGTCCGCAAGAATAATGAGAACCGTTATCAATTATGCCGTTGCGGCATGGCGGCCGCCCCGGTCTCCTGGACGGATTCCGGGTTTTTGTGACAAGGGCGCGGGGCGCCGGGCCTGACATGCACGGCGGGCACAATACCCGCCACCATGCTCATGTACCCGCACATCGATCCCGTCGCCCTGCAACTCGGGCCGCTCTCCATCCACTGGTACGGCCTCACCTACCTGGCCGCCTTCGGCCTCTTCATGTTCCTGGGCGTGCGCCGGCTGCGGCACGAGCCGTTCGCCTCGCTCTCCGGCGCGCAGGCCTGGAGCCGGCGGGACGTGGAGGACATCCTGTTCCTCGGCGTGGCGGGCGTGGTCGCGGGCGGGCGCCTGGGCTACTGCCTGTTCTACAAGCCGGACTACTACCTGTCGAACCCGCTGGAGATCTTCTACATCTGGCAGGGCGGCATGAGCTTCCACGGCGGCCTGCTGGGCGTGATCCTGTCCATGGTGTGGTTCGCGCGTTCGCGCCGCCGGCCGTGGCTGCAGGTGGCCGATTTCGTGGCCCCGTGCGTGCCCACGGGGCTGGCGGCCGGCCGCGTGGGCAATTTCATCAACGGCGAGCTGTGGGGGCGCTTTTCCAGCCCCGACCTGCCCTGGGGCATGGTCTTCCCGCAAAGCGGCTCGATGCTGCCGCGCCACCCGTCGCAGATCTACCAGTTCCTGATGGAGGGGCTGCTGCTCTTCGTGCTGCTGTGGCTGTACGCGCGGCGCGAGCGGCGGCAGGGCGAGGTGGCCGCGGCCTTCCTCGTGGGCTACGGCGTGTTCCGCTTCATTGCCGAGTATTTCCGCGAGCCGGATGCGTTCCTGGGCATCCTGTCGCTGGGCATGAGCATGGGCCAGTGGCTGTGCGTGCCGATGATCGTGGGGGGGGCGCTGCTCTGGGCCTGGGCGCGCCGCCAGCCGCCGGCGCCGGTGCTGTCGCGCTGAGCCTGCGCGGCGGTGGCCGCCCGACCGCCCTGGGCCTACAGATCGATTGCCTTGCGCACTGGAAGGGGCGGTCGGCCCCCGCTGCGTTCGCTATCGAAAGGATCGGCCCCAGCACACGGAGGACGTCATCGATGACGCCCGCAGGCGCGCCATGCTGCACAGGATGTCGTCAACCGGCCGCCCATCGCCATTCGGAAGGGCCGGGCGGTCTGCCCTTGCCACGTATCCCGTGTCCGTCCGGCGGCTCGACGGGGCGTGGCTGTCCGCCCAGGATAGCGACGGGGGCCAGTGGTGAGCCGCGGGCTCCGGCGGCCTGGACGGCCCATTCATCGAAGCGGGAAGGGTGGGGCTGTTCGCCGCCATTCTGTGGATGCCTGACATGGAAACCCTCTCTCTGACGTGGAAATATCCGAGGGGGATCGTCGGTTTCCGGCTTGCGGAAAACGGGCCGGGTTGCGCAGCGCCGTCGATGAAAACGAAGGGCGACGAGGCCGGTGGCGCCTGAAGCGGATGCCCCGCGTGCCTGGCGGGAGCATCCCGGGTCTCCGGCGGCGGGCGGAGTCAGCAGCCCGCGGGCGGGGCGGTCCCGGCGGGTGGGGATCTCGGTGGAAGCCCTACGCCCGGCCTGCCGTTGCGGGTGCTCATAATTACGGAAAATTATGCGAGGGCCCGGTCATCGGTGATCGATGCCCCCGCCGGTTCCAGGAAAGGCAGGCTTTCCCCCATGCGCGTTCCCACCTCTTCGCTGCACGACAACGTGGCCGAGCGCCTGCGCGAGCAGATCTTCGCCGGCGAGCTCGCGCCGGGCGCCTTTCTCGACGAGACGGCGCTGTGCGAGCGGCTCGCCATCTCGCGCACGCCGCTGCGCGAGGCGCTCAAGGTGCTGGCGGCCGAGGGCCTGCTGCGCCACGAGCCGCGCCGGGGCTGCTTCGTGGCCGAGGTGACCGAGCGCGACCTCGACGAGATCTTTCCCGTGATCGCCTTGCTGGAGGGCCGCGCCGCCCACGAGGCCACCGTGCGCGCCGGGCAGGCCGACGTGGCCGCGCTGGAGGTGCTGCACCAGCGCCTGCGCGAGCACGCGGCGGCCGGCCGCATCGCCGACTACTACGCGGCCAATCACGCCATCCACGAAGCCTTCATCGTGCTGGCCGATAACCGCTGGCTGGCCCAGGTGATCGGCGATCTGCGCAAGATCCTGCGCCTGGCGCGGCTGCAGCAGCTGCACGCGCCGGGCCGCCTGCCGCAGAGCCTGGCCGAGCACCTCGCGGTGTTCGCCGCCCTGCAGCGCGGCGACGCCGAGGCCGCCGAGCAGGCCATGCGCTCCCATCTCCTCGCGCAGCGCGTGGCGTTGCGCGACATCGCCCGCCATCGACACACCAGGATCGCCCCATGAATGCCGCTTCCGAATGGATCTCGCGCAGCGTCTCGTGCCTGCGCCCCGAAAGCAGCCAGAACCCCGAGGCCCCGGGCGCCGCCGGCAAGCCCGCCGCGCCCAGGCCGCCCGCGCCGCGCTCCACCCACGAGCGGCTGGCCGCCACGCTGCGCAAGGGCCAGGAGGCGCTGTCGCCGCGCGCGCTGCGCCGCCTGCTGGCCGACCTGCAGGAGGTGGCCGCGCCCCAGGTGAGCGAGGTCGAGGGCGGCCGCCGCGCCGAGGCCGTGGCCGCCTGGTATGCCGGGGCGCCGCCGGAGGAGCGCCGCGACATGTGGCTGCTGCTGTGCGAGCAGTTCGCGCCCGACGCCACGCGCTTCAAGTCGGCCCAGAAGCGCTACGAGGCCGCCGCCGGCACGGCCGAGGCGGCGCATGCCGAGGTGCACCTGCGCCGAGCCCTCGTCTCGCCGCGCACGCGGCTGCTGCAGCGCTTCGCCGTGTTCCCGCAGGGCATGCGCTTCCTGGTGGACCTGCGCGCGGAGCTGCTGCCGCAGCTCAAGGGCGACAAGCGCCTGCTGCCGCTCGACGCCGAGCTGGAGCACCTCTTCTCCACCTGGTTCGACGTGGCCTTCCTGGAGCTGCAGCGCCTGTCGTGGGACTCGCCCGCCTCGCTGCTCGAAAAGCTCATCAAGTACGAGGCCGTGCACGACATCCGCAGCTGGGCCGACCTGAAGAACCGCCTGGACAGCGACCGCCGCTGCTATGGCTTCTTCCACCCGCGCCTGCCCGGCGAGCCGCTGATCTTCGTGGAGGTGGCCCTGGTGGACGAGATCTCCGCCAGCATCACGCCGCTGCTGGACGAGCACGCGGAGGCCGTGGACATCGCGCGCGCCAACACGGCGATCTTCTACTCGATCAGCAACACGCAGACGGGCCTGCGCGGCGTGAGCTTCGGCGACTCGCTCATCAAGCACGTGGTGGAGACGCTCTCGGCCGAGTTCCCGCGCCTGCGCACCTTCGCCACGCTCTCGCCGGTTCCGGGTTTCCGCGCATGGCTGGGCAAGCACTGCGCGGGCATGCTCGACGCCCTGGACGAGAAGCGCCGGGCCGAGCTGGGCCGCGCCGTGGGCTTCGAGCCGCCGCAGGCCGCGCACGTGCTGGCCGCCGCCGACACGGCGCTGGAGCTGCCCCCGAAGTCGCCGCTGCGCCAGTGGCTGCTGCAGTGCGCCGCCCACTACCTGGGCCGCGAGCTGCACGACGGCAAGCCCGTGGACGCGGTGGCGCGCTTCCATTTGGGCAACGGCGCGCGCGTGGAGCGGCTCAACTGGGCCGGCGATCCTTCCGCGAAGGGGCAGAAGCAGTCGTTCGGCCTCATGGTGAACTACCTCTACGACCTGAAACGCATCGACAAGCACCGGGGCCTGCTGGCCCAGGGCCGCGTGCCGGTGTCGGGCGACATCGAGAGCCTGTGCCGGGAGTGAGCGGCACGGCGCGCGGGGCGCGCGGCCAGACGCCGCCTGCCCACGGAGATCGCAACCACAACGACGACAGGAGACAAGACCGATGCCAGTGAACCCTTCCCGGGCGCCCGCCGTGGCGCTGCACCGGCGCGCCGTGCTGCGCGGCGCCGCCGCCTCCGGCCTCGCGCTCGCCGCCGGCCGCGCCTTCGCCAGCGACCCCTGGCCCGCCAAGCCCGTGACGCTGGTGGTGCCGTTCCCGGCCGGCGGGGGCACCGATGCGTTCGCGCGGCCGTTCGCGGCGCAGTTCGCCAAGTCCACGGGCAAGACGCTCGTGATCGACAACCGCGGCGGCGCGGGCGGCACCGTGGGCGCGAGCTTCGCGGCCAAGGCCGTGCCCGACGGCTACACGCTCTTCATGGGCGGCACGCACCACGTGATCGCGCCCTCGATGTACCCGCGCCTGGACTACGACATCGAGCGCGATTTCATCCCGCTCGCGCTGCTGGCCAACGTGCCCCAGGTGCTGGTGGTGAACCCGCGCACCGTGCAGTTCACCGCCTTCCCGCCGTTCCTGGACCACGTGCGCCGCAACCCGGCCAAGCTCAACTACGCCTCGGCGGGCGCGGGCACCTCGCACCACCTCGCGGGCGAGCTGTTCAAGCTGCAGACCAACACCTTCATCACGCACATCCCCTACCGGGGCGCGGGGCCGGCGCTGCAGGACCTCATCGGCGGCAACGTGGACATGATGTTCGACGGCCTGGGCTCCTCGGCCGCGCACATCAAGGGCGGGCGGCTCAAGGCGCTGATGGTGTCGGGCTCGCAGCGCAACCCGGCCTTCCCCGACGTGCCCTGCGCGGCCGAGGTGGGCTTGCCCGACTACACGGTCACCACCTGGTACGGCCTCTGGGCGCCCAAAGGCACGCCGGCCGACCTGCAGGCGCGCATGGTGGAGGAGGTGCGCCGCATCGGCGCGGCCGAGGACATCAAGGGCATCTGGGCCCGCAACGGCGCCGACTACGGCGGCCTCACCCAGGCGCAGTTCGCCGCCATGGTGGGCGCGGAGGTGAAGCGCTGGGCGCAGGTGGTGAAGGCCTCTGGCGCAAAGCTCGACTGACCCCCTGAGTCGCTTTCGGCGCCTTCCCCCTCAAGGGGGACGACGCCGGTGGCCCGGCGGAGCCGGCTCCACGGCGTCTGCTGGCTTGGCCTGCTCCGCGGCCATCGGTCGGGGCAGCGCGTGGCGGTTTCGTGCATGCAGTGGCATGGCGGCGTGTGGGGGATGATGGGATGTTGTTTTCGGAAGGACGATGCATGGCGGGTGGTGAGATCGGGGTGGTGTGGCCGGAGGGCGCGGAGGAGGGCGGCGGGATCGTGCGCGTCACGCTGCGGCATTCCGGGCGGCTCAATGCCATGACGCGCGCGATGTGGCGGCAGCTGCGCGAGGTGTTCGGGCGCATCCATGCGAGCGCCGGCGCGCGCTGCGTGCTCATCGAGGGCGACGGCGAGGCCTTCTGCGCGGGCGGCGACATCTCCGAATACCCGGGCTTTCGCTTCGACCCCGCCAGCCTGCGCGACTTCCACGAGAACGACGTGTGGGGCGGCCTCTCGGCCATGCTCGCCTGCGACGTGCCCGTCGTGGCGGCCATCCGGGGCGCCTGCATGGGCGCGGGGCTGGAGATCGCGGCCTGCTGCGACGTGCGCATCGCGGCCGATTCGGCGCGGTTCGGCGCGCCCATCGCGCGGCTGGGCTTTCCGATGGCCCCGCGCGAGGCCGCGCTGGTCACGGACGCCGTGGGCGAGTCCCTGGCGCGGCGGATGCTGCTGGAGGCCGCCACCCTCGGCGCCGACGTGCTCGTGGCGCAGGGCTTCCTGGCGCGCGCCGTGCCTGGCGACCGCCTGGCCGCGGAGGCCGGCGCCAGCGCCGCGCGCATCGCCGCCCTCGCGCCCCAGGCGGCCCGGCTCAACAAGCAGACCCTGCGCGCATGGAAGGCGGTCCGGGGCATCGATTCGGCATCTTTCAGCCTCCACGTCGCCGCAAATACTACGGAGTGTGCTATTGAAAATATAGCAAACGGCATGCCGCCGGAGCGCGACCCCTACGCCTATGCCGACAGCGCTGAGCACCGCGAGGGCATCGCCGCCTTCCTGGAGAAGCGGCCGCCACGCTTCTGATCCGGCGCCCCCGCCCACGCCCTGCGGTACAACCCGTCATTCTTTACGGCCCATCCGGCCATCGCCAGACTCTTTCCTTCCTCTTCTTCCGCACGCCATGCTTTCCTCTTCCCCCGCTTCCCCGTCCCGCGCCGCCCCGGATTCCGGCAACCTGTACTGCGCCCTGCGCGCCGCCTTCCCGCACGACCTGGACGCCATCGCCGTCGAGGCGGCCGCGCCGGACGGCTCGCCGCTGCTCTACACCTGGGGCGACCTGGAGCAGGCGAGCGCGCGCATCGCCAACCTGCTCGCGTCGCTGGACCTGCCCGAGGGCAGCCGCATCGCCGTGCAGGTCGAGAAGTCGGTCGAGGCGCTGCTGCTCTACCTCGCCACGCTGCGCGCGGGCTTCGTTTTCCTGCCGCTCAACACCGCCTACCAGAGCGCCGAGATCGAATACTTCATCGGCAACGCCGAGCCCGCCGTGGTGGTGTGCACGCCCGCCAATTTCGGCTGGGTCTCCAAGCTCGCGTTCACGGCCGGCACGGCGCACGTGTTCACGCTGGGCGAAGACCGCACCGGCAGCCTGCTGGAGCGCGCGGCGCACCATGCCGGCGAGCACACGCCCGTGGCGCGCGCGGCCGACGACCTCGCCGCCATCCTCTACACCAGCGGCACCACGGGGCGCAGCAAGGGCGCCATGCTCACCCACGGCAACCTGCTGTCCAACGCGCTGGTGCTCAAGGACTACTGGGGCTGGAAGCCCGGCGACGTGCTCATCCACGCGCTGCCCATCTTCCACGTGCACGGCCTCTTCGTGGCCATCCACGGCGCGCTCGTCAACGGCAGCAAGATGATCTGGTTCTCCAGGTTCGATCCCAAGGCCGTCATCGCCGCCATGCCGCGCGCCACGGTGTTCATGGGCGTGCCCACGCTCTACGTGCGGCTGCTGGCCGAGCCCGCGCTGGACCGCGAGAGCACGTCGCGCATGCGCCTCTTCATCGCCGGATCGGCGCCGCTGCTCATCGAGACCTTCAAGGCGTGGCAGGAGCGCACCGGCCACACCATCCTGGAGCGCTACGGCATGAGCGAAACCATCATGCTCACCTCCAACCCCTACGCGGCCGATGCGCGCCACGGCGGCCAGCACGAGCGGCGCGGCGGCACCGTGGGCTTCCCGCTGCCGGGCGTGGGCCTGCGCGTGGTGGACGACGCGGACCGGCCCGTCGCCACGGGCGAGATCGGCAACATCCAGGTGCAGGGCCCGAACGTGTTCCAGGGCTACTGGCGCATGCCCGAGAAGACGAAGGAGGAATTCAGCGCGGACGCGCACGGCGGCCGGTGGTTCAAGACCGGCGACGTGGGCCGCATCGACGAGCGCGGCTACGTGGCCATCGTGGGCCGCAGCAAGGACCTCATCATCAGCGGCGGCTACAACGTCTATCCGGCCGAGATCGAGGACAGCATCAACGAGCTGCCCGGCGTGGCCGAGAGCGCGCTGGTCGGCGTGCCGCACCCGGATTTCGGCGAGGTGGGCGTGGCCGTGGTGATCCCCCGGCCGGGCGCGCGCGTCGATGGCGAGGCCGTCATCGCGGCGCTGAAGGCGCAACTGGCCAACTTCAAGATCCCCAAGCGCTGCTTCGTGGAGAGCGAGCTCCCGCGCAACACCATGGGCAAGGTGCAGAAGAACCTGCTGCGCGAGCAGTACAAGGGGCTGTTCGGCTGAGATCGGCGTCAGCCGGAACAACGGTTTCGTGCGGCTTGGATTTCCGCCGGATAGCGGGGCGATCCAATGGCATGGGCGGTTGGTGGCCCATCCGTATCAGTGATCCACTGCGCCGCGCGCCACCCGCGACGCATGAAACCGGCGCGGCCCAGGCCCGTGGCCGCCGCGCAAGGGCCGCCCCGCCGCGCTGGCGGCGTCCTCCTCCCGCATCGCGCAGCGAGGCGAGAGAGAAGGAAGGCGCGAAGCGCCCCAGGGGGTGTCGTTTCATCTCGGGCGAGATGCACGGTCAGGAGGGGATAGACGGCACCACCGCACTTTTGTGCGGCGTGTTGCCCGTGCCTGCCAGTGGCATGTGCTGCAGTATCAGCTGTGCTGCATCTTCCACGCTGAGATTCAGATCGAAGTTCGCTTTGCTCCAATCGGGGGCGGGCAGATCGAACTCCTGGAGGATGCGCTCGGCCAGAAGCCGGCTCACACGCCCGTTGCCGTCCATGTAGGGGTGGATGGCTATGAAATTCTGCTTGAAGTGGGCGGCCACCAAGGCGCCGTCCATGGCGCTGGCATTCCTGGATTGGCGCAGCTTTTTTTTCACGTCTGACCCGTCCTGCCAGGTGTTGACACCTTTTCGTGAAGGAAAGGGCAACAGTGATGGAATCGAGAGTTCGGCGCAGCCAGCGAGACTACACGCTGGCTTTTAAGTTGGGCGTTGTCGAGCAGGTGGAAAAAGGCGAGCTGACGTACAAGCAGGCACAAGAGCGCTACGGAATTCAGGGCCGCTCGACGGTGCTGGTGTGGCTGCGCAAGCACGGACGCCAGGGGTGGGGGCGTGGTGCATCATGTGCAGCTATGCCATTGGACAAGACCCCCAGCGTGTTGACGCCCGAGCAGCAGATCAAGGTGCTGCAGGTG
>NZ_QLTA01000007.1 GCF_003269065.1 Paracidovorax anthurii
GCCCAAGTGACTGATCGCAAGGGAGCGCTTGCGGCCTTCAAGCGCTGCAAGCGCTCGCTGGGGCGGGTGCAAAGTGTGCTGACGGACAGCGGTTACACAGGCGAGCCCTTCGCGCAAGGCGTCAAGGACATCCTGGGTGAGCATGTGACGGTGCAGATCGCCAAGAGAAGCGAGTTGCACACCTTCAAGGTCATGCCCAAGCGCTGGGTGGTTGAGCGCAGCTTTGCTTGGCTGGACAAGAACCGGCGGCTATGGAAGAACTGTGAGCGATGGCTCAACACCAGCTTACAGTTCGTCCACTTGGCGTTTCTGGCTCTGCTACTCAGAAGATCGTAAACACGTTCTTAGCTCGCGGTACCGGACCAGTGCTGAGGCCGACAAGTACACTGAGCAGCTGCAACGGAATCTGGCATTGGCGACCAAAGCTCAAGTAGCACGGCTGGCCATCGGCCGCTCACTGGCCATGGGGCGCCTGCCTGAAGGACAGGTTGACTCGAAGGGAATGGATATCCCTGCGAGTTCTCTGTTCTCAACGGAGAACATCGGCGCGTGGGTCGGTCTGCTCGTTACGCATGCGCGTGCTACCGGCTCCGAGCAAGTGTCTTCGCAGGAAAGCCTCCGGGGCGTCATTCGGGCGCACTGGCATCGTGGCGCAGTGGCACTCTGGGGTGACTGGACGTCGTCCGACCGAGACTACGACCGCTTCATAGAAACTCTGGTGCGCAGGTCCGAAATGCCGGACTTCGCTGACCACCAGCCGGACACCGACGGTGGGGACCCGCTAGGTGGCGCTGTAGAGCCTACGGCGCCGACAGATGCTTCCGCTCAGCTAACCAAGGCGCTTGCGGAGCTCGGCATCAAAGTCCAGGTCAAGGACGTCATCCAAGGACCTCGGCTGACCCGCTACAGGGTGCTGTTGGTCAATTTGGCTGACCTTGGCAAGCTAAATCGCAGCGTCGCTCAGCTCGGTCTGGCGATGAACCTTGGGCAAGCGGCTGCCACTGTTTCGAATGGAGACGAGCCAAAGACGGTTTTCATCGACCTCCCGCGTCCGAAGTCTTCATGGACGTCGGTAGGCATCGAGCGCCTGCGCGACTGGGCTAACAGAGCGTCGAAAGACACCAACCAACTCTTGCTCTATGCTGGTGTGTCAGTTACCGGCGAAGACGTGGTTTTCGACTTGGCCACTGCGCCTCATCTGCTGGTCGGGGGTACGACGGGCTCCGGCAAGAGCGTGTGCCTGCACTCGTTCCTTCTATCACTGTTGCTTCTGCACAAGCCGGACACGCTGCAGTTGGCACTCATTGACCCGAAGCAGGTCGAGTTCAAACCCTACGCCAAGTTGCCCAACCTCTACCGCGGCGAGATTGCTACGGAGGTGCCTCCTGCACGCGAGATGCTGACGGAACTGGTTGCGGAGATGGATGCGCGCTATGCGGTGTTCAACCGTCTCGGCGTGGCCAATATCAATGAAGCTCGCAAGAAGGGCCAGAAGCTGCCATCCATCGCGGTTTTCATCGAGGAAATGGCCGACTTTGTGATGCAGGATCAGCATGTTGAACCGCTCATCGCGCGCTTGGCACAGAAGGCACGAGCCGCCGGCATCCACTTGGTACTTGCTACGCAGCGTCCTGACGCAGAAACGTTCACGGGCTTGATTCGAAGCAATGTACCTGGGCGCGTTGCCCTCACCGTCCAGAAGGGCTCTGAATCGAACATCATCTTGGATGAGAAGGGGGCAGAAAATCTGCTGGGTCAAGGCGACATGCTGCTGCGGCTTCCTGGCGAAGCACCCCGGCGAGCGCACGGAGTGTTCGTCAAACAAGACAACGTCGTCCAATTGTTGGGCCCATTGACCAAGTGAGTCGGCTGAACGCGCAGCAAATGCCTGTCTGGTAGATTCGTTAAGGTGCCGCATCGCGCATTTCCCCGAGCCGACGGCCGCAGCTGTTGGGTAGCCGCCGTAAGCACCAGCGCGTTGGTGGTGACTGCAGATTGGTCACTCGGGGGTCACCTAGCTCCCGGTATAGGAGATTCCCGCGGATCATGGGGAACTACTAACGCGGCCGACGCGCCGGTTTCCCGAGATGCCCTGTCCACAAGGCAAGGCGTGGAAAACTGCGGGGCTGCTTAGCAGCTTGGGCCATGTTGCCTTCTCTTTACGGGCCTTTTAGCTTCAGTGGCTCCACCGGGTAGCCTCTATCGAAGATGTGCAAGCCATAGATTTCGCAACTTATAGTTCGCCGTTTCGCGTCCTATGCCTCGCTCTACAAACAAAAAATTCACACGTCAATATTCCCCGCACGCAACGCATTCGTCTCAATGAAGTCCCGCCGCGGCTCCACCTCGTCCCCCATCAGCATCGTGAACACCCGGTCCGCCTCGATCGCATCCTCGATCTGCACGCGCAGCAGGCGGCGGACTTCGGGGTCCATCGTCGTTTCCCAGAGCTGCTCGGGGTTCATCTCGCCCAGGCCCTTGTAGCGCTGGCGGCTGGTGGTGCGTTCGGCTTCCTTGATGAGCCAGGCCATGGCCTGGCGGAAGTCGCCCACTTTTTCCTCGCGCTGGCGCTCGCCCTCGCCGCGCTGGGCCTTGGCGCCCTCGCCCAGCAGGCCGCGGAAGGTGTTGGCGGCCTCGGCCAGGGCGGCGTAGTCGGCGCCGTGCACGAAGTCCTGCGTGATGATGCTGCTCTTGATGTTGCCGTGGTGGCGGCGGCTGATGCGCAGGATGGGCTTGTCGGTGCGGGCGTCGAATTCGCCGGCCACTTCGGCGGGCACGCCGGTGGTGGTGAGCTCGCGCAGCTTGGCCTGCAGGGCGACGGCGCTGGCCTCGGCGTCCTGCACGGTGTCCAGGTTCAGGGCCACGCCGTCGGCGATGGCGCGCAGGGCCTCGCGGTCCATGAAGGCGGAGAGGCGCGCGATGACGGCCTCGGCCACCTGGTGCTTCTGCGCCAGGGCGCTCAGGGTCTCGCCGTCCAGGGCGCGCGGCTGGTCGCCGCCGGTCGCCACGTTCGCGTCCTTGAGCGCCACGCGCAGCAGGAAGGTGTCCAGCGCTGGGCCGTCCTTCAGGTAGAGCTCTTCCTTGCCGTTCTTGACCTTGTAGAGCGGCGGCTGGGCGATGTAGATGTGGCCGCGCTCGACCAGCTCGGGCATCTGGCGGTAGAAGAAGGTCAGCAGCAGCGTGCGGATGTGGGCGCCGTCCACGTCCGCGTCGGTCATGATGATGATGCGGTGGTAGCGCAGCTTGTCCACGTTGAAATCATCCGCGCCGCCCTTGCCGGTGCCGTCGGTGCTGGCCTTGCCGATGCCGGTACCCAAAGCGGTGATGAGCGTGAGGATTTCGTTGGAGGTGAGCAGCTTCTCGTAGCGCGCCTTCTCCACGTTCAGGATCTTGCCGCGCAGCGGCAGGATGGCCTGGAACTTGCGGTCGCGGCCCTGCTTGGCCGAGCCGCCGGCGGAGTCGCCCTCCACGATGTAGATCTCGCTCAGGGCCGGGTCTTTCTCCTGGCAGTCGGCGAGTTTGCCTGGCAGGCCCATGCCGTCGAGCACGCCCTTGCGGCGGGTCATCTCGCGGGCCTTGCGCGCGGCCTCGCGGGCACGGGCGGCCTCGACGATCTTGCCGCAGAGGATCTTGGCGTCGTTGGGGCGCTCCTCCAGGTAGTCGGTGAGGGCCTTGGCGACGATGTCCTCCACGGGGGCGCGCACCTCGCTGGAGACGAGCTTGTCCTTGGTCTGGCTGCTGAACTTGGGCTCGGGCACCTTCACGCTGAGCACGCAGCACAGGCCTTCGCGCATGTCGTCGCCGCTCACCTCGACCTTGGCCTTCTTGGCCAGCTCGTTCTGCTCGATATATTTGCCGATGACGCGCGTCATGGCCGCGCGCAGGCCCGTGAGGTGGGTGCCGCCGTCGCGCTGCGGGATGTTGTTGGTGAAGCAGAGCACGGATTCGTTGAAGCCGTCGTTCCACTGCATGGCCACTTCCACGCCGATCTCGGTGCCGGGGATGCCGCCGTAGGTCTCGGCCGGGCGGCTGCCCGTGGCGTGGAAGGCGTTGGGGTGCAGCACCTTCTTGCTGGCGTTGATGAACTGCACGAAGCCCATCACGCCGCCGGCGCCGGAGAAGTCGTCTTCCTTGCCCGTGCGCTCGTCCCTCAGGCGGATGCGCACGCCGTTGTTCAGGAACGAGAGCTCGCGCAGGCGCTTGGCGAGGATCTCGTAGTGGAAGTCGTGGTTCTCCTTGAAGATCTCGGTGTCGGGCAGGAAGTGCACCTCGGTGCCGCGCTTGTCGGTCTCGCCGGTCACGCGCATGGGCGAGACCTCGACGCCGTTCACCGTCTCCAGGATGCGGTTCTGCACGAAACCCTGGCTGAATTCGAGCACGTGCACCTTGCCCTCGCGGCGCACGGTGAGGCGCAGCATCTTGCTGAGCGCGTTCACGCACGAGACGCCCACGCCGTGCAGGCCGCCCGAGACCTTGTAGCTGTTCTGGTTGAACTTGCCGCCCGCGTGCAGCTCGGTCAGGGCGATCTCGGCGGCCGAGCGCTTGGGCTCGTTCTTGTCGTCCATCTTCACGCCCGTGGGGATGCCGCGGCCGTTGTCCACCACGCTGATGGAGTTGTCGGAGTGGATGGTGACGATGATGTCGTCGCAGTGGCCGGCGAGCGCCTCGTCGATGGAGTTGTCCACCACCTCGAACACCAAGTGGTGCAGGCCCGTGCCGTCGGAGGTGTCGCCGATGTACATGCCCGGGCGCTTGCGCACGGCCTCCAGGCCTTCCAGGATCTGGATCGCACCCTCGCCGTAGCCGTCGCTGGGCGCGGCGGCCTGGGCGGGCACGGGGGGAGCTGCGAGGGTCTGCGCTTGGGTGTCGCCCGCGGGGGTGGTGGGCTCGGGCAGGGTGTTCTCAGCGGTCATGGAGGGCCTTGGGGTCCGGGGAAGCCTCGACAAGGCTTCCGGTGGGGTCAAAAGAAGTCATTCAGGCCTCATGTCGGCGGTTTTGCTGCATAGTTTGCTATTTAAAAGATAGCAACTGCGCGCCAACCGCGGGCCGGGCATCCATTCGTCAGATGCGCATGGGCATCACGACGTACTTGAAGTGGGCGTTTTCAGGGATGGTCATCAGCGCGGAGCTGTTGCCGTCGGAGAAGTCGATCTGGACCATGTCCTGGCCCATGTTGGCGAGCGCGTCGATGAGGTAGGTGACGTTGAAGCCGATCTCGATCGTGTCGCCGCCGTAGTCGATGTCGAGCTCGTCCACGGCTTCTTCCTGCTCGGCGTTGTTCGAGGCCACGCGCAGGGTGCCGGGTTCGAGGTTGAGGCGCACGCCCTTGAACTTGTCGCTCGTCATGATGGCCGTGCGCTGCAGGCTGGCCAGGAGCGGCGCGCGGCCCAGGGTGACGGTGTTCTTGTGGTTCTTGGGGATCACGCGGTTGTAGTCGGGGAACTTGCCCTCCACCAGCTTGGTGACGAACTCCATGCCGCCGAAGGTGAACTTCGCCTGGTTGTTGGCGAACTGCATCTCGATGTGGGGCTGGTTCTCGCCGCCGGCGTCCGACAGCAGGCGCTGCAGCTCCAGCACGGTCTTGCGCGGCAGGATGACTTCCTGCTTGGGCACTTCGACGTCGAGCGTGGCGCTGGCGAACGCGAGGCGGTGGCCGTCGGTGGCCACGAGCGAGAGCGTGTTGCCCTCGGCCACGAAGAGGATGCCGTTGAGGTAGTAGCGGATGTCCTGCACGGCCATCGAGAAGGACACCTGGCCCAGCAGGTCCTTGAGCACTTTCTGGGGCACGCTGAACGCGGGGCCGAAGGCAGCCGATTCCTGCACCAGGGGGAAGTCCTCGGCCGGCAGCGACTGCAGCGTGAAGCGGCTCTTGCCGCCCTTGAGGATCAGCTTGGACTGCTGGGATTCCAGGCTCACCGTCTGGTCGGCGGGCATGGTCTTGAGGATGTCGATCAGCTTGCGCGCGCCCACCGTGGTGGTGAAGTCGCCCGTGTCGCCGCCCAGCTCGGCCGTGGTGCGGATCTGGATCTCCAGGTCGCTCGTGGTGAGCTGCAGGGCATTGCCGGTCTTGCGGATCAGCACGTTGGCCAGGATGGGCAGCGTGTGCCGCCGCTCGACGATGCCAGAAACCGACTGCAGTACCGCGAGAACCTTGTCTTGCGTTGCCTTCAGGACAATCATGTCTTCAACCCCTAGTGATTTTTGCGATGGTGCACGGGCGGCCGGCGGCATGGGCGGCGCCCCCGCGTGCCATCCTCGGCCAACACGGCATTTTGCCCGTGAACCGAGGCGTTTCCCGGGGCGCGCGGGGCGATACCGGCGGCATGGGCCGTCATCAGCCCTTGAGCGTCTGCTCCAGCACGTGCAGTTGCTGGTTCAGCTCGGTGAGCTGCTGGCGCTCGGCCGCGATCTTGCGCACCGCGTGCAGCACCGTGGTGTGGTCGCGCCCGCCGAAGAGCTCGCCGATCTCGGGCAGGCTCTTCTGCGTGAGCTCCTTGGCGAGGTACATGGCGATCTGGCGCGGCCGCGCGATGCTGGCCGGGCGCTTCTTGCTGTACATGTCCGCGACCTTGATCTTGTAGTAATCGGCCACGGTCTTCTGGATGTTCTCCACGCTGATCTGCCGGTTCTGGATCGACAGCAGGTCGCGCAGCGCCTCGCGCGCGAGCTGGATGGAGACTTCCTTCTGGTTGAAGCGCGAATAGGCCAGGATCTTGCGCAGCGCGCCTTCGAGCTCGCGCACGTTGGAGCGCACGTTCTTGGCGACGAAGAAGGCCACTTCTTCGGGCATCTCGGCGCTTTCGGCGCGGGCCTTGTTGATCAGGATCGCCACGCGCATCTCCAGCTCGGGCGGCTCGATGGTGACCGTGAGGCCCGAATCGAAGCGCGAGACGAGCCGCTCGTGGATGTTGGCGAGGCCCTTCGGATAGGTGTCCGAGGTCATCACGATGTGGCTCTTCTTGGCGAGCAGCGCCTCGAATGCGTTGAAGAATTCTTCCTGCGTGCGGTCCTTGTTGGCGAAGAACTGCACGTCGTCGATCAGCAGCAGATCGAGCGAGTGGTAATGGGCCTTGAACTCGTCGAAGGTGCGGCGCTGGTAGGCTTTAACCACATCCGAGACGAACTGCTCGGCGTGGATGTAGAGAACTTTCGCGTCGGGCTTGTCCTGCAGCAGCCGGTTGCCCACGGCATGCACCAGGTGGGTCTTGCCCAGGCCCACGCCGCCGTAGATGAAGAGCGGGTTGTAGAGGTGGCCGGGCGAGCCCGCCACGTGCATGGCCGCCGAGCGCGCCATGCGGTTGGCCGTGCCTTCCACCAGCGTCTCGAACGTGAGGACGGGGTTCAGGCGCGAGCGGAACGGAGCGGCCGCGGGCTCGTCCGGCGCGGCGCCGCCCATGGCCGGCTCCATGGAGGCGGAGGGCTGTGGCGCCGTGGGCCGAATCACCGTGCGGGCAATGGCTTCCCGCTGAGCGAGCGCTAACTCCAGTGAGACGGGCTGGCCGTAGAGGCCTTCCAGCAGCGCGGCGATGCGGCCGGCATATTGGGCGCGGATCCAGTCGAGCTTGAAGCGGTTGGCCACCAGCAGGGTGACCTTGGAGAAGTCGGGGGCGACCTGGGCGGTGAGCGGCTTGATCCAGGTGTTGAACTGCTGTTCGGGCAGGTCCTGTGCGAGCTGCTCGACGCAGGCTTGCCACAGCCCCTGGCCGGGATCGGCGCCGGCGTCTTGGTGAGTGCTGCGGGAGAGTTCCTCGGTCATGAATTCGGCTTGTTGTTGTGGATAGGAGGAACGGATCAGGGCCGGCGATTGTAGCTTTTCAAGGGGTTATCCACAAGCTGCGAGGGGCCGGTGGCAGTGCTGCTATAAACGCGCCTGCCGTCGCTGCGGGCGTGGCCCGTGATCACTGGGGCCGACCGTTACCGCCCTGCGGGCATTGCCACACGGAACCAAGCCTGCGATAATCGCCGGTTTCCCTGAATGTGTTCAGGGCGATGAAGCCCGGGCGGCTCCTTTTTTGCAGGGTCATGCAAGAAAGGGAGCGTGCGGCTCGCGCGGTCCGGGTGCGGAACGCGTGACGGGGCCGGCCGATCGAAGCCGGGCCTGGAAACCACAGAACCTTCGAGGAATCGATCATGAAACGTACCTACCAGCCTTCCAAGACGCGCCGTGCGCGCACCCACGGTTTCCTCGTGCGCATGAAGACGCGCGGCGGCCGTGCCGTCATCAACGCACGCCGCGCCAAGGGCCGCAAGCGCCTGGCCGTCTGAGGCCGCCACGGCGTCCGGCCCGGTTCGCGGGCGGCGGTGGTTCCATGCAACGGCTCAAGACCCGTCCGCAGTTCCAGGCCGCCATGGCCGGTGGAACCATTTCTCGCACTGCGCATTTCGCGCTGCATCGCTTGCGCCTTGGCGCCCGTGCGGGCAGCCCCGTCGCAGGTACGCCATCGGCGCCTGATGCGCCACCCGCATCCCATGCCACAGGGCCCGGTGCCCTGCCCTTCGCCGGGCAGGCTCCGCAGGCCCTGTTCGGCGTGGATGGCGAGGCGCATGCCTGGCTGGGTGCGATGGTGCCCAAGCGCTGGGCGCGCCGCGCCGTGACGCGCAACACCATCAAGCGGCAGATCTATGCCGTGGGCTCCTGCTTCGAGCCGGGTCTGGGCGCCGCCGCCCACGTCGTGCGCTTGCGCGCGGCGTTCGACCGCAAGCAGTTCCCCAGTGCCACGTCGGAGGCGCTCAAGCATGCCGTGCGCGCCGAGTTGCTGCAGCTCTTCGGACAGGGCGTGCGCAAGCCCGGAGCGGTGCCGCGCGTGACGCCCGCCGCCACGGATGCGCTGCCTTCCGTGCCAGGAGCGCTCCAGCCGTGATGCGTGCGCTGCTCATGGCGCTGGTGCGCGGCTATCGCTTCTTCCTGAGCCCCTGGCTCGGTTCGGCCTGCCGTTTCGAGCCCACGTGTTCCGCCTATTCGCTGCAGGCGCTGGAGCGCCATGGCGCGGCAGTCGGCAGCTACCTCACGCTGCGGCGCCTCGCGCGCTGCCATCCCTGGTGCGACGGCGGCCACGATCCGGTGCCCGCCGAGCCGCCGCGCGCGATGCGCCTCTTCTCGCGGCTGACGGGTGCCGCCGCGGCCGAGACCCCCACCCCTTCCTCTCCAAAGAAGTCTTCATGAACGACATTCGCCGCACCATCCTGTGGGTGATATTTGGCTTTTCCATGGTTCTGCTGTGGGACAAGTGGCAAGTGCACAACGGCCACAAGGCCACCTTCTTCCCGGCGTCGGTGCCCGCCACCGCATCGGCGTCCGCTCCTGCTGGCGCCAGCGTGCCTGGTGGCGGCGTGCCCTCGCCCAGTGCCACGCTGGCAGCTCCCAGTGCACAGCAGGTGCCGGGCGGTGCCGTGCCGGCGCCCGCTGTGGCTGCGGCGCCGCGCGAGCGTGTCACCCTGATCTCCGATGTGCTGCGCCTGACGTTCGACAGCGAAGGCGGTTCCCTCATGCACGGCGAGTTGCTGCGCTACCCCGACATGGCGGACAAGTCCCGGGCATTCACGCTGCTGGATGACAGCACGCAGCGTTTCTACGTGGCGCAGACGGGCCTGATCGGCGGTGGCGCCTATCCCACGCACAAGACACCGATGGCCGTGGTTCCCGGCAACCGCACGTTGCAGGACGGACAGGACGAAATCAGCATCCGCTTCGAATCATCTGACCTGGGTGGCGTGAAGCTGGTCAAGACCTGGACTCTGAAGCGCGGCGCCTACGACGTCGCTGTGAAGCACGAAGTGGTCAACACTGGCACAACCCCCGTGTCGCCCCAGCTCTACCTGCAACTCGTTCGCGACGGCAACAAGCCGCCCGGAGAGTCGTCGTTCTATTCCACCTTCACGGGGCCGGCACTCTACAGCAGCGCCAAGAAGTACCAGAAGCTGGATTTCAAGCACATCAAGGAAAAGAAGGTCGAAATTCCTAGCGAGTCCTCTGATGGCTACATTGCCATGGTCCAGCACTACTTCGCCACCGCATGGATGCTGCCGGATGGGGTGAAGCGCGAGTTCCGTGTGGACTCTGCGGACATTGGAGTCATGACCCCCGACTGCTGCTACCGTATCCAGATGCTCACGCCCGTCGGCGAGATCGCGCCCGGCCAGAGCAAGACCATCGACGCGCGCCTCTTCGCGGGCCCGCAGATCGAGACCATGCTCGAAAAGCTCACGCCCGGCCTGGAACTGGTCAAGGACTATGGCTGGCTCACCATCCTCGCCAAGCCGCTCTACTGGTTGCTGGACCAGCTCCACAAGGTGCTCAACAACTGGGGCTGGTCCATCGTGGCCCTGGTGTTCCTGCTCAAGATCGCGTTCTACTGGCTCAACGCCAAGGCCTATGCCTCCATGGCCAAGATGAAGGCCATCAATCCCAAGATCATGGAGATGCGCGAGCGCCTGAAGGACAAGCCGCAGCAGATGCAGCAGGAGATGATGCGCATCTACCGCGAGGAGAAGGTCAATCCGATGGGCGGGTGCTTCCCCATCATGATCCAGATCCCCGTGTTCATCGCGCTCTACTGGGTGCTGCTGTCCAGCGTGGAAATGCGCAACGCGCCCTGGATCGGCTGGATCAGGGACCTTTCCTCGCCCGACCCGTTCTTCATCCTGCCGCTGCTGATGACGGCCAGCTCGCTGCTGCAGACCGCGCTCAACCCCGCGCCGCCGGACCCGCTGCAGGCCAAGATGATGTGGTTCATGCCGCTGATCTTCAGCGTGATGTTCTTCTTCTTCCCGGCCGGCCTGGTGCTGTACTGGCTCACGAACAACATCCTGTCGATCGCGCAGCAGTGGATCATCAACCGTCGCATGGGCGTGCCGCCGGAATTCAACCTGCCGAAGTTCCGCTGACCCCACCCCTGAATCGTCCGGAGCACCGCTTGCGCGGTGCGCCATCCGGACAATCCCCAACGGCCGCCTTCGTGCGGCCGTTGTCATTTGGGTACGATGATTGCTAGTCTTGCTGTCTTCTATCGACTCCCTTTTCTGGAGGTTTTCGGATGAAGCAGCGTTTGACTTTCTCTCTCGGAGCGGTCGCTCTCGCGGCGTTGTTGGCGACGGGCGGCGCGGGCGCGGCCACGATGCGCTGGGCTGGTGCGAACGACATCCTCACGGTGGATCCCCATGCGCAGAACCACCAGACCACCCATGCATTCCTGCAGCAGGTCTACGAGAGCCTGGTGCGCTACGACAAGAACTACCAGATCGAGCCCGCGCTGGCCACGAAGTGGACGCAGGTCTCGCCCACCCAGATGCGCTTCGAATTGCGCAAGGGCGTCAAATTCCACGATGGCGCGCCCTTCACGGCCGACGACGTGGTGTTCTCGCTCACCCGCGCGATGACGCCGCCGTCCAACATGATGTCGTCGGTGCAGAGCGTCAAGGAGGTGAAGAAGGTCGATGACTTCACCGTGGACCTCATCCTCAAGGGGCCGAGCCCCGTGCTGCTGCGCGAGCTGACCGAGGCGCGCATCATGAACAAGGCCTGGGCCGAGAAGAACAACTCGACGAAGGCGCAGGACTATGCCGCCAAGGAAGAGAACTACGCGTCCCGCAACGCCAACGGCACCGGCCCCTTCACCATGGTGGGCTGGCAGCCCGACGTGAAGGTCACGCTCAAGAAGAACCCCAACTGGTGGGACAAGCCCGCGGGCAATATCGACGAGGTGGTCTTCACGCCCATCAAGTCGGCCGCCACGCGCTCGGCCGCGATCATCTCGGGCCAGGTGGATTTCGTGTCCGATCCGCCGCCGCAGGACCAGGCCCGCATCAAGGCCAACCCGGACCTCAAGCTCATCGAGGGTGCCGAGAACCGCACCATCTATCTGGGCCTGGACCAGTTCCGCGACGAGCTGCCGAACGCGGGCGTGCCCGGCAAGAACCCGCTCAAGGACAAGCGCGTGCGCCAGGCGCTCTACCAGGCCATCGACATCGCGGGCCTCAAGAGCCGCACCATGCGCGACCTCTCCGTGCCCGCCGGCGTGATGGTCGCGCCCATGGTGCACGGCTGGAGCAAGGAGCTGGATGCGCGCGCCTCCGGCTACGACGTCGAGGCCGCCAAGAAGCTGCTGGCCGATGCCGGCTATCCGCAGGGCTTCTCGCTCACGCTCGAATGCCCCAACGACCGCTACGTGAACGACGAGGCCATCTGCCAGGCCGTGACCGCGATGTGGACCCGCATCGGCGTGAAGACGCGCCTGCAGACCTATCCCATGGCCACCTACCTGCCGCGCGTGATGAACACCGAGGTCAGCGCCTACCTCTTCGGCTGGGGCGTGGCCACGTTCGACGCCCTCTACACGCTCGACTCGCTCATGCACTCCAAGGACGGCAAGGGGCCGGGCGTCTACAACGCGGGCCGCATCAGCGACAAGGAACTGGACGCCAAGATCGACCAGATCAAGACCGAGATGGACACGGCCAAGCGCGACGCCCTGATCCGCGACGCGCTACAGACCGTGAAGGACCAGTACTACTACCTTCCCCTGCACCACCAGATCCGGCCCTGGGCGATGCGCAAGGGCATGGACACGGTGTACCGCGCCGACGACCGGCCGATGCCGACCTGGACCACGATCAAGTAAGCCGCCGGCACATCGGCACACTGGCACGAGAGCCCGCTTAGGCGGGCTTTTTTCATCGACGGGCCGCCCCGAGATGAAAAGCACTCCCTTGAGCGCAGCGAGGGAGCGTGGGGGCCTTGTTCCATGGGGCCGCGGCTATCATGCGCCCTCCTTCGACCGCCCCCCGCCCTTTCCTGGACCGCTCCCGCATGCTCGCCCGCCACGCCGACCCCATCGCTGCCATCGCCACCGCGCCGGGGCGCGGCGCCGTCGGGATCGTGCGCGTCTCGGGCAAAGGGCTTGCCGCCCTGGTGGAAGCTCTCTGCGGCCGTGCCCTGCGCCCGCGCGAGGCCACGTACCTGCCCTTCCGCGATGCCGCGGGCGGGACCATCGACCAGGGGCTGGCGCTCTACTTTCCGGCGCCGCACAGCTATACCGGGGAAGACGTGCTGGAGCTGCAGGCGCACGGCGGCCCGGTCGTGCTGCAACTCCTGCTCGCACGCTGCCTGGAGGCGGCGGCCGGGCCCGATGCGGCCACGGGACGACCGCGCCTGCCGGGCCTGCGCCTGGCGCAGCCTGGCGAGTTCACCGAACGGGCTTTCCTGAACGACAAGATCGATCTGGCCCAGGCCGAGGCGATCGCCGACCTCATCGACGCCAGCACCGAGGCGGCGGCGCGCAGCGCCAGCCGCTCGCTCGCGGGCGCGTTCTCGCAGGAGATCCATCGCCTGCGCGATGCCCTCGTGCACCTGCGCATGCTGGTGGAGGCTACGCTCGATTTCCCCGAGGAGGAGATCGACTTCCTGCGCAAGGCCGATGCCCATGGCCAGCTCGCGACGCTGCAGGCCACGCTCGCGGAGGTGATGCTCCGTACGCGCCAGGGCGCGCTGCTGCGCGAGGGGATCAAGGTAGTGATCGCGGGGCAGCCGAACGCGGGCAAGAGTTCGCTGCTGAATGCGCTCGCCGGCGCCGAACTGGCCATCGTCACGCCCATCGCCGGCACCACGCGCGACAAGGTGCAGCAGACCATCCAGATCGAGGGCGTGCCTCTGCACGTGATCGACACGGCGGGTCTGCGCGAGAGCGACGACGAGGTCGAGCGGATCGGGATCGAGCGCGCCTGGAAGGAAATCGAAGCGGCCGACGCCGTGCTCTTCCTGCACGACCTCACGCGCGCGGATGCTCCTGAATATGTAGCGGCAGACGCAGTGATTGCGGCGACTATCGCGCGAAAAGTGCCTGAACACGTGCCCGTGATCGAGGTATGGAACAAAAGCGACCGCGCAGGGGACATCGGCCCCGGCGATGGCGTGGAGGCCGGCGGCCCGGGCCATGCGGCCGTGCGGCTTTCGGCGCGCACGGGTGACGGCCTCGACGCGCTGCGCCGGTTGCTGCTCGACGTGGCCGGCTGGCAGTCGGCCCCCGAAGGGGTGTACACCGCGCGCGCGCGCCACGTGCAGGCCCTGCAGGCGGTGGACGGGCACCTGATGGAGGCGGCCGCCCAGCTGCAGGCCCAGGGGCCGGCGCTGGACCTGCTGGCCGAGGAGCTGCGCCTGGCCCAGCAGGCCCTGAATGCCATCACGGGCGAATTCACGTCCGACGATCTGCTCGGGGTGATCTTCTCCAGCTTCTGCATCGGGAAGTAAGGGACGCTCCCGTGCTGTGGGATGTTTGTAAGGAGAGGTAAGGCCGCCTTGTGCCCCACGGCGCACGGCGATACCGTCCCGCCACTATGAATGCCGTGATGCCCACCTCTTCCCCCGCTTCCAAGGCCGACCTCAGCGAGCTGGTGCAGGCCATCGCCCAATCCGTGGCGGAAGACGGGCTCACCAACCCCTTCACGGCCGAGCAGTGGGATCTGCTCGCCGGCTATCTCCTTCCCATGTCGGTGGATGCGGGCCATACCCTGTTCACCCAGGGGGTGAAGGACCGCACGCTCTATTTCATCGAAAGCGGCAGCATCAGCGTGCACTACGAGGACGACAAGGGCCGCCTGCGGCTGGCCATCGTGGGCCCGGGCTCCATCGTGGGGGAAGGCGCCTTCTTCTCGCACCGCCCGCGCAGTGCCACCGTGCAGACGGGCGCTCCCAGCAAGCTCTGGTCCCTGACAGCGCTGCGTTTCACGGAACTCTCCAACCGGCAGCCTGCCGTGGCGCTCGGACTGGCGATGGCGGCGGGGTCGGTGCTGTCGCGCCGGCTGGGCAACCGCCGCCGCCGTGTTGCGGCAACCTGACAGAACGGGGCCTCGCGAGGGCCAAGCAGGCACGTTCCGCAACCTGAGCCCCGAGGCCGGAGGGCGCCGCGTTACACTTGTTGCAACTCGTTCGCATTGTAGAAAGAAGGCCTTTCGCATGTCGCTGTTCAGCTGGTTTTCCCGCAAAACGCCCTCGTCCCGGCCGCGTCCTGCGGCGGAGCCGACCGGCCTGTTGAACGCGGAGGCCACCGTTCCGCTCATGCCGGGCCGCAACGGCAAGCCCGTGCTGCCCCCGGCGCTGGCCGACCATGCGGCCAATCGCAAGAACGAGCGCATGGAGCGGCGGGAGCTGCTCTACACCGTGGTGCGCGACGCCATGGTCCGCGCCAGCGTGCTGTCGGCGGGCTACAAGTTCAAGGTCCTGTCCCTGGACCAGCGCGGCCGGCAATTCCTCGTGATGATGGATCTCGCTCGCGAATACGGTGGCGAGACGGCACGCCTGAGCGAGATCGAAGCGCTCATCGCCCAGACGGCGAAGTCACGTTTCGGCATCCTGGTCACGGCCGTCTACTGGCGCATCAGCGACCACGTGGCGGTGGGCGTGCCGGGCAAGACCAGCCCGGCGCCTGCTGCCCAGGGCCCGGCATCGGCACCCGCGCCGCTGGCGCCGCCCACGCCCGTACCCGTGGCGGTTCCGCCGGCGGCTGCCCCATCGCTGCTCTCGCCGCGCAACCCGGCGCCCCTGGTGCCTCCCGCGCCGGTGGCTGCCCCGAAGGAGTCTCCATCGGCTGGCCGGGGCTACGAGCCGATCGAAGCGGATGAGGTGGCCGCCTTCAAGCGCGCCCTGGGCACCGCCGCCGTCGCGGCCCGTGCACCGGCCGCCGCGGCGTCTCCCGGCACCACCGTGCGTTCGGGGCCGTTGCTGCCTCCCGCGCCCTCGGGCTTCGAGGACACGGAGATGCCCGGCCAGGACGGCGCACCGGCGCCGGATCTCAGCACCACCCAGTACGGCGAGCTGCGCTGAGCGGCCCGCCGCCCGTGGATCAGTAGACGTCGCGCCGGTAGCGGCCGTCTTCGATCAGCGCGTCCAGGGCGTCCGGCCCCAGGGCTTCCAGAAGCACACGGTCCACGCCGGCGGCCATGCCCTCGGCGCTGCCGCAAACGAAGACCACGGCGCCTTCTTCCAGCCACTGGCGCAAGTCCTGCATGGCCGAGCGCAGGGCATCCTGCACGTAGCGGTGGGGGCTGTCCGCATCGCGCGAGAACACGAGGTCGAGCCGTTCCAGGTGGCCCTGGGCCTTCCAGGCGCTGATCTCTTCCGCGCAGAGCTGGTCGCAGGCGCGTTGCCGTTCTCCGAAAAGAAGCCAATTACGCCGCTGGCCGGCCCGCATGCGGGCGCGCAAATGGGCGCGCAGCCCCGCCAGCCCCGATCCGTTGCCGATGAAGATGCAGGGCAGGCCTTCGGTGCCGTCCGCGCCGAAGCGGGGGTTTTCCAGCAACCGCAGTTCCTGCACGCTGCCCAGGGGGGCGTGCGCCGTGAGCCAGCCCGAGGCGATGCCCAGGCCTTGGGCATGCCGCTCCTGCCGCACCAGCAACTGCAGGGCACCGTCTTCGGGCAATGAGGCAACCGAGTAGGTGCGTGGAGCCAGGGGCACCAGTTGGTCCGCGCAGGCCTGGGGGCGGGTCCAGCCCGTTGGCGGGGGCAGCACGGAGGCCGCCAGCGCGTCGGCCAGGCAGCGCCCGGAGCCCGCGTGCTGGACGATGGCCTGGCCGTCCAGCTCGCTGGCCTGCAGCCAAGTGGTCACGGCCTCGGGCGACTGGTGGGGCATGGCGTCCACCAGGGCGCCCGGCGGCCAGGTGGGGAGTGAATGCCGGGTGCCCTCTGGGCGCAACGCGATCTCGAACAAGGGGCCGCCCTGGCTCCCGGGGTTGCGCAGCACCCTCTCTTCCAGGCGCCATCGGGTCATGGCCTGTGCCGTGGGCGGCGTGCCGGGAGGCGCCACCTGCGGGTCCGTGGCCAGGCGCTGCGCGCCGTCCAGCGTGGCGAGGGCTTCCCTCCAGCGGGCCAGGGCCCCCGCGTCGCCGTCGTCCACTTCGATCAGCGGGAAGAGCGGCTGGGCTCCCCAGTGGCGCAGACCCGTGTCCAGTGCGTGGCCGAAGCCGCAGAAGCGGGCATAGTGCCGATCGCCCAGGGCGAGCACGGCGAACCGCACGTGCGCCAGCGGCGCGGCAGCTGCGTTGCGGGATGGCCCCTGGCTCAGCTGGCGCGCGAAGCGGCGTGCGTTGTCCGGCGGCTCGCCTTCGCCGAAGCTGCTGGCGATGAGCAGAACGCGCGGATGGCCCTGAAGATCCTCGGGCGCGAATTGCTGCAGTGACCGGACCACCGTGGGCAGGCCCGCGTGCTGCAGCGCGCCGGCCGTCTGGAGCGCGATGCGCTCGGCCATGCCGGACTGGCTGGCGTAGGCCACCAGCAGCGCTCCGGTACCAGGGCGGGCCGGCGCATCCGCCATGCCGCCCAATGCCGCCCTGCGTGCCGCGTCGGTGGCCCGGCGCTGGCGCCGCCGGCCCAGGTAGAGCATCCACCCCGTGACGGCGAAGAGCGGCAGCGCAAGGCTGGCCGCCGTCACCGCGATGCGGCCCGGAAGGCCGAAATACGTGCCCATGTGCAGCGGATAGATGGTGCTCAGTGCGCGGGCGCCGGGGCTGCGCTGCTCGTAGCGGTCGTCCGTCGCGACCTCGCCGGTCCGGAGGTCCAGCACCAGGCGGTGGCGGGCCCGCTCATGCACGGGGGCCGCGTCCAGCCATTGGATCTGCAGGGGTTGATCGGCGCGTTGCGGCAGGCGCAGGTTGGCCAGGGTCCAACCCTGTGCCCGCTGTTCGAAGGTGCGCCACGCAGGGGCCAGGTCCACCGGCGTGGACGGCTGGGCGCGTGCGCCGCCGTTGTCCGCGCTGCGTGCGGGGGGCGCCGCCTGCCGTGCCGGACGCGGTTGGCCCGCCCAGCCGTCCACCGTGTCCCGGACGGCGTCGAAGGACCAGTACAGGCCGGTCGCGGTGAGCACCACGTACACCACCAGCGCCCAGGTGCCGGCCACGGCATGCAGGCTCCAGAGGAACGGACGGCCTTTGAGCCGGGTGTCGAATGCGAGCCACGTGCGCCAGCGCAGCGGATGGCGCGGCCAGCGCAGATACAGCCCCGAGAGCGACAGGCCCAGCAGGCACAGCGCCAGCACGCCGGCAGCGACCCGGCCCGGCTCGCGCGGCAGCAGCAGCCAGCGGTGCAGGGACTCGATCCATTCGAAGGCCTCGTGCCCCCGCAGCGGCGGCTGCAGCGCGCCTGTGTAGGGGTGCACGTACACCGTCTCGCCGCGGCGCTGGCCGGGTGCGGGCGCGAAGTTCACCCGTACGGCCGATCCTGGCACGGACTCCAGGGTCAGCGCGGTGACGCGCCGCCCGGCCTGGGACTGCGCGAGCGCCTCCAGGATCCGGGGTGGGTCCAGCATCGGCCCGCTTTGCGGTGCCACCTGTCGCACGCCGGGGTTGATCCAGTCCAGCAGCTCTTCCCGGAAGGCCAGCAGGGCCCCGCTCATGCCGATCACGATCAGCACCGATCCGGCGGTGATGCCGATGAACCAGTGCAATTGGAAAAAAACCTGCCGCAGCCCTGGAAGTGCCCATCCGCGGCGGTGGGACGATGGGGCGGAGGATTCCGAAGCGACGGCGTGCGGGTCCGTGGTGCGGGCGGGCGTGCTCACAGGTCCACCTTCACGGAGGCCTTGACCGTGCGCGGCGCTCCCGCCGCGAGGCGGTTGCCGCCCCCTGCCCAGTAGCGCTTGTCGGCGGCGTTGTCCACGTTGATCTGCCAGGTGGTGCGCGGGCCGAGGGCGCGCGTCGTGTAGCGGGCGCCCAGGGCGAAGAGCGTCACGCCGCCCAGCCATGCCTGGTTGAGGTCGTCCACGGGGCGGCGGCCGGTGTAGTACGCGCCGCCCTGGAGGGACAGCCCTGGCAGGGAGGCCCAGTCGTAGGACAGGAATGCGCTCAGCGTCTGTTTCGCGGCGTTTTCCGGCAGCTTGCCCTCGTAGGCGGCGACGACGTGCCGGAACTTCGGGTCCAGCCACTGCGCCGACGTCTGCCAGGACAGTTGCCGCGTGAGCGGCCCCTGGGCGGAAAGCTCGATGCCCTGGTAGCGCTGCTCGCCATCGGCCACGAAGACATTGCCGGCGTTCGTGTAGTAGCCCGGGCGGGAGATGTCGAAAACGGCTGCGGACACCAGCATGCCCGCCGGTGCCTGCCAGCGCAGGCCCACTTCCTTCTGCCGGCTCACACCCGGTGCGAGGCGCACGTTCTGGTTCACCGTGCCGGTGGGGCCGGCCTCGCCTTCCTCCAGTCCCTGCGCGTAGGACGCGTAGACCGAGAGGTCCGGCGAGAGCTTGTGGATCAGCGCGGCCATCGGCGTGGTCTTGCCCACGTCGTACACATTGCCGCCCTGCGCGCTGCGGTAGCTGGAGTGGCGCACGCCGATGATCGCCTGCCAGCGGGGCGACCATTCGATGCGGTCCACGGCGTAGAGGCCGGTGTCCGTCGTTTCCAGCGCGGCCGTGGTGGGGGCCGTCGGCACCGCGCCCCAGACCACCGAGGTGATCGGCACGGGGCTGTAGAGGTTTTGAGAGGCGACCGTGTAGGTGCGCTGGTACACCGGGTCCTGGGTTTTCTCGGTGCGGCTGGCGCCCAGGGTGAGTTCATGCCGGAGGCCCGCGGTTTCGAAGCCGCCGAAAAGCTCGGCGCGCAGCAGGTCGGAGCCCACGTCGAGGTGCTGGCTGTTGCCCGTGATGCGCCCGTTGCCCGTGGCGACCGCCGCTGCGTTGGCGAAGCGGAAGATGGGCAGATTGCGGTCGCGCGTGGTGCGGGAGTTGCCTGCCTCCAGGGTGAGCGCCCACTGGTCGCTCAATGCATAGTCGGCGCGTACCTGGGCATTGGTGGTTTCGGTGTTGAAGGCCGCGCCGGCCGGCCCCACGAGCTTGCGCGGGTCCACCGGATGGGGCAGCGCGATGCTGCCGTTCACGGCGGTGGGCAGCGCGATGCCGGCCTGCTCCGTGGTCTTGCGGCGGTCGTATTCCAGGTCGGCCTTGAGCGTGAGGCGGCTGTTCACGCGCCAGTCGAAGGCGGCCGAGACGAAGCGGCGCTGTCCGTTGCCCGCCCCGTCGAGGTAGGAGCCCAGCGTGCCGCCGGCCGCGTTCACCCGCAGCCCGTACTGCCCCTCATCGCCGAAGCGCCGGCCCACGTCGGCCGATGCCAGCGCGCGGCCATGCTGGTCCAGGGTGAGGCCGAGGGAGGCGACGGGCTGGGCCCCCGCCCGCTTGGTGACGAAATTGACGACGCCCGCTGGAGAGGCGAAGCCGTAGTAGAGCGCCGACGCGCCCTTGAGCACTTCCACTCGCTCCTTGTTCTCCAGGGGCACCTGCGAGAAATTCATGATGGGCAGCGAGCCGTTGAGGCGGTAGTTGGTGCGGTTCTCCACCGGCATGCCGCGGATCACGAGCTGGTCCCAGGTTTCGCCACCGTTCTGCTGGCGTGTCACACCGGCGGTGTTGCGCACCGCGTCGTACAGGCCGCTGGCACCCTGCAGTTCCAGCACCTCGCGCGTGATCACGTTCACGGTGGAGGGGACATCCATCACGCCGGCTCCCCGGAAAGTGCCGGCCTCCACGGTGCGGGGCACGAAGCCTTCGGCGCGGGCGCTCTGGACGGTGACGGTGTCGAGGGCCGCCGGGTCCGGCCCCTGGGCCCGCGCGGGACCCGGACCGTAGGCCAGGGCGAGCAGCATGCACAGGGGGTGAAGGCGAAAGGAGCGCGAGGAGGACATGGTCGGAAATGGGAAACGCCGCAGGCGCGCCGGGCCGTGCGCCGGCATCGACCCGCGCGCAGGGCGCGAGAAGGCGGTCAATAAGCAGAAAGAGGAGGTGTGGGGTGCGCGCCTGGCTGCGGCTCGCCGCATTCCGGCCGCGCATGCCTCGGGGCGGCGGGACCGGAAAACGCGGGCGGGGTGCCGGGCTCACGGTTGGGGGTGAGAATGATTGTCATTTTAGACAATGCGCGTGGCGCCCGCCGAACCGCGCCCCCCCGTGGTGTGGAATGTCCTCGCGTGTCCGGCGGTGCGGGCCCGCGAGGTCCGGCGTCAGTGGCCCGCGAAGTCCACGAGGGTATAGAGCGGCAGCCCGGAGTCGCGCAGCCGGGTCGATCCGCCCAGCTCGGGCAGGTCCACGATGGCGGCGCCTTCGGTCACGGTGGCGCCCAGCCGCTCCAGCAGCTTGCGGCCCGCCATCATCGTGCCGCCCGTGGCGATGAGGTCGTCGATGAGCAGCACCCGGTCTCCGGGCTTCACCGCGTCGGCGTGCAGTTCCACCGTCGCGCTGCCGTACTCCAGTTCGTAGGTCTCCTCGACCGTGGTGAAGGGCAGCTTGCCCTTCTTGCGGATCGGAACGAAGCCGATATTGAGTTCGTAGGCCACCACGGCACCCAGGATGAAGCCCCGCGCATCCAGGCCCGCCACCACGTCGGGGCGCAGGGCCTTGTCCATGTAGCGGTGCACGAAGGCATCGATGAGCACGCGGAAGACCTTCGGGTTCTGCAGCAGCGGAGTGATGTCGCGGAACTGCACTCCGGGCGCGGGCCAGTCGGGAACGGTGCGGATGTACTGGCGGAGGTATTCGTTGACGCTGAGGTCTTGCATGGGGATGTGCAAAGAAGGCCCGTGGGGGAGAGCGGCAGTGTAATGAATGGAATGGGACAGCCCCGGCGCGGGCGATCCCCCGGTCAGCCGCGCAGCAGTGCGTCTTCCGCGAGCGCGAGGGCCGCGGGATGCCCCGACATCACGAGGGTGTCGCCTTCGGCCAGCACGCCGGTCTCCGAAGGCGTGGAACTGCGCCCATCCTTGTGGCGCAGGCTGACCACCCGCACGCCCATGGCATGCAGGGGCATGTCGACCAGCGGGCGGCCCAGGGTGCCGGCGCCTGCGGGCAGCGTGACGGTGGCGAGGCGCTCCTGCTCGCGCTCGGAGCCCGTGTCGTCGTCCGCCCCGTGGAAGTAGCCACGCAGCAGGTTGTAGCGGGCATCGCGCTGGTCCTGCACCAGCCGCAGCACGCGCCGCATCGGCACGCCCACCAGCGCCAGTGCATGGCTGGCGAGCATGAGCGAGCCCTCGATGGCTTCTGGCACCACTTCGGTGGCCCCGGCGGCCTGCAGCGTGTCGAGATGGAGATCGTCCTGCGTGCGCACCACCACCGGCACCTGGGGTGCATGGGCGCGGGTGTTGGCCAGCACTTTCACCGTGGCGGGAATGTCGAGGTAGGTGACGACCACGGCGCTGGCGCGCACGAGGCCCGCGGCCATCAGCGCCTGCAGCCGGGTGGCGTCGCCATAGACCACCGAGTCGCCGGCGGCGGCGGCCTGCCGCACGCGGTCGGGGTCGAGGTCGAGGGCCATGTAGGGGATGTGTTCACGCTCCAGCATGCGCGCGAGGTTCTGCCCGCAGCGCCCGTAGCCGCAGATCACCACGTGGCCGCTGGTGTTGATCGCCTTGCGTGCGATGGTGGTCATCTGCAGCGACTGCTGGAGCCAGTCGCTCGCCACGAGCTTCATCACGATGGGGTTGCTGTACTGGATCAGGAAGGGCGTGGCCAGCATCGAGAGCACCATCGCGGCCAGCACGGGGTTCATCAGCGCGGGTTCGATCAGGCCATGCTCCTGCGTGAGCGAGAGCAGCACGAAGCCGAATTCGCCCGCCTGGGCGAGGTACAGGCCCGTGCGCAGCGACACGCCGGTGGTGGCGCCCATTCCGCGCGCGAGCAGCAGGATGACGCCGACCTTGAGCAAGAGCGGCACGACCAGCAGCATCAGCACCAGGGCCCAGCGTTCCAGCAGGATGTGCCAGTCGAGCATCATGCCGACGGTGATGAAGAACAGCCCGAGCAGCACGTCGTGGAAAGGACGGATGTCCGTGCCCACCTGGTGGCGGTACTCCGTCTCGGACACGAGCACCCCCGCGATGAATGCGCCCAGGGCCAGGGACAGGCCCGCCAGTTCCGTGAGCCAGGCCAGTCCCAGCGTGATGAGCAGCAGGTTGAGCATGAACAGCTCATCGCTCTTGCGCCGTGCCACCAGGGTGAGCCACCAGCGCATCACGCGCTGCCCGCCCACCAGCAGCACGGCCACGAGCACGGTGGCCTTGAGCAGTGCGAGCCCCAGTGCCACGAGCAGCCGCTCCGGGGTGGTGCCCAGCGCGGGAATGAGCACCAGCAGCGGCACCACTGCCAGATCCTGGAAGAGCAGCACGCCCAGCACGCGCCGGCCGTGCTCCGATTCCAGTTCAGCGCGCTCGCTCATGAGCTTGACCACGATGGCCGTGCTGCTCATCACCAGTGTGCCGCCCAGGGCCAGCGCGGTCTGCCAGCCCATCTGCCACGTGCCCCCCACGTAGCGCGAGAGCAGCAGCATGCCCGCCATGCCGACGGTGAGGGTCAGCGCCACCTGCAGCAACCCCAGCCCGAATACGAATTGCCGCATGGCGCGCAATTTGGACAGACTGAACTCCAGCCCGATGGAGAACATGAGGAATACCACCCCGAATTCGCCGAGGTGGCGCACACCCTCGGAATTCTGGGTGAGCGCGAGCGCATGGGGCCCGATCAGGATGCCCGCGGTCAGGTAGCCCAGCATCGGCGGCAGCTTCAGGCTTCGACAGGCCACCACGCCGAGCACGGCGGCCAGCAGGTACAGCAACGTGAGGGCGAGAGAAGACATGCCCGATGCTAGCCGAGCCCTGCTGTCAAACAGCTGTCCTGGTGCCCCGGGCCTGCCCAGCGGCACGGATGGCCGCCCTGGCGGCGCTGCCAGGCCATCCTGCCGCGATCGCCATGCAGGGCTTTGCGGGCGGTGGCAGGGCGGTGCGAGGGCGCCGAATAGAATCCACGGATGCTTTCCGCCTCCTCCGCGCCGGTGCCGGCCGCTCCGTCTCCCGCGCCTTTTTCCGCCGAGCGGGCCCTGCATCTGGCCCGCGAAACCTTCGATATCGAGGCCGCTGCGCTCGCCGGGCTGGCTGCCCGCGTGGGCGGCGCGTTTTCCGGGGCCGTGCGCCGCGTGCTGGACACCACGGGGCGTGTGGTGGTCATGGGCATGGGCAAGAGCGGCCACGTGGGCCGCAAGATTGCCGCTACGCTGGCTTCCACGGGAACGCCCGCCTTCTTCGTGCATCCGGCCGAGGCCAGCCATGGCGACCTGGGCATGGTGACCCGGGGCGATCTGGTGCTGGCCATCTCCAACAGCGGCGAGAGCGGGGAACTCACCGTGCTGCTGCCGGTGCTCAAGCGGCTGGGCGTGCCGATCGTGGCCATGACGGGGGGGCTGCAGTCCACGCTGGCGCTTCATGCCGATCTGGTGCTCGACTGCAGTGTCGAGCGCGAGGCCTGTCCGCTCAACCTCGCGCCCACGGCGAGTACCACGGCCCAGCTGGCGATGGGCGATGCCCTCGCGGTGGCCCTGCTGGATGCCCGGGGCTTCCATTCCGAGGACTTCGCGCGCTCGCATCCCGGCGGAGCGCTGGGGCGCAAGCTGCTCACCCATGTGAGCGACGTGATGCGTTCGGGCGACGAGGTGCCGTGCGTGGCGCCCGATGCCTCCTTCAGTGATCTGATGCGCGAGATGAGCGCCAAGCGCCTGGGCGCCTCAGCCATCGCCGATGCGGGCGGGCGGGTGCTCGGCATCTTCACCGATGGCGACCTGCGCCGCCGCATCGAAGCCGGGGCCGATCTCCGCGGCATCACGGCCCGGGACGTGATGCACCCCGGCCCTCGCACCATCGCGCCCGACGCGCTCGCGGTGGATGCCGCCGACATGATGGAGCGCCATGCCATCACCGTCGTGCTGGTCGCCTCGGCGGAGGGCGTGCTGGTGGGCGCCGTGCACATCGGCGACCTCATGCGCGCCAAGGTCATCTGATCCCGCTTCGGTCCATGAACGAAATGCATTCTTCTTCCGCTTCCCCGGGGCCGGCCGCATTGCCGCCATTGCAGCCCACGCTGCAGTTCGATCCCGCCCTGCTCCTGAGGGCGCAAGGCGTGCGCGTGGCGTTCTTCGACGTCGATGGCGTGCTCACCGATGGCGGCCTCTACTTCAGCGAGACCGGCGAGGCTCTCAAGCGCTTCCACACGCTCGACGGGCATGGCATCAAGCTGCTGCAGAAGGCCGGCATCGTGCCGGCCGTGGTGACGGGGCGCGATGCGCCCGCGCTGCGCCTGCGGCTGCAGGCCCTGGGCGTGGCGCACGCCCGGTTCGGCACCGAGGACAAGCGCCCTGCCGCCGAGGCCATCCTGGCCGAGCTGGGGCTGTGGTGGCACGAGGCCGCCGCCATGGGCGACGACTGGCCCGATCTGCCCGTGATGCGCCGCTGTGCCTTCGCTTGCGCGCCTTCCCACGCCCATGCCGAGGCCCGGGCGGTGGCCCACCACGTCACCGCCGCCGCAGGCGGCGCCGGGGCTGCCCGGGAGTTCTGCGATCTGTTGCTGGTGGCCAGCGGCCGCTATGCGGCGATGCTGGAGGCCCACGCGGCATGACGGGCCGGCTGCGCCAGGCGTGGGACCGGCTTTCCCTCTACCTGCCCGTGGTGCTGATGGGCATCATGGCGATGGGCACGTGGTGGCTGGTGCGCAACGCACCCACGCCGGCCCGGCCCGCCCAGGATGTGGCGCCCACGCACGAGCCCGACTATTTCATGCGCACCTTCTCGGTCAAGAGCTTCGATGCCACGGGGCGCTTGCAGAGCGAAGTGCGTGGAGACGTCGCGCGCCATTACCCCGACAACGACACGCTCGAAATCGACAACGCCCACATGCGCTCGGTGACGCCGGACGGGCGCGTCACCGTGGCCACGGCCAAACGGGCGCTGACCAATGCCGATGGGTCCGAGGTGCAGCTCTTCGGCAATGCCGTCGTCACGCGCGAGCCTTTGAACCGGCCCGGCCAGGAGCCCATGCCCCGGCTGCAGTTTCGCGGCGAGTTTCTGCATGCCTGGCTCAACAGCGAGCGCGTGCGCTCCAACCAGCCCGTCACGCTGACGCGGGGCTCTGACCAGTTCACCGCCGAGAACATGGACTACGACAACCTCGATCAGATCATGCAGCTGCGCGGACGCGTGCGCGGCATGCTCATGCCTCCACCAGCGCGCTGACATGCGGCGGGGGCCGATTTCTCTGCTGTTCCGCAGCCTTCACGCAGACCTACCGCCATGACTTATCGTCCCCTGGTTTTCATCACTGGCGCATCGAGCGGCATCGGGCAGGCACTTGCATTGCGCTATCACCAGGCCGGTTATCGGCTGGCCCTCGTCGCGCGCCGCACCGCGGAGATCCAGGCCTGGGCCGGCGCGAGCGGGCTGGGCGTGGATGACTATCAGATCTACAGCGCCGACGTGGCCCAGTCCGACAGCATCGTCGCGGCGGGGCAGGCGTGCATCGCACGGCAGGGCCTGCCCGATGTGGTGATCGCCAATGCCGGCATCAGCATCGGCATGGACACGGCGGTGCGAGAGGATCTGGAGGTCATGGCCCGGACCTTCGCCACCAACAACCTGGGCATGGCGGCGACGTTCCACCCTTTCGTGCAGGGCATGGCCCAGCGCCGCAGCGGCACGCTGGTGGGCATCGGGAGCGTGGCAGGCATTCGCGGCTTGCCGGGGCACGGTGCGTATTGCGCAAGCAAGGCCGCCGCCATCAGCTACTGCGAAAGCCTGCGGGGTGAGTTGCGGCCCAGCGGCGTGCGCGTGGTCACCCTCTGCCCGGGCTATATCGACACGCCGCTCACGCGCCAGAACCGCTACGCCATGCCGTTCCTCATGCAGCCGGCCGACTTCGCGGAAAAGGCACATGCGGCCATCCATGCCGGGGCCAGCTACCGCGTGATTCCCTGGCAGATGGGCGTGGTGGCCAAGCTGCTGCGGCTGCTGCCCAATCGCGTGTTCGACCGTTTGCTGGCGGGCCGCCCCCGCAAGCATCGGCAGGAAACCCCGGGCTGAGTCAGGGGGGCCGAGCCGGGTATTTGCCGGCATCAAAAAACAAAAGGCCCCGAAGGGCCTTTGGTCAGAGGGGCTTGGCAGGTAACGGCTCAGTAGCCGCCGCCGTTGTTGTTGCCGCCACCGCCGCCATATCCACCGCGGCCACCGCCGCCATTGCGGGCGCCGGAGCCGTAAGGGCTGCGGAAGCCGCCATCGCCGCGACCGCCGTATCCACCGCCGCCGCCATCGCCGCGACCGCCACCACCGTAGCCGCCGCCTTCACCGCGGCCACCGCCATAGCCACCACCGCCGCCGCTGCGGCCACCGCCGTAGCCGCCACCACCACCGCCGCCACCGCCACCGCCACCGAAACCGCCGCCACTGCGGGGCGGGCGAGGCTCCATCGGGCGTGCCTCATTGACCACGATGCTGCGGCCGCCCAGGGCCTGGCCGTTCATTCCATTGATGGCGGCCTGCGCTTCGGCATCACTGCCCATCTCGACGAAGCCGAAACCTTTGGAGCGGCCCGTGTCGCGCTCCATCATGACCTTGGCGCTGGTCACGGCGCCGAATTGGCCGAAGGCCTGCTCAAGGTCGCTGTCGCGCACGGAGTACGGCAGGTTGCCGACGTACAGTTTGTTGCCCATCACGGGACTCCTCAAAAACACATGGAAAAAGCGATGGAGTCCCGAAAACGCAGCCGGTCGGTCACAAAGAGCCCCTACGCGCGAAACTGACGGATCCCCGCAATGCAACGCGAAAATATTTCGCCAGAGCATTATGGGCCATAAAGGGTGTAAAAGATCAAGCGGGGCAAGGGTCTGGAATGCCCCTTCAAGGCATAAAAAAAGGGCCTTTGGATGCCCTTTTTTGTATCTTTTGGCAACTGCGTTGCCAGCCGATGATCAGTAGCTGTTGCGGCCGCCGCCGTAGCCACCGCCATTGCCGCCGCCGAAGCCGCCGCTGCGGCCACCGCCGTAGCCGCCGCCGCCATTGCCGCCACCAAAGCCGCCACCGCTACGGGGAGGGCGGGGTTCCATGGGACGTGCTTCGTTCACGACGAGGTCGCGGCCACCGAAATTCTGGCCGTGTGCGCCCTGGATGGCGGCTTGTGCTTCGGCATCGCTGCCCATTTCGACGAAGCCGAAACCCTTGGAGCGGCCCGTGTCGCGTTCCATCATGACCTTGGCGCTGACCACGGCGCCGTATTGGCTGAACGTCTGTTGCAGATCGTCGTCGCGGAAGGAATAGGGCAGATTGCCCACGTAGAGTTTGTTGCCCATGAAGGACTCCTGGAAAAAAACAAAAAAACGCGATGGAGCCCGACGCAATCAGCAAACCTGTGACGATTTCAGAGACGCGAAACCGACCAATCACCGCAACTTGCATTCCTGCAAGCAGAAAAGCGAAATCATTATCAACCATCTATTCTGGCAAGCGAGGGCCGGATTGGCGTACTTGCAACGTTTGGGGTGGGTATTTACCCGTGGTTGGGGAACTTTGAAAGGCCTTGGCGGGGCAAGGCGATGCACAGAAACCGCATCCGGGGGCACTAGAATCGCGCCAGTCTCTGGGGAGTAGCCCGCCCGGCACCACGCGTGCCCGGGGGCATGCGTCAACAAACTTGGGTCGTCCCGGCCTATGGCGCATGCGGTTCAGCCGAACTGGGCGAGACCATTGACTGCATGCCGATCCAATGGCCGGAGTCGGGGTGCAGTCAATGCTGTCTGCTCATATATCCGGCCGGATATACCCCACGACCTATGGAAGCCTTCCTCGTTTCGACGTCCATCGTTGCCCTTGCGGAGATGGGCGACAAGACCCAACTCCTTTCCCTCGTTCTCGCGGCCCGTTTCCGCAAGCCCTGGCCCATCGTGCTGGGCATTCTCGTGGCCACGACGGCCAACCATGCGCTCGCGGGCGCCGTGGGCGCGTGGGTGACCACCGTCATCGGCCCGCAGACCCTGCGCTGGATCCTGGGGCTGTCGTTCATCGCGATGGCGGCCTGGATGCTCATCCCCGACAAGCTGGACGACGATGACACCGGCGCCGCCCCGCGCTTCGGCGTTTTCGGCACCACGCTGGTGGCGTTCTTCCTGGCCGAGATGGGCGACAAGACCCAGGTGGCGACCGTGATGCTGGCCGCGCAATACAACGCCTACTGGTGGGTGGTGGCGGGCACGACGCTGGGCATGATGCTCGCCAACGCGCCCGTGGTCTGGCTGGGCGAGCGCATCACGCGGCGCGTGCCGATCCGCGCGGTGCACGTGGTGTCGGCCGTCATCTTCGTGGTGCTGGGGCTGATCGCGCTGTTCGCTCCCGGCGGCGGGCCTTTGGCATAATCGCCGCTCACGCGCCGATTTGCCACCGCTTGCGGGCGCTCTATAAATCCAGCTAAAGACATGACCGATGGCGCACAGCGGCGACCCGGCCTCGTTTTTGGCGAAGCCGGGTTTTTCTTTTCATGCCGTTCATCGCCACACCGCAATCCATGCACTTCGCGGACCCGCTGCCCCTGCAGGGGGGCGCGTCGATCCGCGACTACACGCTCGCCTACGAAACCTACGGCACCCTGAACGCCGACCGCTCCAACGCGGTGCTGGTGTGCCACGCGCTCAATGCGTCGCACCACGTGGCCGGCGTCTACGAGGGACAGCCCCGCAGCGAGGGCTGGTGGGACAACATGATCGGCCCCGGCAAGCCGGTGGACACGAACCGGTTCTTCGTGATCGGCGTGAACAACCTGGGCTCGTGCTTCGGCTCCACGGGGCCGATGCACACGCATCCCGACACGGGCGAGGTCTATGGCGCCGATTTCCCCGTGGTGACGGTGGAGGACTGGGTGAACGCCCAGGCGCGGCTGCTGGACCGGCTGGGCGTGCAGCAACTCGCCGCCGTGCTGGGCGGCAGCCTGGGGGGCATGCAGGCGCTGTCGTGGGCCCTGCAGTATCCGGAGCGCATGCGCCACGCGGTGGTGGTGGCGAGCGCGCCCAACCTCACGGCGGAGAACATCGCCTTCAACGAGGTCGCGCGCCGCGCGATCGTGACCGACCCGGACTTCCACGGCGGCCATTTCTACCGCCACGGCGCGGTGCCCAAACGGGGGCTGCGCATCGCGCGCATGATCGGCCACATCACGTACCTGTCGGACGACGTGATGAACGAGAAATTCGGCCGCCAGCTGCGCGAGGGGCTGGCGCCCAAGTACAGCACGCAGGACATCGAGTTCCAGATCGAGAGCTACCTGCGCCACCAGGGCGACAAGTTCAGCGACTACTTCGACGCCAACACCTATCTGCTCATCACCCGCGCGCTGGATTATTTCGACCCGGCGCTCGCCTTCGGCGGCAACCTCACGCTGGCGCTGGCGCGAGCGCGGGCGAAGTTCCTGCTGGTGAGCTTCACCACCGACTGGCGCTTTTCGCCGGCGCGCAGCCGCGAGATCGTCAAGGCGCTGCTGGAGAACCGGCGCGACGTGAGCTATGCCGAGATCGACGCGCCCCACGGCCACGACGCCTTCCTGCTGGACGACGCGCGCTACCTGGGCGTGATGCGCTCTTATTTCGATGCCATCGCCAAGGAGAACGCCGCATGAGCGACCCATCCACCATGCATGCGATCGCACGCCTCGTGCCCCACGGCGCGCGGGTGCTCGACCTGGGCTGCGGCGACGGCGCGATGCTCGACATGCTGCAGCGCGAGCGCGGCTGCACGGGCTACGGCGTGGAGATCTCCGACGAGAACGTGCTGGCCTGCGTGCGCCGCGGCGTGAACGTGGTGCAGCTCAACCTCGACGAGGGGCTGGCGATGTTCGGCGACAACTCGTTCGACGTGGTGCTGCAGATCGACACGCTGCAGCACCTGCGCAATGCCGAGGTGATGCTGCGCGAGACGGCGCGCGTGGGCCGCGCGGGCATCGTCGCGTTCCCCAATTTCGCGCACTGGCCCAACCGGCTGTCGGTGCTGCGCGGACGCATGCCCGTGACGCGGCGGCTGCCTTACCAGTGGTATGACACGCCCAACATCCGCGTGGGCACGTTCAAGGATTTCGAGGTGCTCGCGCACAAGAACGACCTGCGCGTGCTCGATGCGTTCGGCCTGCAGAACGGGCGCGAGGTGCGCTTCCTGCCGAACGCGATGGCCGGCACGGCCGTTTTCCACTTCGAGCACGACTGAAATGAAACAACAACCCCCTGTGGCGCTTCGCGCCTTCCCCCTTCTCCTGCGGGAAGGGGGACGCCGCCGGTGGCCGGGCCAAGCCCGCTCCACGGCGTCCGCTGGCGTGGCCTGCTCCGCGGCCTCCGGGCGAGAGGCGCGGCGCCGGTTTCATGCATCGTGGGTGGCGCGCAGCGCTATGGATAACTGAGACGCCGTGAACGGATCGGGCATGCCCGGTCCGCTCGTCCTGTCCCGGCGCACGCGCTCATGGTGGCAAAGGCTCGCCAGGGCCCGGGCCATGGCTGCGCTGCGTGCCCCGATCGCGCGCGCCGGGGCGGCCGCGACGGATTCACTTACACCTGCTGACGGGGGCGCCCGGCCACGGGCGTTGCGGCCAGCCCACGGTCGCGGCCCCCCGCGGCCAAGCTCGTGCGCCGGCCATGGCGGGCCCGAGGGGTCGGGAGGGCGGCGGATCGACTCTCTTTTTCATAGCGCACTGCGCACTGTCCATGCCGACATGGTGCCGCTGGGGCTTGGAACGGCTTCCAGGGGCATGGGCCGTGGGGCAGGATTTTCCAGCGTCTGGCGATAAAGCCCCGCGATCCGGTGTCTTTGGGCGTGAAGTTACAAAAACTCACGATAATCGCGCCCTTTTTTGACACAGATCAAGTTTTCGCCATGACCGCGCCCCTTTCCTCCCCTCCGCCGCGTTCCCTGGCACGCCGCGTCGCCCTGCTGGCCATCGGCCTGGTGGCCGTGGTGCTCGTGGTGCTGACGCTGGCCATCACGGCCGTCACCACGCAGGCCGCGCGCGCGCAGACCGAGGAGGGGGTGGGCGATGTGGTCGATGCGGTGGGCCAGTCGCTGCAGTCGGTGGACGAGGCCAATCTGGAGCTGGTGCGGCGCTCGGCGCGCTCCTTCGCGCGGGGTTTCGATCCGGCGCTGCAGCTCGATCCGGCCAGCGGCGAGCTGCGCAGCTTCGGCGCGGTGGTCAACGGCGACTACACGCTGGTGGACAAGTTCAGCCAGGACACGGGCGGCGTGGCGACGGTGTTCGCGCGGCGGGGCGATGATTTCGTGCGCATCACCACGTCGGTGAAGAACGAGCGCGGCGAGCGGGCGCAGGGCACGGTGCTCGACCGCGCGGGCCCGGCGTATGCGCCGATGCTGGCGGGCCAGCCCTATGCCGGCCGCGCGATGCTGTTCGGCAAGCCCTACATGGCGCACTACGAGCCGGTGAAGGACGCTTCGGGCAAGACCATCGCCATCCTGTTCGTGGGCAACGACCTGACGGTGTTCGAGCAGCTCACGCGCCGGCAGGTGGCCGAGGCACGCTTCTACGAGCACGGAGGCGTGTACGTGATCGACCCGCGCCGGTCGCCGCAGGACGCGGTGTTCGTGGCGCACCCCACCGCCGCGGGCAAGAAGGTGCTGGAGGCCTATCCCAAGGCGGGCGACTACCTGGCCGCGCTGCTGCAGGGCCCGGGCGGGCAGCCCGGGGCGGCGGCCTCGCCCGTGCGCGGCGTGGAGCCGCTGCTGCCGGAGCAGGGCGCGCAGCCCTGGGCCATGCGCGCGCGCACGCCCTCGGGCTGGCTGGTGGTGGCGGAGGTGTCCGATGCCGAGGCCCTGGTCGGCCTGCGGCGCGTGCACTGGGGGATGTGGGGCGCGATGGGCGTGGCGCTGCTCATCACCGGCGCGGGCATCTTCGCCATGGTGCGCCGTGGCGTGAGCGGGCCGCTGCGCGAGCTGACCGGCGCGGTGACGACGGTCGCCCAGGGCGATCTGACGCAGGCCTTCCACACGCGCCGCGACGACGAGGTGGGCGCGCTGGTGCGCGAGGTCGAGGGCATGCGCCAGCGCTACCGGCAGGTGCTGCAGCAGGTGCGCTCGGCGGTGGACAGCATCGGCACGGCCAGCGCGGAGATCGCCAGCGGCAACCAGGACCTGTCGGTGCGCACCGAGACCACGGCCAGCCACCTGGCCGAGACGGCGCAGAGCATGGACCAGCTCACGGGCACGGTGCGCCAGTCGGCCGACGTGGCGCGCCAGGCCAACCAGCTCGCCGGCTCGGCGGCGCAGGTGGCCGAGCGCGGTGGCCAGGTGGTGGGCGAGGTGGTGGCGACGATGGCGGAGATCGACGCCTCGTCGCGCCAGATCGCGGACATCATCGGCGTGATCGACGGCATCGCCTTCCAGACCAACATCCTGGCGCTGAACGCGGCGGTGGAAGCGGCCCGCGCGGGCGAGCAGGGCCGGGGCTTCGCCGTGGTGGCGGGCGAGGTGCGCAGCCTGGCCGGCCGCTCGGCCGAGGCCGCGCGCGAGATCAAGCAGCTCATCGGCAGCTCGGTGGACAAGGTGGAGGCCGGCGCGCGGCGCGTGCAGGACGCGGGCCGCACCATGGACGAGATCGTGGGGTCGGTGCGGCGCGTGGGCGGCATGGTCGGGGAGATCACGGCGGCGGCGTCCGAGCAGTCCGAGGGCATCGGGCACGTGAACGCGGCGGTGGGCCAGCTCGACCAGATGACCCAGCAGAACGCGGCGCTGGTGGAACAGTCGGCCGCGGCGGCGCAAAGCCTGCGCGAGCAGGCCGCGCGGCTGGCCGATGCGGTGAGTGTCTTCCGGCTCGCGGCGGAGCCGCGGGCCGCGTTGCCCGCGCGGGCGGCACGGGGCGCCGCCGCCCCGGCGCCGCTGCTGCCGCGCTGAGGGCGCGGGAGCGGCTCCGGGCCGGCAATTGCGAAGGTTCCGCGCCGCGCGGTGGTGTGCGGCGCCGGGGTGCGGGACAATCCCGGTGCCCGCCGCGCGGGCGCCCCATGGCGGCCCGTGCCCCTGGCGGCCCGGGCGGCCGCCGCCTCTCCCCGATGCCCCTGGAACGACCATGAACGCTCCCACCGCCCCCCATCTCCTGCAGCCGGCCGACGCGCTGGAGCACATCGGCCGCCAGTGGGACGGCGACATCCTGCGCCAGCTCACCGAGTACATCGCCATTCCCGCCAAGTCGCCCGGCTTCGCGCCCGACTGGGAGCAGCAGGGCCTGCTGGACACCGTGGTGCGCAACGCCGCCGCGTGGGTGGAGGCGCAGAAGGTGCCGGGCCTGCGGCTGGAGATCCTGCGCCTGCCGGGGCGCACCCCGGTGCTGTTCTTCGAGGTGGAGGCCACGCGCGCCCGGTCGGAGCAGACCGTGCTGATGTACGGCCACCTGGACAAGCAGCCCGAGTTCGACGGCTGGCGCAAGGACCTGGGGCCCTGGACGCCCAAGTACGAAGACGGCAAGCTCTACGGCCGCGGCAGCGCGGACGACGGCTACGCGGTCTATGCCAGCATCGCCGCCGTGCAGGAGATCCAGCGCCAGGGCGTGCCGCACCCGCGCATCGTCGGCCTGATCGAGACCTGCGAGGAAAGCGGCTCGCGCGACCTGCTGCCCTATATTGACCTGCTGCGCCCGCGCCTGGGCGACGTGGCGCTGGTGATCTGCCTGGACTCGGGCGCGGGCAACTACGACCAGCTCTGGCTCACCACCAGCCTGCGCGGCATGGTGAGCGGCACGCTCAAGGTGCAGATCCTGACCGAGGGCGTGCACTCGGGCGATGCCTCGGGCCTGGTGCCCTCGTCCTTTCGCATCATGCGGCAGGTGCTCGACCGGCTGGAGGATTCCGCCACCGGCCGCCTGCTGCCGGCGAGCTTCCACTGCGAGGTGCCGCCCGAGCGCCTCGCGCAGGCGCGCGCCACGGCCGCCATCCTGGGCGACGAGATCACCCGGCGCTTTCCCTGGGCGCACTACGACTGCGGCGGCTCCACCGCGTTCGCGCTGCCCACCACCGCCGACCCGGTGCAGGCGCTCGTCAACCGCACCTGGACGCCCACGCTCAGCGTGACCGGCGCCGAGGGCCTGCCGGCCCTGCGGGACGCGGGCAACGTGCTGCGGCCCTACACCGCCTTCAAGCTCAGCCTGCGCCTGCCGCCGCTGGTGGACGCCGCGCAGAGCGTGCAGACCCTCAAGGCCCTGCTGGAAGACAACGCGCCCTACCAGGCCCGCGTGACCTTCGAGCCCGGCAGCGCGGCCAGCGGCTGGAACGCCCCGGCGATCGAGCCCTGGTTCGAGACCGCGCTCAACGCGGCCAGCCAGGCGCATTTCGGCGCGCCCTGCGGCTACATCGGCCAGGGGGGCACGATCCCGCTCATGAACATGCTCAGCCGGGGCTTCCCCACGGCGCAGATGATGGTCTGCGGCGTGCTGGGCCCCCGCAGCAACGCCCACGGCCCCAACGAGTTCCTGCACGTGCCCTACGCCAAGAAGCTCACGGCGGCCGTGGCGCAGGTGGTGGTGAGCCTGCCGGAGCTGGGCGCGCAGGGGTGATCGTGGCGCTTTGAGTGCCAGAAGTGCCGCATGTCGCTGGATTTATTGGCTGAATAGCTACATTATTGATAGCAAACATCCAGGGCGGAGCGGCGACCTGTTCACGCCGCCCGCGCCCTGCGCTGGCGCAGGGCCAGCCAGGCGATCCCGGCGCCCGTGAGGGCGATGGGCGCGATCGATCCGACGTTCAGCAGTGCCCAGCCCTGCGTGGTGACCAGCGCGCCCGAGGCGAACGAGGTCAGCGCCATGGTGGCGAACACGCCGAAGTTGATCGTGGCTTGCGCGCGGTCCTTCTCCTCGGGCCGCCAGGACCGCATCGCCAGCGCGGTGCTGCCCGTGAAGAGGAAGTTCCAGCCCACGCCCAGCAGGAACAGCGCCACCGTGAAGTGCGGCAATTCCACGCCCGAGAGCGCGATGGCCACGCAGGCCGCGTTCAGCGCCACGCCCGCGCCCATCACCCGCAGCACGCCGAAGCGCTGGATCAGGTGGCCCGTGAAGAAGCCGGGGGCGAACATGCCGATCACGTGCCATTCCAGCACGAAGGCGGCGTCGCCGAAGCCGTGGCCGCAGACCTGCATGGCCAGCGGCGTGGCGGCCATCAGCAGGTTCATCACGCCGTACCCGAGCGCCGCGCCCGCCACCGCCAGCGCGAACACCGGGTCGCGCAGCAGTTGCGCCACCGACCGGCCTGCTGGCGCGCCGTCCGCCGCCGCGCGCCGTGGCACCGGCGGAAACCGCACGAAGGCCATGCACGCCATCGACGCCAGCGCCACGGCCACCAGCGCCAGGTAGGCGCCCATGAACGGCACGCCGAGCAGGTCGCGCGTGTGGTGGGCGAGGTTGGGCCCGGCCACCGCGCCCAGCAGGCCGCCGGCCATCACCAGCGACACCGCCTTGTCGCGCTGCGGTTCGGGCGCGATCTCGGCCGCGGCGAAGCGGTAGAGCTGCCCGTTGGCGCTGTAGTAGCCCGCCACCACGGTGGCCGCGCACAGCAGCCAGAAGGCATGCGCCCACACCGCCAGCGCGCACAGCAGTGCCGACACGGCCGCCACCGCCAGCCCGAGCTGGAACGAGGCCTGCCGGCCCCAGCGCCGCTGCGCGCGCGCCACGAGGCCGGTGGAGAGGGCGCCGCCCACCACGTAGCCCATCACGGGCAGCGTGGCCATCCAGCCGCGCGGCGCGAGCTGCAGGCCCACGAGCCCGTTGATGGCGATGAAGACGACGTTGTTGGTGAGGAACAGGCCCTGGCAAAGGGCGAGCAGGCCGAGGTGCTGGCGGTGCGTGGTCATGCGCCGATCTTGCACTCTGGCATGGTGTCAAGGTCAAGGGGCGGCCGGGGCCGGGAGCGATTCCACCGTGCGGTTGCGGCCCGCGGCCTTGGCCGCATAGAGGGCCTTGTCGGCGCGCTCCAGGGTGTCCTCGGCGGTTTCCCCCAGGGCATGCAGCGCGAAGCCGATGGAGACGGTAATGCGCAGCGGCTCCGCAGGCGCTGCGGCCTTCGCGCCGTGGTGGGCGATGCGCAGGCGCTCCACCGCTTCGCGCACGCGCTCCAGCAGCGCCCGCGCGTCGCCGGGCTGGGTGTTGCAGAGCATCAGCACGAACTCCTCGCCGCCCCAGCGCGAGACGACGTCGGAGTCGCGCACGGACTGGCGCACCGCCCGGGCGAAGGCCTGCAGCGCGCGGTCGCCGGCCGCGTGGCCGTGGGTGTCGTTGACGGCCTTGAAATGGTCCAGGTCGATCAGCGCGAGCACCAGCGGGTGTCCCGAGCGCGCCACGCGCCGCTGTTCCAGCCGCATCAGCTCCAGCATGTGCCGGCGGTTGAGCAGGCCCGTCAGCTCGTCGTGCGTGGCCAGCTCGCGGATGTGCTCCAGCGCCTGGGCCAGCTCGTGTTTCTGGCGCTGCAGCTGCTCCCGCGTGGCCTGCAGCCGCGTGGTGAGGAAGGTGCTGCCCAGCAGCACCACGGCGATCATGATCCCGTAGGCCGCCGACAGCGCGGCCGAATGCCCGGGTTCCCCGCGCAGCTCCACCGCCGCGATCGCGGTGCCGAACGCGGCCATGGCGTACACCATCACGCCGAGCATCTGCCGCGGGGACAGCCCGAAGATGCCGAACATCAGGATCACGGCGAGGATGGGCAGCGCGATGCCCCGGGCCTGCCCGCCGATGGCATAGGCCACGGCATTGCAGGCGATCGCGTAGAGGATCTGCAGCAGCGTGAGGGAGGGATCGGCCCAGCGCGCCGACACGCCGCAGCGGATGAGCGCATACACCAGCAGCAGGCCGCCGGTGGACATGAGGGTCCAGACCCGCACCGGACCGGGCTCCGCCAGGCCCGCGGCCACCGCGATGTGCATCGCCACCATGCAGCAGACCATCAGCAGCGCCGCGAGCCCGGCCATGGACAGCCGGAGGCGCTGGCGCCGGTCGGTGGTGAGGAGGGCGTCGAGCACGCGCGACCCCGCGGACTTCCCGTCGGGGAGGGCGGGGGGCCGGGGCGCGGGCGATTCTGGCACCGTGGTGGTCTCCTTCGGGCGCGGGGCGACGCCGCCGGTGGTTGTACTCCACGGACCCGTGCCAGGACAATGGCCGCGCCGCCGGTTGCGGGGAAACCCTAGAACCTAGAAGCGGCGGCGGGCCGTGCCGCCCGGGTTCACAGCCATGCCTCCTGCTCGGCCTTGCAGCCGAGGCGCTCCAGAGCGTCGCGCAGCTGCGCCAGGGGCTCCGGCAGGGCGCCCCGCGCCGCCTGGCGGGCCAGCAGGCCGCGGTCGAAGGCGTTGAGCGGCAGGGTGGGGCCGTCCTGCCAGTGCTCGGGCGCCATCCGGTGGGGGCCCCATTCGAGCCCGCGCGACTGCCACAGGGCGCCGGCGGTGAGCGCGATCTCGATGCCGGCGGGGTCGGGGTCGCAGCTGATGCGGGCCGGCGCGGGCGCCCGGTCGAGCAGCCAGCCCAGCGCGGCCAGCCAGTCGTCCGGCGGCCGGCCGGGCAGCCAGGCCACGCAGGTGCCGGGCTCGGCCTGCGCGGCCTGCCGCTCGAAGCTCGTGCGGTTCTCGATGAGCCAGTAGCATCGGGGCGGGGCCGCCACGCGGGTGCCGTCGCCCAGGGCTTTCATGGGCAGGCCGCAAAAGCCCGCGGCGCCCGCGTCGATGCGGCCCCGGGCGGTCTCCAGCGAGAGCGTGCCGCCCAGCCAGAGGATGAAGGCGAGGCGCTCGATGCCCACGGATTCGAGCGGAACGTGCGCCTCCAGCCATTTCCATTCGGCCGGGGTGATGTCCTTGGTGCCCTGGCGCGCATGCTGCGCGAAGTTCCTGCGCAGCCCGAAGCGCTGCTCGGCATGCCACGTCGCGAGGGCCTGGAGCAGTTCGGCGCGGGCGTTCAGGATGCCGGCGCCCAGGGCGCCGCGCAGGCAACTGGCGACCGCGGCCTCCAGCCAGGGGTGCTCCTGCGCCAGCGCGGCCAGTTGCTGCCGTGTGCCGTCGCGGGCGGCCTGGCGTTCGTCCGCGGTGCGCAGCCCCAGGCTTTTCTGGAGCGCGGGCAGGTCGCGCCAGGCCACCCGCTCGACGCGCCACGTGCCCCGCACCAGGCTTTCCCGGGCGGTTGCCGCGCCCGCCGCGACCAGCGCTTCCAGCAGGTCGTCGGCCCATTCCAGCAGATCCTGGCCGGCTTCCTCCAGCAGGGTCTGCCAGCGCCGCTCGGCGGCGTGCGAGGCGAGCCAGCGGCGCAGCAGCGCTTCCTGGCGCGGGCTCAGCGGGGGCAGCGCGGCGAAGGGCGCGTCGCTCTCGCGGGTCCGGGCGCGGCTGCGGGTGGTGGTGACCACGGCCATGGCGATGCCCCCGGAACGTTTTCCGCCCGTCCGCCCGGGCCTACGCGGCCATGGGCGCCAGCTCCGGCACCCCGCGCCGCTTGGCCACGGCGATGGGCGGCGCCCAGCGCGAGCCCTGGGGCTTCTTGCTGGTCACCAGCGTGATCTCGGCCGGCTCGAACACTTCGAGGTTGTGGGTGATGGGCGTGGTCAGCACGTACTGCGCCTGCGTGGAGCGCAGGAAGTGGCCCACGAGCTGGATGTTGCGCACGTCCAGGTGGGCGAAGGGCTCGTCGATGAAGACGAAGCCGCCCGAGCCGCTTTCCTCGTCCTTCAGCAGCCCCACGAGCAGGATCAGCGACTTGATGACTTGCTGGCCGCCCGAGGCCTCGCCGTCGTTGAGGCCGATGCTGCCCTTGCCGTCGAAGGCGAAGTGCACCTTCAGGCCCGCCTGTGCGAGCACGGTGTCGTCGTTCTCCAGCAGCGGCAGGTCGGCCGCCACCTCCACGCCCGCGAGCGCGCCCAGCTCCTGGATGTTCTTGCGGTAGCGGCGCACGGTGCTGCGCAGCACCTCGATGTAGCTCTCGCGCGCATTCATCACGGCGGTGCCGGCCTGGGCATTCTTCACCTGGTGGTCCGAGAGGCTCAGGGCCTGCTCGCGCACGGTGGTCTCCATGCGGCGGAAGCGCTCTTCCACGGTGGCGTCCTGCTCCCAGGTGCCCTGCTCCAGCTCCTGCTCCACGGCCTGCAGGCGCAGCCGGGCCTGCGTGTCGTTCGTGTAGGACTCCACCAGCGCGGCGAGGGCCTCGGCGGCCGTCCAGCGCGGGGGGAACTGGCGGCGCTGCGCCTGGCTGCGCCGCGCGTGGTCCAGGTGCGTGCGGCGCCGCGCGGTCCATTCCTGTGCGGCGCGTTCGGTGTCGCTGCGCGAACGCTTGAGCTGCTGCTCCAGGCGCTGGTGCTCGTCGGTGAATGCGCGGTGGCGGTCGTGGGCGCGCGTGGATTCGGTGTCCAGGCGCTGCCAGCGCTGGGCGGCGGCGATGCGCGCCTGCCGCGCGGCGGGCAGCGCCTCGCGGGCCTGGGCGAATTCGTCGCTGCGGCGCGCGAGCTCCTCGGCCGCGCTGTGGCCTTCGAGCGCGCGGCGCGTGTCGTTGATCTGCCGCTTGAGGGCCATGAGGCGGTCGAGCACGGGCGCGAGCTGCGCGTCGATCTGCGCCAGGTCGCGCTCGGCGGCGGCGCGGCGCGCATGCACGGCGGCGGCGCCGAACTGGTGGTCGCGCGGCTCCACCCACATCGAGCGCGCGCCGCGCCCGTCGTGCATGTACGCCTGCGGCGTGATCCAGGTGCCGCCCAGGCGCTTGCCCTCGCGCGGGTCGGCCACGCAGCGCAGCTGCTGCAATTGCTGCACCAGCCAGCGCGGCACGGGCGCGGTGAAGCGCACGTGCGCCAGCAGCGTGCCGGGCTCGCCGCGCACCGGCTTCTCGCCGGGGCCGACGAGGTAGTGGCGGTAGCGCTCACGCTCGCCGATGTCGTAGGCCTCGGCCAGGTCGCTGTCCTTGTCGAGCAGCACCACCCAGCGGTGGCCGCGCAGCACGCCTTCGATGGCGGCGCGCCAGGCCTCGTCGGCCACCTCCACCACCTCGGCGACGAAGCGGTGGCCGATGCCCTGGGCCGTGAGGCGCTTGCGGAACTGCTGCACCTCGGCCGGCAGCGGCGGCAGGGTCTGGCCCTCCAGCGCCTTGAGCGCGTCCTGGGCGATGCGGCGGCGCTGCTGCAGGGTGGAGCGCTCGTCCTGCGCCCCGGATTCCTGCTCCTGCAGCTGCTGCAGGTGGGCCTGCAGCTCGTCGGCATTGCTGCCCTTGTCCACCAGGGCCGCCAGCTCGGCCTCGCGCTTGCCGAGCTGCTCCAGCGGCGCCTCGTGGCGCGTGGCGTCGTCCAGCGCGGTGCGGGCCTCGTCGCGCTCGGCGCGCAGGCGCTCGGCATCGGCCTGGGCGCTGGTGCTTTCATGGAGCAGCGTGAGCAGGCGCTTGTTCTGCGCGGCCTGCTCGGCCAGCGCCGTGCGGTGCTGCGTCTTCTGGCGGCGCAGCTCGCGCGCCTGCTTCGCGAGGCCCTCGCGCTCGCCGTGCCAGCCGAGCACGGGGAGCACCTCGGTGCCGAGGCGCTCGCGCTCGGCGAGCTTGAGCTGCCAAGCCTTGTAGCTCGCCACGCGGTTCTGCAGTTCGGAGAGCTGGGTGCGGCTGTGGTCGAGCTCGCGCTCGGCCTGCACCATCTCGCGCGCGAGCTGCTGCTGGTGTTCGCGCGCCTGGTCGTAGGCGTCCAGCACCTGCTGGTCGCCGAACACGTCGAACACCAGGCGCAGCAGCTCGCGCGGGCTGAATTCGCAGAGCCGGTCGGTCTGGCCCTGCTCCAGCGAGAGCACGCGCGCGATGGCGGGCGAGAGGCCGGCCGCGCCGAGCACGCGGCCCCAGGCCTCCACGCCCATGAAGCCGAGGTCTTTCTCGGGCGTGTCGCGCAGCTGCTCGATGGAGACGTCGCCATCGAGCAGGCAGTAGCGGCGCTGCCAGTCGCCGCCGTTCTTGTCGATGCGGCAGGCCAGCGTGACCTGGTCGGCATACAGCAGGCGCCGCGCGAACGGGCGGCTGGAGGTCTGGCGGCCCTGCGGCCGGTTGTCCACCACGGCGCGCAGCCAGGCGGTCTGCGCGCCCGCGTGGCGGGCGTAGGTGCGGTAGTCGCGCGGGGCCGAGCAGCGCAGGCCCAGCAGCGTGCGCATGGCGTCCAGCAGCGTGGTCTTGCCCGAGCCGTTGGGGCCGGCGATGGTGATGATGGAGGCGTCCAGCGGCAGCGCGACGCGCTGGCAGTAGTCCCAGTGGACGAGTTCGAGGGATTGCAGGTGGAACATGGGGTCAGGCGGGCTCGGACTCGGGGGAGGGCGGCGGCGCGGCATCCGTGGCCGGTGCCGCTGCACGCTCGCGCGCGAGCACGTCGGCCAGCGCGCCGTCGAGGATGCGCGGCGCGAGCACGTCGTAGTCGAGCAGCACGTCCAGCAGCGGGCCTTCGGCGATCTCGTCCTGGCGGCGCAGGATGAAGCCGTGGCGCTCCAGCAGCTTGAGGTTGGCGTCCAGCCGCAGCTTCTTGCCGAGCTGGTTGCCGTAATCTTCCAGCAGGGTTTTGTACGACAGCACGGGGCTCGCCAGCCGTGCGGAGGGCAGGGGCTTGGCGCCGGGGAAGAAGTCGTTCTGGCCGTCGCCCTCGGCCTCGGTGCGGCTGGTCTGGCGCTCGCGCTTGGGCAGGACGATCAGCGCCCACAGCACCACCAGCAGGGCCTGGGCGTCGCGCGGCAGGTCGAGGTTGTTGTTGGCGTTGAGCGCCGCCTCGCCCAGCACGGCGTTCTGCGCGGGCGCCAGCAGGGCCACGCTCACGTGGTCGGCGTAGATGCTGTCCATCCAGCGCAGGCCCGACTGGGCCAGGCGCTGCTCGACCTGGGCGAACAGCTCGGCATCGACCAGCGCGCGCTTGACGCGCGGGTGGCTGCGCGGCAGCCAGCGGCGCGTGAGGAGTTCTGCGATCAGCAGGGCGGCGTCGTCCATGGGCAGAGGTCCATCCGGGAAAAAGGGAAGAAAACGAAGAAGGCGGTGTCAGCCGGCGCCATCGGGCGGTGCCTCGGTGTCCGGCGGCATGTCGGCGGGCACCAGGCGGCCCTGGCTCATCAGCTCCACCTGCGCGTGGTCCAGCGCCTGCGTGGCGGCCTCCCACCGCACGCGCCAGGGCTGGCGCGCCAGGGCCCCGGTGGCGCCGGGCAGCACGCCGGCCTGCGGGTCGCCCAGCAGCGGCAGCAACTGGGCCTTGTAGGCCACCTGGGCGTAGCGCGCGTCCTGCGGCCGGGCCCCGAGCAGCGCCTCGGCCACGCCGCGCGGCGCGGGCGGGCCGCCCTCCAGCGCCCAGGCGGAGAGCAGGTCGGCCAGGTCGCCCAGCTCGCGCGGCAGCGCCACAGCGGTGAGGCTGCCCTGGGGCGCGTCCTGCGCGCCGGGCAGGTCCTCGGCGGGGCCCTGCGCGGGGCGGTCGCGCTCGAACTCGGCCTCGGCCACGTCCAGCAGCTCGTGCGGCGCCAGCGCGCACAGGCCCACGGGCGCGGCGAGCGCGCCCTCGGCCAGCGCGGCGGGCTGGCGCAGCGTCTGCAGCCAGCGCTTCACGTCGGTGCTGGTGATGCCGGTGGTGCCCAGCGTCACGCGCTGTCGGTCCACCTGCTGCAGCGCGCGGTTGAACTGGCTGGCCATGGCCAGCAGGCGCGACTGCGCCTGGCCCAGCGCGCGCGCGGCGCGCTCCATGGCGATGTGGCCGTGCGCGTGGCCGATGATGGCCGTGATGGCGTCCGAGGCACGGTCGATGAGCTGGGCCGCGCGGTCGTAGCGCTGGCGCGCGGCGCGCAGGCGGAACTCCGAGCCGCTCGCGATCGCATCGGCGAATTCGCCGTGCAGCCGCGCGAGCTGCGCCTGCAGCATCTGCAGCTGGCCCGCGTCGAGCGCGCCGAGCTGGTTGGCGCCCACCACCTGCCCGAGCAGCGCGGCCAGCTCGCCGCCCTCGGCATCCTGCGCAGCGGCCTCGCCGCTCGCGAGCGGCGCGAGCAGGCCCGCCACGCGCTGCGCGAGCGGCGGCAGCGCGTAGGTGCGGGCGCTTTCGTCCCAGGCGAGCAGGCCCACGTCGCGAAAGCGCTTGAGCACGGTGTCCAGCGCCTCGGGGCGCAGCGCGTGGAACAGCTCGTCGATGCGCTCGCGCGCGAGCTGCGCCTCGCCCTGGCGCGCGAGCTGCAGGAAGGCCCAGAGGCGCAGCTGCACCAGCGCGGCGGGGCCGTGGAAGAGGCCGCTGAGCGCCTGCGACAGCTCCTGCTCGCGCGCGATGCGCCAGAGCAGCGGGTCGTCGGTGGCCGCGTCGGTGTCGCGGAAGAAGTCGAAGAGGGCGCCGGCCGCCTCGCCCGCGTCGTCCGGCGCGGGCAGGTCGGCGCCCGGCGCGTCGCTCCAGGGGCTGAGGTTGGGCGGGGTAGTGGTGGCCATGCGCGCCGTCATCCGCAGGCCAGCAGCGAGAGCGCCGCGACGGAGGCCGTCTCGGCGCGCAGCACGCGCGCGCCCAGGCTGGCGGGCAGGAAGCCGTGCTCCAGCGCCAGGTCTTCCTCGTGCGGCGCCAGGCCGCCCTCGGGGCCGTGCAGCACCTGCACACCGGCGGCCGCGCCGGCGGCCTCCACCAGGGGCCGGCTGCCCGCGCGCAGCGAGAGCACCAGCCGCGCGGCGCCGGGCCCGGGGGGCAGGCGCAGCCAGTCGGCCAGCGGGACGGGCGCCCCGACCTCCGGCACGCGGTTGCGGCCGCACTGCTCGCAGGCGGCCGCCGCGATGGCCTGCCAGTGGGCCTGGCGCTTGGCGGCCCGCTCGCCCGCGAGCTTGAGCACGCTGCGCGCCGCCGCCACGGGCTGGATGCGGGTCACGCCGAGTTCGGTGGCCTTCTCGACGAGCCAGTCCATGCGCTCGTTGGCCGGCATGCCCACCACGAGGTGCACCGCGCGCGCGGCCTCGCGCTCCACGGGGTCGTGCGCGCCCACCAGCACGTCCACATCGGAGCGGCCCATGCGCGCCACCGTGGCCGCGTACTCGCCGCCGCGCCCGTCGAAGAGCGTGATCGCGTCGCCGGGCTGCAGGCGCAGCACCTGCACGTGGCGCGCGGCCGAGGGCGGCAGGGCCAGCGTCGCGCCGCTGGCGAGCGGCTCGGGGCAGTGGAAGCGGGGTGTGTTCACTCTTGCTATTGTTTTGGTAGCTGAAGAATCAGCAAATACGGCGACATGGGCCGGTAAACCCTGAAAAACGGCCCCCGGGGGCCGTCAGACCCGCCCGAAGGCGTAGCCGGTCGGCGCCTCGGTGCCCTCGATCGCATCGACGAGCCGCAGCAGCGGCGCCAGCTCGCGGTAGCGGCCGGCCGTGGCGCGGATGTAGCCGATGAAGCGCGGCGTGTCGGCCAGGTAGCGCGGCTTGCCGTCGCGCAGCGTGAGCCGCGCGAAGATGCCGGCCACCTTCAGGTGGCGCTGCAGGCCCATCCACTCCACCGCGCGGTAGAACGTGCCGAAGTCGTCGCCCCAGCCGGTGGCGCTGCCGGCCCCGAGGATGCCCGCGCGGCGGGCCTTCTCCCAGTAACGCACGGTAATGTCGATGACGAAGTCCTCGTCCCAGCTGATGAAGGCGTCGCGCAGCAGGCTGGCGATGTCGTAGGTCACGGGGCCGTGCACCGCGTCCTGGAAGTCGAGCACGCCGAGCGCCGCGCCGGCATCGCCCGGCACCATCAGGTTGCGCATCATGAAGTCGCGGTGCACGTACACCGGGGGCGCCGCGAGGTTCTCCGCCACGATGGCGTCGAAGGCCCGCGCGAGCGCCGCCTGCTGCGCATCGGCGAGCTGCACGCCGCGGTGGCGCGCCACGTACCAGTCGGGGAAAAGCGCCAGCTCGCGGCGCAGCAGTGCCTCGTCATAGGCCGGCAGCACGCCGGGGCGCGAGGCCTGCTGCCACTGCAGCAGCACGTCGGTGGCCTGCAGGTACCAGGCGTGGGCGTCGGCGGGCCGCTCGGGGTCGAGGCGCTCGATCACGGTCTGGGAGCCCAGGTCGGTGAGCAGCATGAAGCCGTGGGCCTCGTCCCAGGCGAGGATCTGCGGCACGTTCAGGCCGGCGTCCGCCATCAGGCGCTGCACGCGCGCGAAAGGGCGGCAGTCCTCCTTGTCGGGCGGGGCGTCCATGACGATGCGGCTCGCGCCGTCGGCACCGTCGATGCGCAGGTAGCGGCGGAAGCTTGCATCGACCGAGGCCGGCCGCAGGCTGGCGGGCATCAGGCCGTGCGCGGCCGCCAGGGGGGCGAGCCATGCCTCGAAGGCGGCGCGGCGGGCGGCATCGGGCCACGGAACGGTGCGGGCTCCGGCGTCGGCGGCCGGGGAGGGGGGGCGGGGGTGGCTCATGGATAATCCGATTTTACAAACCCGGCCTCTCCGGCCCGGGTGGCCTGCGGCGCCGGCGCTTCTCGCGCGGGTGCGCCGCCGACCGGTTGAATCCATGGACCTCTCTTCCTTGCCCGATCCTCTCCGACCGACGCATTCCCTCTCGCCCGCGCGCCGCCGCGCGCGCACCGAGCCGCCGGCGTTCGAGCGCCGGGCGCTGGCGCGGCTGGCGGCCTGCATGCTCTGCGGCGTTCCGCTGGCGGTGCTCGCGCAGGGCGAATCCGGGGCCGCCACGCCCGCCGAGGCTGCCCCGGCCCTGCGCTCCAGCCCGCTGCTGCAGGAGAAGATCCCCGACGACGTGCGCCCGAAGCTGCCGATCTTCGTGCGGGGCGACCGCGTCACCGGCCAGCCCGACATCAACGCCACCGTCGAGGGCAACGCCGAGCTGCGCCGCGGCGACACCGTCATCCGCGCCGAGCGGCTCGACTACAACGTGCCCGACGACCTCGCCAAGGCGCGGGGCAGCGTGCGCATCAACCGCGCGGGCAACGTGTACGAAGGCTCGGTGCTGGAGCTGCAGGTGGATGCGTTCTCGGGCTACTTCGACGACGCCAGCTACCGCTTCCTGATCAACGGCGCCCATGGCGACGCCAGCCGCGTGGACTTCATCGACCGCGACCGCGCCGTGGTGCACCAGGCCACCTACACCACCTGCCAGAAGAACGACGAGTCCACCTGGCAGCCCGACTGGGTGGTGCGCGCGCGCTCCATCCGCATCGACAATGCCGAGCAGGTGGGCACGGCCGAGGGCGGCGTGCTGGAGTTCAAGGGCGTGCCCGTCCTGCCGGTGCCCGGCAGCTTCACGTTCCCGCTCTCGGACAAGCGCAAGTCCGGCCTGCTGCCGCCCACCATCGGCATCGACAACGTGAGCGGCATCGAGTATTCGCAGCCCTACTACTGGAACATCGCGCCCAACCGCGACGCCACCATCACCCCCACGGTCATGTCCAAGCGCGGGGTGAATGTCAACGGCGAATTCCGCTATCTGGAGCCCACCTACAGCGGCGAGCTGCGCGCCGACTACATGCCCGCCGACCGCCTGCGCGACCGCGAACGCTGGGGCCTGGGCGTGAAGCACCGGGGCTCGCTGGACACCTCCTTCGGCGCGGTGGGCCTGAGCCTGGACGTGAACCGCGTGAGCGACGACAACTACTGGCGCGACTTCACCACCCGCACCAACGGCGGGCTCACGCAGCTCACCCAGCGCCTGCTGCCGGCGGATGCCTCCCTCTCGTGGGGCCGCTACGACATGTCGCTGAGCCTGCGCACGCTGAAATGGCAGACCCTGCAGGACGTGAACGCGCCCATCGTCCCGCCCTACGACCGCATGCCCCAGATCCACTGGGGCTACATGCCCTCGGCGCTGCCCTACGGCCTCGATGCGAGCGTGGAGGCCGACTACACCGACTTCCAGGCCAACCGCGCGCTCACGGGCCAGCCCAACGCGCGCCGCAGCTACGCAGTGGCGCAGGTGAGCCGGCCGTTCCTGGCGCCCTCGGGCTTCATCACCCCGCGCGTGCAGTTCCATGCCACGCAGTACGACTTCGACAGCGCGCTGGCCAACGGCCAGCGCAGTGCCAGGCGCGCGCTGCCCACCTTCAGCGTGGACAGCGGCCTGGTGTTCGAGCGCGACACCCGGTATTTCGGCCGCAGCTTCCTGCAGACGCTGGAGCCGCGCGCCTTCTATACCTACACGCCCTACCGCGACCAGAGCCTGATCCCGGTGTACGACACGGCGGCGACCGATTTCAACTTCGCCACCATCTACACCGAGAACGCCTACGGCGGCAGCGACCGCATCGCCGACAACAACCTGCTCACCCTGGGCGTGACCACCCGCCTGCTCGATCCGGTCGACGGCGCCGAGGCCGCGCGCTTCGGCATCGCCCAGCGCGTGCGCTTCAGCGACCAGAACGTCGTGCTGCCGGGCGAGTCGCCTGTGAGCGAGCGCCTCTCGGACGTGCTGCTGGGCGCCGGCATCAACTGGACGCCGCGCTGGGGCTTCGACTCCACCGTGCAGTACAACCCCAAGACGGGCCGCTCCATCCGCTCCACCGTGGGCGCGCGCTACAACCCCGGCAACTACCGGGTGCTGAGCGCGGCCTACCGCCTGCAACGCGGCACCAGCGAGCAGATCGACGTGGGCTGGCAGTGGCCCATCAACGACCTCTGGGGCGACCGCGGCCAGGACCTCGGCCCGGGCCGCGGGCAGGGCGGTGGCCGCTGGTACTCGGTGGGCCGCCTCAACTACAGCCTGCAGGACCGCAAGCTCGTGGACACCGTGATCGGCTTCGAATACGACAGCTGCTGCTGGATCGGCCGCGTGGTGCTCGAACGCCTGCAGAGCAGCGTCACCACGACCAACACGCGCCTGCTGTTCCAGATCGAGTTCGTGGGCTTCTCGCGCCTGTCGCTGGGCTCCAACCCGCTCACGACCCTGAAGCAGAACATCCCGCGCTACCAGTACCTGCGCGAGCAGGTCTCCCCGCCGAGCCGTTTCAGCAATTACGACTGAGCGTTTCCGATTCACCCCGCTTTCCGACCCCGACGTTCCACATGAACCCACGTGCATTCACCCTGGGCCTGGCGTGCATGGCCGCCCTCGTCTCCCTCGCTCCGGCCGGCGCCGGCGCGCAGGGCCTGCGCTCCCCGGGCGGTTCCGGGCTGTCGGCACCCTCCTCGGCCGCGCCGTCGCTGCGCGCCGCCCCGTCGATCGCGCTGCCCGACCCCGGCGCCTCCCGCGGCCCGGCCGCGACCCGGCAGGCCGACTACATCGTGGCCGTGGTCAACACCGAGCCGCTCACCAACAACGAAGTGCAGGCCCGCGTCCTGCGCCTGGAGCACCAGCTCGCCGCGCAGGGCGGCGAGCAGCCCTCGCGCCAGGTCCTGGTGCGCGAGGTGCTCGAACGCCTCATCAACGAGAAGATCCAGGTGCAGATGGCCACGGAAAGCGGCCTCAAGGTGGATGACTTCGCCATCTCCCAGGCCGAGCAGTCCGTGGCCCGCCAGAACAACGTGAGCATCGAGGAGATGCACCGCCGCCTCGCCGCCGACGGCATCAGCACGGACCGCTTCCGCACCGAGCTGCGCAACCAGCTGCTGATCCAGCGCCTGCGCGAGCGCGACGTGGAGTCGCGCGTGCGCGTGAGCGACGTCGAGGTCGATCAGTACATGCGCGAGCAGCAACAGACCTCCGCGGCCGACCTCTCCAAGATCGAGCTCAACCTCGGCCACATCCTCGTCACCGTGCCCGAGAATGCCACGCCGGACGTGGTGGAGCAGCGCCGCCAGCGCGCCCAGCAGGCGGCCGACAAGGTGCGCGGCGGCGAAGACTTCGGGCAGGTGGCGCGCGAGTTCTCCGACGCTCCCGGAAGCGCCAACGGCGGCCAGCTCGGCCTGCGCCCGGCCGACCGCTATCCCGAGCTGTTCCTGCGCTCCACCCAGCAGCTGCCGGTGGGCGGCATCGCCGGCCCGGTGCGCTCGCCCGCGGGCTTCCACGTGCTCAAGGTGATCGAGCGCTCGCGCGCGGGCATCCCCAACACGGCCGTGCAGACCCATGCCCGCCACATCCTGCTGCGCGCCGGCCCGCAGCTGAGCGAATCCGCGGCCGCCGAGCGGCTGGCCGAGTACCGCCGCCGCGTCGTCTCCGGCCAGGCCGACTTCGCCACGCTCGCGCGCGAATACTCGCAGGACGGCAGCGCCAAGCAGGGCGGCGACCTCGGCTGGGCCGGCCCGGGTCGCTACGTGCCCGAATTCGAGGAGGCGCTCGACGCGCTCAAGCCGGGCGAGATCAGCCCGCCCGTGGTGTCGCGCTTCGGCGTGCACCTGATCCAGCTGCTGGAGCGCCGCGAGGCCAAGCTCACGCAGCGCGAGCAGCGCGACATGGTCCGCGACACCGTGCGCGAGAAGAAGCTCGACGAGGCCTTCGCCACTTGGGCGCAGGAGGCCCGTGCTCGCGCGTACGTGGAGTACCGCGACGCGCCCCAATGAAGCCGCACATCCCGCGCAAGCGCTTCGGCCAGCACTTCCTGGCCGACCAGGCCATCATCGACGCCATCGTGCGCGCCATCGCGCCTGCGCCCGGCCAGCCGATGGTCGAGATCGGCCCGGGGCTGGCCGCGCTCACGCAGCCGCTGGTGGAGCGGCTGGGGCGCCTCACCGTCGTCGAGCTGGACCGCGACCTCGCCGCGCGCCTGCGCGCGCATGGCCAGCTCGACGTGATCGAGTCCGACGTGCTCAAGGTGGACTTCACCGCCGTTGCTGCCGCGCTGGGCGCCGGCAGGGTCCGGGTCGTCGGCAACCTGCCCTACAACATCTCCACGCCCATCCTCTTCCATCTGCTGGACCACGTGCAGGCCATCGAGGACCAGCACTTCATGCTCCAGAAGGAAGTCATCGACCGCATGGTGGCCGCGCCGGCCACCGCCGCCTACGGGCGGCTGTCGGTCATGCTGCAGTGGCGCTATGCGATGGAGGACGTGCTCTTCGTGCCGCCCGAAAGCTTCGATCCGCCCCCGCGCGTGGACAGTGCCGTGGTGCGCATGGTCCCGCACGCCCGGCCGGCGTCCGTGGCGCCGGAACTGCTGTCCGAGCTGGTGCAGGTGGCGTTCAGCCAGCGGCGCAAGCTGCTGCGCCATACGCTGGGCCGGTGGCTCGAAGCCCGGGCCTTTGCCGGAACCTTCGATACCCAGCGCCGCGCCGAAGAGGTGCCGGTGCAGGAATACGTGGATCTGGCCCTGGCCCTGTGACGTCCGTGCGGGGCGGGGCAGAAAAAGGCAAGGCCGCCCGGGGGCGGCCTGGGGTCAGGGAACGCGCCACCGCGCGGTGGCCCGCGCGCGGCTTGGCGCGGCCGGCGTCAGGCCGCGGCGAGCCAGTAGCCTGCGTTGAACGGGCTGCTCATGCGAAGGGCAAGCGGGGAGACGTCCACGAGCTTGTCCGTGGGCATCTTCTCGGCGCCGGAATCGAGGGTGATTTCGATGGGCTCTGCGGCGGCGTCGTTAGCCTCGTTCGCCCGTTCTGCCTGGCTGGTGGATGCAGAACGGGCTACAGAAAAGAATAGAAGCACCGGAAGGGGATTTTTCGGTCACCCCAGTAATCTGCCGTCTCGCGGAAGATGTCCAGCAGTTGCTCGCGCACTTCCTTGTCGAACTTCACGGTGGTGGGGATCTGCTCCAGCACCACGATGAAACCCGGCTGCGGGCCCGATTTGTGCAGGGGATCGGTCATGCAGTCGTACAGCGCATCGAAATTTTTGCCGAAGTGCGCCGGGAACATGAACTGGCTGGCGATCAGCTCCAGGATGTCCTGCTTGGTCTGGGCGTGCGCGAGGTTGGCATACAGGAAGTGCTGGCCCAGCGACTGGGCGGATGCCTGCAGGTCCTGCACGCGGAAAGCGCGGATCGACTGCACGATGTTGGGGCGTACGCCGCGCAAGGGGTTGTCCTGGTTGTTACGAAGTGGCATTTCCATCTCCGCTGCTCTTTCTTTATGTGGTCACCAATGAGGGATATCGTTGGAAGAGCGCCAGAAGCGCGTCTTCTCAAGAAGGGAGTCGGCAGGCCTGCAATCGTTCAGTGCGTCGCGCCCATGCCGGCTGGCACACGGGCGGCGTCATTCGACGATTTTCCGAAAACTCGCGTAGTGGTCGCTGGTGTAGTAGCAGGCGTCCGGCGTGCGGGGCGGGCCCCCGCACACGATCCGGCGTGCGCCACGGTTGCGAGCCCCCGGCGTCCTGACGGTGTATTCCCGGTAATGGCCCCGCTTCTGCGCCGGCAGCAGGCGTTCCCGGTTGCCAAAGACGGTGCCGTCCTTGTCGTAGGGGAAAGGGCCGCCTTCGCGGATCAGCCCGAAGGTCGTGCGCCCTTGCGGCGGCAGCTCTGCCAGTGCGATGGTGTCAATTCCGTCCGGAGACGGGGCATTCCGGGCTTCCCCCGTAATGGGTGCCAGAACAAACGCGGCACCCAGAGCGCACGCAATACCTGCCTTGTACGCCCGGATGGCAATGGCCTTCAGCATCAACTACACCTTTCAGAAACTACGGGTTTACCCGAAATTTCGAGCCAGTAGTGTGACGGAAAGACCCCCAAAAAGCAAGCGCCTGCCCAAAAAATGGGCAGGCGCTTGCAAGGTTTGCATTCGCTAAAAGTTAGCGCTTGCTATGGCGAAGCGCTTCAGCGAGCGGCGTTGGCATCCGCCACGGTGAGAGCTGTCATGTTGACGATGCGGCGCACGGTGGCGCTGGCCGTCAGGATGTGCACCGGCTCGGCCGCGCCCAGCAGCACGGGGCCGATGGCGATGCCGCCGCCGGCCGCCGTCTTGAGCAGGTTGTAGGAAATGTTGGCCGCGTCGATGTTGGGCAGCACCAGCAGGTTGGCGCTGCCCGCCAGCGTGCTGTGGGGCATGACGTTGGCGCGTTGCGCGGCATCCAGCGCCACGTCGCCGTGCATCTCGCCGTCCACCTCCAGCCAGGGGGCCTGTACGCGCAGCAGCTCCAGCGTCTGGCGCATCTTGACGGCGCTCGGCTGGTTGCTGCTGCCGAAGTTGGAGTGCGACAGCAGCGCGGCCTTGGGCTTGATGCCGAAGCGCATCATCTCCTCGGCGGCCATCACCGTGATCTCCGCGAGCTGCTCGGCCGTGGGGTCGTAGTTGACGTGCGTATCGACCAGGAACACCTGGCGGTCGGGCAGCAGCAGGCCGTTCATGCAGGCGTAGGTGTTGACGCCCGCGCGCTTGCCGATCACCTGGTCGATGTAGTTCAGGTGCAGCGCCGTGTGGCCCCAGGTGCCGACGATGAGGCCGTCCACCTCGCCCTTGTGCAGCAGCATGGAGCCGATGAGCGCGAGGCGGCGGCGCATCTCGATCTTGGCGATCGGCACGGTGATGCCCTTGCGCTCGGTCATGCGGTGGTAGGTCTGCCAGAAGTCGCGGTAGCGGTGGTCGTTCTCGACGTTCACCACGTCGTAGTCCACGCCTTCCTTCAGGCGCAGGCTGAACTTCTCGATGCGCTGGGCGATGATGGCCGGGCGGCCGATGAGCGTGGGGCGGGCGATCTTCTCGTCCACCACGATCTGGGCGGCGCGCAGCACGCGCTCTTCCTCGCCCTCGGCATAGGCCACGCGCTTCTTCGTGGCCAGCTTGGCGGCCGTGAAGATGGGCTTCATGGTGGTGCCCGAGGCGTAGACGAAGGTCTGCAGGTGGTCGCGGTAGGCGTCCATGTCCGCGATGGGGCGCTGCGCCACGCCGCTGTCGGCCGCGGCCTGGGCCACGGCCGGCGCGATCTTCATCATCAGGCGCGGGTCGAACGGCTTGGGGATGAGGTATTCGGGGCCGAAGGCGAGCTGCTCGCCCACGTAGGCGGCGGCCACCACTTCGCTCTGCTCGGCCTGGGCCAGCTCGGCGATGGCGTGCACGGCGGCGATTTCCATCTCCAGCGTGATCGTGGTCGCGCCGCAATCGAGCGCGCCGCGGAAGATGTACGGGAAGCACAGGACGTTGTTGACCTGGTTCGGGTAGTCCGTGCGGCCCGTGGCCATGATGGCGTCGTCGCGCACGGCCTTGACGTCCTCGGGCGCGATCTCGGGGTTGGGGTTGGCCAGGGCCAGGATCAGCGGGCGGGCCGCCATCGTGCGCACCATGTCCTGCTTGAGCACGCCGCCGGCCGAGAGGCCCAGGAACACGTCGGCGCCCGCGATGACTTCCGCCAGCTTGCGCGCGTCGGTCTTTTGCGCGAACTGGGCCTTGTCTTCGTCCATGAGCTCGGTGCGGCCTTCGTAGACCACGCCGGCCAGATCCGTCACCCAGATGTTCTCGCGCGGGATGCCGAGCTTCACCAGCAGGCCCAGGCAGGCGAGCGCCGCGGCGCCGGCGCCGGAGGTGACGAGCTTGACCTGGGAGAGATCCTTGCCGACCACCTTCAGGCCGTTGAGGATGGCCGCGCCCACCACGATGGCGGTGCCGTGCTGGTCGTCGTGGAAGACCGGGATCTTCATGCGCTCGCGCAGCTTGCGCTCCACGTAGAAGCAGTCGGGCGCCTTGATGTCTTCGAGGTTGATGCCGCCGAAGGTGGGCTCCAGGCTGGCGATGATCTCGACCAGCTTCTCGGGGTCCTTCTCGTTGATCTCGATGTCGAACACGTCGATGCCCGAGAACTTCTTGAAGAGCACGCCCTTGCCCTCCATCACGGGCTTGCCGGCCAGCGCGCCGATGTCTCCCAGGCCCAGCACGGCGGTGCCGTTGGTGACCACGCCCACGAGGTTGCCGCGCGCCGTGTACTTGAAGGCCGCTGCCGGGTCCTTGACGATTTCCTCGCAGGGGGCGGCCACGCCGGGCGAGTAGGCCAGCGCCAGGTCGTGCTGGTTGACCATCTGCTTGGTGGCGGCGATGGCGATCTTGCCGGGCTTGGGGAACTCGTGGTACTCGAGGGCTGCCTTGCGCAGCAGGGCACGTTTGTCGGGCGCGGGGGTTGCCGGGTTGTTGTCGGACATCAAGCTCTCCAGCTCAGGGGACATTGGCGGGTGAAGGTGCGGATGCGGGTGCTGCGCTGCCAGGGCGCGAGGGGACGGATCCAGGCTCTCCGGGGTGTGCGATTGTAGACAGCCCACCACGCGGATCCGCCCGGCGGCGCCCCGGGGGCCCTGCCCGTTTGGATGGCGGACGGCTCTGCGTGGACAATCGGTGTCTGCTGCGGCCTGCCCGCGCGATCCGGGAGGGATGGCGCGGCCCGGGCGCATCCTGCCAGGGCGCTGGCGCACCGCCGCCGTCCGCCCGTTTTCTTTTCCAGCCATCACAACAGGTGAATCGATGCGTTCCATGCGTTCCTACAGCCAACTCTTGGGCCTTCTCTGCTGCGCCGTCGTGCTCGGCGGATGCGCGGGCGGCGCGCCCGGCCAGGCCGGCTCGGGTGCTCCCGCCGAGCCCCAGGCTCCGGCCGCCGCCCCGGCTCCCGCGCCGGCTCCGGAGCCGGCACCCGCTCCCGCCGCGCCGCGCGTGCCCGAGGACGGCACCATCGCCGAATTCACCGGCACGGACGCCACCCTGCCCCCCGAGGCGCTGGCGCTGCTGGACGTCGTGGCGGCCGACAAGTCGTCGGCCACCCAGCGCTGGGAGATCAAGGGCTACAGCGACCGCAAGGCCGTGAAGAATGCCCGCGAGGTCGCGCTGGCCCGGGCCCTGGCCGTGCGCAAGGAACTGGTGGCGCGCGGCATCCCCACGCAGAACCTGCGCGTGATGTACAGCACCGCCCAGGAGCGCGAGGCGGTCACGGTGCTGCCGCGGTGATCTGATCCCCCCTGAGTCGCCTTCGGCGCCTTCCCCCCCCCGGAGGGGGGACGACGCCTGCGGCCGGGCGGAGCCCGCTCCGCGGCGTCTGCTGGCGTGGCCTGCTCCGCGGCCATTGGACGGGAAAGCTCTGCCCGTTCCAGGCGCGGCGGACGGAGCGGGCTTCTGCAGAAGGTGGCGCCAGCGGCGTTGCCGTTCTGCCATCCTTCCGCGCTGGGCTTCCCGCCTGGGGCCCGCCGCGTCGGCGTCAGCGGCTGCTCGGGAAGCTGAACACCGCGCCCTCGCGCACGCCGGCCGAGGGCCAGCGCTGGGTGATGGCCTTGCGCCGGGTGTAGAAGCGCACGGCGTCCGGCCCATAGGCGTGCAGGTCGCCGAACAGGCTGCGCTTCCAGCCCCCGAACGAGTGGTAGGCCACCGGCACGGGCAGCGGCACGTTCACGCCCACCATGCCCACCTGGATGTGGTCGGTGAAATGGCGCGCGGCCTCGCCGTCGCGCGTGAAGATGCAGGTGCCGTTGCCGTATTCGTGCTCGTCGATGAGCCGCATGGCCTCCTGCAGCGTCTGCACGCGCACCACGCCGAGCACCGGGCCGAAGATCTCCTCCTGGTAGATGCGCATGCCGGGCTTCACGTGGTCGAAGAGGCACGCGCCCAGGAAGTAGCCCGCCTCGTGGCCCGCCACGCGCACGGCGCGGCCATCGACCACCAGGGTCGCTCCCTCCTGCACGCCGCTGTCCACGTAGCCCTTCACCTTCTCGAAGTGCTGCCGCGTCACCAGCGGGCCCATGTCGTTGCCGGCGTCGGTGCCCGGGCCGACCTTCATCTTCGCGATCTCGGCCACGAGGCCAGCGATCACGGCGTCGGCCGTCGCGTCGCCCACGGCCACCACCAGCGGGATGGCCATGCAGCGCTCGCCGCAGGAGCCGTAGGCCGCGCCCATGAGCGCGCTCACGGCGTTGGGGATGTCGGCGTCGGGCATGACCACGGCGTGGTTCTTGGCGCCACCCAGGGCCTGCACGCGCTTGCCGTGCGCGCAGCCCGTGGCGTAGATGCTCTCGGCGATGGGCGTGGAGCCCACGAAGCTCACGGCCTTCACGCGCGGGTCGGTCAGCAGCACGTCCACCGCCTCCTTGTCGCCGTTGACCACGTTCAGCACGCCGGGCGGCAGGCCCGCCTCCAGCGCCAGCTGCGCGATGAGGAGCGCGCTGCTCGGGTCGCGCTCCGAGGGCTTGAGCACGAAGGTGTTGCCGCACACCACGGCCATGGGCCACATCCAGAGCGGCACCATGGCGGGAAAGTTGAACGGCGTGATGCCGGCCGTGACGCCCAGCGGCTGGAACTCGCTCCACGCGTCGATGCCCGGGCCCACGTTGCGGCTGTGCTCGCCCTTGAGCAGCTCGGGCGCGTAGCTCGCGTATTCCACGTTCTCGATGCCGCGCTGCAGCTCGCCGTGGGCGTCCGGGAGCACCTTGCCGTGCTCGGCCGTGATGAGCCGGGCGATCCGGTCGGCGTTCTCCTCCAGCAGCACCTTGAGGCGGGACATGACCCGCGCGCGCTTGAGCGGCGGCGTGTTGCGCCACGCGGGGAAGGCGGCCTCGGCCGATGCGATGGCCGCCTCCACCGTGGTGCGGCCCGCCAGCGCCACGCTGGTGGAGGACTGGCCGGTGGCGGGGTCGAACACCGGCTGGGTGCGCGCCGCGTCGGCGACGATCTGGCCGTCGATCAGGTGGCCGACGGTGGTGGTGACGGAGGGGTCCTGGTGCATGGTTCGGAGTCGATCAAGCCGTATGTCGGCGGTTTTGCTGAATACTTTGCTATTGAAAAGTGAGTGAATGGCGGTCACGCCGTTTCGTGCAGCGCATCGCCCAGCGCGCTCACCAGGCGGTCGATCTCCGCGGGGGTGGAGATGAAGGGCGGCGCGAGCTGGATGGTGTCGCCGCCATAGCGCACGTAGAAGCCCTTGTCCCAGCACTTCATGGCGATCTCGTAGGGCCGGCGCGCCGGCTCGCCCGGCAGCGCGGCGATGGTGAAGCCGGCGGCGAGGCCGTAGTTGCGGATGTCCGCCACGTGTTTCGCGCCCTTCAGGCCGTGCACGGCCTTCTCGAAGACCGGCGCCAGCGCGCGCACGCGGCCCGGCATGTCCTCTTGCTCGAGCAGATCGAGCACCGCGTTGCCCGCCGCGCAGGCCACCGGGTGGGCCGAATAGGTGTAGCCGTGGGGAAACTCCAGCATGTACTCCGGCCCGCCCTGCGCCATGAAGGTGTCGTAGATCTCCTTCGTGGCGACCACGCCGCCCAGCGGCTGCGCGCCGTTGGTCACCTGCTTGGCGAAGTTGAGCAGGTCGGGCGTGACGCCGAAGGCCTGCGCGCCCGTCCAGGCGCCGCAGCGGCCGAAGCCGGTGATCACCTCGTCGAAGATCAGCAGGATGTGGTTCTGCGTGCAGATCTCGCGGATGCGCTCCAGGTAGCCCTTGGGCGGGATCACCACGCCGGCCGAGCCCGAGAACGGCTCCACGATCACCGCGGCGATGTTGGAGGCGTCGTGCAGCGCGATCACGTCCAGCAGCTTGTCGGCCAGCGCCCGGCCGTCGGTATCGGGCATGCCCTGGAAGAACGAGCCGGCCGGCGGCTGCGTGTGCGGGATGTGGTCCGCCTCCACGCCCTGGCCGAAGGTCTTGCGGTTGCCCACGATGCCGCCCACCGAGATGCCGCCGAAGTTCACCCCGTGGTAGCCCTTCTCGCGGCCGACGAGGCGTGTCTTCTGGCCCTGGCCCCTGGCACGCCAGTAGGCGCGCGCCATCTTGAGCGAGGTGTCCGCGGCCTCCGAGCCCGAGCCGGTGAAGAACACGTAGTCCAGCCCCTCGGGCGTGAGCGCCTTGATGCGGTTGGCCAGCTCGAACGCGGCAGGGTGGCCGAACTGGAACGCGGGCGCATAGTCCAGCGTGGCGGCGGCGCGGCCGATGGCCTGGGCCACCTCCGTGCGGCCGTGGCCCAGGCCCGAGCACCACAGGCCCGAGAGGCCGTCGAAGATCTTGCGGCCCTCGGCATCCGTGTAATAGGCGCCCTGGCCGCCCACGATCATGCGCGGCTTCGCCTTGAAGTTCCGGTTGCCGGTGAAGGGCATCCAGTGCGCATCGAGCCAGGCGGCATCCAGGCGGGGGGCGGTGGCATCGGCGCCGGGGGCGGTGTCGAGGACGGAGAAGCTCATGGTCGGTCCCTCAGGGCGGAAGGGGGGAGGAAAAAGAGAAGCGAGGGCCCCGCCGCAGCGGCAGCGGCGGGGTGGGCGCATCGCGCTGACGGGCCATTGTTCCGGCGGCCGATAATTCCTCAAATGGTCAAATATCCATGTTCACTTGACGATCCATGCAAGTAAATCGCCCCCTTGCCCCACCCCCCGCCCGCGAGCGGGCCGTGCTCGGCCAGCTCGGCGACATGGACCTGCGGCTGCTGCAGGTGTTCAAGAGCGTGGTGGAGTGCGGCGGCATGGCGGCGGCCGAGCTGGAGCTGAACATCGGCACCAGCACCGTGAGCCGCCACATGAAGGACCTGGAGACGCGCCTGGGCCTCACGCTGTGCCGGCGCGGCCGCGCGGGCTTCGCGCTCACGCCCGAGGGCCAGCGGGTGTACGAGGAGACGCTGCGCCTGCTGGCCTCGGTGCGCAGCTTCCGCGACGGCATCGACGACATCCACGCGCGCATGGGCGGGCAACTGGCCGTGGCGGTGTTCGACAAGACCGCCAGCAACCCGGCCGCCCGCATCGGCGAGGCCATCGCCGCCTTCGCCCGGCAGGCGCCCGACGTGGAGCTGCAGCTCCACGTGGCCTCGATCAACGCCATCGAGCGCGGCGTGATCGACGGCAGCTACCAGGTGGGCATCATCCCCGCGCACCGCAGTTCGCAAAGCCTGCGCTACACCGAGCTGTTCGGCGAAACCATGCTGCTCTACTGCGGCCAGGGCCACCCGCTCTTCGGCGCCGACCACACCGCGCTGGACTGGGACGCCGTGCGCGCCCACCCCTTCGCGGGCCTGGGCTACCACTCGCCCAACATGGAACTGAGCCACCGCGCCCGGCTCACGCGCGCGGCCACGGGCTTCGACCAGGAATCGATCGCCACGCTGATCCTCTCGGGGCGCTACCTGGGCTTTTTGCCCGACCACTACGCCGAGGCCTTCGAGCGCCGCGGCCGCATGCAGGCGGTGCGGCCGGAACTGCTGCGCTATGAATGCCGGTTCGTGAGTCTGGTGCGGCGCTCGCCGGCGCCGTCACGGGCGGCGCAGGCGTTCGGGGAATGCCTGGAGCGCGCGCACGCTGGAGCCTGAAGCGCCCTCAATCCGCCGACGCCCCCGACTTCTTCACCAGCGCCGCCCAGCGCGGGATCTCCCTGGCCATGTGCGCGGCCAGTTCCTCGGGGGTGCTGCCGACGATGGTCATGCCGAGCTGGTCCTGCAGCTTGGCCTGCACGTCGGGCTGCTTGAGCGCCTTGACGATCTCGGCGTTGAGGCGCTGCACGACGGGCTTGGGCGTGCCCTTGGGCGCGTAGACGGCCTGCCAGGAGGACATCTCGAAGCCGGCCACGCCGGACTCGATCATGGTCGGCAGCTCGGGCGCGAGGGGGATGCGCTTGCCCGTGGTCACGGCCAGCAGCTTCACGCGGCCGGCCTTGGCCAGGGGCAGGGCGGCGGTCATCTGGTCGAACATGAAGGACACCTGCCCGGCCGCCACGTCGGTGAGGGCGGGCGGCGTGCCCTTGTAGGGCACGTGGGTGAGCTTCACGCCGATGAGGTCGCCGAAGAGTTCTCCGGCCAGGTGCGTGGAGGTGCCCGCGCCGGAGGACGCGAACATGCGCTTGGCCGGGTCTTTCTTGAGCAGGGCGACGAGTTCCTGGACCGAGTTCACGCCCAGGTTGGGGTCGATGATGAGCACGTTGGGCAGCGTGGCCACGAGGGTGACGGGCTCGAAGTCGCGCACCGGGTCGTAGGGCAGCTTCTTGTAGAGGCTGGCGTTGATGGCATGGGTGCTGATGGTGCCGCCGAAGAGGGTGTAGCCGTCGGCCGGCGCCTTGGCCGCGTAGGCCGCGCCGATGCCGCCGCCCTGGCCGGGCTTGTTGTCCACCACCACGGCCTGCTTGAGCGATTCCTGCAGCTTGTTGGCGAGCACGCGGCCGATGATGTCGGTGGAGCCGCCGGGGGTGAAGGGCACGACGTAGGTGATGGGCTTGGCGGCCGGCCATTCTTGCGCGTGGGCGCCCAGGGGAAGGGCGGTGGCGGCCAGGGCCGCGAGCGCGTGCAGCGCGTGGCGTCGATCGGGGTGCATGGTTTTGTCTCCTGCGGGTGGATGGGTGTCGTCGTTGTCGTTATGGAAAGCGAAAAAGCGGCGGCGCGGCGCCGGCGCGGCTCAGCGGCCGCGCTCCTTGCGCCAGGCGGCGAAGGCCTCGGGCGTGCGCGGGTCGGTGGGCGGGTACAGGCCGATGATGGTCTGGCCGTCCTGCACGCGCTCGGTCACGAAGTCCTCGAAGGCGGTCATCTCGGTGGCCTCGGCGGCGATCTCGCCGGCCAGGTGCGCGGGGATGACGATCACGCCTTCGCTGTCGCCCACCACCACGTCGCCGGGGAACACGGCCACGTCGCCGCAGCCGATGGGCACGTTGATGTCGATGGCCTGGTGCAGCGTGAGGTTGGTGGGGGCCGAGGGGCGCTGGTGGTAGGCGGGCATGTCCAGCTGCGCGATGTCGGGCGTGTCGCGGAAGCCGCCGTCGGTCACCAGCCCGGCCGCGCCGCGCTTCATGAGGCGCGTGGCGAGGATGGAGCCGGCCGAGGCGGCGCGCGCGTCCTTGCGGCTGTCGATGACCAGCACGGCGCCGGGCGGGCAGTCTTCCACGGCCTTGCGCTGCGGGTGGTCGGGGTTCTGGAAGACGCCGATGGTGTTCAGGTCTTCGCGCGCCGGGATGTAGCGCAGCGTGAAGGCCTCGCCGACCATGTTCGGGCGGCCGGCGCGCAGGGGGTGCACGTCCTGCAGGAACTGGTTGCGCAGGCCGCGCTTGAAGAGGGCGGTGCAGAGGGTGGCGGTGCTCACGCGCAGGAGCTGTTCGCGGGTGCGGGGGTCGAGGGCCATGGGTCTCCAGGGGGCGAAGTCGTTGCGGGAATGCGGAGGCGGGGTTGCCGTCAGAAGATGTCGGGTTCGGGCACGGGCGCGCCGAAGCCGGTTTCGAGGAAGTCGAAGTCGCAGCCCTGGTCGGCCTGCAGGATGTGGCGGCTGAACATCCAGCCGTAGCCGCGCTCGAAGCGCGGCGGCGGCGGCGTCCAGGCGGCGCGGCGGCGGGCGAGTTCTTCGTCGCTCACCTCCAGGTGGATGCGGCGCGCGGACACGTCCACGGTGATGAGGTCGCCGGTCCGCACCAGCGCCAGCGGGCCGCCGATGTAGGCCTCGGGCGCGGCGTGCAGGATGCAGGCGCCGTAGCTGGTGCCGCTCATGCGCGCGTCCGACAGGCGCAGCATGTCGCGCACGCCCTGCTTCACGAGCTTGGCGGGGATGGGCAGCATGCCCCACTCGGGCATGCCGGGGCCGCCCTGCGGGCCGGCGTTGCGCAGCACCATGATGTGGCCGGGCGTGACGTCCAGGTCGGGGTCTTCCACGGCGGCCTTCATGCTCGGGTAGTCGTCGAAGACCAGCGCCGGGCCGGTGTGGCGCTGCAGGTGCGGCGCGCAGGCGCTGGGCTTGATCACCGCGCCGCCGGGGGCGATGTTGCCGCGCAGCACGGCCAGGGCGCCCTCGGCGTAGATGGGGTTGTCGATGGGGCGGATCACGTCGTCGTTGAACACGCCGGCGCCCTCGATGTTCTCGCCCAGCGTGCGGCCGGTGACGGTGGCGGCCCCCAGGCGCAGGTGGCCGCGCAGGCGCGTCATCAGGCCCGGCAGGCCGCCCGCGTAGTAGAAGTCTTCCATCAGGTAGGTCTCGCCGCTGGGCCGCACGTTGGCGATCACGGGCACGCGGCGGCTGGCGGCGTCGAAGTCCTCCAGCGTCACGGCGCAGTGCGCGCCCGCGCGGCGCGACATGGCCACCAGGTGCACGATGGCGTTGGTGGAGCAGCCCACGGCCATGGCTACGTCGATGGCGTTGAGGAACGCATCGCGCGAGAGCAGGCGCGCGGGCGTCTGGTCGTGCCACACCATGTCCACGATGCGGCGGCCGCTCTCGGCGCTCATGCGCACGTGGTTCGCGTCCGGCGCGGGGATGGAGGAGGCGCCGGGCAGCGTGAGGCCCATGGCCTCGATGATGGCCGTCATGGTGCTGGCCGTGCCCATGGTCATGCAGGTGCCGTGGCTGCGGGCGATGCCGCCTTCCACGCCCGTCCATTCGGCCTGGGTGATGCGGCCGGCGCGGCGCTCGTCCCAGAGCTTCCAGGCGTCGGAGCCCGAGCCCAGCACCTGGCCGTTGTAGTTGCCGCGCAGCATGGGCCCGGCGGGCACGAAGATGCAGGGCAGGCCCATGCTGATCGCGCCCATCACCAGGCCCGGGCCGGTCTTGTCGCAGCCGCCCATGAGCACCGCGCCATCGACCGGGTGGCTGCGCAGCAGCTCCTCGGTCTCCATGGCCAGCAGGTTGCGGTAGAGCATGGTGGTGGGCTTCACGAACGCCTCGGCCAGCGAGATGGCCGGCAGCTCCACCGGGAAGCCGCCGGCCTGCAGGATGCCGCGTTTCACATCCTCCACGCGCTGCTTGAAGTGGCCGTGGCAGGGGTTGATGTCCGACCAGGTGTTGACGATGGCGATGATGGGCTTGCCCGTCCAGTCCTCGGGCGCGTAGCCCATCTGCATGATGCGGGAGCGGTGGCCGAAGGAGCGCAGGTCGTCGGGGGCGAACCAGCGTGCGCTGCGCAGGGACTCGGGGGGGCGGCGTGGGATCGTCATATGAAACACATTAAAGCACTAATATATTAGTGCGTCAAAGCACCACGGTGCGACAATCCGCCGCTTATGAACGTGAGAGAGAAAGTCCGCCTCGACCGCTCGCGCCACGCCGCGCCGCAGGTGTTCGAGAAGCTGCGCGAGGCGATCGTGGGCCTCGACCTCGCGCCCGGCACGGTGCTGGCGCGCGCCGAACTGGCCGAGCGCTTCGGCATCAGCCAGACGCCCGTGCGCGACGCGCTGCTGCGCCTGGGGGAGGAAGGGCTGGTGGACATCTTCCCGCAGCATGCGACGGTGGTGAGCCGCATCGACGTGCCGGCCGCGCGGCAGGCGCACTACCTGCGGCGGTCCATCGAGCTGGAGGTGGTGCGCACGCTGGCGCTGGAGCCAGCCGACGCCACGCTCGCGCGCCTGCGCGCCCAGGTGGAGGCCATGGCCGCGCTGGCGGCCCCCGGCACCTACCGCGAATTCGTGGAGGCCGACCAGGGCTTCCACCGCCTCATGTACGAGGCCGCGGGCGTGGCGGGCCTATGGGACCTGGTGCGCCGCCGCTCCGGCCACGTGGACCGGCTGCGCCGGCTGCACCTGCCGAGCGAGGGCAAGGCGCAGGCGGTGCTGGCCGACCACCGCCGCATCGTGGAGGCCATCGCGGCCGGCGAGCCGCTGGCCGCGCAGGAGGCGCTGCGCACCCACCTCTCGGGCACGCTGAGCCAGGTGGACGAGATCTGCGCCCGGTACCCGGATTACGTGGAAACCTGACGCAGGCCCCTCGCCGGCCCGCGGGGCCGCGCGTTCCGGCGGCGCTGGCGGGTGTCGGTGCCCCGGGCGCGGCCCGCGGTTGCCGCCGGGCGGTACGGAAGTGGTGGTGTTTTCGCATTTCCGCAGGGCGCTTCGCATGGGCAGCGCGGGCCAGGGGGCTTCGATCGCGAAGCTCACCCGTGCCAGACCGTCCTGGCGACGGAAAGAAAACCATGTTGTCAGAGAACACCTTCCGGACCGCCCGGAGCTTCCTGCCCAGCGTGTCCGGCACGCCCAATGCGTCACGCGATGCCCCCGGTGCCGAGGCCCCCGCGCCGGCATCGCATCCGCCGGCCGTGCTCCAGGCTCCTGCCGGGCTGAGCGGTGCGCCGCAGCGGCCCGATGGCGCGGCCGCCGGGCCGCTCCCGCGCGGCCCGCTGCCCCGGCCGAGTGGCGAGATGCGGTCGCAGTCTTCTTCTGCCGAAGCGAATCCGCCGCAGCGCCCGGAGGCGGCCCGGCAGCCCTCGCAGGCGAAGCGCACGACGCTGGGCGAGTTGCTGGCCCTGGAGCGCCAGCAGGAGCAGGCCGAGCGGGCCCAAAAGGCCCGGAAGGCCCTGCGCGCCCAGCAGGCGGAGCTGGTGGGTTCGGCGCTGCCCAAAGGCGGGAAGACCATGAGGCGGCTGAAGGGCCGCGCGGCAAGGCAGCATCCGGCCACGTTGGCCGAGAAATGGCACGCGCGCTTGCAAGAACCGCCCAAACCCATGGAGGGCCGGCGCAGGGAAGCGTTCGAGGCGCGGGTGCGCGCCGACCTGATGGCGATCGCCCAGGCCGGCGGGATCGATCCCGTACAGGCCGTCGATGCGATGGGTACGGCCCTGGAGGACGGGATGCTGGGCCAGGGCATCCTCGAAGAGGACCGGAAGCTGCTGCTGAACGTGCTCGACCAATGGGCCATGGACCGCCTCTACGAACGGCTGGACCTGAAGGTGACGCGCGACACCCGGCCCGCCTACACCAACGTGCACGTGCAGGAAAAGCCCCGGAAGCTGGGATCGGGCGCGTTCCACACCGTCTTCGAGGTCAAGCTCGCAGGCCCCGATGGCCGCGCGTTCGATGGCGTGTTCAAGCCGCTCAAGAAGAAGGAGGGCGGATGGGCCGCCGCGGTGACCGGTATCCCGGGCGACAACCCGCAGACCGCCATGCGCAATATCGCGACGGTCTCCTACGCCCGCAAGCTCGGCCTGCCCGTGATCGCGGATACGCGCGTGGCGCTGATCGACACCGGGGGCGGCCCCTTCGCCTCCCACCTCGGCCTGATGATGGAGCGGGCCCGAGGCCAGCCGGCCCGCGAGGTCGATCTGAGCGTCCTGAACCGCCCGGAGGTGTGCGTGGAGGTGACCAAGCTCCAGTTGCTCGACCACCTGACGGGCCAGTGCGACCGCCATGGCTACAACTACTTCATCCACCGCGGGCCGGACGGGAGCGTCCAGGTCACGGGCATCGACAACGACCAGTGCTTCGGCAAGAGCGCGACCGAGCCGGGCGATATTGCTCAGATCCAGAATGACCCCTGGCGCTTCGGACTCCACGGCACGGAACCGCCTCCGGTGGTCGACACCGGGATGGAGCGTGCCATCCAGACGCTCACGGAAAGGGACATCCGTTCGATGCTGGAAGATAAGCTGACCGAGCCCGAGATCGACGCGGCGGTCCAGCGCCACCAGGGCCTCAAGGACCACATCGCCCAACTGCGGGCCGGTGGCTGGGTCATTGAACCGGAACAATGGGGCCGCCCGGATATCGCGCAGCTCCTGACCCCGAAAAACAGCTACATAGGGCGCGAACGCCACCGGGCGCAGGTCAAGGCGGCCAAGGAGGCCGCCCAGGCCGCCCAGGCGGCGCCCGGACCCGGCAATGCCGCGACCGCAAACCCACCTTGGTGAGGGATTCCCATGAATGCATCCGTCCACGAGCCTGACCGCGACGGCACCCTGCCGCCGGCCCGGGCAATGTTCGAAGAAGAGCGCCTGCCCTTCCCCCCCGTGCCGGCACCGCTGGCGGCTGCGTTGCAGCAACAGGGGCCGGGCTGGTTCGCCACGCGGCCCGTCGCATCGTCGCCCTACGGCTTCGATCATTTCCTGGCCGAGGTCGAGGCCCACCCGGACCTGCCGGACTACGCCGTGGTCGGCTTCGACGGCCACGGCACCAATAGCTGGGCGGTGCACTTCTACCTCGTCGGCCAGGGCATCGCGCTCTTCATCCAGCTGCCCTGGGGTGGGGCCTACCTGGAGCCCGGGCCGGCCCGCGCGGAGATCGCCGACCTGTTCGCATGGGCCGAGGCCCTGCTGACCCGCGTGCGGCTGGCCGAGGCCGCCCGCAAGATCCCGCAGGGCATGCGCCTGCAGGTCGCCGCGAGCCGCTTCGGCCACGCCGGCTGGCGCTGGCTGGCGCTGGCTCGGGGCCGGCCAGGACGCGGCCACGGTGCCCTGGAACCCGTCGGGCGGCATGAAGGCCGCCATGCTGCAGGAGCTCGACGACGTCATCGCCGGCCGGCGGCTGCTGCCGACTTCGGCGGCGGTGGCCTGAGCCCTCGGGCGGGGCCTGGAGGTTGGATTTCAGCCGGATCGCCGCCATGTCGCCGTATTCTTTCAATAGTTTGCTATTAAATAAATAGCAATTGTCAGGACTGCAGAGGGCGGGATGCGACCAACGGTCTGGCCGGTGGCGCTCCTGCGGCCGATAATCCGGCATCCCTCCGCCGTATCCTTAGCGCCGTTCCAGGAGCACTCCGCCATGGCCTCCATCTCCTCCATCGCCTCGTCCGGCCTGCGCGCCGCGCAACTGCAGCTGGACACGTCGGCGCACAACGTGGCCAACCTGAACACGGAGGGGTTCCGCCGCCAGACGGTGGAGCAGGAGACTCAGCCCGACCAGGGCGGCGTGAGCGCCCGCGTCGGGCGCGCCGCGCAGGACGGCTCCTCGCTGGAGGAGGACGCGGTGGGGCAGATGTCCGCCACCTATTCGTTCGCGGCCAATCTGCAGATGGTCAAGACCGAGGACCGCATGCTGGGTTCGCTGCTCGATACCAAGGCCTGATTTTCCGACCCGGGCCGACCCGGACCCGGGGCTGCGGGCGCTCAGCGCGCCCCGGCGAGGCCTGCCAGCCGTTCGATGAGCCAGCGCTGGAAGGGGGCCGCGGCGCGGGCGGTGCCGCGTGCTGCCGCGGTGTGGGCGTGCATGGGGGTTGCCTCCGCGTTGTCCGTCAGGCGGGGGCCGTGGCGGCGTCGGACTGTCCGGCCGCGGCGCGCCGGCGGGCCGCGCGCTCCCAGGCCTTTTCATGGAAGAAGAACGCCACGGCCTGCACCGTGGGCTCCAGCAGGCTGAGCGTGAGCGAGGCGATGAGGTTGCCCGTGACCGCGTAGGCCACCAGGGCCGCCACGCAGATGTGGATCACGTAGTAGCTGCCCGTCTTCATGAGGGCCGGGCGGTTCTGGAGGGCGGCTTGGCGGATGCGGTCCATGGGGGCTCCTGTTGTGTCGCGGGGATGGGTGAATGCTAGGCATTCGCATTGGCGGGCGCCAATTGATCCTCTCGAAACCCGCGATAGCGGAGCGGCGGGGCGCCGCTATGATCGGCCACCGCAACGGCGGTCCGAAGCCCTATTCCTCACCACGACAGACGGAGCATCGCATGGCCCTCATGGACTTCATCAAGAAGCAGTTCATCGACATCATCCAGTGGACGGAGGACGGCGATGGCACGCTGGCCTGGCGTTTTCCGATGCGCGACCTGGAAATCCAGAACGGCGGCACGCTGGTGGTGCGCGAGTCGCAGATGGCGGTGTTCGTCAACGAGGGCAAGGTGGCCGACGTGTTCGGCCCCGGCACCCACAAGCTCACCACGCAGACGCTGCCGGTGCTGACCTACCTGAAGAACTGGGACAAGCTCTTCGAGTCCCCGTTCAAGAGCGACGTGTACTTCTTCAGCACGCGCCAGCAGGTCGATCAGAAGTGGGGCACGCCGCAGCCCATCACCATCCGCGACAAGGACTTCGGCGCCGTGCGCCTGCGCGCCTTCGGCAACTATGCCTACCGCGTGGCCGATCCCAAGCTCTTCCACACCGAGATCTCCGGCACGCGCGCCGAGTACACCGTGGGCGAGCTGGACGGGCAGCTGCGCGGCCTCGTGCTGCAGAACATCAGCAACGCGATCGCGGCCAGCGGCCTGCCGTTCCTGGACCTCGCGGCCAACCAGATCATGTTCGCCGACGCGCTCGCGAAAGAGCTGCAGCCGGCCTTCGCGAAGATCGGCCTGCAGCTGGAGGCGATGACGGTGCAGAACCTCTCGCTGCCCGAAGAGCTGCAGAAGGTCCTCGACCAGAAGATCGGCATGGGCATGGTCGGCAACGACATGGGCAAGTTCATGCAGTACCAGACGGCGCAGTCGATCCCGAAGTTCGCCGAGGGCGCGGGCAACGGCGGCGGCATCGCGGGCGACGCGATGGGCCTGGGCGCCGGCGTGGCGCTGGGCCAGGTGCTCGCGCAGAACCTGCAGCAGGGCCTGCAGGGCGGCGGCCAGGGTGCGGCCCCGGCGGCGGCTGCTGCTGCCGCGCCCGTGGCCGGCGTGCGGCCCGAGGAGGTGATGGCGACGCTGGAGAAGCTCGGCGACCTCAAGGCCAAGGGCATCCTCACGCAGGAAGAATTCGACGCCAAGAAGGCCGAGCTGCTCAAGAAGCTGGTCTGACGCGCGGCCACGCGCACGGGGCGGCCCCCGCTGCCCCTGCTTTTGCTATGTTTTAAATAGCATCCTGTCGAATGGAATCAGCGACAGGAGGCCGAAAACACCGATCAAGAATGGCCGACCCCCACCTCCAGCGCCACTACCGCGCGCCCTGCCCGGGCTGCGGCGCGCCGGTCGAATTCCGCAGCGCGCAGTCCACGCACGCCGTCTGCCCCTATTGCCAGAGCACCGTGGTGCGCAGCGGCGAGGTGCTCACGCGCGTGGGCAAGATGGCCGAGGTCTTCGACGACCACAGCCCGCTGCAGCTCATGGCGAGCGGCCGGGTGTTGCTGGACGCGCGCGAGCAGTCCTTCACGCTGATCGGCCGGCTGCAGTACCAGGCCGAGACGGGCACCTGGGCCGAGTGGAACGCCATCCTGGAGGACGGCAGCACCGCCACGCTGGGCGAGGACAACGGCGCCTACGTGTTCACGCGCCCCATGGACCCGGGCCGCGAGCTGCCGCCGCCCGAGCGCTTCCGCGTGGGGACCACCACGGCCGTGAGCGGCAAGCCCTACAGCGTGGCGGCGAACGTGCAGGCGCACCTCGTCTCCGCGCAGGGCGAGCTGCCCCGGCTGCCGCCGCTGGGCCAGCCATTCGCCGTGGTGGAGCTGCGCAGCGAGCAGGGGGATGTCCTCTCCTTCGACTACGGCCAGACGCCCCCGCGCGTCGAGCGCGGCCGCACGGTGCGGCTCGAAGACCTGCGCATGCAGGGCCTGAAGAATGAGTCCGCCAAGGAAGAAAAGGCGCGCCAGTTCAACTGCCCGCACTGCGGCGCGCCGGTGGCGGTGAAGTTCGACACCACCCGCAGCCTCACCTGCCCCTCGTGCGCGAGCCTCATCGACGTCTCGGGCGGCATCGGCGGCGAGCTGCGCCACGCCGTGCAGGACGAGCCCGTGCAGCCGCTCATTCCCCTGGGCACCACCGGGCAGCTGGAGGGCGGGGTCTGGCAGGTGGTGGGTTTCCAGCACCGCATGGGCAGCGAGCCGGGCGACGACGAGAGCTTCGGCTGGGACGAATACCTGCTCTACAACCGCCAGCGCGGCTTCGCCTTCCTCGTGGACGCGACCGACGGCTGGAGCCTCGTGCGGCCCACCACGGGCGCGCCCAAGCTCTCGGCGAACGGGCAGGGCGCCACCTACCTGGGCAGCACCTACCGGCTCGACTCGCAGTACCGCGCCGAGACCACCTACGTGCTGGGCGAGTTCTACTGGCCCGTGGCGCGCGGGCAGGTCACCCAGAACCGCGACTTCAGCGGCGCGGGCGGCAGGGGCCGGCTGTCGATGGAGCAGACCCCGCGCGAGATCACCTGGTCGGCCGGCAACCTGCTGGACAGCGCCCTGGTGGCCAAGGCGTTCAAGCTCGACGGCCAGAAGGACCTCTTCCGCCGCGACGACGCCAGCCCGCTCGCGAGCGCGGGCAGCGTGGGCTGCGGCACGGTGATCATCATCGCCGTGGTGCTGGTCCTGCTCCTGCTGCTGTTCTCGCGGGGCTGCAGCTCGTCGTGCGATCCGCAGCGCGAGAACTGCACCTCGTCGAGCTACCGTTCCTCGGGCGGGTCGTTCGGCGGCTGGTCCAGCGGGGGCGGGCACAAGTAGCCCCCGCCGGACGGCGCCGCGGCATCGACATCCATCCTCCATCCACCCATTTCCGACTGAAGGGAGTTCACCATGGCACTCGAATGGCTGCGTCCCGCCGCCTTTTTCGGCTCCATCCTGTTCGCGCTGATCGGCGTGCTCGTGTTCTGGGTCAGCTTCATCATCATCGACAAGGTCACGCCCTACAACCTGTGGGCCGAGATCGTCGAGAAGCAGAACAAGGCCCTGGCCATGGTCGTGGCCGCGATGTGCCTGGGCATCAGCATCATCGTGGCCGCGGCCATCCACGGCGGTTGAGTGCATTCCACGCATCGGAACAATAATTGTTCTGATGTATGATTGGGAATGATTCTCGTGCGCATCACGAGATGGATCAACACGTATTGATCGCCGTTGCCATCTCGTTGGCGACAGAAATATTTCCGTGCAGCGGCGTTCGTGCTGTCGCTATTGGTGCCGAGATAGCCGACTGGCTTGCGCGGCGATTGGAGAGAGCCTGTGATCAAGCCATTTGAGAAGCTTTTCGGAAAAAGAGGCTCGTATCTGGCCGCATTTCTTTTGGCTGTACTAGCGCTCGTGGGGGTATTTCTGGCAAGGGTGGATCGGCCTGTGCCAGAAGGAAAGACAGCCGACGAGGTAAAAGCTGGGCAACAGGCAAGTGCATCTCAAAGCCAATTTCCATGGCATTTGGCGACCGGGCAGGAACAGGGGGGCAGAAGGGGCGAGCTCGCCGCGCATGAGGAAAAAAAGGATTTGAAGCAATCCCTGGCAAGTATGCTGAGCCCCCTGGAAAATCCCAGACTGCCCGTGGATAAGATGGTTGCCCAATACTTGGGGAAACATAAAAGGAGCCTGGAAGATCAAATGGAAATAATCTCTGCGCTGAGTTTTTGTGCAAACCGCAGAGGGCTGGGAAATGTTATTGCACAAAGCAGATCGGCAGGTCTCGCGGAGGAAGTCAGAGAGCTTTCGGTGTCGTATGATGCATACGTTGAATATTGTAAGAATCTGGGGGATGGATATTACTCCCTGCGCAAGGATATTCTTGGGAGTCTGGCCGCTTCGGGGGATCTGGAAGCAAAGAAGCTTTACTTCGAAGTAGGACCCATGGGGCGCTGGCTCGGCGATGAGGAGTACTTGCCGTTGACCAAGGAGCAGATCAATGAATGGTCCGCACTGGCAGTTTCGTATTTACAGCAAAGCGCTCAGGCTGGTGACAGGGGGGCTTACAAGACGCTGGCGTCGATTTACAAGGTGGATAGCGAAGATCGCATCATCGGTGGCTATTCCGACAAGATGACTTCATATGCCTATGATTATGTATGGGCTGCCTCCGTCATTGCAGATCCAGATGTGCCGGAAACTACCAAAAGAAGCGTTACGGCATACATCAGGAAAATTGAAAGTGGATTGAGTTCCACTGAGAAAGACGAGGGCCGTGCCAAGGCATTGGCGATCCATTCGAAGGTCAAAAATTAGAGAGGGTATATATGCTGAAGAAGCTTTCGATTTCTGTTCTGATGCTTGCGGCGCTCTTGTGTATCGCTGCTGATTATGGGAGATATCTTTGCAGGGGATGCACGACTCCGATGAGTCCGCCGGATGTACGCGCATTCGTCTCGGTTCATGTGAATCCGAACGTACCCATGTGGCAAGCAAATGACACGGTTTCCATATGCAATGGATCGGTGTGCGTGAAGTATCTGACCCCATCTTCCAATGCCGTGATGTGGAGTCCGGTTGGAACCACGCCAGACCCTGGCCACGGCTACAAGGGCGTTGGGGAAAGTGTTACGGGAACCTATATCGGGGATTACTTCGCCATTAATCTTTGGGCGCCTATGGAGACATTGATTGCGGAAGGATGGGATTTCTCGGGTCTGGATGGTGTCGTCTACATCGAGCCGATGTGCACCGGAAACTCCGAGCATGACGCCAAGATCGGCGCGTGTGGGTGACGAGCGGGATTGCCCGCATGGACTTGTGGGTGCCACCGCCGGCGGGGCTTCATTGAAGAGCCCGTGGCTTGGTGGAGTCCGGATTCCTTTGTGCGGAAAGCGGTGAGACTTGCACATCTGTTATTAATATTGATTATCAATAGTATTACGATTCGTTCTCCTTCCGACGAGACTGCTGTTGCTCGTGGATCCTTGCAGAGAGCGATATGGCCAAACGATGCATTCCCGGCGTGCGGGAACCCAGGAGCTGCGGTACTGCCGCGCGATCCCTGAACTCATCTTCCCTGTGTGACGCCGGCCCTGCCCCCCTGCGCGCCGCCCTGCTCTGGGCGGGCCTGGCGGGCGCCGCCTGGGCGCAGGCCGAGGCCCCCGGCGAAAGCGCCGCCGCGCACGCGGCGCTGCCCACCGTGCATGTGTCGGGCGCGCAGTACGACCCCGACGATGTGCGCCCCGAGGGCGTGACCACCGCCACCAAGACCTACACCGCGCCGCGCGACATCCCGCAGACCATCGACACGGTGGAGGTCAACAAGTACAAGAGCTACGGCATCAACGATCTCGCCACCATGCTCGACGGCCTGCCGGGCGTGAGCACCAGCTACGACATGCGCGGCGAGGGCGTGATGATCCGGGGCTTTGACGCGAGCTCGGGCGACATCTACCGCGACGGCGTGCGCGAGGCCGGGCAGGTGCGCCGCAGCACCGCCAACGTGGAGCGCATCGAGATCCTCAAGGGCCCGGCCTCGGTGCTCTACGGCCGCGGCGCGGGCGGCGGCGTGATCAACATGGTGAGCAAGCAGGCGCGCTTCGATGCCAAGAGCAGCGTCACGCTGCGCGGCGGCTCGTGGGAGAACGTGGGCGGCACGCTGGACATCAACCGGGTGCTGAGCCCGAACGTGGCCGTGCGCCTCACGGCCGATCGCGAGCAGGCGCACAGCTTCCGCAGCGGCATCCGCAACCAGAACGACATGGTCTCGCCCAGCATCCTCGTGGACACGCGCACGGGCCTGCGCTGGTCGGGCCAGTACACCTACGACAGCGTCTGGCGCGTGCCGGACCGCGGCCCGGCCTACGAGCAACTGCCCGCGGGCGTCTCGCCGCGCCAGGGCTTCGCGCAGCCGGGCGACTACGTGGAAGACCGCCTGCGCGTGCTGCGCTCGGACCTGAGCTACGACTTCAACCCGCAGTGGAGCGTGCGCTGGCTCGCCAGCAAGCGCGAGGCCCGGCAGGACTTCGACCACTACTTCCTGGGCACCTACTGCAATGCGCGCGGCCGCACGCCCACGGGCGCCACCTGCACCAACCCCGGCCTGCTGCGCCAGAGCTACGCCTGGCAGCAGACGAACAACAAGACCACCATCCACACCGTGGACCTGACCGGCCGCTTCGAGTGGGCCGGCATGGCGCACGAGCTGCTGGTGGGCGTGGAGCACAGCGACGAGGAGCGCCAGCCGCGCCTCTTCTCCACGGCCGCGAGCAATGGCTTCGTCGATCCGTTCAACCCCGTGTTCAACGCCGTGCGGCCCGCGCAGGGCACGCCCTCGCAGTACAACCTGCACCTGGGCGCGGCCAAGGCGCTCTACGCGCAGGACCTCATCAGCCTCACGCCGCAGTGGAAGCTGCTGGTGGGCGCGCGCTACGACGACTACGACTTCGACAGCCTCAACCGCCTCACGAACGCCTGGCGCAATTCCAGCGGCAGTTCGGTGAGCCCGCGCGCGGGCCTGGTGTGGCAGCCCAGCCGCGAGCACAGCCTCTATGCCTCGTACAGCAAGAGCTTCTCGCCCTTCGGCGGGCGCGGCACGCTGGGCATCAGCGGCGCGCAGGACGACGAGCCGCAGTACTCGCGCCAGTTCGAGGCCGGCATCAAGAGCGACTGGCTGCAGGGCGCGCTGTCCACCCAGTTCTCGGCCTACCAGATCGACCACTACAACATCCGCTACCAGCCCGATCCCACCAACCAGCCCGATGTGTGGGCGGTGCGCGGCCAGGAGCGTTCGCGCGGGGTGGAGTTCAGCGTCTCGGGCCGTGTGGCGCCCGCGTGGTACGTGCGCGGCGGCGCGGGCATCACCCACGCCACCGTGGTCGAGAACAAGGCGAACGTGGCCCTGGAGGGCAAGGACCTGCGCGACGTCGCGCGCCGCACGGGCAGCCTGTTCGTGCGCTACGCGCCGGCCGGCGCGTGGTACGGCGAGCTGGGCGTCACCCATTCCGGCCCGCGCTGGGCCAACGACGCCAACACCTCGCGCATGGCGGGCTACAGCCGCTGGGACGCGCTCATCGGCTGGCGCGCCGCGCCCTGGACGGTCACGGCCGCCATCTCCAACCTGTTCGACAAGGAATACTGGCGCCCCGGCACCAGCGCGCTGCCGGGCACGCCGCGCTCGCTGCTGGTGAGCGCTAATTACCAGTTCTGAAGCCCCCCTGAGTCGCCTTCGGCGCCTTCCCCCCGGAGGGGGGACGACGCTAGCGGCCGGGCGGAGCCCGCTCCGCGGCGTCTGCTGGTATGGCCTGCTCCGCGGCCTTCTGAGGGGGATGCCGCATGGGTTCGTGGGCCTTGGGCGGTGCCAATAGCCCGGCAAAGCCGGTGATGCGTCTGCTGGCGTGGCCTGCTTCGCGGCCATCGGACGGGTGAGGCCGTGCCAGTTCTTGGGCCGCTTGCGCGTCAGAGGCCCAGGGCTTGGCGCATCTGTGCGCCCGTGAGCCTCTGGCGCGGGCCGGCGAGCAGGGTGCACATGCGTTCGTTGCAGGGCGCGGGCAGGCCGTGCGCGGCGGCCAGGCGCACGACGGCGCCGCAGAGGTCGCCGATCTCGGTGGGGCGGCCGGCCTCCAGGTCGTCCCACATCGATGAGCGCGCCGTGGCATCGATGCGCAGCATGCGGCGCGCGAGCTGCGTGAAGAGTGCATCGGGCAGCCGCAGCACGTGCGGCAGCAGCGCCGGTGGCAGCGGCGCGACCTTCGCGGGCCGGATGCCCGCACGCGCCATGGCGCGCAGCGCCTCGGCCTGCAGGGCGGCGAAGACGCGCCGGCAGTCGCGGTCCAGCAGTTCCTCGCGCAGCGGCAGGTCGGACAGCGCATTCACCGGGTTGTTCAGGTTCAGCAGCAGCTTGCCCCATTGCACCGGCCGGATGTCGTCCACCAGCGTGGTGGCGAGACCGGCGGCCTCGAAGGCCCCGGCCAGCGCGGTCGTGGCCGCGTCGCGCTGCAGGTGGATGCGCCCCAGGGTCGTGCGGCGGGCCTGCGTGCCGCGCAGCACGACGTTGTAGGGCACCATGGCCCCCAGCGCGCGCAGCGCCGGCGCCTGGGCGGCGATGCGCGCCACGTTGTCCACGCCGTTCTGCAGCGAGACGACGGGCGTGCCGTCCGGGCAGGCGCCGGCCAGCGTCCGTGCGGCTTCTTCCGTGGCGCCTCCCTTCGTGCACAGCAGCGCCACGCAGTCCGCCGGCGCCCGCCAGCCGTCCAGTGAGGCCACCGCCCGCAGCGCGCCGGGCGGCACCCGCGCGTCGAAGCCTTCCAGGTCGCTCACCCGCAGGCCTTCCTGTGCGATGGCGTCCAGGATGCGGGGGCGGCCCACCAGCGTCACGGCCTGCCCGGCCGCGGCGAGGCGCCCGCCCACGTAGAGGCCGACGGCGCCGGCGCCCATGACGATGAAATGCATGCGAAACCTCCTGTGCGGGGCGGCGTGCGCCCGGTGTTCGTATCCCGGCCTCGCATCCCGGGCCGGCGCCGGGGGGCGGGTGAAGGCGGGTGGGGGCGGGTGGACGCATCCCCCAAAATAGCGGGCTTGACCGCCTCCGCCCCTCCCTCCCCTCCGTCCTTCGCTCCCCGTCCCCTCGACGTCGCGCTGCTCGCCAGCGTCTTCGTGGTGGCGGCCTGCGGCCTGCTCTACGAACTCGCCGCCGGCGCGCTCGCATCCTACGTGCTGGGCGATTCGGTGCTGCAGTTCTCCACCATCATCGGCACGTACCTCTTCGCGATGGGCGTGGGATCGTGGCTGTCGCGGTACTTCGAGCGCCAGTTGCCCGCGCATTTCCTGCGCATCGAGCTGCTGGTGGCGCTGGTCGGCGGGGCGCTGCCGGCCACGCTGTTCCTGGCCAATGCCTACGTGCCGGGCGCGTTCCGCGTGCTGCTCTACGGGATGGTGCTGCTGGTGGGCATGCTGGTGGGGCTGGAGATCCCGCTGGTGATGCGCATCCTCAAGCGCAACGTGGCGCTCAAGGACCTGGTGTCGCAGGTGCTCACCTTCGACTACCTGGGCGCGCTGGCGGTGTCGCTCGCGTTTCCGCTGCTGCTGGTGCCGCACCTGGGGCTGATCCGCACGGGGCTGCTGTTCGGCATCCTCAACGCCGTGGTGGCGGTGTGGGCGCTGTGGCTGTTCCGGCACGAGCTGCGGCGGCTGCGCGCGCACGCGCTGGCCTGCGCGGCGGTGCTGGCCGCGCTGGTGGCGGGCTTCGCGGGGGCCGAGCACATCACGCGGCTGGCCGAGGACAAGTTCTACCAGGACCGCATCGTGATCAGCAGCGCATCGCCCTACCAGCGCATCGTGGTCACCCACGGCCGCATGGGGCACCGCCTGTACCTCAACGGCAACCTACAGTTCGCCGAGCGCGACGAGTACCGCTACCACGAGGCGCTGGTGCACCCGGCCATGGCCGCGCACGGAGCGCCCCGGCGCGTGGCGGTGCTGGGCGGCGGCGACGGCATGGCGGTGCGCGAGATCCTGAAGTACCCGTCGGTGGAATCGGTCACGCTGGTGGAGCTGGACCCGGCCATGACGCGCCTCTTCCGCACCGATCCCGCGCTCTCGCGCCTCAACGGCGGCGCGCTGTCCGACCCGCGCGTGCACGTCGTCAACACCGATGCCTTCCAGTGGCTGCAGCAGGGGAGCGTGGGGGCGCAAGATGCTTTCGACGTGATCGTGGTGGATTTCCCCGACCCCACCAATTTCGCGATCGGCAAGCTCTACACCAACAGTTTCTACGCGCTGCTGGAGCAGCGCCTCGCGGCCAGTGGCTACGCGGTGGTGCAGACCACCTCGCCGCTGGTGGCGCGCCAGAGTTTCTGGACGGTGGTGCAGACCATCGAGTCGGTGGGCCTCACGGCCGCGCCCTACCACGCGCACGTGCCGAGCTTCGGCGAGTGGGGCTTCGTCATCGCCAGCCGCCGGCCGTGGCGCTTGCCGCAGCGCCTGCCCGAGGGGCTGCGCTTCCTCTCGCCCGCCACGCTGCCGCTGCTGTTCGACTTTCCGCTCGACATGGCGCGCGTGCCGGCCGAGGTCAACCGGCTGTCGAACCAGATCCTCGTGCACACCTACGAGCAGGAGTGGGGGAAGGTGATCGCGCATTGATCCGCTGATCCGCCGGGCCCGTGAGTCTGCACTGGATCGATGGTGCATGGGACGGATGCGCCAGGTGCCGGCGCGCGCGACCGATTCCAGCCGAACGCATCGGCGATGCCATGGCGCCGGGTTGCGGGGTTGCGCCTCTTTGGCGAATCAGGAACGCTGATGGCAGCCATCAGGCGCCGCTACTTCACTGCAGCCAAGCCTCCTCCTAACATCGGGACGGATTGGCATCGGCCGGATGGACCGGCAATGGCCGCTGACGGGGGACTCTCGCGGATGATCTACGAACTGAAACGCTATACGCCGCATCCAGGGAAGGGCGAAGCGCTGCGCGCGCGTTTCATGGCCCATACCCTGCCTGTCTTTGCCCGCCTGGGCATGGATGTCGTGGCGGTGTTCGCCCCCAGGCCGCCGCTGGAAGAACTCGTCTATATCCTGGCTTTCGAGGACGAGGACCGCCGCACGGCGGCCTGGGCCGCGTTCGGCTCCGACAGCGAGTGGCGCGAGATCAAGGCGCGGACCGAGCAGGACGGCCCGCTGCTCGCGCAGCAGCAGACCGAACTGCTCCACGCGCTGCTCGCTCCCGCCCTGCCGCTTCGCTGAAGGCCTCAGGCGGCGGCGCGGGCCAGGTGGTGCAGCAGGACCGTGTCGAACGCCTCGCGCCGGTCGATATTGGGCAAATGCCCGGCGCCCGGAATGACCTCCAGCGCCGCGCCGCGAATCCGCGCCGCGAGTTCGGCCATGGCGGCGGGCAGCACGCCGTCCTTCTCGCCAACGACCAGCGTCGTCGGCAGCGCAATGCCATCCACGCCTGCCAGATAGTCGAGCGACTGGATGGCGCGGGCGCACGCCACGAAGCCGTCCACCGTGGTATCCGCGGCCACGGCCCGCAGGCGTGCCGCCGTGTCCGGATGGGCTTGCAGGAAGGCGGTGCCGAACCAGCGCTCCAGCGTGGGCATCGCCAGGGCGGCGCAGCCTTCGGCACGGGCGGTGGCGATGCGCGCGTCCCAGGGTGCGGCCACCTCCGGCGGCGCATCGGCGCGGGCATCGCACAGGCAGAGGCTCGCCAGGCGGTCGGGGTGCTGGAGGGCCAGGCCGAAGCCGCTCATCCCGCCGAGCGACAAGCCGACGTAGTGCACCCGGGAGATGTCCAGCGCATCGAGCACCGCGACCGTGTCGGCCACCAGGGTGTCCATGCGGGCGTGCCCGCCGGTGCAGCGCGAGGCGCCGTGGCCGCGGGTATCGGCGCACACGACCCGCCAGCCCCGTGCGGCGAGCAGATCGGCCTGCGCCGTCCACATGGCGCTGCTCGAAAGGATGGAGTGCGCAAAGAAGACCACCGGCGCCTGCGGGTCTCCCTGGAGGTGAACCGCCAGGTCCGCATCCGGACGCGAAACGGTGCGGCTGCTGCGAGTGCTGTCGTGCATGGGGGCTCCCTGTTTCAATAGCCTGCGAAAAATTCGATCACGACCTGCTCCGGCGGCACCTCGCAGGCATCCAGGCAGTCCTGCATCGCGGCCACCATGGCGGTGGGGCCGACCACGTAGTAGCGGCAGGCGCGCCAGTCGGCGACCTCCTGGCGGATGGTGTCGGCGTCTATCAGGCCGGAGCGCGGCGTGCCGCCGGCGGCGGCCGGGGCGGCGCCCTGCTCCGACAGGACATGCACCACGCGCAAGCCGGGCAGGGCCGCCGCCATGGCGTCGATCTCGGCGCTCCAGGCGGCCAGGGCGCTGCTGCGGTTTCCGTACAGGAGCGTGACCGGCGGCACGGCCTCGCCGCCCTCCGCGCGGTGCTGCAGGTGGCGCAGCATGCTGTAGAAAGGCGTGATGCCGATGCCCCCGGCGATCATCACCAGCGGCTGCAGTCCGTCGGCGGGCAGGACGAAGTCGCCCATCGGGGGGCTCAAGTGGAGGGGCGCGCCCTGTTCACCGACGGCGCATGCGGCCAGATGGCGCTTGAAGGCGGTGTCCCGCATGCGCATCGCCACCAGCAGCCCGGCATCGTGCGGGGCGCTGGCGATGGACAGCATGCGTTCGCCGTCGTCCGAGCCGTCCTCCGGGGCGATGAAGCCGGGCAGCTGGATGCTGACGTACTGGCCGGCCTCGAAGTCGAAGCCGGCCGGCCGCTCGATGGCGAAGGCCATGGTGTCCTGGGCGATGGGGGTGCGGGCGAGCACGCGCACGGTGAAGTTTTCGGGATCGGTCATGGGCAGTGTCTCCAAGGCAGGGCAATGGGAAAGGCGCTTCAGGCCTTGCGTTGCTCGCGCACCGAATCGACGGTGGCGCGGGGTGACAACGCGTCGGGGCTGACGCGCAGCTCGATCAGGGCCGGCCGGCCGGCGGCCTGGGCCCGCCGCCAGGCCGGTGCGAAGTCTTCGGTGCGTTCGACGACTTCCCCGTGGGCGCCATAGGCGCGCGCCAGTTCGGCGAAGTCGGGATTGACCAGCGACGTGCCCACCACCCGTCCCGGGTAATGGCGCTCCTGGTGCATGCGGATGCTGCCGTACATGCCGTTGTTGACCACCACCACGATGACGTGGGCGCCGTACTGGGCCGCGGTGGCGAGTTCCTGGCCGGTCATCAGGAAACAGCCGTCGCCCGCGAAGCAGACCACCGTGCGTTCGGGGTGCGCCAGCTTGGCCGCGATGGCCGCCGGCAGCCCGTAGCCCATGGTGCCGCTGCAGGGCGCCAGCTGGGTCCGCAGGCCGCGATACTGGTAGAAACGCTGCACCCAGAGCGTGTAGTTGCCGGCGCCGTTGGTGAGCACGCTGTCGTGCGGAAGGCTGTCGCGCAGCGCCGCCATGATCGCGCCGAAGTCCACCGGTCCGGGCATGGGCGTGGGCTGCAGGTTGTCGCGGTAGTCGGCGCACGCCGAGGCGGTCCAGCCGCTCCAGGCGGGCGCCGCCGCGGGTGCCGGCAGCGCGGCGGCGGCGGCGGCGAAGCCGGCCGGGCTGGAGTTCATCGGCAGGTCGGCGTGGTAGACCTTGCCGAGTTCCTGCGGATCGGGGTGCACGTGCACGAAACGCTGGCGCGGCCGCGGCAGCCGCACCAGCGTATAGCCCTGGGTGGTGGTCTCTCCCAGGCGAGCGCCCACGCTGATGAGCAGATCGGCATCGCGCACGCGCTGGGCGAGGCGCGGGTCCATGCCCAGGCCGGCCTCGCCGGCGTAGAGCGGATGCCGGTTGTCGAAGAGGTCCTGGCGGCGGAAGGCGCAGGCCACCGGCAGCTGGAAATGCTCGGCGAAGGCCGCGATGTCGCTGCAGGCCTGGGCCGTCCAGCCGCCGCCGCCCAGCAGCAGCAGGGGCTGGCGGGCCCCGCGCAGCAGGGCGGCCAGCGCCTGCATGTCGGCTTCGGGCGGGCAGGGCTGGCTGCGCCGGAAAGGCGGGCAGTCGGCGACGGCCGCGGCCTGCTCCAGCATGTCTTCCGGCAGGGCCAGCACCACGGGGCCGGGCCGGCCCGAGGTGGCGACGTGGAAGGCGCGGCTGACGTATTCCGGAATGCGCGCCGGGTCCTCGATCTGATCGACCCACTTGGCCATGCCGCCGAACATCTGCCGGAAATCGACCTCCTGCCAGGCTTCGCGGCCCCGGGCGTCGCGCGCCACCTGGCCGATGAACAGGATCATGGGGGTGGCGTCCTGGCTGGCGGTGTGCACGCCGATGCTGGCATTGGTGGCGCCGGGCCCGCGGGTGACGAAGCAGATGCCGGGCTGGCCGGTGAGCTTGCCGTGCGCCTCGGCCATGAAGGCGCCGCCGCCCTCCTGCCGGCAGACCACCAGCTCGATCTGGTCGCGGGCGTCGTACAGGGCATCGAGCACCGCGAGGAAGCTCTCGCCGGGCACGCAGAAGGCGCGCTCCACCCCCTGCATCCTCAGTGCATCCACCAGTATCTGGCCGCCCACGCGGCTGGGAATCGTCATGTCCATCGGGCTTTCCTTCAAGGGCGTTCGGAAGCCGGCAGCACGGTGGCGGCGCGGCACAGGTAATCGGGGCCCAGCGCAGCCACGTCCGGACAGCCGAGCAAGGCCAGGTCGGTGTCCACCTCGCGCCGCAGCAGCGCCAGGGCGTGCGCGGCGCCGGCCTGGCCGGCTGCCGCCAGGCCGTACATCACCGGGCGGCCCACCAGCACGGCGCTCGCGCCCAGGGCCAGCGCCTTGAGCACATCGGTGCCGCGGCGGATGCCGCCGTCGAGGATCAGCGTCAGGCCGGGCGCGGCCGCGGCCATCGCCGGCAAGGCGTCCAGCGATGCCAGCGTGCCGTCGAGCTGGCGCCCGCCGTGGTTGGACACCACGACGCCGTCCACCCCCACGGCCATCGCCGTCGCCGCGTCGCCGGCACGCAGCAGGCCCTTGAGCAGCAGCCGGCCCCGCCACCGTTCGCGGATCCAGCGGATCTCGTTCCAGGTCATGGCGGCGCGGCCGGCGCGGTGGTCGCCCTTGGCCGCCTGGATGATGGGACCGCCCCGCTCCGCGGTGAAATTCTCGAAGTGCGGGATGCCCTGGCGCACCAGCGTGCGGGCGAAGGTGGCGGCCAGCCAGTGCGGCCGCATCAGCCCGCCCCAGAGCAGTTGGGCGCTGGGCCGCAAGGGAATGGTGAAGCCGTTGCGCAGTTCGTTCTCGCGGACCGAGGCGATGGGCACGTCCACCGTCACGACCAGCGTGCCGATGCCGGCCGCGGCCACCCGGTCCAGCAAGGGGCCGATGACTTCGGTGCGGGCCGGCAGGTAGGCCTGGTACCAGGTGTCGGGATTGGCTTCGGAGACGCGCTCCAGCGGGGTGGTGGATGCCGCGCTCAGCACATAAGGCTGGCCGGCGTCGCGTGCCGCGCCGGCCAGGGCGATGTCGCCATCGAAATGGCACAGCGCGGCGACTCCCATGGGCGCGATGCCCACCGGCGCCTCGTAGCGCTTGCCGAACAGGGTGACGGCTTGCGACCGTCGCGAGACGTCCACCAGCGGGCGCGGCACGAAGCGCCAGCCGTCGAAGGCGGCCCGGTTGGCGGCGACGGTGCGCCGGTCCTCGCTGCCGCCGCTGACGTAGCCGAAGATGCTGGCGGGCAGGCGGCGGCGTGCGGCCTGCTCCAGGTCGTGCAGGGACAAGGCTTGTTTCATCGTGGGATTCCTGGGGCGCGGCTGCGGGGCGCCCGGGCTACCAGGAGACGCTGACGTCGCCGTTGACGAAGGTCTGGCAGGCCATGCGGAAGCCTTGCCCCACCTCGTCGTCGGAGAGGTGTTTGCGCTCCTTGGGTTTGACCGCGTCGGCATGCTCCAGGCCGGACTCGATGCGGCACTTGCAGGTGCCGCACACGCCGCCGCCGCACTTGAACGGGATGCCGCCCTGGAAGCGCAGCGAAACCCGCAGCAGATTGCTGTTCTCCGGCACCTGCGCCACCTTGCCGGCGTTGCTCAGGAAGGTGATGGTGATCATCCGAGCTCCACCCGCGCCAGGCGCACATCCAGCTTGCCGAAGGCGACCAGCTGGTGGAGTTCATGGCGGGCCTGCTCCAGGCTGTCGCAGCGCGGCAGGAATTTGGAGGGCACGAGGTTGCGGACATGCGGCGGCTGCTCTTCCACCAGCGCGACGCGCACCGGCCGCAGGAGCTCGGCGATGACGAAGCGGGCGCGCCGCTTGCCGTAGAAGAGGTAGTCGTATTGCTCGACGGGCACGAGGCCCTCGCACAGTTCGGTATGGAACTGCCCGTCCTTGTGGGTGAGGATGACGTATTCGTTGGCCATGTCGTTCTTCTATGGGTCGCCGGGCTCAGGCCGCGGCCTTTTCGTCCTGGCAGAGTTCGATGTCGTGGTGGATCCAGAGCTGGCAGGCCAGGCGGAAACCGGCGTCCAGGCGATCGCCCAGCTGTTTCTTTTCCTTCCAGTTGGGTTCGGCCAGATGCTCCGCGCCCTGGAGCACCTTGCACATGCACTTGGAGCACTTGCCCATGCCGCAGCCGTAGTCCAGGTGCGGGAAGGGGAACTGCTTGATGCCGGCCCGCACCACCAGGTTGGTGTTGGGCCGCACCTCGCCTTCGAAGCACTGGCCGGCTTTTCTGATCACAACTTTGGGCATAGGCACCTGTTCCGGGGTCGGCATGGCTCGAAGGGCCGCGGCCCTCGTCCACTCGTGGTTGCAGCAATGGCTCCGATGGTCGAAGCCTGCCCCGGGACACGTCAAACAACATCAGGAGCGGCGATGGGTTCGATCAATAAGGTTGATGGACATTGTTGACTCCCATCAAGAAAAAATATTATTTGGCCTCCCCCGCAGCCGGGGCCGCACCGGGCAGCGGGTTGCCCGCACGGACCCCATCCCACCCAGAAGAAGGACATGCCATGACCGCATTGATGAACAAGGAAGATTTCCGCAACGCGCTCGAGGAAACCGTGCGCGGCAAGAGCGCCAACAAGTCGCCCTTCAGCGTCGCCTGGGCCGCCGGCAAGCTCTCGCGCACGCACCTGGCGCGCTGGGCCGAGAACCATTACCACTACGTCGGCCCCTTCGCCGATTACCTGGGCTTCATCTATTCCCGCACCCCGCACAGCCTGATCGACGTGAAGGATTTCATGCTGTCCAACATGTACGAGGAAGAGATCGGGGGCGACCGCCACACCGATCTGCTCATCCGTTTCGCCGAAGCCTGCGGCTCCTCGCGCGAACGCGTCACCAATCCCGACCACATGCTGCCTTCGACCCGCGGCCTGCAGAGCTGGTGCTATTCCATGTCCATGCGCGAGCATCCGGTCGTCGCCGTCGCCGGAATCGTGGTGGGCCTGGAGTCGCAGGTGCCCTCCATCTATCGCAAGCAGGCCCCCACGCTGCGGGATGTCTACGGCTTCAGCGATGAGGAGGTGGAGTTCTTCGACCTGCACATCGTCTCGGACGAGATCCACGGCGAGCGCGGCTACCAGATCGTGCTCGAGCATGCCGATACGCCCGAGCTGCAGCGGGCCTGCCTGAAGGCCTGCGAGGTCGGCGCCCAGATGCGCCTGCTCTACACCGCCGAGCTTTTCCGCGAGTACGTGGAAAAGGATCTGGCGACGAGCCAGGAGCCCGTGCTGGCGGATTGATACGGCTTCGCCATCGAAAAGATCACGGCGTTGCTGCGCCGTGCCGTGCGGCAAGCACCGCCCGCAGCTTCGCGCCTTGTTCTCTCTTGGATGGCCAACCCGCATGGGCGGCGGCACCACCGCGCGCCGGGACCGCGCTGGCGGCCCACGATGAAACCGGGATTCACAGAAATAAGGAGACAAATCCCATGAGCGGACGCTCCCCGGCCGCGATGCCTGATTTCGCCATCGCCGAAGTCAGGGCCTGGCCCATTTCCTTTCCCGTGCCCGCCGCCCACAGCGTGCGGCTGGGCGTAGGCCTCGCACTGAAGCGCGATGCGGTGGTGGTGCGGGTGCGCACCGCCGGCGGCCTGGTCGGCTGGGGCGAATCCCACCACGGCCGGGCCCACAGCAGCATCGCCCATTTCATCAACCATGCCCTGCGCCCACTGGTCGAGGGCATGGACGCCACCGATGTCCACGGCGTCTGGCAGCGCATCTACCGGGCGCAGCTGGCGGCCATGGGGACCGGTGCGGCCTGCGTGCTGGCGATGAGCGGCATCGATACGGCGCTGTGGGACATCCGCGCCAAGGCGGTGGGCTGGCCGCTGTACCGCCTGCTCGGCGGCGCCTCCCGGCCGCTGCGCGCTTACGCGGGCGGCGTGGCCCTGGGATGGCAGGAGCCCGATCAACTGGTCGAGGAGGCCGCGGCCCATGTGAAGGCGGGCTACAAGGCGGTCAAGCTGCGCGTGGGCGACAGCGTGGAGCGCGACATCGCCCGGGTGCGGGCGGTGCGCCAGGCCTTCGGCGACGGCCTGGCCATCCTCGTCGATGCCAACTGCGCCTATGCGCTGGACGACGCGCGGCGCGCCATGCCGCAGCTCGACGAGCTGGGCGTGGGCTGGCTGGAGGAACCCTTCCCCGCCCATGACTACCGCAGCTACGAGGTGGCCCGCGGTTTCGGCCGCGTCGCGTTCGCGGCCGGAGAGAACCACTACACCCGCTTCGAGTTCAGCCGCCTGGTGGACGACCGGGTGGTCTCCATCCTGCAGCCCGACCTGTCCAAGACCGGCGGCATCAGCGAGACCCTGCGCATCGCCGCGCTGGCCTCGGCCTACAAGATTCCGGTGCACCCGCATTCGTCCATGACCGGGCTCAACATGGCGGCCACGCTGCATGTGCTGGCGGCGATCGACGGCGACGGCTATTTCGAGGCGGACGTATCGCGCGGCAACCTGTTCCGCGACGCGCTGGTGCCCACGCCCTTCGCGGTGGACGCCGAAGGCCATGTCTGGCCGTCCGAGGCGCCGGGCATCGGCGTGGAGGTCGATGAGGCCTTCCTCGACGCGCATCCGGCCATCGAAGGCCCGGCCTACGCCTAGGGCGTGTGACGCACCCAGAAGAGGACCCGCATGCACACCATGAATCGCCGCGCGGCCGCCTCCGCCGTGGCCGCCCTGTCCCTGCCCTGCGCCTGGTCGCAGGAGGCCGCGCAGTATCCGGACAAGCCGCTGCGCATCGTCGTGCCGTACCCGCCGGGCGGCTTCAACGACACCCTGGGCCGGCTGCTCGCCACCCATCTCGCCAATGCATGGAAGCAACCCGCCATGGTGGACAACAGGCCCGGCGGAGGCACCACCATCGGCACGCAGGCCGTGGCCACGGCGCGTGCCGACGGACTCACCCTGCTCGTGGCCCAGTTTCCCTTCGGCGCCAATCCCTGGCTCTACAAGCTGCCTTATGACACCGTTCGCGCCTTCGCGCCGGTCATGCTGGCGGGCCGCGCGCCCATGGTGCTGGTGGCCCATGCCGCCGCGCCGTACCGCAACGCCGCCGATCTGGTGAAGGCCGCCAGGGAGCGGCCCGGCGCCATCCCTTACGGCTCGTCCGGGCCGGGGTCCTCCAACCATCTCTTCATGGTGCTGTTCGAGAGCCTGTCCGGCATCCGCATGAACCAGGTGCCCTACAAGGGCAGCACGCCCATGCTGACCGATCTGGCCGGAGGCCAGATCGACGTGGCGGTGGACCTGCTGCCCCAGGCCCTGCCCTTCATCCAGTCCGGCAAGGTGCGGCCCCTGGCCATCGCCAGCGACAAGCGCTCGCCGCTGATGCCCGACATCCCCACCGCCGCCGAGGCCGGCGTGCCGGGCTTCGAGGGCTCCTCCTGGCACGGCATCGTCGCGCCGGCCGGCACGCCCGAGCCGGTCATCGCCAAGCTGAACGCCGAACTCAACCGTTTCCTGCAGTTGCCCGAGGCGAGGAAGACCTTCGCCGCGCAAGGCGTGGTGCCCGATGGCGGCACGCCCGCAGACTTCCAGCGCTTCATCGAAAGCCAGCTGGCACTCTGGAAACGGGTCGTGCAGCAGAACCACATCACCGCAGGATGAACGACATGGACACGACACGGATGGAAGCACCGAACCTGATCGGCGGCCGCTGGCAGCCCGCGGCGGATGGCACCTGGAGCCCGTCCCGGGACCCCGCCAGCGGCGAGGCGCTGGGCCGCTACGCGTCCTCGGCCCTGGCCGACGGCGAAGCCGCGATCGACGCCGCCCGCGCGGCCTTCGAGTCCCCGGCCTGGTCGCAGAATCCGCGCCTGCGGCAGAGGGTCATGCTGCGCTGGGCCGACCGGCTGGAGGCCCGGGCCGCCGCGCTGGCCGAGCTGCTGACCCGCGAGAACGGCAAGGTGCTGGCCCAGTCCCACGGCGAACTGGCCGGCGCCGTCTCCGAGATCCGCTACTACGCCGGGCTGGCGCGCTACCTGCCCGGCCACGTCTTCGAGGTCGAACCCGGCAGCTTCTCCACCCTCCTGAAAGAGCCGGCCGGCGTGGCGGGCATCATCGTGCCCTGGAATGCGCCGGTGGTGCTGCTGATCCGATCGCTCACGCCCGCGCTGGCGGCGGGATGCACCGCCGTGGTCAAGCCCGCGCCCCAGACCGCGCTCATCACGGCGGCCGTCATCGCCGAGCTGCATGCGGTGGCCGAGCTGCCGCCCGGCGTGGTCAACCTGGTGAGCGAGGACGGCCACGCGGTGGCCCAGCTGCTCGCCGAATCGCCCCGCGTGGACGTGCTGAGCTTCACGGGCTCCAACGGCACCGGCCAGCGCATCATGGCCGCGGCCGCGCCCACCATGAAGAAGCTGTCGCTTGAGCTGGGCGGCAAGTCCTCCTGCCTGGTGTTCGAGGATGCCGACGTGGCGCGCGTGGCGCCGGCCCTGGCGGCTGCCGCCACCATCATCAGCGGCCAGCAATGCACGGCCGCCCGGCGCGTCCTGGTGCACGCGAGCCGCTACGAGGCCATGCGCGAGGCGCTGACCGCCGCGCTCGCGGGCCTCCGGCTCGCGCCCGGCCTGGAAGCCGGCGCGCAGATCGGCCCCCTGATCGACGCCGCCGCCGCGGACGCCGTGGACCGCCGCATCGCCGAGGCGGCGGACGCCTGCGACCAGGTCCTGCTGCGCGGCAGCCGCCAGGGCAACTTCGTCAGCCCCACGCTGGTGGCGCAGCGCGACACCTCGGCCTTCTTCGTGCAGGAGGAGATCTTCGGCCCCCTGGTGGTGCTGGAGCGCTTCGACGACGAAAAGGAGGCCGTGGCCCGCGCCAACCATTCCGAGTTCGGCCTGTCCGCCAGCGTCTGGACCCACGATGGCGCGCGCGCCATGCGCGTGGCCCGGGCGCTGCGCAACGGCACGGTCTGGATCAACGACCACAACAAGCTCTTCGCCGAAGCGGAGACCGGCGGCTACCGCCGCAGCGGCCTCGGCCGCCTGCACGGCTACGACGCGCTGATCGACTTCCAGGAGATCAAGCACATCTACCAGCACGCCGGCGTGGTTTGAGAGCCGACGCATTCCAATCGACAAAGGAGACACAGCATGCAACTCAGCCGCAGAGATTTTTCCGCCGCACTGGTCGCGCCCCTGGCCGGCGCGCTCATGCCCGCCTTCGCGCAGAACGGCTATCCCGGACGCACGGTGCGCATCATCGTGCCGTACCCGGCCGGCGGCTTCAACGACACCCTGGCCCGGGTGGTCGGCAAGAAGCTCCAGGACAGCCTGGGCCAGCCCTTCATCGCCGACAACAAGCCCGGCGGCGGCACCATCATCGGGACCGAGGCGGGCGTCAAGTCCCCGCCCGACGGCTACACGCTCTTCATCGCCAGCTTTCCGACGGTGGTCAACCAGTTCCTCTACAAGAACCTGCCGTACAGCGTGCAGCGCGACGTCGCGCCGATCATCCTGGCCGGCTATGCGCCCAACCTCCTGGTGGTGCGCAGCGACTCGCCCTACAGGACGGTCAAGGACCTGGTCGCGGCGGCCAAGGCCGCGCCCGACCGGCTCAACTATGCCTCGGCCGGCAGCGGCACCTCGCTGCACCTGGCGATGGAATACTTCAAGAGCGTCACCGGCACCCGTATCGCCCACATCCCCTACAAGGGCAGCGCCCCCATGATCACCGACCTGCTCGGCGGCCAGGTGGACGTGATGTTCGACAACCTGCCCAACGCGATGCCCCATGTCCAGTCCGGACGCATGCGTGCGCTGGGCGTGACGTCGCTCAAGCGGCTGGCCGCGCAGCCCGACATTCCCACCATTGCCGAACAGGGCTACCCCGGCTTCGAGATCTCGCCGTGGTACGGCATCGCGGCGCCCGCCGGCACGCCGCGCGCCATTCTCGTGAAGCTCAATGCCGAAGTCGCCCGCATTCTCACCCAGCCCGATGTCAAGGCCATCTTCGCGGCCCAGGGCGTGGAAATCGCGGGCGGGTCGGTGGAGGACTTCGACCGGTACATCAAGGCGCAGAGCGCGCGCTGGGAGCCGATCGTCCGCAATGCCAACATCGCCCTCGACTGAAGGCCGGCCGGTTCGCGCCGGCCTCTACAATCCCGCGCGGCCCACGATCATCGGGCCGCCACGCAGCGATGGACTTCCGCCAGATTCAGTATTTCCTCGCGCTGTTCGAGGACGGCTCCGTGACCCAGGCCGCACGGCGGCTCGGCATCGTGCAGCCCACCCTGAGCATGCAGATCGCGCGGCTGGAGGAGGAGCTGGGCCAGCAGCTGTTCGAGCGCAAGCGCCAGGGCATGTCGCCCACGGCCGCGGGCCGGCACATGTACCGCCTGTTCTCGCCCATCGCCCGCGACTTCACGTCGGCCCGCGCCGAACTGCTGCAGCGCAGCGAGGCCGTCACGGGCCGGGTTTCGCTGGGCCTGCTGTCCTCGCTGGCTGAAAGCGTGCTGCCGGACGCGCTGTCGCGCTTCAGCGATGCCTATCCGCACGTGGAAGTCATGATCGCCGTGGGCTACAGCACCAGCCTGATCGACTGGGTGAGCAACGGCCAGGTCGATGCGGCGATCATCAACCTGCCCCGCGCCAGGCTGTCGCTGGCGGTCGAGCCGCTGGCCGAGGAAGACATGCTGCTGGTGACGGGCAGCGCCTGCGGCCCGCTGCTCCCGCCCAGCATCCGGCTGGCGCGGCTGCCCGATCTGGAGCTCGACCTGATCCTGCCCACGCGGCGCCACGGCTTGCGCGGCGTGCTCGATACCGCCGCGCAGCAGGAGGGCATCACGCTCGCGCCCAAATACGAGGTCGATGTGCTGGGCACCATCGTGCGCCTGGTGGAGAGCACGCGTTTCGCCACCGTCCTGCCGCGGATCGTGGTCCAGCGAGCCGTCAACGAGGGAACGCTGCGGGTCTGCCCCATCCAGTCCCCCCGCATCGTGCGGCAGGTCGTCCGGGTCAGCGATCCCCAACGGCCCCTGGGCACCGCAGCGCATGCGCTGATCGACGCCGTGGCCGATGAGATCCGGCGCGTGCTCGGCGTCGCTGCCTGACGCACTGATTTGGCGGGTTTTGGGTCGAATGTCGCCGTATCCATTGAAAAGTTTGCTATCGATTGCATAGCAATCGCAGTCCGAGCCATCGGACCCTCGGGGAGCCGCCGCCGCGCGCTGGCGCTACAGTCTTCGATCCTCCCCCCTCCTGCGCGCGCCCGCGCGTCCCTGCGATGACCTTGAACGCTGCTGTGCCTTCCCCCCTTCCGGCGCCAAGCCGTCGCCACTGGCTGCAGGCCGCCGGGGCCTCGGCCGCCGCTGCGCTGCTGCCGGGCTGCAGCGGCCCGCCGCCCCCGCCCGAGGGCGGCTTCACCGGCATCGACATGGAGCGCGGCCATGCGCTGCGCGACCGGCTGAGCAAGGGCGAGGCCATCGAGCCCGACATCGTGCGCCGCGCGCAGGTGGTGATCGCGGGCGGCGGCGTGGCGGGGCTGGCGGCGGCGCGCTCGCTGCGCCTGGCCGGGGTGGACGACTTCGTGCTGCTGGAGCTGGAGGACGCGGCCGGCGGCAACAGCCGGGCGGGGCAGGTGGGCGGCATCGCCTGCCCGCTGGGCGCGCACTACCTGCCCGTGCCGGGCGACGGCGCGCGCGAGGTGCAGGACCTGCTGGAAGAACTCGGCCTGCGCCGCCGCGTGGCCGGGCGCTGGCAGATCGACGAGCGCTACCTGTGCCACAGCCCGCAGGAGCGGCTGTTCTTCCAGGGCGCGTGGCAGGAGGGCCTGTTGCCCGTGAACGGCGTGGGCGCGGAGACGCTCGCGCAGTACCGGCGCTTTTCCGAGCGCGTGGCCGAGCTGGGGCGCGCGGCGCGCTTCGCCATGCCCACGTTCAAGCTCTGGAAGCCCGACCAGCCGCAGTCCGCCGCCCTGCGGTCCCTGGATGCGGTGACCTTCGAGGCCTGGCTGGCGCAGGAAGGCTTCAACGACACGCACCTGCGCTGGTACCTGGACTACTGCTGCCGCGACGACTACGGCGCAGGCGCCGCGCGGGTGTCGGCCTGGGCCGGCATCCACTACTTCGCCAGCCGCCACGGCTTCCACGCGCCGGGCGATGCCGCCTCCGAGGAGCGCGAGGGCGTGCTCACCTGGCCCGAGGGTAACGGCTGGCTCACCCAGCGGCTGGCCGCGCCGCTGCACGACGGCGGGCAACTGCGCACCGGCAGCACCGTGCTGCGCATCGAGGAGACCCGGCGCGGCGTGGAGGTGGACGTGCTGCACCACGCCAGCGACAGCATCGAGCGCTGGCAGGCGCGGCGCTGCGTGGTGGCGCTGCCGGTGTTCGTGGCCGCGCGCGTGGTGCGCAACCCGCCGGCCTTCCTCGCGCAGGCCGCGCGGCGGCTGCAGTGGGCGCCGTGGCTCGTGGCCAACCTGCGCACCGACGCCCCGCTCGCGGACCGCGAGGGCGCCGCGCCCGCCTGGGACAACGTGCTCTATGCCGATCCCGCGCCCGGCGGCCTGGGCTACGTGGACGCGGGCCACCAGCGCCTGGACCCGCGCCCGGGGCCCACGGTGCTCACCTACTACCGCGCGCTGGGCGATCTGCCCGACGGCCGCCGCCAACTCGCCGAGCAGCCCTGGACGCACTGGCGCGACGCCATCCTGGCGAGCCTGTCCGTGCCGCACCCGGACCTGCGCGCCCGCGTCACGCGCGTGGAGATCACGCGCTACGGGCACGCCATGTCCATCCCCGTGCCGGGCACGCTGGCATTCTTGAGCCAGATCGGCCGCATGTCGCCGTCGAATCGACGTTATGCGCTATCCAATGGAGAGCGCGTTCCCGCCCTGGCCGCGCCCGCTTCCGCGCGGCTGGCCTTCGCGCACGCCGACTGGTCGGGGTACTCGGTGTTCGAGGAGGCGTTCACGCGGGGCCATGCGGCGGGCCAGTGGGCCTGACCACGGCCACCGCAAACGGGGACCGTTAACACGCATCCGAGATGCACGCCTTGACCCCGAGCGCGGTGGGGGCATGGTGCCGTGGCCTGAAATCGATATGACTTCGATATATCTTATCGAGATCGATATATCTTTTTCTGAACCATGAGAGACCCCGAATTCCTCGACCCGCGCATGGGCCCTCCGGGCATGCGGCGCGGCGGCGGCCGCGTGTTCGGCCATGGCGGGCTGCGCCTCGTGCTGCTGCGGCTCATCGCCGACAAGCCGCGCCACGGCTATGAGCTGATCAAGGCCATCGAAGAGCGCCTGGGCGGCAGCTACAGCCCCAGCCCCGGCGTGATCTACCCCACGCTCACCCTGCTGGAGGAGATGGGCCACGTCACCGTCAGCACCGAGGGCGGCGGCCGCAAGCTGCACACCATCACCGACACGGGCGTGGCGCACCTGCAGGAGCACCGCGAGGAGGTGGACGCGCTGCTGGCGCGCCTGGCCCCCGGCGCGGCGATGCGCGGCGGCGGCCCGCCCGGCGAGCGGCCCGCGCCCGTGGAGCGCGCCGTGCACAACCTGCGGCATGCGCTGCACATGCGGCTGGCGCGCGAGCCGCTGGCCGAGGCCCAGGTCCACGCCATCGCCGACGTGCTGGACGAGGCCGCGCGCCGGATCGAGCGGCTCTGATACGGCTTTGCCATCAAAAAGATAACTGCGTTGCTTCGCTTTGCCGTGCTACTGCACTGTCTGCAGCTTCGCGCCTTGTTCTCTCTTTGATGGCAAACCCGTATGAGAGCGTGAACACGTTCTGAACGCCCCCGCCGCGCGGCCCCGTTGCGCAGCGCGCCGCCAGAGCGCGCCATGGCCCGGGTCCGCGGGCGCCGCCCCGCGATGGATGGCGCTTCCTTTCTTGCCTTCTTCCACCGTTTCCACCGCCGGCCGCGCCGGCAGAAAGCCAGAGCATGACCCCCCATACCTCCGCTTCCCCCGCTTCCCCCGCCGCGCCGCAGCCCTCGCCCGAGCAACTGGCCGCCCGCGCCCTGCAGCGCGTGCGCCACGAGCTGCGTATGCGCACCCTCACCGTGCAGGGTGTCGAGCGCCTCACGCCGCACTGCGTGCGCGTCACGCTCGCGGGCGATGACCTCGCGGGCTTCCACAGCCCCGGCTTCGACGACCACGTGAAGCTCTTCCTGCCCGATCCGGCCACGGGCGCCGTCGTGCTGCCCCGCTTCGACGCGCAGGGCGCGCCGGCCGCCGACGGGCCGCGCCCCACCATGCGCGACTACACCCCCCGCCGCCACGACGCGCAGGCCGGCACGCTCGCCATCGACTTCGCGGTGCACGACGCCGGCCCCGCCACCGTCTGGGCGCTGCAGGCCGCGCCGGGCCAGCACATCGGCGTGGGCGGGCCGCGCGGCTCGCTGCTGGTGCCGCTGGCCTTCGACGGCCACGTGCTCATCGGCGACGACACGGCCCTGCCCGCCATCGCCCGCCGCCTCGAAGAGCTGTCCGCCGGGGCGCCCGCGCTGGCGGTCATCGAGGTGGACGGCCCGGCCGACGAGCAGCCCCTGCCCACGCGGGCCGCCGCGCGCATCCACTGGGTGCATCGCCAGGGCGGCGCGCCCGGCGAGCCCGCGCGGCTGCTGGAGGCCCTGCGCGCCCTCGACCTGCCGGCCGGCGACGTGCATGCCTGGGTGGGCTGCGAGACCTCCGTGGCCAAGGCGGTGCGCGCGCACCTGGTGGGCGAGCGCGGCGTGTTTCCCAAGTGGATCAAGGCCTCGGGCTACTGGCGGCGCGGCAGCGCGGGCGCGCATGAGACCGTGGAGGAGTGAGGAGCACCCCCCCGGGCGGCTGCGCCGCCTCCCCCCCTCTCTGGCTGCGCTGCGCGCTGCCGGAGGGGGGGCGACGCCGGTGGACCGGCGGAGCCGGCTCCACGGCGTCTGCTGGCGTGGCCTGCTCCGCGGCCATCGGATGGGTGGCGCAGCGCCGGTTTCATGTGGCGCGAGACCATGCCGGCGCGAGCCGTCGGTGCCCGATTCGCTCAGCGGCTTTTGGGGGGTGATCCGGCCTCCGTGGCCAGCCCCGCGGCCACGTGGTCGATCCAGGCCCGCGTGCGCGGTGGCAGGAAGCGGTTGGGTGGGTACAGCAGCCAGGCCGTGCCCGAGTAGGCCGTGTCGTGCCGCCAGCCGGCCAGCACGCGCACCAGTGCGCCGCTCTCCAGCGCCGCGCGCGCGGCGAAGCCCGGCAGGCTGGCGATGCCCAGGCCCGCCAGGGCCGCGTCGCGCCGCATCTCGCTGTGGTTGGCCGCGTAGCGCCCGCGCACGGCCACCGTGGCCTGCTCTGCCGCGCGTCCGGCGCCCCGCGCGAAGCGCCAGCGCCGGTCGTGCGCGTCCTCGCCCAGGCAGATGCAGTCGTGCCCCGCCAGATCGCGCGGATGCCGTGGCGTGCCGCGCCGCTCCAGGTAGGCGGGGCTGGCGCAGACGATGTGCTCCACCGCCTCCAGCGGCCGGCCCGCCAGCCCGGGCGGCGGCGCGTCGGTGATGCGGATCGCCAGATCGATGTCCTCGCCGAACAGGTCCACCACGCGGTCGGTGACGACGAGTTGCACGTCCACCTGCGGATGCGCGGCCAGGAAGGGCGCCACCAGCGGGTGGATGCGCTGGCGCGCATAGGCCTTGGGCGCGCTCATGCGGACCAGCCCCTGCGGGGTGGCGCCGTGGTGCGCGTCGGCCAGTTGCAGCACCTCGCGCGCGGCGGCCTCCAGCGCCATGCAGCGCGCGTGGGCCGCGTGGCCCGCCGCCGTCAGCCGCAGCCGGCGCGTGGTGCGCTCCAGCAGCCGCACGCGCAGCACCCCCTCCAGCCGCGCCACCTGCCGGCTCACCGCCGAGGGCGTGAGCCCAAGCGTGCGCGCCGCGCCCGAGAAGCTGCCGGCCGCCACAACGCGGGCGAACACGGCCATGTCGGGCAGGCTGTCGAGGGCTTCATTCGTGCGCATGGGGAATCAATGCTGTGCCGATGGCATGGATTATCGATCCGGGCGCGTGAATCTACGATCCCCGCCATGCCGTCATCCACGCCTTCTTCCTCCCGCGGCCCGGGCCCGCATGCCGCGCTCGTCCCGGGCCTCTCGGGTGCCGACGGGGCGCTGCTGCTCGTCGCCATCGTCTGGGGCACCAGTTATGGCGTGGCCAAGGGGGCGCTGGCGTTCTACCCCGTCTTCGGCTTCCTGGCGGTGCGCTTCCTGCTGGCGGCCGCGCTGCTGGCCCCCGTGGCGCTGCGCGGCACCACGCCCGCCCAGCGCCGCGCCGCGCTGTGCGCGGGGTTGCCGCTCGGGGTGCTGCTGATGGCCATCTTCGTGTGCGAGACCTATGGCGTGGCCCACACCCAGGCCAGCCATGCCGCGCTGCTCATCAGCCTGTGCGTGGTGCTCACGCCCTTCGCCGAATGGCTGCTGCTGGGCCGCAGGCCCGCGCCGGCGGTGTTCGGCGCCGCGGCGGTCTCGTTGCTCGGCGTGGCCCTGCTGACGGGGGGCTGGCGCATGGCGTGGGGCCGGGGCGACGCCCTGGTGCTGGCGGCCGCCGTGCTGCGCGCCCTGGCCGCCTGCGCCACCAGCCGGCTCGCGCGGCGCCACGCGCAGGCCCCCGTGCTGCTGCTGACGGCGGTGCAGTCCGCCGTGGTGGGCGGCGGCTGCCTGCTCGCGGCGGCATCGCTGCCGGGCGGCTTGCCCGCGCTGCCCGGGCAGGCGGCTTTCTGGGCCGCCTGCCTGTATATGGTGCTGGGCTGCACGGTGTTCGCTTTCATCGTGCAGAACCGGGCGCTGGCGCAGGGCGCGCCAAGCCGCGTGGGCCTGCTGATGGGCACGGAGCCGGCCTGGGGCGCCCTGTTCGCGGTGGTCTGGCTGGGCGAGAGCCTGGGCGCCACCGGCTGGCTGGGGGCGGCGCTGATCGTGGGCGCGGCGCTGTGGACGCTGCGCTGGCGACCCGGTGCCCCGTGAGCGCCCAGTAACCGCCCCGTGATCGTGTGGCACCGGGCGCCGGGCATGCGGGCCGCCGTGGATACTGGAGGGCCTCCCCGTTCCCTTCCTTGCGCTGCCCCTGCCCGACCATGCCGACCCCTCCGCCCCGCCCGTCCCCTCCGCCCGCCCGCGCGCTGCGGGCCATCGCCGGCTTCGAGGCGCTCAAGGGCGCGCTGGCGCTGGCGGCCGGCATGGGGCTGCTGGGGCTGGCGCACCACGACCTGCACCGGGTCGCGGTGGCCCTGATCGGGCACGTGGGGCTGGACCCGGGGGCGCACTACCCGTCCCTGCTGCTCTCGCGCATCGACCTCTGGGCGCAGGCGGACCTGCGGCCGCTGCTGGCGGCGGTCTCCGCCTATGCGGCGGTGCGCTTCCTGGAGGCCTACGGCCTGTGGACCGCCCGGGCCTGGGGCGAATGGCTGGGCGCGCTGTCGGGGGCGCTCTACATCCCGTTCGAGCTGCGGCACTGGCTGCACCATCCCACGCTGGCCGCCACCGCCGTGATCGCGCTCAACGCGGTGGTGGTGGGCTATCTGGGGTGGCGGCTGTGGGCGCGCCGGGAGGCCGCGCCACCGGCCTGACACCGACCGGGTGCGGATCGAGGCCGCCCGCCCGGCGCGGCGATTGCGTCACAATCCGACCCCTTGGGCCCGGCGGAAAGCGGCCGAGCGCGAACCGCGCGCCGGGCCTGTCCTGGGGGGAGGTTTCCACATTGACCCATTCGTCCGCTCCGATTCCGGTGCCGCCGCAGGGCGGGGGCGCGCACGTCCCGCCGGCACCGGCCGACGACATGGCGCAGCGCCTGCGTGCGCTGGAGGCGCGCGAGGCGTACCTGCGCTTCGCCGCGCGGGCCGGGCGCCTGGGGCTGTGGGAGCTGGACCTCGACACGCTCGAACTCACCAGCTCGGAGGTCTGCCGCGAGAACTTCGGGCGCGCGCCCGACGAGCCGCTCAGCTACGCGCAGGTGCTGGCGGCGGTGCACCCCGATGACGCCGCGCGCATGCAGGCCGCGGTGGATCACACCATCGCCACCGGGGAGGAATACGCCATCGACTACCGCGTGGTCTTCCCGGACGGGCGCATCCGCTGGGTGAACGTGCGGGCGCAGCGGTGGACCGACGCGCAGGGCCGGCCGATCCGCATGGCCGGCACGTCGCACGACATCACCGAGCAGGTGATCGTCGAGCGCCGCATCCAGGCCATGCTGCAGCTCGACGACAGCTTCCGCCTGCTCGAAGACCCGGCCGACATGGCCTACGAGGCATCGCGCCTGCTCGGCGAGGCGCTGGACGTGGGCCGCGCGGGCTATGGCGACATCGATGCGGGCACGCGCACGCTCCACATCGCGCGCGACTGGACCGCGCCGGGCATCCGCTCGGCCCAGGGCCCGCACCACCTGCCCGACTACGGCAGCTTCGTGGAAGACCTGCTGCGCGGCCACATCGTCGTCATCGCCGACACGGCCACCCACGAGAGCACCGCGCCCCACCCGGAGCCGATGGCCGCCGTGCAGACGCGGGCGCTGGTGAACCTGCCGCTCATCGAGGGCGGCCGGCTGGTGGCGATGCTGTTCATCAACCATCCCGTGCCGCGCGTGTGGACGCCGCCGGAGCTGGCTTTCATCCGGGCGGTGGCGCACCGCACGCGCATGGCCGTGCAGCGCCGCCTGGCCGAGCGGCAGCTGCGCGCCCTCGCCGACACGCTGGAGAGCAAGGTCGAGGCGCGCACGCGCGAGCTGATGGCCACCGAAGAGGCGCTGCGCCAGGCCCAGAAGATGGAGGCCGTGGGCCAGCTCACCGGCGGCATCGCGCACGACTTCAACAACCTGCTCGCGGGGATCATCGCGAGCCTCGACCTGCTGCGGCTGCGCGCCGGGCAGCAGCGCTACGACGAGCTCGGGCGCTACATCGACACCGCGCACCGCTCGGCCAAGCGCGCCGCCGCGCTCACCCACCGGCTGCTCGCGTTCTCGCGGCGCCAGACGCTCGCGCCGCGCGTGGTGGACCTGAACCAGCTCGTCCTCGGCATGCACGAGCTGGTGCAGCGCACCGTGGGCCCGGGCATCGACGTGGTGTTCGGCGCCACGCCCGGCCTGTGGGCCGTGCGCGCCGACGCGGGGCAGATCGAGAACTCGCTGCTGAACCTGTGCATCAACGCGCGCGACGCCATGCCCCACGGCGGCACGCTGCGCATCCTCGCCGCCAACCACCACCTGGACGGCGCCCGGCCGCAGGCCTGCGGCGTGCGGGCGGGCGACTACGTCGCGCTGGCCGTGGCCGATACCGGCGCCGGCATGCCGGCGGAGGTGGCCGCGCGCGCGTTCGAGCCCTTCTTCACCACCAAGCCCATCGGCCAGGGCACCGGGCTCGGGCTGTCGATGGTGTACGGCTTCGCGCGGCAGTCGGGCGGCTCGGCCTCCATCGCCTCGGCCGAGGGCGAGGGCACCACGATCACGCTCTGGCTGCCCCGGCACGACGGCCCGGTGCCGGCCGATGGCGCCGCGCCGGGCGAGGAGGCACCACCACCGCCGCTGGTGCCGGGCGCGCCGCCGGCGGGCGCGCGGGGCGCCGCGCCGTGCATCCTGGTGGTGGACGACGAGCCCGCGGTGCGCGCCATGGTGGCCGATGCGCTGCGCGAACACGGCTACGAGGTCGTGGAGGCCGCGGACGGCCCCGCGGCCCTGGAGGCGCTGCGCGCCGACGGCCCGCTGGACCTGCTGCTCACCGACGTGGGCCTGCCCGGCGGCATGAACGGCCGGCAGGTGGCCGACGCCGGCCGCGTGCTGCGCCCGGGCCTGCCGGTGCTGTTCATCACGGGCTATGCCGAACAGGCCGTGATCGGCGAGCGCGACCTGGAGCCGGGCATGGGCGTGCTCACCAAGCCCTTCGACCTGGGCGCGCTGGCCGCGCGCGTGGCCTCGGCGCTTGTGGGCGCCAGGGCCTGAGAACATGCTCTGAAGGGCGGGCCATCGGATTTCTCCCGCAGGCCAGGGCGTGGCGCAGGCTGCATGAAACCTTCGCCATGCAGACAGAGGCCCATCTCTGTCTCGTCGATCGCCAGCCCGCGTGGGCACAAAAAGCCCCGCGCGGCGCGGCCGGAGGGTGGGTGGCACAATGCCCGGCGCCCTTTTTCCCCTCTCCAGAAAGCACCTCCGCGCCATGTTCACAGGCATCGTCCAAGCCACCGCCACCCTCGCCGACCTGCAGGACCGCGAGGGGTTGCGCACCTTCGTGATCGAGTTCCCGGCGGGCTTCTGCGAAGGGCTCGCCATCGGCGCCAGCGTGGCCGTGGATGGCGTGTGCCTTACGGTGACCGAACTGCGCTCGCCCACCGCCGCAGCGTTCGACGTGATGCTGCAGAGCCTGAACGTGACCACGCTGGGCGGCTACGCCCAGGGGCGGCGCGTGAACGTGGAGCGCGCCGCGAAGGACGGCGCCGAGATCGGCGGCCACCCGCTCTCGGGCCACATCGATTTCCCGGCCGTGCTGGAGAGCGTGCGCGATTCGGAGAACAACCGCGTGTGGCGCGTGGCCGTGCCGCCCGCGTTCCGCAAATACGTCTTCGCCAAGGGCTACATCGCCCTGCACGGCGCGAGCCTCACGGTCTCGGAGGTGAACCGCTCCGAGGGCTGGTTCGAGGTCTGGCTCATTCCCGAGACGCGGCGCGCCACCGTGTTCGAGGCCATGGCGCCGGGCGACCGGCTCAACGTGGAGATCGAGCGCAGCACCCAGGTGGTGGTGGACACCGTGCGCGAAGCCGTCGAGGAAAGCCTGGGCGGCCTGCGCCCGGTGCTGGAGGCGCTGCTGCGCGAGAAGGGCCTGTCGCTGGAGGATTTCGTGCAGCCGCCCGCCGGGCTGCCCCGCTGAGGCCTCCGCGGGCGCCCGAGGGGCCGGTTGGGAGCGTTTCAGGCTCCATGTCGCCGTGTTTGCTGGATTGTTTGCTATTGAAGATGTAGCGTGCGTGCCGAGTGGCGCTCAGGCCGCTATCACCCGGTTGCGGCCCGCGTGCTTGGCGCGGTAGAGCGCCGCGTCGGCCTCCGAGAGCAGGTGGTCCAGCCCCAGCCCGTGGTGCTGCGACGCGGCCACGCCCACGCTCGCCGTGAGCACGGCGCTCCCGCCCGAGGGCAGCGGCACCCGCACGGCCGCGATGGCCTGGCGCAGTTCCTCGGCCCGCGCCAGGCCCGGGATGGCCTCGCAGGGGCCCAGCAGCACCACGAATTCCTCGCCGCCGTGGCGGGCCGCCAGGTCGCCGGAGCGCAGCGCGGCGCGCACCGCCTGCGCCACGGCGCGCAGGGCCTCGTCGCCGGCCGCATGGCCTTCCCGGTCGTTGAAGGCCTTGAAGCGGTCCACGTCGAGCAGCATGACCACCACCCCGAAGCGGTGGCGGTGCGCCTGGGCGATGCGTTCGCGCGCGGCGGTGAAGAACGCGCGCCGGTTGGGCAGCCCGGTGAGGAAGTCGGTGAGCGACTGCTCGCGCAGCTGCGCGATGAGGCCGTCGCGCTCGCGCTCCAGCACCTGGCGCGCGCGCGTTTGGTCCTGCAGGGCGCGCACCGCGCCGATCACGGCGGCGATCTCGTCGTTGGCGGCGGGGCGGGGCAGGGGCGCGTCGAGCCGGTTGTGCGCCAGGGCCTCCAGCGCCCGGGTGGTCTGGACCAGCGGCCGCAGCACCCGCCGGTGCATGACCACCAGCGCGCCCGCCAGCGCCGCCCACAGCGCGGCCGAGGCGGCGACCACGGCCAGCAGGCTGCGCAGCGCGCGCTCGCGCGCGTCGGCGGCTTCCGCCTGGAGGCGGGCCAGCATCCGGTCGCGCAGCTCCAGCACCTTCGCCATCTCGGGCACGTAGCGCGCGGCGAACTCGGCCGCCGTGGTGCCGTAGCGCCCGTCGGTCTCGCCGGCGGCCATCACCGGCCCCACGATGGACTGCATCGCATGGCTGAAGTACCCCTGCTGCACTTCCTTCCAGGCCTGGGCGATGTCGGTCGGCACGTCCTGGCGGGCGAGCCGCTGCTCCAGCAGGAACTCCAGCGCCTGGATGCGCCCGCGCGTCTGCTCGATGGCGCGCCGGTCCTCCGCCGTGAAGGGCTGCTGCCGCGCCAGCGCCGCCGTGAAGTGCGAGCCCAGCAGGCCCGCGTGCTCGCGCAGCTCGGCCGTGACCCGCAGCGCCTGCACGTCGCCGTCCAGCGCCGGCTGGGAGGCGCGCACGGCCTGGATGAGCGCGCTGGTGGCGGGGGCGAGCATGGGCACCACGGCCACCAGCCCATAGACGCTGGCGCGCACCTGCGCGGGCGTGCGCTCGGCCCGGGGCAGCGCGATGGTCGCATCGGCCATGGCCCGGGCCTGCGCGAGCGCCTCGGTGGCCGCGTCCACGTCGCGCGGCGCGGCATCGGCCTGCGGTGCGGGGGCGCGGGCCTCCAGTCTCTCGCGCAGCGCGCGCAAGGCCTGGTCGGTGCGCGCCCGGGCCTGCGCGAGCGCGGCGACGGCCTGCGTGTCGGGCGGGTTGTCGGCCGCGCCCAGCCGGGCATTCGTGGGCCCGCGCTCGCGCGACACCATCTCCGCGGCGACCAGGCCCAGCCGCAGGTCCGCCAGGGCGTGCTCGCCCGCCTCGGCCGCGCGCCACGACCGCCACTCCGCCAGCGTCCCGCGCACGGCCAGCGTGGCCGTCACGGCGGCCAGCAGGATGCCCAGGAGGCGCAGCAGAAGATTCAGGGACATGGCGAGACAGCGGCCTGGCGAGGGCCTGGGTGAAGGGGGCGGACTAAGTCAATGGTTATCGGCTTATGGTTTGCGATGTTGACACTCTATTACATTCGGGTTTCACGGCCCTGTCGCGGGCGGGCGGGCCCACAATGCGCGGGCCGTCGCCTTCGGTGCATCTTCCTCGCCCCCCGGCCTTTCGGCCATTGCCATGAACGCATCCCCCGACGCTTCTCCGCCGGCGCCCACCGTGCGCGCGCTCGTGCCCTCCGACCTGCCCGACCTGCTGGCGGTGCAGCTCGCCTGCTATGGCGAAGGCTTCGTCGAGAGCGGCGAGGTGTTCGCCCGCCGGCTGGCGAGCCCCGTGAACCGCTCGCTGGCCCTGGAGCGCGGCGGCGCGGTGCATGCCTATCTGGCCGCGTACGGGTCGCTGCTGGACAAGGTGACGCCGCTGCACGGCGATTTCGAGGCCCCGCCGTGCCCGCCCGACACACTCTACCTGCACGACATGGCCGTGCGGCCCGACTGCGCCGGCCAGGGGCTGGCCCGCGCGCTGCTGGAGCCGATGTGGCGGCGGGGGCGCGAAGCCGGCCTGCGCCACACGGCGCTGGTCGCGGTGCAGGGCTCCCGGGGCTACTGGGAGCGCCGAGGCTATGCCGTGCGCGCGCTGGAAGACCCGGCGCAGCGCGCCCGCCTGGCGGGCTACGGGCCGCAGGCGGTGTACATGGCGCGGCTTCTGTAGGCCCGGGTGCCGCGGCCCGCTGCCTTGTGGGTCTTGTGGGCCTTGTGGGCCTTGTGGGCCTTGTGGGCCTTGTGGGCCTTGTGGGTTCAATGGGGTACGGGCTCGTAGGGCGCGTGGGCGGGGGTCTCGATCTCGGTGAGTTCCACCGACGAGGGCGCGGGCGCATCGCGCCGCGCGCACCACCGGAACAGCTCCAGCGCGTTGTGGCCGATGCCGCGCGCGGCGTCCAACAGGTCGGCCGGCTTGAGCGACAGCAGCTTCTCGATCCCCGCGCCGGCCGCGTGCCCGATGGGCCCGGGGATGGTCATGTTCAGCACGGCCATCGCCACCGAGCCCAGCAGCATGCCCGTGGTGTCCTTCTCGATGAAATCGCCCGCCGCGCGGTTGGCGACCAGCACCGCGATCATCACCAGGCTCAGGCCGGCGAAGGACTTGAACTCCTCCAGCGCATCTTCGCGCGTCATGTTCGGGTTGTTGGCGTTGTGCAGCATCAGCGCGGCGGTGAAGGCCGCGTCGGAGCCCAGGTCCACCATGCCGATCCTGTCGGGGTACATCAGCGCGGTGGTGGTCAGGCACACCAACGTGGTGAACAGCGCGAGCGCGTTCTTCGCGATCCGGTCGGGGTTGTCGCCGGCTGCGGCCTGCGCGCCGTCCGTGCCCAGCACGCGCTCCAGGTCGGTGGCGATGTCGAGGAAGGCGTTCGCGGCCAGCGTGACCTGCTTGCTGGTGACGGGGCTCAGCTCCTTGCCCTGGTCGAGGAAGCCGGTCTTGCCGTCGCCCAGCGCCTTCTGGCCGGCGCGGGCGCGCTCCAGCGCCTCGGTGAGCAGCGTGCGTGGGGAAGGCGCGCTCTCCGCCGCCGCGGCGGCCGGCTCGTGCGTGGGCGGGTGGGGCGCATGGATGTCCACGTCGCCGTCCAGCGTGCGGCCGGCGGCCGCGAGTGCCGGGTCGGGCACGCCATGGCGCCGCTGGTTGTACATCTCGCGCATCTCCTTGCTGAAGAAGCCGACGAACAGGGCCGTCGTGGAGGCGATGCCCGCGGCCACGTTGAAGCCCGGGTTGGCATTGAGCTGCTGCAGCTTCGGCACGAAGGTGGGCAGCGCGAAGATCGCGGCCTGCACCACGTTGATGTAGTGCCGCGACATGAAATGGTCCATCACGCTGTGCCGGTTCGCGGCCGTGGGCGAGCGCACGGAGCCGACGGCCATCAGGGCCGTCTTCGCGTAGAGGCCGGCCAGCTCGGCCTCGAACTGGTTCTGGTGGCTGTAGGCCGGGATGGCCACGGGCACGGCCGGCAGCAGCGTGTTCATGGCCAGGTAGACGGCGGCGCGGCGCGCGAGCGGCTGCTCCGTCTCCAGGGCATCGAGCGTGGACTCCAGGTGCGCGAGCTTGCCCTCGAAGTGCTGGCGCAGCCCCTCGGGGACCGCCGGGTCCTGCAGCCTGGCGCGCAGTTCGCCCGTGCCCTCGCGCAGCTCGGGCAGGGTGCTGCCGGCGGGCAGCGGAGCGCTTTCGGCATCGCCCCGGCCCCGCAGGGCCTGCATGAACTCGGCATCGTCGCCCCGCATCAGCACCGTGCGCGCATCGGCCAGCCGCGCGGCGGCCTTGGCCGCGTTGCGTGCGCGGGTCCACACGCCGGTGGCGGCGCTCGCCTGCGCTTCCTGGGGGGTGGCGCTCGCGGTGCTGTCGTGGCTGGACGTGCGCGACAGGGTGGGCGAGGGCGTCGGCGAGCGCGGCGGCGTGGCGCCGCCCGCGCCGCGCCCGGAGCCCTGCGCGGAGGGCATGCCCTCGGGTGAGGCGAGGCGGGCTGGCGTGCGGGCCGGGCTGGAGGGCGCAGAGGTCTCCGTGGCGGCCGGCGGAACCATGGCGGCCGTGGGCGAGGTGGGACGGGGGGCTTGGATCGATGGCATGGGATGGGCCGGACGCAAAAAAGGGAGGTTTGCAGCCTATGCGCGCCGCCCCCGCGCCCGGGCCGCCCGTGCGAAGGCCTGCGCCGCCGCGCGAAGCGGCGCCCCGCCCGGGCCCGTCTATGCCCGGGCGGCGCAGGCGGCCTGCGCCGTGATCCAGCCATGGAAGGTGCGCAGGGCCGGGTCCACGAGCGCTTCGGGGCGGTACACGAGCCGGTAGGCCAGCGCCGTGGCGAGCGGCGCCGCCTGCACGCCCACGAGCGCGCGCGTGGCCAGCTCGCGGGCCACGAAGGCGCGCCGCGCCAGCGCGAAGCCCCGGCCCGCGAGCGCCGCCTCGATCGCGCCGTTGGAGCGCGAAAACACCACGCCCTGCTCGCAATCCAGGCCCGCCATGCCCTGGGCCGCGCACCACAGCCGCCAGTCGCCCCGGTGCTCGTCGTGCAGCAGGCGGTCGCTGGTGATGTCGGCCCTGCGCGCCACGCGGCGCGGCGCGATCAGGCGCGGGCTGCACACGGGCACGAGGTCGTCGGCCACCAGGACCTCGGACCGCAGCCCGGGGTACGCGCCGAGCCCGTGGCGCACCGCGAAGTGCACGCCTTCGGCCGCCAGATCGACCAGCCGGTCGGTGGTGCTCACGTGCACGTCGGTATCGGGCGCGAGCCGGTGGAAATCCTGCAGGCGCGGCACGAGCCACTGCACGGCGAAGCCGGGCGTGCAGCTCACGAGCACCGCGCGGCGGCCCTGCACGGACAGGCGCGCGGTGGCGTGGCCGATGAGCGCCAGGGCCTCGCCGCACGCCGCCCGGTAGTCCTGCCCGGCCGCGGTGAGCGCGAGCCCGCGCGGCAGGCGCTCGAACAGCGCGCAGCCGAGGAACTCCTCCAGCTTGCGCAACTGCTGCGACACGGCGCCGGGCGTGACGTGCAGCTCCTGCGCCGCGCCGCGCACGCTCAGGTGGCGCGCGGCGGCCTCGAAGAAACGCACGGCGGTGAGCGGGGGTAGGCGCATGAGGGTTCAGTAGAAATAAACAGTCCGTCAGGATAAATCGTTTGGCTGGGCTGCACGAAGGTTCCGACAATCGCCGCAAGACCGGGGCATGTGCTCCGGGCCGGACACCGCTTTCCCACTGCCAGGGTTTTTTTCATGCCGCCTGCCAGCCTGCTGCGCCTTCTCCTGCTGGCCGCCCTGTGGGGCGGCAGCTTCCTGTTCACCCGCTACACGGTGCCCGTGCTGGGCGCCGTGCCGACCGCTTTCGGGCGCGTGGCGCTGGCCGCGCTGGGGCTCATGGCGCTGCTGGCGCTGCCTCCGCGGCGGCCGGCCTTCCAGGGCCGGCTGGGCGCGGTGCTCGTGCTGGGGGTGGTCAATTCCGGCATTCCGTTCTGCATGTTCGCGCTGGCCGCGCGCGTGCTGCCCGCCGGCTACAGCGCGATGCTGAACGCCACCACGCCGCTCATGGGCGTGCTGATCGGCGCGGCGGTGTTCGGCGAGCGCATCACCGGCGCCGGGGCGGCGGGCGTGCTGCTGGGCATGGCTGGCGTGGCCGTGCTGGCGCAGGCCGGGCCGGTGGCGCTGTCGGCGCCGGTCCTGGCCGGCATCGCGGCGTGCCTCGTGGCGACGGCGTGCTACGGCCTGGCGGGATTTCTCACGCGCCGCTGGATCACGGCGCGCGGCGGGCTCGACAGCCGCATGGTGGCGCTGGGCAGCCAGTGGGGTGCGGTGCTGGTGCTGGCGCCCTGGGCGTTCTGGCAGGCGTGGAGCGAGCCGGGCCTGGCCGCGGCCTGGGTAGGGGCCTCGCCCCGGGTCTGGGGCGCCCTGCTGGCCATGGGCCTGCTGTGCACGGCGCTGGCCTATGTGCTGTATTTCCGGCTGATCGCCGACGTGGGGCCGCTGAAGGCGCTCTCGGTCACCTTCCTGGTGCCGCTCTTCGGGGTGGCCTGGGGCTGGCTGCTGCTGGACGAGGCCGTCACCGGCGCGCACGCGGCCGGCGGCGTGCTGATCGCGCTGGCGCTGTGGCTGGTGCTGCGCCCCGCGCCGCCACGGCCGGGCTGAGGGACGACCCGGAGCCCAACGGTAGCAACGCGTGGTCATAATGCGCGCCATGCCCAACCGCTGGAAACCCAACGTCACCGTGGCCGCCGTCATCGAGCAGGGCGGGCGCTTCCTCCTCGTCGAGGAAGACACGGCCGATGGCCTGCGGCTCAACAACCCGGCCGGGCACCTCGATCCGGGCGAATCGCCCGAGCAGGCCTGCGTGCGCGAGGTGCTGGAGGAGACGGCCCACGACTTCACCGCCTCGGCGCTCGTGGGCGTGTACCTCAACCGCTTCACGCGCACCCGCTCGGGCGACGACATCACCTACCTGCGCTTCGCCTTCACGGGCACGCTGGGCGCGCACCACGCCTGGCGCGCGCTGGACGACGGCATCGTGCGCACCGTGTGGATGACGCCCGACGAGCTGCGCTCCTGCGCCGACCGGCACCGCAGCCCGCTGGTGATGCGCTGCATCGAGGATTACCTCGCCGGACAGCGCCAGCCCCTGGGCCTGATCCACACCGACGCGAGCGTGTTCTCGCCGCGATGACCCGGCGCGGCCCGGGCGTTCCCCGGGGCCGGGCGGCGGGCGCGGCGCCCGAAAAATACAATCCGGGCAATGACATCCACCCCCAAGCAGCGCATCGTCGTCGGCCTCTCCGGCGGCGTGGATTCCGCCGTCACCGCCTATCTCCTGAAGCAGCAGGGCCACGAGGTCGTGGGCATCTTCATGAAGAACTGGGAGGATGACGACGACAGCGAATACTGCTCGTCCAACATCGACTTCGTGGACGCCGCCTCCGTGGCCGACGTGATCGGCATCGAGATCGAGCACGTCAACTTCGCCGCCGAGTACAAGGACCGCGTGTTCGCCGAGTTCCTGCGCGAATACGAGGCCGGCCGCACGCCCAACCCCGACGTGCTGTGCAACGCCGAGATCAAGTTCAAGGCCTTCCTCGACCACGCCATGCGCGTGGGCGCCGAGAAGATCGCCACCGGCCACTACGCGCGCGTGCGCCACAACCCCGCCACCGGCCTGCACGAGCTGCTCAAGGGGCTCGACCCCTCCAAGGACCAGAGCTATTTCCTGCACCGGCTCAACCAGGCGCAGCTCGCGCGCACGCTGTTTCCCGTGGGCGAGCTGCACAAGACCGAGGTGCGTCGCATCGCCGAGGAGATCGGCCTGCCCAACGCGAAGAAGAAGGATTCGACCGGCATCTGCTTCATCGGCGAGCGGCCGTTCCGCGAGTTCCTCAACCGCTACATCCGCCACGCGCCCGGGCCCATCCTGGACGAGCGCGGGCGCAAGCTGGGCCAGCACGTGGGCCTTTCGTTCTATACCCTGGGCCAGCGCCAGGGCCTGGGTATCGGTGGCGTGAAGGACAAGGGTGCGCAGCGCGGCGGCGGCGAGCACGCGCCGTGGTTCGTGGCCCGCAAGGAGGTCGAGAAGAACGTGCTGCGCGTGGTGCAGGGCCACGGCCATCCGTGGCTGCAGTCGCATGCGCTGCAGGCCGCCGACGCGAGCTGGGTGGCCGGCCATCCGCCGGCCCCGGGCGCCTGCGCCGCCAAGACGCGCTACCGCCAGCAGGACGCGGCCTGCACCGTCGCGAGTGCGCAAGGGGCGGACTTCGCGCTCGCTTTCCCCGAGGCGCAGTGGGCCGTCACGCCGGGCCAGAGCGCCGTGCTCTACGACGGCGAGGTCTGCCTGGGCGGCGGCGTGATCACGGCCGCCGACCCCCAGCCATAAGTCCGCCCACGCGCCCCAGAGGGTTTTCACCAGGGCGGGCCCCGCATGCCGGGGCCTGCGGCGGCGCCGCGCTTTGAAAAAGTCTCAACTCCGGCGATCATGTTTTTCACGGCGGAATACGGGGAGACGCTCCTACAGTGTTCTGCCGCTGTGCCGGGCGATGTCGATGCGCCCCGGCGGCGCGCCCGGAAAAACACACCACCCAACGGAGACAAGCGCATGGCCTGGCAGCAAATCTACGACCCTCTCGGCAACATGGTCCTCTCGACCGCCCTCGCGGCGGTCCCGGTGGTGGTCATGCTCGCGGCCCTCGGCTTCTTCCACATCAAGGCGCACATCGCCGCGGGCATGGGGCTCGTCGCCGCGCTGCTCGTGGCGGTCTTCGCCTACGGCATGCCGGTGGACATGGCGGGCCGGGCGGCTTTGCTGGGCGGCTTCACCGGCCTGCTGCCGATCGGCTGGATCGTGCTCAACATCATCTTCCTGCACCAGCTCACCGAGCAGAACGGCAGCTTCAAGGTGCTGCAGGATTCGCTCTCGGGCATCACCGAGGACCGGCGCATCCAGCTCTTGCTGATCGCCTTCTGCTTCGGCGCGTTCTTCGAGGGCGCGGCGGGCTTCGGCACGCCGGTGGCGGTGACGGCGGCGATCCTCATCGGGCTGGGCTTCTCGCCGCTCGCGGCGTCGGGGCTCTCGCTCATCGCGAACACGGCACCGGTGGCCTTCGGGGCGCTGGGCACGCCCATCATCACGCTGGCCAAGGTGCACGGCTACGACGTGATGGAGGTGACGGCCATGGTGGGCCGCCAACTGCCGTTTTTCTCGCTGCTGGTGCCGTTCTGGCTGATCTGGGCCTTCGCGGGGCGTAAGGGCATGTGGGAGATCTGGCCCGCGATCCTGGTCACGGGCGTGTCGTTCGCCGTGCCGCAGTTCCTGGTGTCCAACTTCATCGGGCCGGAGCTGGTGGACATCATCGCGGCCATCGTCTCCATGGCCTGCCTCGTGGGCTTCCTGCGAGTGTGGCGGCCGCGCACGGTGTGGACCTCGCCCTCGCTGCGCGGCCACGACCCCAGCGCCGCCGAGGCCAAGCCGCCGCAGCCGCTGGCGCGGCACACGCGGGCCGAACTCGTGCGCGCCTGGACGCCCTGGGTGATTCTTTCGGTGTTCGTCTTCATCTGGGGCCTGCCGCCCGTGAAGGCCTGGCTCAACAGCCTGTTCGCGCCCGCGTTCCCGATGGCGGGCCTGCACAACCTGATCGAGAAGGTGCCGCCCGTGGTGCCCACGCCCACCAAGGAGGGCGCGGTGTACACGCTGAACCTGCTCTCGGCCACCGGCACGGCCATCCTGCTGTCGGCCGTGGTGAGCGCGATCTTCATGAAATACAACCCGGTGGCGATCGTGGGCACCTTCTTCCGCACGCTGTGGCTGGTGCGCTTCTCGCTGCTCACCATCGTGCTGATGCTCGCGCTGGGCACGCTCACGCGCTATTCGGGCACCGACACCACGCTGGGCCTCGCGTTCGCCAACACGGGCGTGCTGTATCCGTTCTTCGGCACGCTCATGGGCTGGCTGGGCGTGGCGCTCACGGGCTCCGACACGGCATCCAATGTGCTCTTCGGCGGCATGCAGAAGGTGGCGGCCGAGCAGCTGGGCCTGTCGCCCAACCTCATGGGCGCGGCCAACAGCTCGGGCGGCGTGATGGGCAAGATGATCGATGCGCAGTCCATCGTGGTGGCGTCCACGGCCACGCGCTGGTTCAACAAGGAAGGCGAGATCCTGCGCTACGTGTTCTTCCACTCCATCGCGCTGGCCTGCCTCGTGGGCCTGTACGTCACGCTGCAGGCCTACGTGTGGCCCTTCACGCGGATGGTGGTGCACTGACCCCCGTCACGCGGCCGCGGGGGCTGGCCTCACGCGGTTCACCTCCACCGAGATGTGCGCCAGCTCCTCGTGCACGCGCAGCCTGCGCTTGAGGTCGTCGGGCTCCATCTCGCCGGTGGTGGCCAGCGAGACGATGCAGGCGTAGCGGTCGGCGCCCACGCGCCACACGTGCAGGTCGCACAGCGATGCGGGCACCGGGCTGCTGGCCACGGCCTCGCGGATTTCCTGCGCCACCGGCGCATCCATCTCCGCGTCCAGCAGCACGCGGGCGGTGTCGCGCATCAGGCCCAGCGCCCAGATCCCCACGAGCACCGAGCCCGCGATGCCCATGAGCGGATCGAGCCAGGCGGCGTTCCACAGCTTGCCGCCGCACAGCGCGACGATGGCCAGCACCGAGGTGGCGGCATCCGCCACCACGTGCAGGTAGGCCGAGCGCAGGTTCAGGTCGGCGTGCCGCGCGCCGTGGTGTTCGTGGGGATGGCCATGGTCGTGGTCGTGGGAGTGCCCATGCCCGTGTCCGTGTCCGTGTCCATGCCGCAGCAGCCATGCGCAGGCGAGGTTCACCAGCAGCCCGAATGCCGCCAGCGCGATGGCCTGGTCGTAGGCGATGGGCGAGGGCTCCATCAGGCGCGCCACGGACTGGAAGGCCATGAGCAATGCAATGCCCAGCAGCAGGATGGCACTGCTGTAGCCGCCCAGGATCTCGATCTTCCAGGTGCCGAAGGCGAAGCGCTGGTCGCGCTGCAGCCGCCGCGCCGCCGCATAGGCGAGGGCGGAGAGGCCCAGCGCCAGCGCGTGCGAACTCATGTGCCAGCCATCGGCCAGCAGCGCCATGGAGTTGAACCACCAGCCGCCCGCGATCTCCACGGCCATGGTGGATACCGTCAGCCCGATCGCCCAGCGGGCGCCGCGCTCGGCCAGCGGATTGCCCTGCGAGAAAACGTGGTCGTGGTGCCAGCCGTGGGCTGGCGTCTGGGCGGAATGGAGTGAAGATTGCATGGTGGCATACTCTACTCCAGTATGGTTATCGATCCATGAGGGTTCGTAGAATCGGCGCATGGCCCACACCGTCCACGACAAATCCGCGCTGCTCAAGCGCATCCGCCGCATCCAGGGGCAGTCCCAGGCGCTGGAGCGCGCCCTGGAGGAAGAGCAAGGCTGCGCCGAGGTGCTGCAGCAGATCGCGGCGGTGCGGGGCGCGGTGAACGGGCTCATGGCGGCCGTGCTCGAAGGCCAGCTGCGCCACCATCTCGCGGACCCGGAGGCCGATCCGGCGCAGCGCGAGCGCGACCTGCAGGCCGCGATGTCGGCCGTGCGTTCCTACATGAAGTGACGGGGTTCGCCCCCGGGCGGCCTCTGCGGCCTCAGCCGCCGCGCCGCGCGTCGGGATCGCTGGGGCCGTTGCGGTCCGAGAGCACCTCGGCGGGCGGGTCCAGGTCGCCGCTATCGCCGCCTTCCACGGCCCAGGTGCCGCCCGTGCGCCCGGTCTTGCCGCGCGGGTGGCCCATGTCGGTGCCGTCGTCGAAGTTGAGCGGCCCGCCCTCGCGCGGATCGTCGAAGGGCCGGGCGGATATCTCGTCGAGGCCGTCGGAGACGTCGTGCTCCGCGTTCAGCCGGTCGTTGATGTCATCGCCCCGGGTCAGCCCGGCGAGCGGGTCGTCCGAGGGGTCGATGCCGGGGTCGGTATCGGGGTCGGTGGCATGGGGCGTGCGCATGGGAGGCTCCTTCCTGGGCCGTGCCGTGGAATGGCGGCAGTGCCGCCGCGATGCCTCCAGCTTCGCGCGGGGCGCCGGAGCCGGCGGTGGGCCGGGGGCCCGCATGCGGGTAGGAACCGTTCCATGGCCCATACGGTTTCGCCATCAAAAAGATCGCTGCTTCGCTTTGCCGTGCTGCTGCACTGTCTGCCGCTGCGCGCCTTGGTTTGTTCTCTCTTGGATGGCAAACCCGTATCAGCGCGGCGCCTGTCCGAACACGTTGAGCGGAATGCGCAGGTAGGCGATGCCGTTCGCCTCGGCGGGCGGCAGATGCCCGCCGCGCACGTTCACCTGGATGGACGGCAGCAGCAGCGTGGGGGCTTCCAGGGTGGCGTCGCGCGCGCGGCGCAGCGCCACGAAGTCGGCCTCGCTGGCCTCGTTGCCCACGTGCAGGTTGTGCCGGCGCTGCGCCTGCACCGTGGTTTCCCAGCGGGGTTCCCGGCCCTCGGGAGGGTAGTCGTGGCAGACGAACATGCGCGTGTCGCCCGGCAGGGCCAGCAGCCGCTGGATGGAGCGGTACAGCGCGGCCGCGTCGCCGCCGGGAAAGTCCGCGCGCGCCGTGCCCACGTCGGGCAGGAACAGCGTGTCGCCCACGAACACCGCGCCGTCGATCAGATAGGCCATGTCGGCCGGCGTGTGGCCGGGCACGCCGATCGCCCGGGCCTCGGTGGCGCCGATGCGGAACACCTCGCCGTCCTCGAAAAGGTGGTCGAACTGGCCGCCGTCCTGCGCGAGCCCTTCCATGCCGAACAGCGGGCCGAAGGTGTGCTGCACCGTGCGGATGGCCGCGCCGATCGCCACCTGGCCGCCCGCGGCCGCCTGGACGTGGCGCGCGCCCGAGAGGTGGTCGGCGTGGGCGTGCGTCTCCAGGATCCACTGCACCGCCAGGCCCTCGCCGCGCACGTAGGCGAGCAGCCGGTCGGCCGAGGCGGTGTGCGTGCGGCCGGCCTTGGGGTCGTAGTCCAGCACCGGGTCGATCACGGCGGCATGGCGCGTGGCGTGGTCCCACACCACGTACGAGACGGTGCCGGTGGCCGCGTCGAAGAAGGGCTGTACGGTGGTGGCGGGGCCGCGGGAGGCAGGGAGCAGGCGGGAGGGCATGGCGATCTCCGGGTTTTCAGTATGTTGATGAATATTATGTCTTTCGATATATTGATGTCAAACGACGCACCCCGCGAATCCCGGCCATGACCTCTCCTCCCTCCGACCCGCAGGCTTCCCTCGATCCCCAGGCGCTGCGCCAGGCGGCCTCGCAGGCCGTGGCGGCGCTCAAGGTGCTGGCCAACGAAGACCGGCTGCTGCTGCTGTGCCAGCTCTCCCAGGGCGAGATGTGCGTGAGCGACCTGGAGGCGCGCCTCGACATCCGCCAGCCCACCCTGTCGCAGCAGCTCGGCGTGCTGCGCAACCAGGGCGTGGTGGCCACGCGGCGCGAGGGCAAGAACATCCATTACCGCGTGGCCGATCCCGCGCTGCTCGACATCCTGGCGGTGCTCTACCGCCTCTACTGCCCCAAGGAGTGATCCCATGCCCGCCATCGACTGGCCATCCTTCACCCCCGGCGCGGCGCTCGCGGGCGGGGTGCTCATCGGCCTTGCGGCCGGGGCCTTCATGCTGCTGTCGGGCCGCATCGCCGGCATCAGCGGCGTGCTGGGCGGCCTGCTGCGCCCGGCGCGCGGCGACGTGGGCTGGCGCGCTGCATTCGTGATCGGGCTGGTGGCGTCGCCCTGGCTCTATGCCCTGTTCGCCCCCGTGCCGCTGCCGCGCATCGGGGCGGGCACGGGCTGGCTGGTGGCCGCGGGCCTGCTCGTGGGGGTGGGCACGAGGGTGGGCTCGGGCTGCACCAGCGGCCACGGGGTGTGCGGGCTCTCGCGCCTGTCGGGCCGGTCGCTTGCGGCCACGCTGGTGTTCATGCTTGCCGGCATGGCCACGGTGTACGTGCTGCGCCATGTGATGGCGGGGCACGCCTGAGCGCGCCGCAGATTTGCACCCTGGAAAGGACCGGATGATGTGGAACGTTTTCGTGGCCCTGGGCGTGGGCCTGCTTTTCGGCCTGGGGCTGATCGTCTCGGGCATGGCCGATCCGGCCAAGGTGCTCGGGTTTCTCGACGTCGCGGGCCCCTGGGACCCCTCGCTCGCCTTCGTGATGGGCGGGGCTGTGGGCGTGGGCCTCGTGGCCTTCGCGGTGGCGCGGCGGCGGGCGCGCACGCTGCGCGGCACGCCCCTGCACCTGCCGGCCGCGCGCGGCGTGGATGCGCGGCTGCTGGGCGGCGCTCTGCTCTTCGGCATCGGCTGGGGGCTGGCGGGCTTTTGCCCCGGCCCCGCGTTGGTGGCGCTGGGCATGGGCGAGCGCGGTGCGCTGGTGTTCGTGGCGGCCATGGTGGCGGGCATGGCGCTGTTCGAGGGGCTGGAGCGCCTGCGGCCGCGCCGCTGACACGCCGGAGGTGCCCATGCTGCCGCACGATGTCCTCGCATCCGGTGTCCCTGCCTGGATGGGCGCCGTGGCAACGCTGGCCGTGCCCCTGGCCTACGAGGCCTGGTCCGCCGCGGTGTCCCGGCGCCATCCCGGAACGCGCGCCCGCGGGGCCCATGCCCGCCTGCGCACCGATTGGCTGGATGCCGTGTCGGCCCAGCCCGGCTCGGAGATACTGGCCGTGCAGACGCTGCGCAACGCCCTCATGTCGGCCACCATGGCGGCGTCCACGGCGATGCTGGGCCTGATGGGCGCGGTCGGCATTGCCGCGCCCTCGCTGCGCGCCTTGCTCCAGGGCGGGGCGGATGCGCGGGGTGCCGCCGGCGCGCCAGGGGTCCTGCTGGAAGTGGCGCTGCTGACCTTGCTGTGCGCGTCACTCACCGCGCTCGTGATGGCCGTGCGCCACTACCACCATGCGGGCTTCGTGGCCGGCATGCCGGTCGGCTCGCCCGCGCGGCTGCGCTGGACGCCTGCCGGGCAGGACCACCTGCGCAAGGCGGGCGGCTTCTACAGCCGGGGGCTGCGCTGGCTGGTGTTCGTGGTGCCCGTGATCGGCGGCCTGCTGCATCCGGCGATGGGACCGCTGGTGGCCGTGGCGCTGGTGGCGGGGCTGGTGCGCTGGGACGCCGCAGGCACCACGGACTGACGGCCTGCGCAGGCCGAGAAGCACCGCGTCGTTTCTGGACGCGGGCCCCTGCCCCTAAAAAGTCTATTGGCCCGACTCAGAACGGGATGTCGTCGTCCATGTCGTCGAAGCCCGAGGCCGCGCGCGGCGGCTGGGCCACGGGTGCCGGTGCGGGGGCCGGGCGCGGGGCCGGCCGGGGCGCCGCGGCGGCGGGGGGCGGAGCCGGGCGGCGCGCGGGGGCGCTGTCGTAGCCGCCGTCGTTGCTGCCGTAGCCGCTGTCCTCGTAGCCGCCCTGGCCGCCACCCGGGCCGCCCATGCCCTGGCGGCTGCCCAGCATTTGCATGGTGTCGGCGCGGATTTCGGTGGTGTACTTTTCCTGGCCGGTCTGGTCCGTCCACTTGCGGGTGCGCAGGCTGCCTTCCACATAGACCTGCGAGCCCTTGCGCAGGTACTGGCCCACGATCTCGGCCAGGCGGCCGTTGAACACCACGCGGTGCCACTCGGTGGCTTCCTTGTTCTCGCCGCTGTTCTTGTCGCGCCAGCGGTCGGTGGTGGCGATGGTGACGTTGGCGACCTGGTCGCCGCTCGGGAAGGTGCGCATCTCGGGGTCGCGCCCGAGGTTGCCGACGATGATGACTTTGTTGACGGATGCCATGGCGGTGAGGGGCCTGTAGAGAATGGTGGTGAAGAGGCACTACGGCCTGCGCGGCGCCGGGGGCCGCGTGGGAGAGCGGGGATTGTGCCCCAAGCCGCCCGGGCCGTGCGCGCTCCGGCGGCCATGCCCGCGGGCGCGGCGTGGAACAATGGCCCGCCGCCATCCTCCGCGGATCTTCCGCCTGCCCGCCCATGCAAAGAGAACCCGATTTCCTGGACAACCTCCGCTCGGAGCTGCGCGACGGCCGCCGCTGGATGGAGCGCAGCATCGTGCTGGCCTACGCGGTGGCGGCGGGCCTGTGCGTGGTGGCGTTCACGCTGGTGGCCGAGTGGGCGTTCGAGGTCTTCCAGAAGGTCTATCACTGGCAGGGCGGCTGGGCCGTGCTGGTGTGGACGCCCGCCATCACGGCGGCCGTGGTGTGGGCCACCCGGCGCTGGGCGCCCAGCGCCGCGGGCTCGGGCATTCCGCAGGTGGTCGCCGCGCTGGAGCCGGGCCTGACCACGCCGCAGCGCGGCCGCTTCGTGTCGCTGCGGCTCTCGCTCGCCAAGATCGTGCTGACCGGCATGGCCTTTCTCGCCGGGCTGTCCACCGGCCGCGAGGGGCCGTCGGTGCAGGTGGCGGCGGGGGTGATGCACCATGCGCGGCGCTGGTTCGGCCCGCGCTCGGGCATCACGGCCCATGCGCTGCTGGTGGCGGGCGGGGCGGCGGGCATCGCGGCGGCCTTCAATGCGCCGCTGGCGGGGGTGGTGTTCGCCATCGAGGAGCTGTCGCGCAAGCTCGAATCGCGCAGCAGCGGCCTCATCATCGCGGCCATCGTGCTGTCGGGGCTCATGGGGGTGTCGGTGTTCGGCAATCTCAGCTACTTCGGCCGCATCCAGGTGCCGCGCTTGGGCTGGGACGCGCTGCTGCCGGGTTTGGGCGTGGCGCTGGCCTGCGGCGTGCTCGGCGGCCTGTTCGCCAAGCTCATGGCGATCTCGCTCACGGGGGCGCCCGACCGCTTCAACCGCTGGCGCGCGCGCTGGCCCGTCCGCTTCGCGGCGGCGGGCGGGCTGGCGGTGGCGGTGATCGGCCTCGTGACGGGCGGCGCCACCTTCGGCGCGGGGTCGGAGGCGGTCAAGCACATGCTGGCGGGCCAGGCCGACGTGCCGGCCTTCTACGTGACGCTGAAGTTCATCGCCACGTGGCTCTCGGCCTGGGTGGGCGTGCCGGGCGGCATCTTCGCGCCCTCGCTCTCGATTGGCGCGGGCGTGGGGCACAACGTGGCGCTGTTGGCGGGCGGCGACATCGCTCCGGCCCTGATCGCGATGGGCATGGCCGCGTTTCTGGCGGCGGTGACGCAGGCGCCGCTCACGGCCTTCATCATCGTGATGGAGATGGTGGACGGGCACGCGCTGGTGCTGAGCCTCATGGCCTCGGCCATGCTCGCGAGCCTGGTGTCGCGCATGGTGGCGCGGCCACTTTATGAAACGCTGGCGGCCGCCATGCTGAGCGCCGCGCACCTGCCCGAGGCGCCCGCCGCCCCGGTGGACACCTCTCCGCCGCCGAGGCCGTGAATACCGCGGCGGCTACCGGGCGCGCGTGCCCTGCCGCGCCACGGGCCGCATGCCCCAGGCCGCGGCCAGCCACGCAAGGCACAGCAGCGCCGTGACCGCGAAGAGGCTGGGCGCGCCGCCCCAGCGCACCAGCGCGCCGCCCAGCGCGCCGCCCGCGAACAGGCCCAGCGACTGCAGGGTGTTGTAGGCGCCCAGGGCCGCGCCGCGCACGGCCGGCGGCGCGGTGCGCGAGACGAGGCTGGGCTGGCTGGCCTCCAGCGCGTTGAAGCCGCAGAAAAAGAGGAACAGCAGCCCGCCCAGGGCCCACAGGCCCGGCGGCGTGCCGGCCGCGGCGAGGGCGCCCAGCCCCGCCTGCACCAGCAGCACGAGGCCGATCGCGCCCAGCAGCGCGCCGCGCAGCCGCCCGGCGCGCTCCAGCGCGAACAGCCCGCCCATGGCGGCGAAGGACAGCACCACGGCCGGCAGGTAGAGGTGCCAGTGGTCGCTCTTGGGCAGGCCGGCCTGCACGAGCAGGGCGGGCACGGCCACCCACATCGAGAGCTGCACGGTGTGCAGCACGAACACGCCCAGGTTCAGGCGCAGCAGGTCGGCGTGGCGCCACACGTCGGCGAGGCGCCCGCGCGGCGCGTCGGCATGGCGCGCGGGCTCGGGTGGCACCACCCAGAGCACCACGGCGATGCCGGCCAGCGCCAGCAGGCCGGTGAGGCCGAAGATGCCGGGCAGGCCGAAGCGCGCCGCCAGCGGCGGGCCGGCCACGAGCGCCACGGCGAACATGAGCCCGATGCTGCCGCCCACGAGGGCCATGGCCTTGGTGCGCACGCCGTCGCGCGTCTGGTCGGCCAGCAGTGCGGTGACGGCGGCGGAGACGGCCCCCGCGCCCTGCAGCGCCCGGCCCGCGAGCAGCCCCGTGAGCGAGTCGGCCAACGCCGCCAGCAGGCTGCCGGCCGCGAACACGAGCAGCCCCAGCACGATGACGCGCTTGCGCCCGAAGCGGTCGGAGGCCATGCCCAGCGGCAGCTGCAGCACGGCCTGGGTGAGTCCGTAGATGCCCATCGCCAGCCCCACCAGGGCCGGGTCGTCGCCCCCGGGGTACTTGCGCGCCTCCAGCGCGAACACCGGCAGCACCAGGAAGAGCCCCAGCATGCGCAGGGCGAAGATGAGCGCCAGCGCCAGGCTGGAGCGGCGCTCCAGCGGAGTCATGGTGGTGGCGGGGTGGGGGCCGCTGGACGGTGGCGAGGGCGGCGAGGTTTCCGGCACGGCAGTGGGCAAGGGAGTGCGAGCGATGGGACAGGACGGGAAGGGCGATTCTCGCCCATCGGCCCCGGGCCGCCTTCCCGGCCGCGCCGCTGCGGCGAAAGGGCCGCTCGCCTATCATGGTGGGTTTCCCCGCCCGGAGCCGATTCCCGTGACCGAGCCCACAGCCCCCGATGATTCGCGCCCCGATGGAGACGGGGCCTACCTGGCGCACGCCCTGCGCGAGGCGCGCATCAGCATCCGCGGCGCGCGCACCCACAACCTCCAGAACATCGACCTCGACATCCCGCGCAACCGGCTGGTGGTGATCACCGGGCTGTCGGGCTCGGGCAAGTCGAGCCTCGCGTTCGACACGCTCTATGCCGAGGGCCAGCGGCGCTACGTGGAGAGCCTCTCGGCCTATGCGCGGCAGTTCCTCGGGCGGCTGGACAAGCCCGACGTCGATCTGATCGAGGGCCTGTCGCCGGCCATCAGCATCGAGCAGAAGGCCACGAGCCACAACCCGCGCTCCACCGTGGGCACGGTGACCGAGATCCACGACTACCTGCGCCTGCTCTATGCGCGCGCCGGCACGCCCTATTGCCCCGACCACGGCCTGCCGCTCGCGGCGCAGACGGTGAGCCAGATGGTGGACGCCGTGCTGGCGCTGCCCGAGGACACGCGCCTGATGGTGCTGGCCCCGGTGGCGCGCGACCGCAAGGGCGAGTTCGCCGAGCTGTTCGCGCAGATGCAGGCGCTGGGCTACGTGCGCTTTCGCGTGGACGGCGCGATCCTGGAGCACGAGAACCTGCCGCCGCTCAAGAAGACCGAGAAGCACGACATCGACGTGGTGATCGACCGCCTCAAGGTGCGCCCCGACGCCAAGAGCGCCCCGGAGGCCGCGCCGCAAGCCAGTGTCGGGAGCGGCCCGGCGGCGGGCCTGAGGCAGCGCCTCGCCGAGAGCATCGAGGCGGCGCTGCGCATCGGCCAGCAGGCGGGCGACGCCAACGGCCGCGTGCTGGTGCTGGAGATGGACTCGGGCCGCGAGCACCTGTTTTCCAGCCGCTTCGCCTGCCCCGTGTGCAGCTATTCGCTGCCCGAGCTGGAGCCGCGCCTTTTCTCGTTCAACGCGCCCATGGGGGCCTGCCCGGCCTGCGACGGCCTGGGCCAGCAGGAGGTGTTCGACGCGGCGCGCGTGGTGGCCTTCCCGTCCCTGAGCCTCGCGAGCGGCGCCATCAAGGGCTGGGACCGGCGCAACGGCTATTACTTCGCCATGCTGGAGAGTCTGGGCCGGCACTACGGCTTCGACGTGGAGGCGCCCTTCGAGTCGCTGCCCGAGCGGGTGCGCCACGCGGTGCTGTACGGCTCGGGCGAGGAAGAGATCGCCTTCAGCTACATCCTCGACAGCGGCGCCAGCAAGGGCAAGGCGGTGGTCAAGCAGCATCCGTTCGAGGGCATCCTGCCCAATATGGCGCGGCGCTGGCGCGAGACCGATTCGGCCGTGGTGCGCGAGGATCTCGCGCGCCTGCGCAGCACCCAGCCCTGCCCGGAATGCCACGGCACGCGCCTGCGCCGCGAGGCGCGCCACGTGAAGGTGGGCGAGGGCGAGCAGGCCCGCGCCATCTACGAGGTGAGCCGCGCCACGCTGGCCGACGCGCATGCGTGGTTCGGCGCGCTGCGCCTCTCGGGCGCCAAGGCCGGCATCGCCGACAAGGTGGTGCGCGAGATCACCGCGCGGCTCACGTTCCTGAACGACGTGGGGCTCAACTACCTGAGCCTGGACCGCAGCGCCGAGACGCTCTCGGGCGGCGAGGCGCAGCGCATCCGCCTGGCCAGCCAGATCGGCTCGGGCCTCACGGGCGTGATGTACGTGCTCGACGAGCCCAGCATCGGCCTGCACCAGCGCGACAACGACCGCCTGATCGCCACGCTGCGGCACCTGCGCGACCTCGGCAACAGCGTGATCGTGGTGGAGCACGACGAGGACATGATCCGCGCGGCAGACCACTGCGTGGACATGGGCCCGGGCGCGGGCGTGCACGGCGGGCGCGTGATGGCGCAGGGCACGCACGCCGAGCTGTGCGCCAACGCGGCGTCGCTCACCGGCCAGTACCTCTGCGGCGCCCGGACCATTCCCGTGCCCGCGCGGCGCACGCCCTGGCTGCCGGTGGTGGAGGCGGCGGCCGAGCCCGCGCCGGCGAGGAAGGGCAAGCCGCGCTTTCCGGAGTCCGACGCCAGCCGCCGCCGGGCCGAGCGCATCGCCGGGCACCGCGCCACCCAGGGCGCGCTGCAGGCCCTGCGCGTGATCGGCGCCACGGGCCACAACCTGAAGGGTGTGGGCGTGGAGTTTCCCGTGGGGCTCTTCACCTGCGTGACGGGCGTGTCGGGCTCGGGCAAGAGCACGCTGGTCAACGACACGCTGCATGCCGCCGTGGCGCGCCAGCTCTACCGCGCGCACGAGGAGCCCGCGCCGCACGATGCCATCGAGGGCATCGAGTACTTCGACAAGGTCATCAACGTCGATCAGAGCCCCATCGGCCGCACGCCGCGCAGCAACCCGGCCACGTACACGGGCCTGTTCACGCCCATCCGCGAGCTGATGGCCGAGACGAACACCGCGAAAGAGCGCGGCTACGGCCCCGGGCGCTTTTCCTTCAACGTGGCCGGCGGGCGCTGCGAGGCCTGCCAGGGCGACGGCGTGGTGAAGGTGGAGATGCACTTCCTGCCCGACGTGTACGTGCCCTGCGACGTGTGCCACGGCCAGCGCTACAACCGCGAGACGCTGGAGGTGCAGTGGAAGGGCCGCAACATCGCCCAGGTGCTCGACCTCACGGTGGAGGACGCGTACGCCTTCTTCCAGGACGTGCCGGCCATCGCGCGCAAGCTGCAGACGCTGCTGGACGTGGGCCTGTCGTACCTGCGCCTGGGCCAGAGCGCGACCACGCTCTCGGGCGGCGAGGCGCAGCGCGTGAAGCTCGCGCAGGAGCTTTCCCGGCGCGACACCGGCCGCACGCTCTACATCCTGGACGAACCCACCACGGGCCTGCACTTCGCCGACATCGATCTGCTGCTGCGCGTGCTGCACCAGCTGCGCGACGCGGGCAACACCATCATCGTCATCGAGCACAACCTCGACGTCATCAAGACGGCCGACTGGCTCATCGACATGGGCCCCGAGGGCGGGGCCGGCGGCGGCACGGTGGTGGCCGAGGGCACGCCCGAGGAGGTGGCCGCGAATCCCGCCAGCCACACGGGCCGCTACCTGGCGCCCTACCTGGCCCGGGGCCGTGCCTGAGAGCCTGAACACGCCCTGAAAGTGGTTTCAGGGCCTGGGGGCCTCCATGTCGCCGGTTTTGCTCGATAGTTTGCTATTTAAAGAGTAGCAATCAGCCCATGAAGCCCAGGTCGATCGGGTAGGCCGATCCGCCGAAATTGCCGATCCGGGGCAGCACGCCGGTCAGCTCGGTGTTCGCCACGCCGAACCAGCGCGCCAGGGTGGCGGCGTACTGGTCCACGGCGGTGCCGGGCAGCAGCCGGCCCTGGCCCACGTGCCACTGGTCCTCGCTGCCGCTGCCGTTGCCCACGCTGATGGGCGGCGGCGCGCCGTAGAACGCGGCGCCGCGCACCGCGCCGCCCACGACGAAGTGGTGGTTGCCCCAGCCGTGGTCGGAGCCGTCGCCGTTGGAGGTGAGCGTGCGGCCGAAGTCCGAGGCGGTGAAGGCCGTGACCTTGTCGGCCACGCCCAGCTCCACCGTGGCGGCGTGGAACGCCGCCATGGCGCTGCTCACGCGGTCGAGCAGCACGGCCTGGGTGGCGATGAGGTTGTCGTGCAGGTCGAACCCGCCCAGCGACACGAAGAACACCTGCCGCCTCGTGCCCAGCGCGCCGCGCGCGGCGATCAGCCGCGCCACCACCTTGAGCTGGTCGGCCAGCGAGTTGCCGGTGGGGAAGGCCGTGGACAGGCTGGTGCTGGCGAGCGCGCCGGAGATCTGCCCCTCCGCGCCGATGGAGCGCTGCGTCACGCGCGCGTATTCCGATTCCAGCGCGTGGCTGCTGGCCGCCTGCACCAGCTCGCCGAGCAGGCCGCGCACGGCGCTGGAGCCATAGACGTTGTTCTTCACGCCGTTGATGGGCACGGCGCCGCTGGGGCTGATCTGGTATTGCAGCGCCTGGTCGCCCGAGAGGAAGACGGCGTTGCCGCTGGCCGAGATGCAGGTGAAGAGCGAGGTGGCGTTGGACGAGAGCGCGAGGTCGCCCAGGTTGCCGCCCCAGCCCACGGTGGAGCCCTCGGCGCCCTGCGACTGCCAGACCGATTGCTGGTCGTTGTGCGAGAAGAGCTTGGGCGGCAGCGGGTAGTTGCGCCGGTCGGCGCTGGCGTACTGCGCGCGCGTGAGCGGCACCATCAGCGGCCCCACGTTGAGCTGCACGGCCGCGCGGCCGCTGTTGAAGAGGCCCGCCATGCCGGTCATGGCCGGGTGCAGTGCGTACTGCTGGCCGCCCGCGAGCGGCGCGCTGGGCTGCAGCAGCGTGCCGCCCAGCGCGGCGCGCCCGAGCGCGATGCCGCCGGCCGCGCCGTCGGCGCCGCCGCCCCGGATGGCGGCGTACTGGGCGTAGCGCGTGCTGTCGTAGGCCACGACGGTGTTGGCGTAGTCGCAGCCGCCGAAGAGGAAGACGCACACCAGCGCCTTGTAGTCGCTGGCCTCGAAGGCGGCGGCCTCGCCCAGGGCCGCGAGGTTGAGGGCGAAGGGCAGCGCGGTGCCGGTGGCGGCGAGCTGGGCCGAGCGCCGCAGGAAGGCGCGGCGGGTGTGGCGGGCGGGGTCGATGAAGGGCATGGTCGTGCTCCGGGGGCGGGGTGCGGCGGTCACTTCTGCACGAGGTATTCGGGGCTGGCCATGACCAGCAGCACGGCGGCGGCGACGCGGTTGAGCTGCGCGGCGCTGCTCGTTGCGGCCACCGGCGTGGCCGCCAGCGCGGCCGCGATGCGCGACTGCGTGGTGGCGGACACCTGCCCCGCCGACAGCAGCAGCGCCACCTTGCGCGCCAGCGCGCCGGTGTCGGCCACCAGCGGCAGCAGGTTGGCGTAGCTGCAGGTGATGTCGAAGCCGTTGTTCGCGTTGCTGGCGCTCTGCGGCAGGTCGGGCGCGTTCACGTAGAGGCCGTTGCGGAGGGTGTTCTGCATGAAGTTCAGGTAGCCGCTCACGCTGGTCTCGGTGACGATCTGGAATTCCGGCGCCACCTGGCCGGCGGTGGCCATGGCAGTGGAAGGCGGCACATAGCCGGGGCGGAAGAAGTTGAACACCGAGGGCGAGCGCAGCGGGCTCTGGCCCAGGCGCGAGGCGGGGTCGCTCAGGTCGCCGATCTTCCAGCTGCCCTGCGCCGAGCGCAGGCCGAAGGTGCGGCCCCACTGCACGAAGCGCACCATGGGCTCGCGCAGCCGCCCGAAGCCGCTGGCCGTGAGGCCTGCGGCGCCGCGCGCCTCCACGTCGAGCAGCACGGCGGCGACCACGGCGCGCAGGTCGCCGCGCACGCCGCTGCCGTTGTCGGCGAAGGCGGCCGCCACGCGGCCCACGTAGGCGGGGCTGGGGTTGCTCGTCACCAGCCGCTGGATGAGCTGCCGGCCGATGAAGGGCCCCACGTTGGGGTGGCCGAAGAGCGTGTCCAGGGCGGTCTTCAGCGCCGCGTCGCCGGCCGTGCCCGCCGCGATGGTGGTGCCCAGGAAGGTGGCGGCCAGCGTGGAATGGCGGCTGGCGGTGAGCACCATCGGCAGCCGCGCCTGCTGCGGGCCGGGCACGGTGCTGGTGCCCACCGTGGTGGACTGGTTCTGGCTGCGGTCGTAGTCGTAGCCGGTGAACACGCGCGCAAGGTTGCTCACGTCGGTGGCGGCGTAGGTCTCCAGGCGGTTGCCGCTCGCGTCGCGCTGCTCGGTGCCGTCGGCGTTCAGGCGGTACAGGCCGATGGTGAAGAGCTGCATCACCTCGCGGGCGTAGTTCTCGTCGGGCTGGCGGCCGGTGCGGGTGTCTTCCTTCTGGTTCCCGCGGGTGTTCAGGTACACGCCCATGGCGGGGCTGAGCGTCACGGCCTCCAGCAGCGCGCGGAAGTTGCCGAACGCATGCTGGTTGAGCACGTCCCAGTAGCCGGCGGCGAGGAACGCGGGCCAGGGCTGGTCCATGCCGCTGGTGGAGACGACCAGGATCTCGGAGAGCGCCAGCGCCACGCGCTTGCGCACCGCGTCGCGCGCGGTGAAGAGCTGGTTCCACAGCATGTAGTCGGCCGGGTACGAGGCGCTCTGGAAGCGCACGTCGGCGCTGGCCGCGCCGTAGCCGCGCTGGGCCAGCCAGTCGGTGCCGGTGGTACCCACGGGCTGGGCGAACTGCTCGGCCAGCCAGGCGCCGTAGCCCTTGGCGCGCAGCGCGGCGATCTCCTCGTCGGTGGCCGAGAACTGCGCCTGCAGCAGGAAGCGCGCGGCCTCTTCGTCGGTGGCCGGACCCGCGGCGGTGGCGGCCCCGGTGACGGGCGTGCCGTCCGGCAGGGCTTCGCCGCCGCCTCCGCCGCAGGCGGCCAGGAGGGCGCCGGCCAGGGCGGCCGCGAGGGCGGCGGGGGCGCCGGAGGAGGGGGGGGCGGGCCGGGAGTCCGGAGGCAGGCCGGCAGGCAGCGGGGGCTCCGGGGATTCCGGGGACGGCGGCGCGGCGCAGGCCGTGGGGATCGGCATCATGGGGGGTTCCAGGGGATGGACCATGGGGCGGCGGGCCCGTGGGGAAAGGCCCGCCGCGGGGCCTCTGCCATGCGGCGTGGCGGGCTCCCGGATGTCAGCATCGCGCAGAAAATTGCGGCGAATTGTGTGAGAGTGTTACTTGCCGGTCCGGTTGTTGCGTCCGCGAGTCAGGCGGCGCGGCGGCGGGCGGGCATGCCGGGCCCGCCTGCGCTTTCCCCGCCGTCAGCGCCCCAGCAGCGCGGCCACGGCCGGGTCGAGCGAGGCCATGAAGTCCTCCACCGCACGGGTGTAGCCGCTGTCCTGCCCGAGCGTGCCGTTGATGTCGCCGTGCGACAGCGGCTCGGGCAGCACCTCGGCGCGGCCGCCCAGGCCGCGCACCTGCCGGGCCATGTGCGCGGCCTGCAGGCAGGGGCGGTCCGGGCGCTGCGTGGAGCACACGAACTGGAACGGCGCGGTGCCGGCCTCCAGCGGGTGGTAGGGCGAGAGCGCGACCCAGTGGGCGGGGTCGGCGCCGAAGGCCTCGTCGTAGAGCGGCAGGTGCGGCCCGTCCATCAGCGCCCGGCCAGGGCCTGCGCGCGCGCATCCGCCTGCCCGCGTCCGGTGCCCCGGGGGCGTAGCTTCAGGGCGCGTTCTCAGGGCTCGGATGGATGCCGGACAGCTTCCATGTCGGCATCCCTGCTGATGAGTTTGCTATCGAAGGGAGAGCAACGGGGGCGCTGCCCCGTGGCCGTCGTTCGGCTCCAGGCGGAAGACCGCGGCCGCGCGCACCAGCTCGTCGGCCTGCGCGCGCAGGCCGTTGGCGGCGGCGGCCATCTGCTCGACCAGCGCCGCGTTCTGCTGCGTGGCCTGGTCCATCTGCGTGACGGCCTCGCCCACCTGGGCCACGCCCTGGCTCTGCTCCTGGCTGGCCTCGCTGATCTCGCCCATGATGCCCGTCACGCGCTGGATGGCCTGCACCACTTCGGCCATGGTCGAGCCCGCCTGGTCGGCCAGCTCGCCGCCCTGCTGCACGCGCTCCACGCTGTTGGTGATGAGCGTCTTGATCTCCTTGGCGGCGGTGGCGCTGCGCCCCGCGAGGGCGCGCACCTCGCCGGCCACCACCGCGAAGCCCCGGCCCTGCTCGCCCGCGCGGGCGGCTTCCACCGCGGCGTTGAGGGCCAGGATGTTGGTCTGGAAGGCGATGGAATCGATCACGCCGATGATGTCCGCGATCTTGCCCGAGGCCTCGCGGATGCCCTGCATGGTCTGCACCACCTCGCCGCCCTGGCCCGCGACGAGGCTGGCATTCATGGCGAGCTGGTTGGCCTGGCGCGCGTTGTCGGCGTTCTGGCGCACGGTGGCGGTCATCTGCTCCATCGAGGCGGCGGTCTCCTCCAGCGCGCTGGCCTGGCTCTCGGTGCGGGCCGAGAGGTCCATGTTGCCCTGGGCGATCTGGGCGCTGGCCGTGGCCACGCCCTCGGCGCCGCCGCGCACCTGCGCCACCACGGGTCGCAGGCGCTCGCGCATCTGCTGCTGGGCCGCGATCAGTCGGCCCACCTCGTTGGTGCCGTGGGGCTGGTCCTCGCCGCCCAGGTCGCCGTCCGCCACGGCGCTCGCGAGTTGCACGGCCTGCGCCAGCGGCCGCGTGATGGAGCGCACGAACACCACGCCCAGCCCGGTGGCCAGCACCGCGGCCAGCGCCAGGCCGCCCAGCGCGATGCCCAGCGCCTGCCGGTCGTTGCTGACGCGGTCGCGCAGCGCGGCGTCCAGGCTGGCCATCGCGGCCGCGTTGAGCCGGTTGAGCGCCTCCAGCGTGCCGGTGAGCTGCTCGAAATAGTCCTTGGGCGGCGTGGTGATCTCGGTGGCCGAGAGCAGGCTGCGGTCCACCATCTGGCGCGAGGCCGCCACGCGCTGGCGCACGTCCTGCACCTGCGCGGCCAGCGCCTGGCCGAGCCGGGCATTGCCCGCCATCGCCCGGTCGAAGTTGCGGAAGGTGTCGGCCTCCAGCTCGCTCACGCGCTGCTGCAGCGCCTGCAGCGCGCCCTTGCCCTCGGGCGGCAGGTCATGCCGCGCAAGATAGCCCGCGCCCTGCCCGCGCAGCAGACCGAGCTTCTCGCCCAGCAGCGGGGCCGTGACCGCCGCTGCCTGGATCAGGTCCTGCGTGGCGGTGTCCGGGTCGGTCTGGAAGCCGTAGTGGTGCAGCAGCTCCTCGCCCACCTGCAGCAGCGCGGCCACGAGCTGGGTGTGCTGCGCAAGGCTTTGCGGCGGCGCCAGCGTGCGCCCGGCCACGGCCTGCTCCAGCGTGCGCCAGGACTGCATCGCCTCGCTCCAGGCGCGTGCCGGGCCGTGCGGCACCTGGGCCGCGGCGAAGGTTTTCTCGGCCTCGGCGAACGCCTGGTTGAGCGCGTCGCGCGCGGCCGGGCGGCGTGCGGCCAGCGTCTCGTCGCCGCCCAGCATGGCGGCCGAGAGGCCCCGGTGCACCTGCAGGTGCTGCACCGCCCGGTTCACGGCGATGAGCGGCGGGGCGCCCGTGCTCTCGCGCTGCGCGTCGGCGATCTCCTGCAGGGCATCGCTCACGTACAGCCCGGTGGGCAGCGCGGCCATGATCAGCGCGATCATGCCCAGGATCAGGAACTTGTGGAGCAGGCTCAATCGGTGCAGCAGGGGCATGGTGTCGGCAATCGAAACGGTAAGTGGGTGATCCGGCGAGGACGACGGGGCGGAGCGCGGCGGTGGAATCCGCTCTGAGGAATTGTGCGGCACCCCCCGCGGCTGCGATACCTCCATGGCCTTGGGAATTGATGGACATCAAGGGACCGGGCTGCTGAATAATGGGCGGATGCCGGCCGCGCGCCCGGGTCTTGCCCATGCGCCGCGGCGCCGCCCTCTGTCCTCCGGCACGCCCCCCTCCCGCACTTCCCCCTTTTCTCTCTCCTCGCCCCATGCCGCCCCTGCCCATCCCGCTCCCGTGCCACGCCCTACCGATGCCCCGCGCCGCCGCACCGTGCCGGCCCCTGCGGGGCGTGGCGCCATGAGCGGCGCGCCGGCCACCCCGGCGGCGCCGGGCGCCCTGGCAACGCGCGACCTGCTGGCCGCGCTCGCGGTGGTGGTGCTCTGGGGCGTGAACTTCGTGGTCATGAAGTGGGGGCTGCGCTCTTTCACGCCCTTTCAGCTCGGCGCCATGCGCTACCTCTGCGCGGCCCTGCCGCTCGTGTTCTTCCTGCGCCCGCCGGCCGTGCGCTGGCGCTGGGTGGTGCTCTACGGCCTGTTCCAGGGCGTGGGGCAGTTCGGCATGGTCTTTCTGGCGCTGCGCGTGGGGCTCACGGCGGCGCTCGCGAGCGTGCTCATGCAGACCCAGGTGTTCTTCACAGCGTTCTGGGCCTTCCTGCTGCTGCGCGAGCGGCCGGGCCGCCCGCTGCTCATCGGGCTGGCGCTGGCCGCGGCGGGGCTGGCGTGCTTCGGCCTGCACTTCGCGGGGCCGGATGCGGGCGCGGGCGGCGTGACCCTGCTGGGCGTGGGGCTCGCGCTCTGCGGCGCCGCGTCCTGGGCCGCCTCCAACATCGTCGCGCGCCTGGCGCAGCAGGAATCGCCCGGCTACCAGCCCCTTTCGTTCGTGGCCTGGAGCAGCCTCGTGCCCGTGCTGCCCTTCATGGCGCTCTCGGCCGCCGCCGACCCGGACGCGGGGCGGTGGCTGCACGCGCAGGCCTGGGCCGAGCTGCCGGGGCTGGCCTGGGCCTCGATCGCCTACCTCGGCTGGGCGGCCACCATCCTCGGCTACGGCCTCTGGACGGGCCTGCTCACGCGCTACCCGGCCAACCGCGTCGCGCCCTTCAGCCTGGGCGTGCCCGTCGTGGGGCTGGCGGCCGGCATGCTGGTGCTGGGCGAGACCGTCTCGCCCTGGCAGTGGGCCGGCGTGGCCTGCGTGGTGGCCGCGCTCGCCTGCGTGGTGCTGGTTCCCCGGATTGCCGCCAGAAGGCGCTGATGTCGCCGTGAATGCTGAATAGTTTGCTATCGTAAAAGTAGCAATCGGCGCGTGTGCTCACAGCCCCCGCGCACCGTCAAACGGCCACGCGCATCGCCCCCCGCGCCGCCCGGTTGTCGGCCTCCGGGGGCCGCGCCGGATGGTTCAATTGGCGCCATGGGCATCCACCACCTCTACCTCGCCATCGCGATCGGCGCGGAGGTCCTCGCGACCTCGTTCCTCAAGGCCTCCGAAGGCTTCAGCCGCCCCGTGCCGAGCCTCATCACCGTGGCCGGCTACGGCGTGTCGTTCTACTTCCTCTCGCTCACCCTGCAGGCGATCCCTACGGGCATCGCCTATGCCATCTGGTCCGGCGTGGGCATCGTGCTGGTCTCGGCCATCGGCTGGGTGGCCTACGGCCAGCGGCTCGACGGGCCGGCGCTGGCGGGCATCGGGCTCATCCTGGCGGGGGTGCTGGTGGTGAACCTGTTCTCGAAGACGGCGGGGCATTGAGGCCGGGGTGGGCCGCAAGGCTTCTCCCCCTGGCCCTGGCGGCATCCTGCGTCCCACTGGCCGCTGCGGGCGAGCTTTTAAGCGAGAAGGATCTGCGTGGCGCATCGCATGCGGTGCCTTCTTGCAAGCGGGCACGCGCGACTGCCTGGCCCGCGAGGCCGCGGAGAGCGAAACGGCACTGCTGCAGGCCGAGTAGGGCGCAGCCTTGACCATTGCCGGTTGGGATAAGGATGCCCGATAAGTCCGGGCCGCCCTGCGGAACCTTGCCGCGGCCCACCGGGAATTCGCGTGCCCTCTGTGGTTATGGGAATAAATTTATTGTAGTTTTCTAAAATATTTCAATTCCATTATCAAGCTGATTTCCCTGTAGATAGCTCCCCAGTTTGGCAAGATCATTCGAGTCGAATTTTCACATTTGAGTAAACTGCAAGATATGGAGCTAGCGTTTGGTAAACAGCATTAGTTTGGCCACCGCCGAAAACTGCCCCACACGTACCCGCAGAATTTGTGCTAGCTACGCCAGTAAAAATTCCAAGTGCATTGTCATTTTCATTGACAACAGGGCCTCCTGAGTCTCCGGCGCTACCACAAACGGTTGCTTCTGCAAAATAAAATGTTTTCCCATTATACGTATGCATAACGTTTACTCCTCGCTGTATTCCACATCTCCAACCATTTACGCCTCCGTAACTACATACAGTTCCGCCTGATACAAGTGCCGCTACAGGCTTCACATCTTTATAAGTATTAATTCCGCTTAGTATTTTTCCAGGCTGAGTATGTACAAAATTTGTATTCCCAAAGATAATCGCATCCAAGCCGATTGGCCAACCATCTGCCAAATAGTCACCGATGAGATCACCCCTGATGGAGCCACTGATTGTCATATCTCCCAAGTTGAAATATACCTGATTCAACAATGTATTCGGTGCATAGCAATGGGCAGACGTGATTGTCCCAGGATAAATATTGTCTATAATTATATTGAATCCGGCGGTGCACAAAGCCTTGCCGCCAGAAGCAACATTTGATGACATTATTTTTGTACCGCCGACAACCACACCTGTTAGTTGAATTTGTCCTTCTTGCACCTCTAATTTGATCATGTTCATATCAAATCCAGCGTTTCGCAGCCGGATTTCAATGTAACTCAAATCTCTTTGGCGGCCACGGACAAGCAGTTTATTAAGTTGATCATCAATTCCGACTGAGTAAACAAGGGGCTCGCCATTACCAGTTAATCCTTGAAAGAAATCGAAAATTTTCTTTTGATTCTGTTCTAGCACTGCGTAGCTGTACTTTACGTAAATTACTGCGGCGAGCCCATTCTGAGAAATGGCTTCGGCTTTTACAGCATCCACTTGTTCAGTAACAGCGATTACATGACGTGCCTTATTGTTCTCATCATATTCAATCCATGATCCTGCATAAGAGTCTCCAAAATTCTTTTTCGCTGCCTCGACTCGTTGATCTACAGAATCAAGAACCAGCTGGTTCTCTTTGGTTTTGTATTTGTCAAGCCCTGACTTCTTAAGAGCGTCGTCTTTAGTTCCAGAGATCTGCTGAGTTAAAACTTCGCTATTTTGTTTGGATTGAACGGTTTGCCCGTGGGTAACGAATGAGAACAACACACCGAAAACCAGAAAAATACTCTTGCTTGAAGTCATTTTTAATAATCCTTGAGGTTTTTTATTTCAAACACCACTGTGATCCAGAGGAGTCACCGACAAGGCACTTCTAAGGCAAATAATTCATGAAAACTTCCTCCTTGGTTTTAATAATAATATTGAATCTGCTTCAGGGAATTTATTCTAAGAGCAGTACCTACCTGCCTGCATAGTACGACAAGACTAGGCAACAACACCAGAAGATTTCTGGTCTGAAAATGAGGTCTTGAGACTCGCCTTCAGTGGGCGGTCTCAAACCTGAAGTGCAACACCTGAACCTCAGGTAACTTGCACAGATGACTTCGCGATACACACACTTGCAGCCCGAAGAACGCCTCACGCTGGCCTCGTTAGTCCAGCAAGGATGGAGCGGGCGATCCATCGCTCGCCTGCTCGGGCGCAGCCCCAGCACCGTGTGCCATGAGCTAGTACGCAACAGCACCCCTCGCGATGGCTATGCCTTGCGGTCCGCCCAGGCTGCCTGCCAAGCCCGCCGTGACGCAGCGCGTCCTGCCCCCAAGCTGCATCCGCACGGCCGCCTCTGGCGCACCGTCTGCGATCTTCTGCTCTGGCGCTGGTCGCCCCAGCAGATCGCCCGCACACTGCAGCGCATGCATCCCGATGACCCACGCCAGAGCGTGTCCCACGAAACGATCTACAACGCCATCTACGCCTACCCCCGCGGAGAACTGAAGAAGCAGTTGCTCGCCTTGCTGCGCCAGGGCCGCAGCGGGCGCCGCCCCAGCTCCGCCGGCCAGGACCGGCGTGGACAGATCCCCGACATGGTCAGCATCCACGTGCGCCCACCCGAGCCCGACGACCGGCTCATGCCCGGGCACTGGGAGGGCGACCTCATTAAGGGCGCCAACAACCGCTCCGCCGTGGTCGTACTGGTCGAGCGCAGCACGCGTCTGGTGCTGCTGTGCCGCATGCCCGATGCCACCGCAGAATCGGCTGTGGCGGCCTTCACGGCCAAGCTCAACCAAGTGGCCCAGCCCATGCGCCAGACGCTCACCTACGACCAGGGCAAGGAGATGGCCCGCCATCGCGAACTCGCGCAGGCTACGGGCGTGCGCTTGTACTTCTGCGATCCGCACAGCCCATGGCAGCGCGGCAGCTGCGAGAACACCAACGGGCTGCTGCGCCAGTTCCTGCCCAAGGGCACCGACCTGGGCATCCACGATCAGGCCGCGCTCGACTCGATTGCCGACCTCATGAACAACCGCCCTCGCGATACCCTGGGCTGGCGCTCTCCCTACCAGGCATTCCAGCAGTTCATGCAGGCCATTGCGCAGCAGCACGGCGCTACTATTCACTGAAACGGAAAATCAATCTCAATCGAGGTGTTGCACTTCAGGTTTGAGACCGCCAAGTCATTCCTATTCAGAATGGGCGCAAGATTGCGCATTCCATCCAGGTGGAGCGTTTGGGTTTCTATATCCGTGATTGCTATGATTTCTCGGGCAATCAACCCTTGGGCTATTGGAGTTCAGAGGGCGCTTACAAGCTGCCAGGAACCCACCTGTCTATGGTCGAGAACAAGAGTTTCAACGACTGGCGCTCCCGCACTGGATTGGGCGCGGACTTCTTGGTATTTTCTGACGTTCAATGGGAAGCATTAAGTACCCCATTGAGGAAAGATTTCTCGTGATGTCGAGTGGTTTCTCTGGCGATGAATCTATCCCTTGGAATTAGATGAGGCGATATTTCATTTTCCCAATCAAAATGATGATTGCCATCGTGATGCTCGCCATCTTATTGATGGGTGCCTATCTGACCAGGCCGGCTTCCACGCAGAGATTGTTTGTGGATGCATGTGGTAATGGGAAATACTAGGTAGTCCGCCCTGAACAACCCGTAAGCCGTTGATCTGTCTCGAAGTTCTTCGGCTAGCAGGGAGAAGGATTTGCAAGGTATGGTTTTGCCAGCCCCTGTTTTCTTGCAAATTCCTCCGAGGAGTCCGATGGGTCCGAAGCCTTCGCAGCCGCACACGGCCGAGTTGTTCCGTCCAAGGCTGGACGAGCAGATCAACATGAAGCACCCGCTGGTCAAGCTGGCCGCGCTGATCGACTGGACCGAGATCGAGCGCACGTTCGCAGTGTCGTTCACTTCGGACCGCGGCCGGCCAGCCTCACCGCCTCGTCTGATCGCCGGGCTGCTGTACCTGCAGCACACCTTCGATGCCTCC